>CAZECM010000050.1:0-23955 GCA_964510785.1 uncultured Cellulomonadaceae bacterium | reverse complement strand
TCTCGTGCGGGATCGCGCTCCGGGGCGGGGCGTGGTGCCCCGCCCCGGAGCGGACGGTGCTACTCGGTGATGTTCGCCGGGTCGGCCTTCTCGGCGAAGGTCGGGAAGAGGAGCTCGTCGAGCGCGGTGTCGATGAGGCCCTGGTTGGCGACGTCGCCGGACTCGACGAAGATCGGGCCGACGATCTCGAGGACGGCGCGCTGCTGGTCGCCCGGGACGACGGGAAGGTCGAGGTTGGTGCGCTCCTTGATGACCTTCTCGGCGACCTCGGTCGAGACGCCGGACGCCTCCGCGAGGAGTGCCACGGTCTCGTCGAGGTTCTCGAGCGCGTACAGGCGTGCCTTCTCGTAGGCGTCGACGACGACCTGGGCGATGTCGGCGTGGTTCGTCACGAAGTCCTCGGTCGCGTTGAGGAAGCCGTAGGTGTTGAAGTCGATGTTGCGGTAGATGAGCGTCGAGCCGGCCTCGATCTCCGAGGTGGCCATGAGCGGGTCGAGGCCCGACCATGCGTCGACGGCGCCCGTCTCGAGGGCCGTGCGGCCGTCGGCGTGCTGCAGGTTCTCGACCGTGACCTCGTCGAGGCCGACGCCGGCCTCCTGCAGCGCCTGCAGCAGGAAGAAGTACGGGTCGGTGCCCTTGGTCGCGGCGACCTGCTTGCCCTTGAGGTCCGCCACCGTGGTGATGTCGGAGCCGGCGGGCGCTACGATCGCGGCCCACTCGGGCTGCGAGTACAGGGCGATCGTCTTGATGGGCGAGCCGTTGGAGCGGGCGAGCAGGGCGGCCGAGCCGGCCGTCGAGCCGACGTCGACGGCGTTGGCCCGCAGCGCCTCGTTGGCCTTGTTGGAGCCGGCGGACTGCAGCCAGTTGACGGTCACGCTGTCACCGAGGGTCGCCTCGATCCAGCCCTTCTCCTTGAGGATGATCGAGAGCGGGGAGTAGGTCGCCCAGTCGATGTTCAGGGTGTCCTTGCTCCAGGTGGCGCCGTCCTCGGTGCCCTGGGCCTGCGTGGTGGTCTCGGCGTTCGGTGAGCCCTCGCCGGCGACGCAGCCGCTCAGCAGCAGGGCGGCGGTCGTGACTGCGGCGGCGATGGACAGTGAGCGTCGGATCTTCATGGGTTCTCCTGGTTGGTCCCGCGGGCGGGAGTGGGGTACTGCGTGGGAAGGGGCGTTGGACCGGAGGCGGGTGCCTAGATCGAGTGGTGGGTGTCCGGGTCGGGCGACGGGGCGTGGTGCGTCGAGACGCCGAGACCCTCGAGGAGGCTCGCGCGCAGCTCGGTGAGCTCGACGGCGGTGCGGTCCCTGGGGCGCTCGCCGGGGACCACGGTCACGGACTGGATCGACTGCTCCGCGCCGAGCGCGAGGTTGTCGAGCAGGACGACCCGGTCCGCGAGGAAGAGGGCCTCCTCGACGTCGTGCGTCACGAGGATGACCGTCGTGGGCTCGGCGGCGTGGATCTCGAGCAGCAGGTCCTGCATCTTGAGCCGGGTCAGGGCGTCGAGCGCTCCGAACGGCTCGTCGAGCAGCAGCACCCCGGGGTTGCGGGCCAGCGCCCGGGCGAGCGACGCGCGCTGGGCCATGCCGCCCGAGACCTGACGGGGCCGCAGGCCCGCCGACTCCTCGAGCCCCACGAGCGCGAGGAGCTCGGTGACGCGGAGCTTGCCGACCTCGCTGGCAGTGCCCTTGGGCAGCCCGAGCGCGACGTTCTGGGCGAGCGTGCGCCAGGGGAGGAGCCGGGGCTCCTGGAAGGCGATGGCGACGCGCGGGTCGATGTCGTGGGTCGGGGAGTCCGCGATGAGGATGTCCCCGGCGTCCGGTCGGTCGAGGCCGATCACCTGGCGCAGCAGCGTCGACTTGCCGCAGCCCGAGGCGCCGATGATGGCGAGGATCTCGCCCGAGGCGATCTCGAGCTCGACGTCGCGCAGCACGGGACGGGGTCCGTTCGGGGTGTCGAACGTGCGCCCGACCCCGCTCAGGTGCACCGGTTGCGCGGTGCTGAGCTGCTCGCGAACGGCCGTCGTGGTCGTGGCCATGGGTGTCCTCATCGGTCGTGGCTCACACGCGGTCGCGGCGTGACCTCGGCGTTCGAGGTCCGCGTCGCAGCGGTGAGACCTGGGTCAGGGGCCGGAAGGCAGGCGGCTCGGGCCGCGCCGTCAGGCAGAGGGCGGCGTCAGGCCGCGCAGGGACACGCGCTGCGACAACACTCCGGGCTCAGTGCGTGCGCGCTCCGGGCGCGCAGCATCGGCAGGGCCAGGCTGACGGTGGTCCGTGCCATGGCGCTGCCTCCTCCCGGGGCGTGGGCCGAGGTGCCGGCCGGTGTTGCGAACGTGGCGAAGGTAGCCACGTCCCGGGCGCGCGGCAACGTTACGACCTGGTACGTCCCACATCATGGACGCGCCCCGTGCGGGAACGACGCCAGAAGCCCCGTAGAGCATCCGGATCGTGAGACATCCCTCCCGTACCATCCCAGCTCACCCGAGAGGTGGTGGCCGAAGACCTCGCATCGAGGTACGGCGCAAAGTCTTCAGCCGCCCAGCCTCGAGCGCGCCGCGAGCGCGTTCAGGAGGGCTGCGCCCGTCTCGGCATCGTCGACCGTGACGACGAAGCGCCGCCCGCCGGTCCGGTGCACCTCGATCGCCGGGCCGCTCCGCAGGACCACGCCCGTGGCGCCGTCCTTGACGCTCGTGCGCAGTCCCCAGCCGCCGAACTCGCCGAAGGGCCGCACCGCCCGGACGCCGGCGGACTCCACCTCGTCGAGCGGCACGTGCTGGCGCGGCCACCCGAGGCGTGCGACGGCGGTGAGCCCGCGGTGGTCCACGGTGACCGTCCACTGGGTGAACGCGAGGACGGGCAGGCCGAGGAGTGCCACGAACGCCGCGGTGAAGACCCACTCCCGGGTCGCCCAGCCCACGAGGGCGACCGAGGCGAGCACGGTCGCGACCAGGAGCCACGTACCCGCCTGGGACGCCGTGCCCGCCCAGCTCGCCCGCTCGTGCGTGCCGAGTGGGAGCCGGACGGCGTCGGCCGGGACGGGGGTGCTCGACGGTTGCGGGCGGTCGCCGGGCGTGAGCCGGCCGGCCACGAACGCGAGGCCGCTCGCCACGGCGAGGCTCACCAGCATGCCGGTCGCGACGTCCCCGGCCCGGGCGGCGTCCGGGAGGTCGAGCTGGACCCACGCGGTGGTGAGCGTGACGCCCGAGAGGAAGACGCCGTTCCAGACCGACGTCGCCGCGGCGAGGCGACGGGTCAGCGCGGTGTGGCCGAGGAACGTCCCGAGCGCCCACATGCCGAGGGCGAACGCGGGCACGATGACGCCGAGCGGGAGGGCGAGGAGCACGGTCACGCTCCCGAAGCCGTCCGCACCGTCCGGCCCCCAGTGCACGGCGACCGGGTCGGGCAGGCGGTCGCGCCACGCGAGGACCTGCGCGGCGGCGGCGCCCGCGACGGCGAGCGGCACGGCGAGCGTCCAGAGGGCGGTCGCGAGCCGGTGCGGGGCGCGCTGACGGGGCGCGGTCTGGATGGTCACGAGGTCTCCTCAGAGGTGGGGCCGGGTGGGGTGGTCCGTCGTTCCGTGGCGAGAGCCTCCCGCAGCAGGGCGGCGGTGGCGTCCGGGTGCAGGTCGAGGCGCCGGGCCTCGACGACGACGGCGTCCAGCGCGGCATGCAGCGGCCCATAGTCCTGTCCCGCTCGGTCCGTCACGACCGCGCCCCGCCCGCGGCGCAGCTCGATGAGGCCCTCGTCGCGCAGGTCCTGGTAGGCGTGCAGCACGGTGTGCACGTTGACGTCGAGGGAGGCCGCGAGGTCCCGCGCGGCGGGAAGTCGCGTGCCGGGGGCCAGCTCACCCCGGGCCGCTGCCGTGCGCACCTGGGCCGCGAGCTGCTCGAAGAGCGGCTGGGCGGTCGAGGGGTCGATGCGGAAGAGCATGCGCCAAGCATAGTTGTATGAGTAGTACTAGAACAAGTGCTGCGACCCGGCGGGGCCCTCACCACAGTCGCGCGCGCACGAGCTCCAGATCTGGCCCGGTGAGCCACGAGGCGTCGAGCGCCGCGCGGTTCTGGGCCACGAAGTCCGTCTCGGTGAGGCCGAGCTCCCGGGCGACGGCGAGGTGGTCGCCCACGAGCGTCGTGCCGCCCATCGCGGGGTCGTCGCTCCCGAGCGACATCGCAACCCCGCCGCGGTGGAGCGCGAGGAAGGGGTGGTCCGCCGTCGGACCGTCGTAGTTGTACGTCGTGGAGAGCCACGCGTAGGTCACGAGGATGCCGGCGTCCCGGACCCGGGCGAGCAGCTCGGCGTCCCGCGCGAGGGCGTAGCCGTGGTCGATGCGCGTGCACCCGAGGACGTCGAGGCACGTGCGTACCTCGGCCGCGTCGAAGCGCTCCCCGGCGTGGGCCGTCAGTCCCAGCCCGGCCTCCCGGGCGATCGCGTACGCCTCGGCGAAGCGCTCGGGCGGCCCCTCCCGCTCGTCGCCGTCCATGCCGAGCCCGACCACGAGCTCGTGCGGGTGCTCGACCATCGCGCGGGCCGTCGCGGTTGCGGCGGCGGCGTCGTGGCCCCGGTACACCGACGGGATGAACCTCGTCACGATGCCGGTCTCGGTGCGGGCCGCCGCGGCGCCCTCCGCGAGCGCGGCGACGAGCTCGGGGTAGGTGAACGTCGGGTGCAGCGTCGGGTTGACGAACATCTCGCGGTAGACCACGCCCCACGACGCGGCGTCGAGGAGGGCCTCGCGCGTGATCCGCACGAGGTCCTCGTGGTCGACGACGGCGGCGCACAGCCGCTCGAACACCACCATGAAGCTCGCCATGTCGCGATAGTCGTACACGCGCGCCGGGTCCCCGGTCGGCAGGGCGACACCGCGACGTGCCGCGAGCTCGACGAACGTCTCCGGGCGCACACAGCCCTCGAGGTGGCAGTGCAGCTCGACCTTGGGCATGGCCCGCAGTCGCGCGGCGGCGCCGTCAGGCACGGGTGCGCCGTCGTCGGGCAGTCCGCCGTCGGCCCCGCTCACGCCGTGAGCCAACGCACGAGGCGGTCGAACAGCTCGGCGTACCCTTCCCACGCGAGGAACTCCGGGGGCGCCCAGTGCGGGGCGATGTCGGACGTGAAGGCGGCGCTGCGACCCTCGCCGTAGTGGCCGACGACGAGCAGCGGGTGCCCGGCGCACACGGCGAGCACCTCGGCGTCGTCCTTCGCGGCGACCTCGTTGAGGCCCAGGAGCGCGGGCCAGCGCGCGTCGAGGCCCTCGGTGACGGTGTGGCCCGGGGCCGTGACCTCGGGCTCGCTCCCGCCCGGCAGCTCGACGCGGTCGTCTCGGTCGAGGAGCGTCACGGGCAGCGCGGCGGCGAGCGGAGCGTGCGCCCAGCGGCCCTTCGCGTCGATCCCCGTGAAGGTCAGGTAGCCACCGATCATGACCACGGCGCCGCCCCGCTCGACCCAGCCGCGCAGCAGCTCGGTCTTGTCCGGGGTGGGCACGGACTGATTGAACGTGACGGGCGCGAGCTGGAACGAGTTGGCGCCGACGTCGGAGATGATCACCACGTCGAACGCGTCGTAGCCCTCGGCCGTGCTCGGCAGCTTCTCGTGGATGAGGTGCGAGGGCACGTACGTGACCTCGTGGCCGCGCGAGCGCAGCGCCTCGAGGAACACCGTGCCGCCCTCCTCGTACTCCGAGGTGGTGAAGGAGTCGAAGCCCTTCTGGTGGATCGAGTGGACGAACCACGACTCGCCGACGACGAGGACTCGGGACATGGGGACCTCCGGGGGACTGGGGTTGGGTCGGGTGACGGGACTCAGCGGTGGTGCGTCGCGGCGCGCGTGTAGAGGGCGGCGGGGTTGTCGACGAGCAGGGCCGCCGCGACGGCCGCGTCGACCCCTTCCGCGACGAGGCGGGGCAGGAACGCGGTGGGGACGTAGGCGTAGCCGTTGCCGCCGTTGCGGGTCCACATCCCCTTGAGGAACACGTCGTGGGAGAGCAGGACGCGGTCGCCGTGGCCGTCGGCGAGCAGGCCCGTGACGGCGGCGACGGTGTCCTCGACGGAGGGGGACTGGCCCTCGCCGGGGAAGTTGAACGGCATCGCGATCATGTCGAACTCGAGCCACGCCCCGCGCGCGGCGACCTCGCGCTGGTAGCCGGTGTCCTTGCCCGAGGGGTCCATGTGGCACAGCACGACGGAGCCGGGATCCACGCCCATCGCGTCCGTGACGTCGAGCGCCTCGTGGGCGCGCCGCTGCCAGCCGGGCAGGTGGACGAGCAGGGGCAGCCCGGTCTCGCGCTGGGCGATGCTCGCGGCCTGCAGCGTGACCCGCTCGGAGTCCGTGAAGTGGGGGCCGACGCCGATCTCCCCGATCACGCCCACCCTGGCCGGCTCCTCGCCGGGCACGTCGACGCCGTCGCGGATCTCGGCGACCAGCGCCGCAGCGAGGCGGTCGACGTCGCTCGGGCGCAGGTCGTGGTCCAGGCCGTGCGAGAGGCACCAGCCGCCCGCCATGACGAGGTTCAGGCCAGTGCGGCGCGAGAGCTCGCGCAGCGCCGCGGGGCGACGGCCGGCGCCCGTCGTGCTGTCCAGGACGGTGCACCCGCCGGCCGCCGCGAAGAGGGCGAGCTCCTCGGCGACGATCGGGATGTCCGTCAGGTCCATCGAGCAGTTGTCGCGGCTCGCGTAGGGGTCCTCGCGGAGCAGCCACGCGGTCGCGGGGCTCACGGGAACGTCCACGATCTGGCCGGAGAACGGTCGTGTCCCGCCGTGGAACGCCTCGGAGAGGTCGTTGAGGAGGTGCTCGTGGGTGAGGGTCATCCCGAGCTCGGTGACCGGGACGGGTCCCAGGACGGTCTGCACGGTGACGGGCGGTGCGAACGACATCGCTCACCTTCCCTCTCGCCGGCCCGCGGCCGCTCCGGCGGGGCCGCGGTGCCCGGTGGTGATGTGTATCGAGAAATCGATGCCTCGATGAACGTCTCCATGTCTAGCAGCGGCGGGGAACGGGGTCAACCACCCGCGGGAAAACAGTCCTGTGGGAGCGTGTCGCCTCGGAAAACGTAATCTCGTGGTGCTTGCATCTCGAGCCAAACCCGTCTAGGAACAGTGCATGGCAACGAAGCTGATCATCGACACCGACACCGCCTCCGACGACGCCGTCGCGCTGGTGCTCGCCCTGACCGACCCCCGGGTCGACGTCCTCGCCACGACCGTGGTCTCCGGGAACGTCCCCCTCGAGATGGGGGTGCAGAACGCCCTCTACACGACCGAGCTGTGCGGCTCGGCGACCCCCGTCCACGCTGGGGCGGACCGTCCGCTCGTCCGCGAGCACGTGTTCGCCCACAACGTCCACGGGCGCGACGGCATGGGGGACGTCGGCCTGCCACTGACCGGGCGCACGGCCGCGGAGGGGCACGCCGTCGACGTCATCATCGACCTCGCGCGCCGCCACCCCGGCGAGATCACCCTCGTGACGCTCGGGCCCCTCACGAACCTCGCACTCGCACTGCGCAAGGCGCCCGACATCGCGGGGCTCTTCGACCGCGTCGTCATGATGGCGGGCACGGGGGACCACTCGGGGAACGTCAAGCCCGCGGCCGAGTTCAACATCTACGTGGACCCCGACGCGGCCGACATGGTCTTCACCTCGGGGCTCCCGCTCGAGATGGTGGGCTGGGACGTGTCCCGCAACGACGCCACGGTGACGTTCGCGGAGAACGAGGCGCTCGCGAGCACGGGCCGGCTGGGGGAGTTCTGCTCGTCGATCCAGCGCCAGCTCATCGAGTTCTGCCGCGAGGTCACGAAGATCGAGGGCTTCGACCTGCCGGACCCGGTGACGACGGCGATCGCGATCGACCCGAGCATCGCGACGCGCGCCATCGACGCCTACGTGCGCGTCGAGACCACCGGGACGCACACGCTCGGCATGACCGTCGTCGACCACCTGGGCGTGCTGGGCCAAGAACCCAACACCAGGGTCGTCCTCGCGGCGGACCACGACCGGTTCGTCGCGATGCTCACCGAGGCCTGCACCCGCTGAGACGGGCGGGCGGCTGAGCCGGGGGGCTCAGCCGCTCGTCGAGGGGCCCACCAGGAGGGTCGGGGCGAAGATCGACTTGCTCGCCGGGCGGTCGCGCTGCTCGGCGCGGGCGTCGAGCAGGCGCACGGCCTCGGACGCCATGGCGTCGATCGGCTGGCGCACCGAGGTGAGCCGGGGGACGGTGAGCTGGCTCAGCACCGAGCCGTCGAAGCTCGCGACCCGTACGTCGCCGGGGATCGCGACACCGGAGTTGCGCAGCGTGCTGAGCAGGGCGAACGCGATGACGTCGGCGCCGCAGACGACGGCGTCGGGCAGCGGGCCCCGAGCGAGGAGCTCTCTCGCGGCGCGCTCGCCCCACTCGGCGGTGAACGTGCCGAGCAACGAGGTCCCGGGTACGTCGGCACCGTCCGTGACGAGCTCGCGGAACGCCTTGAGCCGCTCGTAGGCCGTGCTCGTGCGGGGCTCGGCACCGACGTAGACGATCGACCTCGCACCGAGCTTGCGCAGGTGCTTGATGCTCTGCCGCACGCCCTCCTGGTTGTCGGCGCCCACGAAGTCGGTCCCCGCGGAATCGGCCCAGCGGTCGAAGAGCACGACGGGCACCTGCCCTGCGGCGGCCTCGATCGCCGGGACGGACTCGTACGTCGTGACGGGGACCACGATGAGCCCGTCGACCATGCGCTGCACGAGCACCTCGATGCGCTGCGCCTCGGTCTCGGTCGACTCGCGCGCGTCGCACAGGATGAGCGAGCGGCCACGTTCGGCGAGCACCTGCTCGACCGCCTCGACGACCGCGACGAAGTAGGTGTTGGAGATCGAGGGCACCACCATGCCGACGGTGTCCGTGCGCTTCGTGCGCAGTGCGCGGGCGAAGACGTTCGCGGAGTAGCCGAGCTCGAGGCTCGCCTTGAGCACCTTGCGGGCCATCTCGGGGTCGACGGACGGGTTCTGGGAGAGCACGCGGGAGGCCGTCGACACGGACACCCCTGCGGCCGCCGCGACGTCGCGGACCGTGACTCGTCGTCCCATTGCCCCGCTTCTCTGCTGTGAGAAAACCATTCCTGCGGGGCTGACTGTAGTGGCAGCGAAGGTACCGCGGCAAGAGAAGGGCCGTGTGACCAAACTGAGACATTGGGCGGGTTGACAGACCGGCGGCCGACGGCGTTTGATCGGACACAGCCGAGATAACGTTGTCTCGGGAGTCGGAAGGATGGGCAAAGGTGCCGCAGCGTACGGACGTAGCCGTGGTGGGGAGCGTCAACATCGACCTCGTCGCCACCGTGACCGACCTGCCACGTCCCGGCGAGACGGTCTCCGCCGTGGACTACGCCCAGTTCCTCGGGGGCAAGGGGAGCAACCAGGCCATCGCCGCCGCCCGCCTCGGCCGCTCGGTCACGTTCGTCGGCCTCGTCGGGGACGACCGGGAGGCCGCCACGGTCCGCGAGTCGCTCGCCGCCGAGGGCATCGACACCTCGCACCTGCTCGCCGTGCCCGGCGTACCCACGGGGCGCGCCGTCGTGCTCGTGGACGCCGCGGCCGAGAACTCCATCGTCGTCGTCGCCGGCGCGAACGGCCGGCTCGCGCCGGAGCACGTCCACGAGGCGGGTGACGCCGTGCGCGCCGCCGCCGTCGTCGTCACGCAGCTCGAGGTCCCCGTCACGACCGTCCTCGAGGCGGCCCGCGTCTCGGAGGGTCTCTTCATCCTCAACCCCGCACCCGCGCCGACGAGCCCGCTCCCCGACGAGCTGCTGGGTCTCGTGGACGTCCTCGTCGTCAACGAGCTCGAGTACGAGGCCGTCACGGGTCGCCCCTTGCCGGCCGACCCCGAGGCGCTCGCGGCCGAGCTCGGTGCCGATGCACACCTCCCGCACGCGCTCGTGATCACCGCGGGGGAGCGCGGTGCCCTCGTCTGGGACGACGGCGTGCTCACCGCGATCGGCGCTCCCCGCGTGGCCGTCGTGGACACGACGGGTGCGGGCGACACCTTCATCGGGGCGCTCGCCGACGCGTTGAGCCGCGACGTAGCGCTCGCCGAGGCCGCGCAGTGGGCGGTCCACGCGGGGGCGATCTCCGTCGGTTCGCTCGGCGCGACCACCGGCATGCCGGACACCGCGGCGGTCCACGCCTCGGTGAGCCGGGCCTCTCCACCTCGTGCGCTGAACCCTCAGGAGGCATGACCCGACCATCCAGCAGTTGATCTCGACAGGTAGCAGGACACGGTGCAAAGGAGCACAGCATGAGCAAGCGAACCCTAGGTGGCATGACCATCGCCGTCGCGGCGACCCTCGCCCTGGCCGCCTGTGGCGGTGGCGGTGGCACGTCCCCGACGACGGACGGCACGGGCGGCGAGCCCACCGACGCGGGTGACGGCGGTCTCTCGGTCGTCAACGTCATCAACGGACCCCTCGGGGACCAGGGATTCTTCGACGACGCCGCGCGTGGCATGGCGGCGCTCGAGGCGGCCGGCAACAAGACCCAGAACATCCAGGCCGACGCCGACAACCCGGCCCAGTGGCGCACCAACCTCGAGTCGGTGTCCACGGGCGACTGGGACGTCGTCATCACGGGGACGTCGCAGATGGTCGACATCCTCGACGAGACGGCACCGAAGTACCCCGACCAGAGCTACATCATCTACGACTCCGTCGTGGAGCAGCCGAACGTCGCCTCGATCGTCTACCGCCAGAACGAGGGCTCTTTCCTCGCCGGTGTGCTCGCCGCCCAGGTCACCGTGAACGCGGACCAGTTCCCGCTCGCGACCGGCTCGAAGAAGGTCGGTGTCATCGGTGGCATGGACATCCCCGTGATCAACGACTTCGTCGTCGGTTTCGAGAAGGGTGTCGAGTCGGTCGACCCGTCGATCGAGGTCCTCGTGTCCTACGTCGGTGACTTCGTGGACGCGAACCGCGGCTTCGACCAGGCGAAGGCCATGTACGACCAGGGCGCCGACGTCGTGTTCCAGGTCGCCGGTGGCGCTGGTCTCGGCGTGCTGCGTGCCTCGGAAGAGGCCGGTCGCTACTCGATCGGTGTGGACTCCAACCAGAACCAGCTCCACCCGGGCCACATCCTCGCGTCGATGCTCAAGAACATCGGTGTCTCCCTCGAGTCCGCCGTCCTGGCGAGCGAGGCCGGCACCCTCGAGTACGGCTCGACCATCGAGTACGGTCTCGCCAACAACGGCGTGAGCCTCGACTTCGACGACAACGAAGGCATCGTGCCGCAGGCGATCCAGGACGAGATCGCCACGTACGCACAGCAGGTCGTCGACGGCGCGATCGACGTTCCGACCGCGTACTGATCCTCGACCGGGGTGCTGTCCGCACCGTCGCCCCAGCGGGCGGCACCCCGGTCGTCCTCCCCTTGTCTGCCCCGACCGGAGAGAGACCCACGACATGGATACTCCGCTGCTGGAGCTCCGTCACATCACCAAGGCGTTCGGCCCCAAGGTCGCCAACGACGCCATCTCGCTCGCAGTGCTGCCCGGCCGGGTCCACGCCCTCGTGGGCGAGAACGGCGCAGGCAAGACCACGCTCATGACCATGATCGCCGGGACCGCACAGCCGGACTCCGGTGAGATCTGGTTCGACGGACGTCGGGTCCGCATCCCCAACCCGCAGCGCGCGGCCGCGTTCGGCATCGGCATGGTGCACCAGCACTTCAAGCTCGTGCCCTCCCTCACGGTCGCCGCGAACGTCTTCCTCGGCCGCGAGCTGCACACCGCGCGCGGCACGCTCGACACGAGCCGCATGGAGTCCGAGGTCGCCCGGCTGAGCGAGAAGTTCGGCCTCGCGATCGACCCCAAGGCCAAGGTCTCGAGCCTCTCCGTCGGCCTGCGCCAGCGCGTCGAGGTGCTCAAGGCGCTGAGCCACGACACGCGGCTGCTCATCCTCGACGAGCCCACGGCGGTCCTCACGCCCAAGGAGACCGACGAGCTGTTCGTCGTCGTCCGCGGCCTCGCCGAGCAGGGCTGCGCCGTCCTGTTCATCTCCCACAAGCTCGGCGAGGTCCTCTCGATCGCCGACGAGGTCACGGTCATCCGCGACGGCCGCACGATCGACACGCTCCCCGCCGCGGGACTCTCGCAGGCGGACATCGCGCAGATGATGGTGGGCCGCGAGGTCCTGCTGCGCATCAAGCACACGAAGGCCGAGCCGGGCGACACGGTGCTCGAGGTCAAGGACCTCGAGGTCGCCGACGAGCGCGGTGTCACGGTGGTCGACAACCTCTCGCTCGACGTGCGGGCCGGCGAGATCGTCGGTGTCGCCGGCGTCGAGGGCAACGGCCAGACCGAGCTCGCCGCCGCGATCGCCGGCATGCAGACCGTCCTCGGTGGGCACGTGCGCCTCAGCGGTGCGGACCTGACCCGCGCGAGCGTCGCGACCCGGCGCTCGAAGGGCCTCGCCTACATCCCCGAGGACCGCCACGAGGTCGGCACGGGCCCCAACCTGTCCACGACCGAGAACATCATCCCCACCCACCTCGGCAGGCCCGTCTCGCGCTGGGGCTGGATCAGCGGCCAGCGCGCGGGGGCGTTCACGCGTCGCCTCATCAAGCAGTTCGACGTGCGCGGCGCCCACGCCGACACGACGATCAAGACGCTCTCCGGTGGCAACATCCAGAAGGTCGTCATCGCGCGCGAGTTCGAGGCGAGCCCCACGCTGCTCATGGTGAGCCAGCCCACCCGCGGCGTCGACGTCGGCGCGATGGAGTTCGTCCACAACGCGATCGTCGCCCAGCGCGACGCGGGCGCGGCCGTGCTGCTGTTCTCGGCCGACCTCAACGAGGTCATGTCGCTCTCCGACCGGCTCGTGGTGATGTACCGCGGGCAGATCATCGCCGAGTTCACGCAGGAGTCGATGAGCGAGACCGCCGTCGGACTCGCCATGGCGGGCACGGCCCCGAGCGCGGAGGACATCCGGCGCGCCGAGGCGGCCCACGCCGAGATCGCCGCGCAGGTCGCGGCGAGCGAGGTCGTCGAGGTGGCCGGGCCGAGCGCCGGTGGCGCCTCCGCGGGGCTCGAGAGCGCGGTGCCCGACGACGACGGCGGTCTCGGGGCCGGTGCGACACCGGCGGCGGACGAGGCCCGGGTGGTGGTCGAGAACGACTCCTTCGCCGCGCGTACCGCGCGCTGGATCCGCGGGACGACCAAGGAGTGGGTGCAGCCCCTCATCGCGATCGCGTTCTCGCTCCTCATCGGGGCGATCATCATCCTCGCGCTCGGCCAGAGCCCCGCCGAGGCCTACACCGAGCTGTTCTTCTCCAACTTCCGCGCGCCGCACGGCTTCGCGGGCATGATCGCGCAGTTCATCCCGCTGGCCGTCCTCTCGGCCGCGGTAATCGTCTCCTTCCGAGCCGGGTTCTTCAACATCGGTGGTGAGGGCCAGCTCTACATGGGCGCGTTCTTCGGCGCCTTCGCAGGCTTCACGTTCACCGGCCTGCCCCCGCTCGTGACGATCGGCCTCGTGCTCGTGTTCGGGTTCATCGGCGGCATGCTCTGGGGTGCGATACCCGGTGCGCTGCTCGCGTTCTGGCGGGTCGACATCATCGTGACGACCCTGATGATGTCCACGATCGCGACGCTGTTCACGGCGTACCTCGTCACGGGGCCCTTCCAGGACCCGACGGCGGGCCTCGCGGCGTCGGTCAAGCTCGCTCCGGGCGTGCGCTTCTCGATGTTCTCGGCGCCCTACGGCATCGGCTGGGACCTCGTGGTCGCGATCCTCGCCGTCATCGCTCTCGGCCTCGTGCTGACGAAGACGGTGTGGGGCCTACGGGTGCGCCAGCTCGGCGAGATGAACCGCTTCGCCGAGTACACGGGAGTCAGCCCGAAGTCGATGAGCATCCAGGTCATGGCGATCTCGGGTGCCGTCTCCGGGCTCGCCGGCGCGATCTTCGTGCTCGGCCCCAACGGCGGGCGCTTCCTGCAGACGTTCTCGCCGGGCTACGGCTTCCTCGGCATCACGGTCGCGCTGCTCGCGCGGCTCAACCCGTGGGCCGCGATCATCGCCGCGGCGTTCTACGCGAACATGATGGCCGGCTCGAACGCGATGCAGCTCAACGCGGGCGTGCCGTACCCCCTCGTCAACGTGCTGCAGGGCCTCATCATCCTGTCGATCACGGCGACGTTCATCATCAACCGCCGCACCCGCGAGCGCATGCTGCGCCTCCTGCCGTTCCTGCGGCGGTGGGTGCCCTCGGCCGAGACCCCGGCGACGTCGGGCACGGCGACGTCGGGCACGGCGACGACGGCGTTCGCCTCGCCCGACGTCACGGGCACCTCAGCGCCACCGGACGGCCCCCACGAGCCGACCACATCGCACGACGAGACAGGAGCCCGGTGATGGACGTCCTCGGTCAGATCCTCACGGCGGGCACCTTGTTCGTGGTGCTCATGAAGGTCGCCCCGCTGCTGCTCGCCGCCCTCGGTGGTGCGTTCACCCAGCAGGGCAACATCCTCAACATCGGCCTCGAAGGCATGATGCTCATCGGCGCGTTCTCGGCGATCGCCGTCGGCTCCGTGTTCGACAACGCCCTCGTCGGCGTCCTCGCCGCGATCATCGCGGGCACGTTGCTCGCGCTCATCTACGCGTTCGCGAGCCTGTGGCTCAAGGCCGACTTCATCGTCGTCGGCATCGGTGTGAACCTGCTCGCGGCAGGCCTGTCGGTCTTCCTGCTGCAGGTCATCTACGGCAACCCGGGTGCCACGCCGCCGAGCGCGAGCATCCGCCTGCCTCGCATCGACGTCGGCCCGCTCGCGGACATCCCGATCATCGGGGGCGCGATCAACGGTCAGACGGCGATCGTGTGGCTCGCGTTCCTGTGCGTGCCCCTCGCCTCGCTCGTGCTCTACCGCACGAAGTTCGGCGTGCACCTGCGCGCCGTGGGCGAGGACGAGGCGGCGGCCGAGGCCGCGGGCATCGCTGTCCGCAAGGTCAAGTTCCAGTCGATCCTCATCTCGGGCCTGCTGTGCGGCCTCGCCGGTGCGCAGCTCGCGATGGCGACGCTCGGGGTGTTCGCGGCCAACATGACCGCCGGGCGCGGCTTCATCGCCGTCGCGGCGCTCACCTTCGGCCTGGGCAAGCCCGTGCGCACCATGGTCGCCGCGTTCATCTTCGGTGCGGCCGACGCGATCGCGGACCAGCTCGGCATCGCGGGCTTCAACTCGAACCTCGCGCTCATGACCCCGTACCTCATCACGATCATCGCGCTCGTCCTCGCCGGTATCCGCTTCAAGCAGGTCCGCACGAAGCGCCGCGACGACGTGGTCACGCCCGCACCGGCCTGACCCGCGACACCAGAACCCGACGAAGGAGCACCACGAGCCATGACCGAACGCCTCATCATCGACTGCGACCCGGGGCACGACGACGCGATGGCGATCATCCTCGCCGCGGGCGACCCGCGCGTCGAGCTGCTTGCCATCACGACCGTCGCCGGGAACCAGACGGTCGAGAAGGTCACGGCCAACGCGCTCGCGGTGTGCGCCGTCGCCGGCATCGACGTGCCCGTCGCGCAAGGGGCCTCCGAGCCGCTCGTGCGACCGCAGGTCGTCGCGGAGGACATCCACGGCGACTCGGGGCTCGACGGGCCCGTGCTGCCGCGGGCCGAGCGCGAGCTCGACCCCCGGCACGCCGTCGACCTCATCATCGACGAGGTCATGGCCGCCGAGCCTGGCACCATCACGCTCGTGCCGACGGGCCCGCTCACCAACATCGCGCTCGCGATGAAGAAGGAGCCGCGCATCGTCGGGCGCGTCAAGGAGGTCGTCCTCATGGGCGGCGCCTACACGCGCGGCAACCGCACGCCCGCCGCCGAGTTCAACATCGTGGTGGACCCGGAGGCGGCCCAGGCCGTGTTCGCGGGGGCCTGGAAGGTCACCATGGTGGGTCTCGATCTGACCCATCAGGCCACGGCCACGCCCGACGTCGTCGAGCGGATCCGGGCGATCGGCTCGCCGCTGTCGGACTTCGTCGTCGAGGTGCTGACCTTCTTCGGGAAGTCCTACCTCGAGCACCAGGGCTTCGAGGCGCCGCCCGTGCACGACCTGTGCTGCGTCGCCAAGACGGTGGACCCCGCCGTGTTCGCCACGCGCGAGGCGTTCGTGGCCGTCGAGCTCACGGGCACGTGGACCACGGGCATGACGGTCACCGACTTCGCGGACCTGCTGGGTCAGCCGCACAACACGCACGTCGCGACCGAGCTCGACAAGCCCCTGCTGTGGGACATGACGATCGACGCGATCGCCGCCCTGTCCGCACGGACGGTCGGGGCCACGCGGTGACGGCGATCATCTTCGACTGCGACACGGGCGTCGACGACGCCATGGCGATCATGTACGGCGCGGGCAACGGTGCCGACTTCGTCGCCTGCACCGTGACGCACGGCAACGTGCCCGTCGAGGTCGGCGCGCGCAACACCCTCACGGTGCTCGACGCCGTCGGGCTCGACACCGTGCCCGTGCACCTCGGTGCGGCGCGTCCCATCGCCCAGCCCCTCCTGACCGCGGAGTTCGTCCACGGGGACGACGGCCTGGGCAACTCGAACCCGCCGGCCTCGACGCGTCCCCTCGCCGGGACCCTCGCCGCGGCCGAGATCGTCCGGCTGGCCAGGGAGCGCCCGGGCGAGCTGACGCTCGTGGCCGTGGGGCCGATGACGAACATCGGCCTCGCGCTCCTGCTCGACCCGGAGCTGCCGGACCTCGTGCGGCGCGTCGTCGTCATGGGCGGTGCGGTCGGGGTACCGGGCAACGCGTCCTCCGTCGCGGAGGCCAACTTCTGGCACGACCCGGAGGCCGCCGCGCTCGTGCTCGCGGCTCCGTGGGACGTGGTCCACGTGGGCCTCGAGTCCACGATGACCGCGATGCTGCCGGTGTGGGCGATGGAGCGGCTCGCCGCCGTCACCACGCCGCACGGCAAGCTCCTGTGGGCCGCGATGCAGCACTACCTCGACGTGTACGAGCCGATCGCGGGTGAGCGCACGTGCGCCATGCACGACCCGCTCGCGATCGCCGTCGCGCTCGACGAGGACCTCGCGAGCTACCGCCTCGTGCGCGCCACGATCGAGCTGCGCGGCGAGCACACGCGCGGCCAGACGGTCGCGGACCTGCGCGGCTACGAGCCCGACCCGACCGATCCCCGCGAGCCCGGGGTCGTGCGCGTCGTCACGGACTTCGACCGCACCACGTTCTACGAGCGCTTCCTCACCGCGCTCGGCGCCTAGGAGGCCCCATGTCCACCCCCGTCATCATCGACACCGACCCGGGCATCGACGACGCGCTCGCGCTCATGCTCGCCTTCGCGAGCCCCGAGCTCGACGTGCGCGCCGTCACGACCGTGGGCGGGAACACCGGCCTCGCGCACACCACGGCGAACGCTCTCAACCTGCTCCACCTGCTCGGGCGCGACGACGTGCCCGTCGGCGCCGGCGCGAACCTGCCGCTCGTGCGCACCGACTCCGCCCCGGACCCGGCCACGCACGGCGCGGACGGCTTCGGCGGCGTCGTGCTGCCAGCCGCCCCGCGAGAGGCGGACGTGCGGTCCGCCGTCCAGCTCATGGTCGACGTCATCGAGGCGAGCACCGAACCAGTGACCCTCGTCGCGCTCGGGCCGCTGACGAACGTCGCCGTCCTGATCGCGGCGTTCCCGAGGTCGGCGGCCAAGCTCGGGCGGATCGTGCTCATGGGCGGTGGCGCGCGCGTCATCGGGAACATGACGCCCGCCGCCGAGTTCAACATCTGGTTCGACCCGGACGCGGCCGCGCGGGTCTTCGCCGCGGGCATCCCCGTGACGATGGTGGGCCTCGACGTGACCCACCAGGCGCTCACCGCCCCGGAGGACTGGGACGCGCTGCGCGACGGCGGTGGCCCGGTCGCGGGCGCCGTCCTCGCGATGGTCGAGTTCTACACCGCCTACTACCTCGAGGTCGCGGGCACGACGTCGACCGCGCAGCACGACTCGCTCGCGGTCGCGGCCGTCATCGACCCGAGCCTCGTCACGACCCGACACCTGTACGTCGACGTCGAGTGCGCCGGCGCGCTGACCCGCGGCATGACCGTCGTCGACGTCGACGACGTCGCCAAGGCGACCCCCAACGCGGACGTCGCCCTCGAGGTCGACGCCGCCGCCTTCAACCGCCTGCTCGTCGAGCGCGTCGTCGCCCTCGACGCCCGGACCCGCTGAGAACCACCCCAAGGAGTACCAGCTCATGCCCGTCAAGATGATCCTCGACTGCGACACCGGCGTCGACGACACCCTCGCGATCCTCTACGCCGTCCTGCACGAGGAGATCGACCTCGTGGGTCTCGGCTCCGTGTGGGGCAACGTCGACGTCGCCACCGCCACGCGCAACTGCCTGCACACCCTGCACATGGCCGGACGCCCCGACATCCCCGTCGCGCGAGGCGCCGCGGGTCCCCTCGCGGGTGGTGAGCTGAACCTCGCCTACCACGTCCACGGTGACGACGGTCAGGGCAACGCGGGCACGGGGCGCGTCGTCGGCGAGCCCGTGGCCGAGTCCGCCGCCGAGCAGATCGTCCGGCTCGCGCGGGCCCACCCCGGCGAGATCGAGATCGTCGCCGTCGGCCCCATGACCAACATCGCGATCGCCCTCGCCATGTGCCCCGAGCTGCCCTCGCTCGTGCGCGGCATCACCATCATGGGCGGCGCCGCCGAGGCCCCGGGCAACGTCACCGAGGTCGCCGAGGCGAACATCTGGCACGACGCCGAGGCCGCCGCGGCCCTGTTCGCCGCGCCGTGGACCATCACGATGGTGGGCCTCGACGTCACGATGCGTACCCTGCTCGACGAGTCCCACCGCGAACGGCTCGCGGCGGGCGGGACGATCGGGCAGTACACCTCGCGCATCCTCGACTTCTACATGGAGTTCTTCGCCCAGAACTCCTTCGGGGAGCGCCGTTCGTGCCTGCACGACGCGCTCGCGGTCGCGATCGCCGCGGGGACGGTCGTCCCGGACCTCGCCCCGACCGTCAACGCCCACGTCGTCACCGGGGGGCCCGCGCACGGTCAGACGGTGTGCGACCTGCGTGGCAAGTACATGGGGTACCCGGAGCAGGACGGCGCCCACTGCGTCGTCGTCCTCGAGTCCGACCCCACGTTCGGTGACGCGCTCGTGGAGCTCATCGCGGGCGCGGGCGACTCGGCGATCCCGCTCGCCGCGGAGGTGGCACGATGATCGACCTCACCGGCCAGGTGGCCCTCGTCACGGGTGCCGCGCGCGGCATCGGCAGGGCCACGGCGCTCTCGCTCGCGGAGGCCGGGGCCGCCGTGGTCGTCACGGACCTCGCCCGCCAGGTCGACGGTCTGACCTATGGCACGGCGAGCAACGAAGAGCTCGCCGAGACGGTGTCGCTCATCGAGGCCGCCGGGGGCCGGGCCGTGAGCGCCTACGTCGACGTGCGTGAGATCGCCGATCTCGAGGCGGCCGTGGCGCTCGCCGTGGAGACCTTCGGCGGCCTCGACGTCGTCGTCGCGAACGCGGGCATCGCGAGCTGGCCGACGTCGACGTGGCAGGCGACCGAGGACCAGTGGCGCACGATGATCGACGTCGTGCTCACCGGCACCTGGAACACCGTGCGGGCCGCGGTGCCGACGCTCCTCGAGCAGGGGCGCGGCGGATCCATCGTGTTCGTCGGTTCGACGGCGGCGGTCAAGCCGATGCAGACGATCGGGCACTACGCGGCGGCGAAGAGCGGGCTCGTGGGCCTGCTCAAGTCGCTCGCGCTCGAGCTCGCTGGTGCCTTCATCCGCGTCAACATGGTGCATCCGGGCGGCACGGCCACCGAGATGACGCAGAACCCCGCGGCGGAGCACTGGCAGGCGACGGCGCCCGGCGTGGGCGAGGTCCTGACGCTGCCCCTGCCCATCACGCGCATGGAGCCGATCGACGTCGCGCACGCCGTCCGCTGGCTCAGCTCCTCGGAGGCGCGCTACATGACCGGTTCCCAGATCGTCCTCGACGCAGGGGCGACCTTGCAGTGACGGTGCTTCCTGTGCGGCGCGACGGGCTCACGTGGGCGTTGTTCGCGCTCATCGCGACGCTCGCGGTGCTCCAGGCCGGCGTCGGCGGGCTGCTGCCGTTCCTGCAGGCCGAGTTCGACATGAGCCACACCGTCGAGAGCCTCCACATCACGGCGCTCGGGGTGGGCGGGCTCACGGCCGGGCTCGTCGCGGAGCGGGTGCGCCGGCGAGTGGGTCGCGAGGCGATGCTGCTCGGGATCGCGGTGCTCGCCGTCGTCGCTGCGGGACTGCTTGCCGCGGCACGCGGCCCGGTGTGGAGCATCGTGGCGCTCGTGCTCGTCGGCTTCACGGTGGGCGGTGCGCTCATCGTGGGCCAGTCGCTCCTCGTGGCACGTTCGGGGAGTGCTGCACCGCGGATGATCGGTGAGTACAACCTCGCCTACTCCGTCGGGGCCGTCGCGGCGTTGTTCGGGCTCCCCGTGCTCACTGCGGCCGTGACGGGCTGGCGCACGCTGCCCCTCGCGCAAGGTCTCGTGCTCGCCGCGCTCGTGGTGCCGTGGCTCGTCAAGGTGCGCCGGGACGCCGTCGTCGACCCCGTCGTGTCCGAGGGTGGGCGCACCGGCGGGTGGACCCTGGACCGCCCCGGGGTGTCGCTCGTCGCGATGTGCCTGTGCGTGGCCGTCGAGTGGTCTTTCCTGTTCTGGCTCGCGACGCACCTCGTCGCGGTCGGTGGTCACACCCCGCAGACCGCGGCGCTCGTGACGGCCGTCATGTGGGGAGTCATCCTCGCAGCTCGCGTGCTCGGTACGCGGCTGCTGCCCCGCCGGGGCGGTGCCGGGGTCCTGACCGGATCGCTCCTGCTCGCCCTGCTCGCCGCCGTCGTGCTGTCGCAGGCGCAGACGGTGTGGCTCGCCGTCGTCGCCGCCGTCCTCGCGGGCGCGGCCGCCGCCAACCTGTACCCCGCCTCGGTCGCGTTCGTCGTGAGCGGGGCGCCACCCGGGCGCGCGGACGCCGTCGTCGCCCGGGCGACGCTGCTCTCCTCGGGCACGTCGATCGTGTTCCCCCTGCTGCTCGGCCGGCTGGCCGACGCCGTGGGACTCAGCATGGCGTTCTGGGCCGTCCCCGTGACGGCTCTCTGCGCCCTGGCCGCGGTCCGGCTCGCCGGTCCGCGGTCGACCGTGAACTCTCATGTCGCGGCTCTCACCGATACCGAACGAGTTCTCGAAGGAGATCCATCATGACCACCGACACCCCCGTCGTCCTCTCCCCGCAGGTCGCCGACGCCCTCGCCGAGGGGCGCCCCGTCGTCGCCCTCGAGTCGACGATCATCTCGCACGGCTTCCCGCGCCCGCGCAACCTCGCGGTCGCCCGCCAGTTCGAGGCCGTGCTCACGGACGCCGGCGTCACGCCCGCCACCATCGCGCTCATCGACGGCGTACCCCGCATCGGCCTCGAGGACGCGGAGCTGGTCCGCCTCGCGGAGGACACCTCCGTCGTCAAGGTCTCGAGCCGCGACCTGGCCGTCGCGATGGCGCAGGGCATCACGGGCGCCACGACCGTCGCCGCCACGGCGCTCCTCGCGCACCTCGGCGGCGTCCGGGTCTTCTCGACCGGTGGCCTGGGCGGCGTGCACCGCGGCGCGCAGGAGACGTTCGACGAGTCGGCCGACCTCACGATGGTCTCGAAGCTGCCGATCACGGTCGTCTCGGCCGGCGCGAAGTCGATCCTCGACATCCACGGCACGCTCGAGCGCCTCGAGTCCCTCGGCGTCACGGTCGTCGGGTACCACACGAAGCACTACCCGGGCTTCTACCTGAGCGACTCGGGGTTCGAGATCGACTGGGCCGTCGAGTCGCCCGAGGAGATCGCGCAGATCATGGCGAACCAGGACGCGCTCGGGCTGAGCAGCGCCGTGCTCGTCGCGAACCCGCTGCCGCTCGACCAGCAGCTCGACCCCGCGCTGCACGACAAGGTGCTCACCGAGGCCCTCGCCCAGGTCGAGGCGCGTGGCATCGGCGGCAAGGAGGTCACGCCCTTCCTGCTCGACTACTTCCAGAAGAACACCGGTGGCAAGAGCATGGAGGTCAACATCGACATCGCGTGCAACAACATCGCCCTCGGTGGCCAGATCGCCACCGCGTGGGCGGCGCGCGACTCGTCATGACGGGCGCCGCGGCCGGTCGACGGCCGAGCCGTGGCGGCGTGCTGGTGGTCGGGGACGTCATCAACGACGTCCTCGTCCGCCCGCTCGCCGAGATCACCACGGACTCCGACACCAGGGCCCAGATCGTGCGACGTCCCGGCGGCTCGGCGGCGAACCTCGCCTGCTGGCTCGGCAGCGCCGGCACCGACGTGACCTTCGTGGGGCGTGTGGGGGAGGGCGACCACGCCTTCCACACCGACTACCTCGCTCGCTTCGGGGTCAAGGCACGCCTCGCGGTCGACACCGAGGCCGAGACGGGGACGATCGTCATCGTCGTCGACGCGCAGGGTCGCCGCACGATGCTCACGGACCGCGCGGCGAACCTCAACCTCGTGCCCGGGGACGTGCCCGACGGTGTCCTCGAGACCGCCGCGCTGCTGCACATCTCCGGTTACTCGTTCTTCGAGCCGGCGGTCCGGGAGACGATGCTCGCGCTCATGGCGCGGGCGCGCGAGCTGGGCGTGCCGGTCTCGGTCGACCCGAGCTCGGTCGCGTTCCTGCGGGACGTCGGCGTCGAGCAGTTCCTCGCGTGGACCACGGGTTCGGCACTGACGTTCCCGAACCGGGACGAGGCGTTCGAGCTCGCCGGGACGGACGACCCGATCGCTGCGGCCGAGGCCCTCACGGCGCACTACGCCACGGCCGTCGTCACGCTCGACGGGGACGGCGCCGTGGTCGCCCGGGCCGGAGGGCGCGCCCTGCACGTGCCCACGGACCGCATCCCCGCGCTCGACTCGACGGGGGCCGGCGACTCGTTCTGCGCGGGCTTCCTCGATGCGTGGACGCGCGGGGAGGACGACGTCACGGCGGTCGAGGCCGGTGCCGCGCTCGCCCGGCAGGCCGTGTCCCGCATGGGTGCGCGGCCGCCGCTACCGGGTGAGGTCGAGCCTCAGATGTAGATCGCGGGGTCGTCGACCGTGGGTGCGGCGGGCCAGTCGGGTCGGGCGTGCCGGATCCTCGCGGGGACGCCCACGGCCACGGCGTCGGCAGGCACGTCGTGCACGACGACGGCGTTCGCCCCGACCTGGGCGCCATCACCGATCCATACCGGGCCGAGCACCTTCGCGCCCGCCCCGATCACGACGTTGTTGCCCACCGTGGGGTGCCGCTTGCCCTTGCGCATCATCTTGCCGCCCAGCGTCGAGCCGTGGAACAGCAGCACGTCGTCGCCGATCACGGTGGTCTCGCCGATGACGACGCCCATGCCGTGGTCGATGAACAGCCGTCGCCCGATCTGCGCCCCGGGGTGGATCTCGATGCCCGTGAGGAAGCGAGCGAGCTGCGAGACCAGCCGGGCGGGCAGCCGGGCGCCCGGGTCGCGCCACAACCAGTGCGCGACCCGGTACGCCCACACCGCGTGCAGACCGGGGTAGCCGAGCGCGACCTCGATGCGGCTCCGGGCTGCGGGGTCGCGCAGCTGAGCCGTGGCGAGGTCCTCGCGCAGGGTCGCGAGGAAGCCCTGCCGTGAGCCGGACCGGTCGGGGAGCATGGTCAGTCCAGCAGGTCCGCGTAGAGCACGGAGGACAGGTAGCGCTCGCCGAAGGACGGGATGACGACGACGATGAGCTTGCCGGCGTTCTCCGGGCGCTTGCCGACCTCGATCGCGGCATGCAGGGCCGCACCCGAGGAGATGCCCACGAGGAGGCCCTCTTCGGCCGCGGCGCGGCGAGCCACCTTGACGGCGGTCTCGGCGTCGACGTCGAACACCTCGTCGTAGATGGTCGTGTCGAGGATCTCCGGCACGAAGTTCGCGCCGAGGCCCTGG
>CAZECM010000049.1:0-24122 GCA_964510785.1 uncultured Cellulomonadaceae bacterium | reverse complement strand
CGTGCTACACGAGGCCGTTCATGGTGGCCCAGTGGTCCGCGGGGTCGATGCCCACGAGGTCGAAGCGCCAGCCCTGGGGGATGAAGAGTCCGAGTCGCATGCGCGCGACGTTACCGCAGGCGGGCTCGAAACGATACGAGGGGGACGACGACGGCGCCCCGTTGCGCGGACTCTCCCCCCGGGCCCGTCCCGCGGAGCACAATGGGCGTGTGATCCTCGCCTACACCGTCGAGCAGGTCCGCGCTGCGGAGAAGCCCTTGCTCGCCGCCGAGTCCGGGTACCCGGGCAGCCTCATGGAGCGCGCCTCGTTCGCGCTCGCGGGGCACTGCGCCCGGTGGCTGCGCGAGCGGCGTGGCCGGATCCGGGGCGCCCGCGTGGTCGCGCTCGTCGGCACGGGCAACAACGGCGGCGACGCCCTGCACGCGCTCGCCTACCTCGCCCGCCGCGGCGTCGAGGCCTGGGCGCTGCTCGCGACCGACGGCGCCCACCCCGGGGGCCTCGAGGCGCTGCATCGTGCCGGTGGTCGCTCGGTCCCCGCGGCGGGCCTCGCGGGCATCGGCCGGCGTGCTTGGACGGCCGACGTCATCCTCGACGCGCTCACCGGGATCGGTTCGGTGGGCCCCTTGCGGGGTCCCGCGGCCGACGTCGTCGAGGCCCTCGTCCGCACCGACCCCCGCACCGAGGCCGGTTGGGGTTCGCTCGTCGTCGCGGTCGACGTGCCGAGCGGGATCGGGGTCGACGACGGCGCGCTGCCCGGCACGGTGCTGCGCGCCGATCGCACCGTGACGTTCGGTGCCCACAAGCCGGGCTTGCTCCTGCCGCCCGCCGCGCACGCCGCGGGCACGGTCGAGCTCGTGGACCTCGGCCTCCCCCTGGACCGCTCCGCGGCGGCCCTGCGCCACCTCGAGCCGCGCGACCTCGCAGCGCTGTGGCCCGTCCCGGGCGAGTCCGACCACAAGTACAGCCGCGGCGTGCTCGGCGTCGTCGCCGGTTCGGCCACCTACCCCGGCGCCGCCGCGCTCACCGTGCGCGCCGCAGCCCGCGCGGGTGTGGGCATGGTCCGCTACCTCGGCCCGCCCGAGGTCGCCCGGGCGGTCCTCGCGCAGCGCCCCGAGGTGGTCACCCAGCCGGGGCGGGTCCAGGCATGGGTCGTGGGTCCGGGGATGTCCGACGACGACGTCGACCGCGTGGCCGCTGCGCTCGGGCAGGCGTTCGACTCCCGGGTTCCCGTCGTGATCGACGCCGGGGCGCTCGCCGTCCTCGGGAAGCTCTCCGAGCCCCTCCCGCCCAGTGCCGTCCTGACGCCGCACGCCGGCGAGCTCGCCGCACTGCTGCGTGCTCGTGGCATCGACGTGGAGCGCGTCGCGGTCGAGGCCGAGCCGTTGCGCTGGGCCCGCACCGCCCACGAGCTGACCGGTGCGACGGTGCTGCTCAAGGGGGCGGTCACCGTCGTCACCGGTCCGGCGGGGGAGTACGCGCAGGCCGAGGCGCCCGCGTGGCTCGCGACGGCCGGGGCGGGCGACGTGCTCGCCGGGGTGCTCGGTGCGCTCCTCGCCGGGCGCGCCGCCGACCTCGCGAAGGACCCGGACCTGGCCGCCCGGCTCGCCGCGGCCGCCGCGAGCGTGTGCGGGCTCGCCGCACGGGCCGCGAACCCCGGCGGACCGATCGTTGCGGCCGACGTCGCCGGGACGGTGCCGCGCGTCGTGGCCCGGTTGCTGGCGGATGAGGGATGAGCGGGGCCGACGGCGGCGAGGAGGCTGGGTTGTACGGCGAAGTGCCTGAGTCGCTCCTCGCGCGGGCCCGTGCGCTCGCGGCGGGGCCGGGGCGCACGCTGCTCGGCATCGTGGGCGCACCCGGGGCGGGCAAGTCGACCCTCGCTGCGCGTCTCGTGGCGCAGCTCGGGGGGAGCGCCGTCGTCGTCCCCATGGATGGCTTCCACTTCGCCCAGACCGAGCTCGAACGCCTCGGCCGTGCCGATCGCAAGGGTGCGCCGGACACGTTCGACGCCGCCGGGTTCGTCGCGCTGCTGCGCCGGCTGCGGGAGGTTCGCGACGGTGAGGGCGCCGGCGACGACGGCGAGCGGACGGGCGCCGTCACCGTGGGCGGGACCGTATGGGCACCCGAGTACCGGCGCGACCTGCACAACGCCGTCGCCGGGGCCATCGCCGTCGGCCCCGAGGTCCCGCTCGTCGTCGTGGAGGGTAACTACCTGCTCTGCGACGAGGCCGGGTTCGCTCCCGTGCGAGGGCTGCTCGACGAGTCGTGGTTCTGCGAGCTCGACCCGGGCCTGCGCATCGAACGGCTCGTCGCGCGGCACGTCGCGACGGGCAAGGCCCCGGACTTCGCGCGCGCGTGGGTGCTCGGCTCGGACGAGCGCAACGCCGAGCTCGTCGCGGCGTCCCGCCACCGGGCCGACGTCGTCGTGCCGATGCCCTAGCGCCGCTCGCGTCACCGTCACCCGTTGCCGAGAAGCGTTATCATTGCCAGGTGGCGATGATGGCGGACGGGGCCCGGCGAGACGTCCCCGCGGCACCGAGCGACGACCTCGCGATCGCGGCGCTGCTCTTCCACGGGCTCGGTGACGCGTCGCGGCTCGCGATCCTGCACCACCTCCAGCTCGGCGAGCACCGGGTGGTCGACCTCACCGCGCACCTGGGCCTCTCGCAGAGCACCGTCTCGAAGCACCTGGCGACCCTGCGGGAGTCCGGCATGGTGACCGTGCGCCCCGTGGGCCGGGCCTCGATGTACTCGTTGGCGCACCCGGAGGCGGTGGCAGGGTTGCTCGCCGCCGCGGAGCGCCTGCTCGCGCTCACCGGCGAGGAGATCGCGCTCCGTCCGTTCGGCGGGGACGTCGCTGTGGCGGGCGAGGCGTAGCGCGCGGTCCGGGCAGGCTGGCATAGGCGAGCATTGCTAACATCGCTGTTTGGCGATAACATCACCGCATGCTGGTTCTCGTGAGGGCTCCACATGGCGGGGTGCGCTGATGGGTGCCGGGCACGTCCACGGGCCGTCGCCGGACCAGGTCGCGGGAGCGGGGGACCACCGCCGCAAGCTCGCCCTGGCCTTCGGGATCACGTTCGCGGTGTTCCTCGCCCAGGCGGTCGGCGCGGTCGTCACCGGCAGCCTCGCGCTGCTGACCGACACCGCGCACATGCTCACCGACGCGTCGGGCTTGCTCGTCGCGCTCGTCGCCGCGACCCTGGTGCTCCGGCCGGCCACGTCCCGGCGCACGTGGGGCTTCCGGCGCATCGAGGTGATCGCCGCGCTCGGCCAGGCCGCGCTGCTGCTCGTGGTCGGCGTCTACACCGCGATCGAAGGCATCCGGCGGCTCGCCGAGCCCCC
Source organism: uncultured Cellulomonadaceae bacterium (assembly GCA_964510785.1). GTDB lineage: Bacteria > Actinomycetota > Actinomycetes > Actinomycetales > Cellulomonadaceae > JAAYZM01. The sequence continues at coordinate 20,780 of CAZECM010000049.1, read as the reverse complement.
CGAGGTCCCCGCCACCGGGCTGCTCGTGTTCGGCATCGTCGGGCTCGTCGCCAACGTCGTTGCGATCACGATCCTGGCGTCCAGCCGCGACGCCAACTTCAACCTGCGGGCAGCGTTCCTCGAGGTCGTCAACGACGCCCTCGGTTCCGTCGGGGTGATCGTCGCGGCGATCGTGATCGCGACCACGGGGTACCAGCGGGCCGACGCCATCGCCGGCCTCTTCATCGCCGCGCTCATCGTCCCTCGCGCGTTCAAGCTCTTGCGAGAGACCTTGGGCGTGCTCATGGAGTTCACGCCGTCCGGGCTCGACCTCGACGCGGTGCGCGACCACCTCCTCGCCGTCGAGCACGTCACGGACGTCCACGACCTCCACGCCTCGACCGTCGGCACGGGACTGCCCACCCTCACGGCGCACGTCGTGGTGCGCGACGAGTGCTTCCACGGCGGGCACGCCCCGGAGATCCTCCGCTCGGTCCGGGACTGCGTCGCCGAGCACTTCGACGTCGCGGTCCACCACTCGAACTTTCAGATCGAGACCGCGGACATCAGCCAGGAGGAGTCCGCCGCGGTGAAGCACGCCTGAGACGCGTCGGGGCCGTCCGCGTGCTCGGCCTCGATGGAAGGATGGTCCCGTGCAGACCTATCCCGCCCGTGCAGTGATCGACCTCGACGCGATCGCCGCCAACGTGCGCACGCTCGCCGCGTCGACCCCCGCCCAGGTGATGGCCGTCGTCAAGGCGGACGGCTACGGGCACGGGCTCGTCCCCTCGGCCCGCGCGGCCCGTCGCGGCGGGGCGACGTGGCTCGGCGCGGCCCAGGTGACGGAGGCGCTCGCCCTCCGGGCGGCGGGCGACACGGGGCGGGTCCTCACCTGGCTCTATGCCCCCGGCGCGCCGCTGCGCGAGGCGATCGAGGCCGATGTCGACGTCGCGATCGCCGCACCCTGGAACGTCGCGGCGCTCGCGGAGGCCGCGCGGGACGCCGGGCGGACGGCGCGCGTGCAGATCAAGGTCGACACGGGGCTCGGCCGCAACGGGGTCACGCCCGCCCAGCTGCCCGACGTGCTCGACGCCGCGCTGCGAGCACAGGCCGAGGGGGTGCTCGACGTCGTCGGCGTCTTCTCGCACTTCGCCTTCGCCGACGCCCCCGCCCACCCCACCGTGCTCGCCCAGGCCGAGGTGTTCGCCCGCGCGGTCGAGCTCGTCGAGCGCGCCGGTGCCCGGCTCGAGGTGCGCCACCTCGCCAACTCGGCCGCGACCGTGACCAACCCGGCCGTGCACTACGATCTCGTGCGGCCCGGCATCGCGGTGTACGGGCTGTCGCCCGTGCCCGAGCTGTCCTCCGCCGCGGACCTCGGCCTCGTGCCCGCGATGACGTTCGAGTCGGAGCTCGCCAGCGTCAAGCCCCTCCCGGGCGGGCACGGCGTGTCCTACGCGCACCAGTACGTCACGCCGGCCGAGACGCTCGTGGGACTCGTGCCGATCGGCTACGCCGACGGTGTCCCGCGCCACGTCTCGGGGACCGACGGCCGCCCCGGTGCGCCCGTGCGGATCGGCGTGCGCGACCTCGCGATCGCGGGGCGGGTGTGCATGGACCAGTTCGTCATCGACCTCGGGCCCGGTGCGCGCGAGGTCGCGGGGGAGCGGGTCGAGCTGTTCGGCACGGGGGCCGACGGCGGACCGACGGCGCAGGACTGGGCCGCCGTCGCCGGAACCATCTCCTACGAGATCGTCACGCGGATCGGCGCACGAGTGCCGCGGGTGTACGTCGGCGAGGGAGCGTGAGCGGGGTCGACGGCGCTGAGGTGGTGCTCGCCGACGCCACCGCTGCCCGCGCCTACGGCGAGGCGCTCGCGGGGGTGTTGCGCGCGGGCGACCTCGTGCTGCTGACCGGGCCGCTCGGAGCGGGCAAGACGACGCTGACCCAGGGGATCGGTGCCGGGCTGCACGTGCGCGGCCAGGTGGCGAGCCCGACGTTCATCATCGCTCGCGTCCACCCGCCTCTCGGCGATGGTCCGGCGCTCGTCCATGTCGACGCGTACCGGCTCTCCTCGCTCGACGACCTCGAGGCGCTCGACCTCGACGCGAGCCTCGACGAGTCGGTCACGGTGGTCGAGTGGGGTGAGGGGCTCGCCGAGGTGCTCGCCGCCGACCGGCTCGAGCTCACGATCGAGCGGCCGCACGGCGGGGGCGACGGGCTCGACCCCGAGGCGGCCGACGCCGGACCGCGCCGCGTGACCGTGCGGGCGGTGGGACCGCGCTGGGCCGGAGTGACGTTCCCGACGCAGTGAGTTGTTTTTTCGAAAGTACGTAGTAGCGTAGTAGCCATGCCTGACACCGACCCGCATCAGCGGCTGGACGCCCTCGAGTCCCGCGTCGCCCGGCTCGAGTCTCAGCTCGGTGCCGAGACGAGGCGCGAGGGCGCCACAGGCTCGGGTGACCCGACCCCCGGCGTCGCGGCAGGGACCGGTGCGGCGACGGTCGGCTACACGGGCTCCGGCGAGTGGAACGGCGCTCCGCTCGCGTGGCGGATGGAGCACTCGTGGGACGCCGTGCGCACGCTCGCAGGCGACTCGGCGGCTCGCGTGCTCGGCGCACTGTCCAGCACCATGCGCCTCCGGGTCGTCGCCGCGCTGCTCGAGCAGCCGCACACCACGGCGGAGCTGGTCGAGCGTCTCGAGCAGCCCTCGTCCGGTCAGCTCTTCCACCACCTGCGCGAGCTGCTCGCGGCGGGCATCGTCCACCAGCCGGTGCGCGGCACCTACGCGTTGCGGCGCCAGGACGTGGTCCCGCTGCTCGCGCTGCTCGCCGCCGCGATCGACGTGGGTGGTCCCGACGGGCCGGGAGAGCCGCAGTGACGGGCGCTCGCCTCGACCGCGAGGCCGTCGAGGCCGTGCGCCGGCGGTGGGGCGTCCCGGCGCTCGGCGTCGCGCTGGTGCACGCCGACGGGGGGTTCGAGCCGCTCGTCGTCGGGGACCGGCGGCGGGACGGCTCCGGCGCGGGCGCGGTGCAGCCCGACGGCGCGGCGCAGCCCGATGACCCGTGGCACATCGGCTCGTGCGCGAAGTCGATGACGGCCGCGGCGTACGCCCTGCTCGTCGAGCACGGCGCTGCCGCATGGGGTGCCACCCTGAACGAGCTGTTCGACGACCTCGCCCCGCACGTCGACCCCACCTGGTCGACCGTCACGATCGACGAGCTGCTCCGGCACCGGGCGGGGTTCCCCGCCAACCTCGACGAGCCTGCCATGCGCGCCGCGCTGACCGACTCCCGCTCGCTCGACCTGCAGCGCACCGAGGCGGTCGCCCGGGTGCTCGCCGCACCGCCGCGAGGACAGGGCCGGTTCCGGTACTCCAACCTCGGGTACATCGCCGCCGGCGCGGCGATCGAGCGGATCGTCGGGTTGCCGTTCGAGCGGACGGTGGCCGAGGTGCTCCTCGAACCGCTCGGCATCACGTCGTACGGCTTCGGCCCGCCCGTGGGGCTGTGGGGGCACCGGGGGCGTTTCACCCTCGCGGGCACGGGCCTCGGTCGCGGGCAGAGCCTCGACCCGAACGACCCGGCGTCGGACAACCCCGCCGTCCTGGGTCCGGCCGGGCGTCTCCACCTGACCATGGCGGACTGGGCGAAGTTCCTGCGGCTGTTCCTCGTGAGGGAGGGCGCCCCCGCACTGCTCTCGACGGACTCGGTCGACCGCCTCCTGTCCGCGGACGTGCACGCCGGCGCCCCGCAGGGCATGGGGTGGGCACCCGCGCACGCCCTCGAAGGGGCCTCGTTCGGCCAGCAGGGCTCGAACACCGCGTGGGTCACCACGGCACTGCTCGACCACGACCGGGCGCGCGCCGCGATGGTGCTCGTCAACGACGGGCGCACGGCGATGCTGCGGCGCACCGCCATCTACGCGGCGGACCTGCTGCGCGGAGGATCCGAGGGAAGCTAGCGCGCGGGGCGTGATCTCGGCGGCGGACCTGCGGCGGGTGGGGGTCGTGGGAAACTAGCGCCGTGGCCGTGCTTGCGATCGACACCTCGGCGGTAGTGGCCGTCAGTCTCTGCGACGACGACGGCAACCCCCTCGCCGCTCGCTCCGTCGACTCGGCCCGGCACCACGCCGAGCTGCTCGCCCCGATGATCCGCGAGGTGCTCACCGAGACCGGTCTCGCACCGGGGGACGTGTCCGCCGTCGTCGTCGGCACCGGACCTGCGCCCTTCACCGGCCTCCGCGCCGGCCTCGTCACCGCCCGCGTCTTCGCACTGGCCCGCGGTATCCCCCTCTACGGCGTCCCCTCCCTCGACGCCCTCGCCGCCGCCGCCCTCACCTCCGGCGAGTTCGTGAGTCCTGCCCCAGTTCGTGAGGCCGCCCTCACGAACTCGCGCGCTTCTCACGAACTCGGTGGAGTGGCTGAAGAGGTCGAGGTGGTGGCCGTGGGGGATGCGCGGCGGCGGGAGGTGTATGCCGCGCGATACCGGGCGCTGCCCGGCGCCGGGGTCGACGACGGTCTCCCGGACGTAGAGCTCGTCGCTGGGCCCGTCGTGGAGCACCCGGACGCGCTCGCGGACGTGGTGCGGGGCGCCGTCGTCGTCGGGCGGGGGGCGCACGCTTATCCCGAGGCGTTCCCCGAGGCTCGCGGACCGCTCGTGCCCGACCCGGCCGTCCTCGCGCGGCTCGCTATCGCGCGCGCCCGCCGCGGTGCGGAGCAGCCGAGCGAGCCGCTCTACCTGCGCCGCCCGGACGCCGTGCCCGCCTCGGCCCGCAAGCGCGCCACCGGATGATGCGCGCACTCACGCTCGCCGACGTCCCACGCCTGCTCGAGCTCGAGCACGAGCTGTTCGGCCCTGGTGCGTGGACCGAGGGGATGCTGCACGAGGAGCTCACGGGGCGAGCGCGGTACTACGTGGGGATCGACGACGACGGCGAGCCACCGCGGCTCGTGGGCTACGCCGGGACGTGGTTCGACGGGGTCGATGCGCAGGTCATGACGATCGGTGTCTCGCCGAGCCACCAGGGTCGCGGGCTCGGCCGGGTGCTGCTCGCTGCGCTGCTCGCCCACGAGCGCGGCCGCGGTGCCGAGCAGCTGTTCCTCGAGGTGCGCGTCGACAACGAGCTGGCGATCGCGATGTACGAGCGCGCCGGCTTCGAGCGGCTCGCCGTGCGGCGTGGCTACTACCAGCCAGAGAACGTCGACGCACTGACGATGCGGCTTATGCTGTCCCGGCCACACGAGGAAGGTCCCACATGATCGAGATCCTGAGCCCCACCGAGGTGAACCGGGCGCGGGAGACGGGTGCCCTCGTCGCGCACATCCTGCAGACGCTCAAGGCCCGCGCGACCGTGGGTACCAACCTCCTCGAGATCGACGGGTGGGCCAAGGCCATGATCGTCGAGGCCGGCGCGGTGTCCTGCTACGTCGACTACGCGCCGTCCTTCGGCCGCGGCCCGTTCGGCCACTACATCTGCACGTCAGTCAACGACGCCGTGCTCCACGGGCTGCCGCACGACTACGCGCTGGCCGACGGCGACCTGCTGTCGCTCGACCTCGCCGTGTCCCTGGGCGGACTCGTCGCCGACTCGGCCGTCAGCTTCGTCGTGGGCGGGTCGCAGCCGGCCGAGAGCCTCGCGATGATCGACGCGACCCAGCGCGCGCTCGCAGCGGGCATCGCCGCGGCAGGACCGGGGGCGCGCATCGGCGACCTCTCCCACGCCATCGGCTCGGTCCTGAGCGCGGCGGGGTACCCGATCAACACCGAGTTCGGGGGCCACGGCGTCGGCTCGACGATGCACCAGGACCCGCACGTCGCGAACACCGGGCGGCCCGGCCGCGGGTACACGCTGCGCCCCGGCCTGCTGCTGGCGATCGAGCCGTGGGTCATGGCGGACACCGCGGAGCTCGTCACGGACGCTGACGGCTGGACGCTGCGCAGCGCGACGGGCTGCCGGACGGCGCACAGCGAGCACACGATCGCCATCACCGACGACGGTGCCGAGGTTCTCACTCTCGCGAGGTAGCCACGGGCTGTGGGTCAGGCTCGCGGGCCGGACCCCCGGTGGCGGTGGGCCGCTGCCGACCCCCGGGCGGCGAGGTGTGGCGCGTGCGAGGGGGAGCGCCGTCGGCCCCTACCCCTGGCGCTGGGGTGGTGCTCGGGCGAGGGTGACCGTCGTCGGCCCCTACCCTGGTGCGTATGGATCGCGCCCCCCTCGTGCTCGGTATCGAGACCTCGTGCGACGAGACGGGCGTCGCGCTCGTCCGGGCGCACCAGGACCGTTCCGAGCTGGTCGGCGAGGCCGTCGCGAGCTCGATGGACGAGCACGCCCGCTTCGGCGGGATCATCCCTGAGATTGCCTCGCGCGCCCACCTCGAGGCGATGGTGCCGACGCTGGACCGGGCGCTCGAGGCCGCGGGCGCGGGGCTGGGCGACGTCGACGCGATCGCCGTCACGGCTGGGCCCGGGCTCGTGGGCCCGCTCACCGTGGGGGCCTCGGCCGCCAAGTCGCTCGCCGTCGCGCTCGGCGTGCCGCTCTACGGGGTCAATCACGTGATCGGCCACGCCGCGGTGGACGAGCTCGTGCACGGGCTGTTCCCCGAGCGGTTCGTCGCGCTCGTCGTCTCCGGGGGGCACACGACCCTGCTGCGGGTGACGGACATCGTCACGGGTGTCACGGAGCTCGGCTCGACGCTCGACGACGCCGCGGGGGAGGCCTTCGACAAGGTGGGCCGGCTGCTCGGGCTGCCGTACCCGGGCGGTCCGCACGTGGACCGGCTCGCGCGCGAGGGCGACAAGGCGGTGATCCGGTTCCCGCGCGGGCTCACCGCCGCGAAGGACCAGGAGCGCCACGCCTACGACTTCTCGTTCTCCGGGCTCAAGACGGCCGTCGCGCGGTGGGTCGAGGCGCGCGAGGACGCGGGGGAAGCGGTGCCGCTCGAGGATGTCGCGGCGTCCTTCGCCGACGCCGTGGCCGACGTGCTGGTCGCCAAGACGATCGCCGCGTGCGAGCGCGAGGGCGTGGAGGTGCTCGTGATCGGGGGCGGGTTCTCGGCGAACTCCCAGCTGCGCGAGCTCGCGACCGAGCGGTGCGCCGCGGCGGGCATCGACGTGCGCATCCCGCCCCTGAAGTACTGCACCGACAACGGGGCGATGATCGCCGCTCTCGGGGCGGCCGCCGTGCGCCGGGGTGTGCCGCCGTCGGCCCTCGACCTCCCGGTCGACTCCTCGATGCCGCTCGACCTCGTCGTCCTGTAGCGCGGCCCCACCCGGGATGACGCCCCGAAGTCGTGAGGAATGCGCGAGGTAGTGACTGCGCCGTCACGACCTCGAGGAGTTCTCACTACCTGGGCGGGGACGGGTGGGTGTTGGGATGGCCGTTCAGCCGGTGAAGACCCGCCAGAAGCGCGAGCCGAGCGCGAAGCTCACGAGGGCGACACCGCCGTAGATCGCGAGGGCCGCCCAGGTGCCCGTGCCCTGCACCCAGATCCCTTCGTCGGAGAAGTGCGCCGTGGTGGTGAACCCGAAGATCGACAGGTCCACCTCCCCGCCGCCGAGGGCGTCGAGCGTGTCGAGCGCTCCGAAGGTGTAGGCGGTCGCGAGGTAGACGAGCGCCCCGATGGCGAGGCCGGCGGCGACGCCTCCGGTGGTCCACCGGGGGAGCTTGCGGCCGAGACCGGCGACGTACTGGTCGGCGAGGGCGAACGGGCTGCCGAGGTCCTTGATCGCCCGTTCGGTGCCCACGTCGAGCGCGGCGGCGACGAGGCTCGCGCGCAGCTCGGACTTGATCTGCTTGTACTCCTTGCGCGGGTAGTCCTGCATGGGCCAGCTGAAGTCGAGCAGGAAGCGCTCGATGCGCAGCCGGTCGCGCAAGGGCAGGCGTGCGGGGGCCGTGGTCGTCATGGGGACTCCTCGGGGGTGTCGGAGTGGTCACCGGGTCGGTCGGCGGTGTCGATGCGGCCCAGCACGGACTCGACCGTGCGGGCCAGGTCGCGCCACCCGGCGGCCGCCTGGGCCAGGTGCGCGGTACCTGTGGAGGTGGGCAGGTAGTACTTGCGCGCGGGTCCCGACGGCGAGGCCACGAGACGGGAGCTGATGTGCCCTTCCCGCTCCAGCCGGGTCAGCACGGGGTAGACGGTGCCCGCGGCGATGTCGTCGAGCCCGTCCTCCTGGAGCCGGGTCACGAGCTCGTAGCCGTAGGACTCGCGCTCGGTGAGGAGGGCGACGACGAGCACCGGGAGGATGCCCTTGAGCATCTGCGGGTCGCGGGGTGCCGTTGCCATGTCATCGAGGCTATGCCTGCTACTAGGCAATGTCAACTACTAGGCAAAGCCCTGTTCTCACGACCCCAACCCGGCCCGCGGGCCGGTACCTCAGCACGCCCGCCTGCCGCGCCCATCCCGCCTGCCGGGCCCGCCCCGCCGCCGGCTGAGCCGTCCGCGCACTCCTTGGTACTCAACTGACATAACACCGGCGACGCGCCGCGCGACACGCCGGGGGTGCACCGCGCGCGAGTCACATCTGCACCAAGAAGTGCGCGGACGGCTCAGGGGTCGCGCGGGCCGGGGCCTTGTTGGCCTGGGTATCGGGGTCTAGCGTGGCCAGGCAGAGGAGCAGGGGAACAGAGGGGGCGAGGATGCGCGTGCGAGTCGGGCTTGCCGCACTCGTCGTCGGGGTGCTGGTCACGGCGTGCACGGCCGACGACGACGTGCCGGGGCCGACGGCGGAGGAGTCCGGCCCGGCGGCACCTGGCGGCACATCGCCTTCCGCCCAGCAGGCGGCGGCTGCGGAACCGTCGCCGACGGCGAGTTCACGGGAGCTGAGCCCCGACGAGGCACTGCTCGCTCACTTCGAGCTCGAGAGCGGCGACAGCGGCGACGTCGATCCGGTCCGTGCCTTCCAGGAAGGGCTGGCCCGGTGCATGGCGGACCGTGGTTTCGAGTACGTTCCGGACGCTCCCGAGGGCCCAGCGACCGAGCATCTCGACCCGGGTACCGACGAGTGGGCTGCGATCTACGGCTATGGCATCAGCATCGACACGAGTGACGCGTACGGAGACGTCGAGCCTCTGCCCGACCCCAACGCCGAGTACGTGGAGTCGCTCAGTGACCAGGGGCGCGAGGCGTACCGGCAGGCGCTCGATGGCACGCTCGGAGAGGGGGAGCGACCGACGGGCGCCGACGGTGAGCTGGGGTGCAACGTCACGGTGGGTGAGGCGCTCGCCGAGTCCGAGGGTGCCGTCGAGCCACCGGAGCTCGTCCGACAGCTCTGGAGGGAGATCTCCGAGACCTGGATGGTGCGCTACTCCACCGACCAGCGGATGCTCGAGGCCGCGGCGGACTACGTGGCGTGCGTGGTGGATGCCGGTGGCGCCGAGTTCGACCCGTTCGCGGGGGAGACCAACTACGGCCACGTGAGCGAGGCCTATGACGGGCTGCTGGCTCGCGGTGAGCCGAGCGCCGCCGAGCTCGCGGAGTTCCAGGAGTGGGAGCGGGCGATCGCGACCGCGCACCTTCGCTGCGCGGTGGATATTCACGAGGTCGGCAACGAGCTCTGGCGCGAGGTGACCAGCGAGGTCGTGGCCCCGCACCGCGCCGAGCTCGAGCTGCTCGCCGCCGAGTGGCCACCGTGACCCACGAGCGAGGCCGTGGGCGATTCCTCTCGGAATACGTAGGGAGATCACCCACACAGATCTCCAACGCCCGCGCGCGGGTGGGAGGGAGCGGCTAGAGCGGCTTGCCGGCGCGCATCTCGGCGACGAGGGAGTCGACGACGGCGCCCAGCTCCCCGGCGGCCCGCCGTGCCGCGGCGCGCTGGCGCTGATAGGAGGCGCCCCGGCGCAGGATGATCCGCACGGAGTCGAGGTCCTCGGCGCAGCCGAGCCGCTCGGCCACGGGGGCGAGCACGTCCAGCCACTCCTCGACGGACTCCGTCACGAGCCGCTCGTCGCGCTCGCGGTCGAGGATGAGGATCGCGTCCATGCCGTAGCGCGCCGAGCGCCACTTGTTCTCCTGCACGAACCACGCGGGCAGGGTCGGCGGGGCCTCGCCCGCGTCGAGCATGCTCGAGAAGTGCTCCACGAGGCAGTGCGTGAACGCCGAGATCGCGCGTACCTCGAGCAGGTTGGCCGCGCCGTCGGCGATGCGCATCTCGAGGGTGCCGAGTCCCGGGGAGGGCCGCACGTCCCAGCGCACCTCGTTGAACTGCTCGATGACCCCGGTGTGCACCATGTCCTCGACGTACCGCTCGAGCTGGGACCACTCCTCGAACTGCCAGCCGAGCCCCGCGGTGGGCAGCTGCTGGAACATGAGCGCCCGGTTCGAGGCGTACCCGGTGTCCTGGCCCGCCCAGTAGGGGCTCGAGGCAGAGAGCGACTGGATGTGCCCGAACATCGTGAGCATCGCCCGCCAGATCGGCAGCACCTTGTCGCGCGACTCGATCCCGACGTGCACGTGCACGCCCCAGATCAGCATCTGCCGGCCCCACCACTGGGTGCGCTCGATGAGCGTCGCGTAGCGCTGCTTGTCGGTGACCTTCTGCTGCGTCCAGTGCGCGAAGGGGTGCGCCCCGCCGCCCATGAGCTCGACGCGCAGCGGGTCGGTGAACTCTCGGATCGCGGCGATCGACCGCTCGAGGTCCGCCGCGGCCTCCCCGGCGGTGCTCCGCGCCCCCGAGACGACCTCGACCGTGTTGAGCAACAGCTCGGGGTGGATGTTGGGGTGGTCCCCGCCGTGCGCCTCGTTGACGGCCGTGAGCACGGTGTCGGCCACCTGGCGCAGGTCCCCCGAGTCCGCGTCGACGAACCCGAGCTCCCACTCGATGCCGATCGAGGAGCGGGGGGAGTCGGCGAACGGGAGCGAGGTCACGGTGCCTCCACGACGATCACAGTGCCTCCACGACGATCACAGTGCCTCCACGACGATCACGTGCTGAGCACCCGCGAGCCGGGTCAGCACCAGTGTGGCCGATTCCTCGCCCCGGAGCGAGAGCTGCGAGCGGAGCTGTTCGGGAGTGACGGCCGTCCCGCGCTTCTTGATCGTCACCCGCCCCACGCCGCGCTCGCGCAGGTAGGCGCGTAGCTTCTTGAGGTTGAACGGCATCGAGTCGAGCACGCGGTAGCCCGTCGCGAGGGCGGGGTCCGCCGACGACGGCGAGGGGGCGCTCACGTACGCGATCGTGGGGTCGACGAGGTGCGCGCCGAGCCGCCCGGCCACCGTGGCGACGAGCCCCGCGCGGATGACGGCGCCATCCGGCTCGAAGAGATAGGCGTCGAGGGGGCCGACGGCGGGTCGTGCGCCGTCGTCGGACAACGTCGCCGCACTGTCTCCGCGCAGGACGAGCGCGCTGCGCCCCACCCCGCCCGAGGCGAGCGGCCCGAACCACAGCCCCGCCTCGACCACCGCGCCGTCCACGGAGACCCACTGCGCCTCGGCGTCCTCGGGCACGGCCGAGTGCGGGATCCCGGGGCCGACCTTGACCCCGAGCGCGGGGATGCGCTCGCGCAGGGCGAGCACCTCGTCGAGGGGCGGGGCGTACGCGGCTGGGTCGTGGCGGCGTGAACCGGAGCGGGTGCGCCGGGCGGGATCGGCGAAGACGGCGTCGACCCCCTCGGCGGCGAGGTCCACGGCGAGCCCGTCGCCGTGGCGCACCTCCGCGTTCTCGAAGTGGCGCAGGTTGACGGTCGCGAGCGCGGCCGTCAGCTCGTCGACGTCGACGGCGAGCACCCCGATGCCCATCCCCGCGATCGCGAGCGAGTCCGCCCCGATGCCGCACGTGAGGTCGAGGACCTTCGTGGAGCCGGCGCGCCGGTAGCGCTGGGCGTGGTGCGCGGCGACCGTGAGCCGCGTCGCCTGCTCGAGGCCCTCGGGCGTGAAGAGCATCCCGTCCGCGAAGTCCCCGAACTTCTCGTGCGCCCGGGCGCGCAGCCGCGACTGGGTCAGCGCGGCCGCGACGAGCTCGTTGTCGAAGCCCTCGGAGCGCAGCCGTTCGGAGATCGCCATCGCGGCGTCCGGGTGGTACGGGGGGAGCACACCGAGCAACGCCCATCCCTGCGGGCTGAGGAGCTTGCTGAGGGCGCTCGCATCCATGGGGCAGATCCTTGCACGCCAGGTCCGCCGTGCAGGCCGTGGACCGTCCGGGCCGGGCACCGGATTGGCACTCACCTTGACCGAGTGCTAACCGCGGCATAGATTTACCGAGGGTCCTCTTCGGAGGACGCACCGCACGGAGTGCTCGTCGGCACCGCGACGACGGCGGGCACACACCGTGCGCCCATGTCCCTAGCTAGTCACTCAAACGCGAAGGGGAGGTCCGCAGTGTCGGTCTCCATCAAGCCGCTCGAGGACCGGATCGTCGTCAAGGCGGTCGAGGCGGAGCAGACAACCGCCTCCGGTCTGGTCATCCCTGACTCCGCCAAGGAGAAGCCCCAGGAGGGCGAGGTCCTGGCGATCGGTCCGGGTCGTATCGACGACAACGGCAACCGTGTCCCGCTCGACGTCGTCGTCGGCGACATCGTCATCTACTCCAAGTACGGTGGCACGGAGGTGAAGTACTCCGGTGAGGAGCTGCTGATCCTCTCGGCCCGCGACATCCTCGCGGTCGTCACCAAGTGAGTCGGTCCCTGCGCAGCGCGTAGGGAACCGCCGTACGAAGCCCCCGCAGCCTTCGGGCGGTGGGGGCTTCGTCGTACCGGGAGTCGGGCGCGGGAGCTAGCCGGCCTTCCGGACGGGGCGGGTCAGCATCGCCGCCCGCTCGTCCTCGGAGAGCCCGCCCCACACGCCATACGGCTCGCGCACGGCGAGGGACTGCTCGAGGCACTGCTTCATGACGGGGCACGTGGCGCAGACGGCCTTGGCGGCCTCCGCACGACGACGGCGGGCCGTGCCGCGCTCACCCTCGGGATGGAAGAACAGCGTCGGGTCGGCCTGCCGACACGCACCCTGGAACTGCCATTCCCACAGATCGAGCACCGGACCGGGCAGTCGCGAGATCTCCGTCATCGCCAAGCCTCCTCGCTCTTCGCCCCATTCGGACCACGTGTCCGGGGCGACCGACTTTGTGCCGATTCCTGCACGCTACAACCGCGCCAGGCGTTGTTCAAGGTCTTGTCTGTAATCGAATCGTGATGTATACGGGGACGCACCTGGGTGTTACCACCCCCACAAATCGCCCATCGCCCCCTGATCGGGTGAGGCGTCGCCGTCCGGTGGAGCGGTTCGGTGGCCCGGGGCAGAATCGAGTCATGGCCCCCTTCGACGACGCGGCTCCGGCCGACCCCGGGGCCCCCGCGCTCACCGTGGCCGCCGTCGCCGCCCGGCTCGGGGTGGCGCCGGCGACCCTGCGCACGTGGGACCGCCGCTACGGACTGGGACCCTCGGCGCGGCTCGCCGGCTCGCACCGGCGCTACGGCGCGGAGGACCTCGCCCGGCTCGTCGTGATGCGGCGGCTCACGCTCGACGGGGTCGCGCCGAGCGAGGCCGCCCGGGTCGCGAGGGCGACCTCGAGCGAGGACCTGGACGACGTCGGGACCTCGCTCGCCCCCGTCGTACCCCTCGGCGTGCGCACCGACGTCGACGGCCGTCACACAGGCCCCGTGACCGTCACGGCCCTCGTGGACGCCGCGCTCGGCATGGACGCCGGCCGGTGCCGTCGGATCATGGCCGCGGGGCTGAGCGACGGTGCCGAGCGCTGGTGGTCGGAGCTCGTCTCGCCGGCCCGGTCCGCCATCGCGGCGCGCACCGTGCTCGCCCGCCCCGGCGACGACGCCCAGGCACTGCTCGACGCCGCGGCGCTCGCGGTGCTGCGCAAGCGACCCGGCTCGGCCCCCGAGCTCGCCGACGGGCCGCGGGACACGGTGCTGCTCGCGCCGGCCGCCGACGGCACGGGTCGGCTCGCCCTGCACGCCCTCGCCGCCGCGCTCGTCGAGCGTGAGGTCCGCGCCCGGGTCGTGACGGGTCCGGTCGACGCCAGGCACCTCGTCGAGCTGTGCACGATGGTGCGACCGGCCGCTCTCGTGGTCCTCTCCGACCGCGCACGGGCGGAGCTCGGCATCGTGGCGGAGCTGCACGTCGCGCTCAGCGACCTCAACATCTTCGTCGGCACCGTCGACGAGGCCGCGGGGCGAGCTCTGCCGCTGCACCGGTCGGTGCATCGCGTACGCACTTTCGCGGGGCTGCTGCACGAGGTGACCGCAGTCACAGGGGTTATCACCCCAGGGCTTGCGCACCTTGACCGCTAGGTCTCCAATGCGCGATTACTTCACCCCGTCGTTAGCACTAAGGAGTGAGTGACCCGACCGATACCCCTAGCAGTGCCGCAACCTGGCGGCGAGGTTCGAGGGGTGTCGAGTGTCCGGAATCGTGATCTGCCACGGCGTGGCCATGGTGCGCGAGCGGCTCGCCGCGGCGGCGGCCGGTGTGCCGTCGCTCTCATCCGTCCGTACCGCGGGTGATGCGACCGAGCTGTTGCGCCTGGCACGCGTCTCGCCGCCGGGCATCGTGCTCCTCGACGCGCACCTGCCGTCGCCCGGGCCCATCGAGACCTTGCGCCAGCTGCGGCAGGTGAGCCAGCGCACCGTCGTCGTCGTCCTTGCCGAGAAGGGGGACGAGATCGCCCTCGACCGAGCCATCACGCTCGGGGCGCGGGGGTACCTCACGCCCGAGGCGTCGTCGTCGGACCTCGCGGCGATCGCCGCCCACATCTTCGCCGCACCGCTCGTGCCGAACCCCGTGGTGCCCGTCGCCGTCTCACCGGGTGCGCGGCCGGGCGTGCGTGCCGCGAGCGGCGAACCGATGCGCGAGGTCGAGCTGACCAAGCGGGAGCACGAGGTGCTCGTGGGGATGAGCAACGGCCGCTCCAACAGCCAGATCGGCCAGGACCTCTTCCTGTCCGAGGACACGATCAAGACCCACGCGCAGCGCCTGTTCCGCAAGCTCGGTGCGCGCGACCGGGCGCAAGCCGTGGCGATCGGCATCCGGAGCGGCCTGATCCGGTAGAGCCCGGTCCGGTGGTGCACGATCCGGTGGGTCGTGAGACGTCGACCGGCCCACCGGCGCGGCCCGCGTACCATGGCCCAATGAGTCGTGAGCCTTCTCCCGGGAGCGACGCACCCGGTCCCTTCGGCCAGATCGGCCTCACCTACGACGACGTCCTGCTCCTCCCGGGCGAGACCGACGTCATCCCCAGCGAGGTCGACACCTCGACCAGGCTGACCCGCGAGATCTCGCTGCGCATCCCGCTCGTGAGTGCCGCGATGGACACCGTCACCGAGGCGCGCATGGCGATCGCCATGGCCCGCCAGGGTGGCATCGGCATCCTGCACCGCAACCTGTCGATCGAGGACCAGGCGCACCAGGTCGACATCGTCAAGCGCTCCGAGTCGGGGATGATCACCGACCCGCTGACCATCGGGCCGGACGCGACGCTCGCCGAGCTCGACGAGCTGTGCGGGCGCTACCGGGTGTCCGGGCTGCCGGTCGTCGACGAGGCGGAGCGGCTGCTCGGCATCATCACCAACCGTGACCTGCGGTTCGTCAAGCCCGACGACTTCGACCGCTTGCGCGTGCACGAGGTCATGACCAAGCAGCCCATCGTCACCGGGCCCGTGGGCATCGCGCGCGACGAGGCGGCGGCGCTGCTCGCCAAGCACAAGGTCGAGAAGCTCCCGCTCGTGGACGACGACGGTGTGCTGCGGGGACTCATCACCGTCAAGGACTTCGTGAAGTCCGAGCAGTACCCGCTCGCCACGAAGGACTCGGAGGGCCGGCTCGTCGTCGGTGCCGCCGTCGGGTTCTTCGGCGACGCGTGGGACCGCGTGCTCGCGCTCGTCGAGGCGGGCGTCGACGTGCTCGTGGTCGACACGGCCAACGGCCACGCCCGGCTCATGCTCGACATGGTGCGCCGCCTCAAGTCCGACCCCGCCACGAAGCACGTGCAGGTCATCGGCGGCAACATCGCGACGCGCGAGGGCTCGCAGGCGCTCGTGGACGCCGGGGTGGACGCCGTCAAGGTGGGCGTCGGTCCGGGCTCCATCTGCACCACGCGCGTGGTGGCCGGCGTCGGCGTCCCCCAGATCACCGCGATCTACGAGGCCGCGCTCGCGGCCAAGCCCGCCGGTGTCCCCGTGATCGGTGACGGCGGCCTGCAGTACTCCGGCGACATCGCCAAGGCCCTCGTGGCCGGCGCCGACTCCGTCATGCTCGGTGGGCTGCTCGCCGGCTGCGACGAGTCCCCCGGCGACCTCGTGTTCGTGAGCGGCAAGCAGTACAAGCGATACCGCGGTATGGCCTCGCTCGGTGCGATGCAGTCGCGCGGGGACCGGCGTTCCTACTCCAAGGACCGCTACTTCCAGGGCGACCTGTCCGACGACGAGATCATCACCGAGGGCATCGAGGGCCAGGTGCCCTACCGTGGCCCGCTCGCCGCCGTGACGCACCAGCTCGTGGGTGGCCTGCACCAGTCGATGTTCTACGTCGGTGCCCGCGACGTGCCCGCCCTGCAGGACCGCGGCCGGTTCGTGCGGATCACCGCCGCCGGCCTCAAGGAGTCCCACCCGCACGACGTGCAGATGATCTCCGAGTCCCCCAACTACAAGTCCCGGTGAGGCGCCCCGAGCCGGACCTGGATGCCGTCGCCAAGCTCGTCCAGGAGGTGGCGCACGGCCTCGTGCTGCCGCGATTCCGCGACCTGAGCGCGGGGGAGATCTCCGAGAAGTCGCCCGGTGACCTCGTGACCGCCGTCGACGTCGAGGCCGAGCGCGTGCTGACCGCGCGCCTCGCGGACATCGCTCCGGGAGTGCCGGTCGTGGGGGAGGAGGCGGTCGCGGCCGATGCGTCCTTGCTCGGGCTGCTGGGGCGCGAAGGGCTGGCGTTCGTCGTCGACCCCATCGACGGGACCCGCGCCTTCGTCGAGGGCGACCCGGACTTCGCCGTCATGGTGGCGCTCGTCGACACCGGGGTGCCGATCGCGTCGTGGATCGCGCTGCCCGTCTACGACGAGCTCTTCACGGCCGCCCGCGGTGCGGGCGCCTTCGTGACGCGTGGCTCGGGCGAGCCCGAGCGGCTGCTGCGCGCCGACGGCGCGGCCGTGGCTGGCTCGGCGCTCGACGGCACTGCGCTGGACGGGGCGGGGCTCGACGGGGCGGCGTTGGGCGGCTCCTTGCTGGGAGGATCGGCACGTGACGGCTCGGCGCGAGCGTTGCGTGGCGGTGTCGCGACGGCGTTCCTGCCCGACGTCGAGCGCGAGCGGGTCGGCGCCCGCGTCGAGGCGCTCGCCCCCGACGTGCGCGGCAGCGAGCGGCTGTGGGCCGGTGCCACCTATCGCCGGGTGCTGCTCGGCGAGGACGACTTCATCGTCTACTGGCGCACCAACCCGTGGGACCACGCACCGGGCACGGTGCTCGTCCGCGAGGCCGGCGGCGTCGTGCAGCGTTGGGACGGCGCCGACTACCGCGCGGACGATGCGCTCACGTCCCTCCTCGTGGCCGCCACTCCCGGCGTCTCGGCCCGGGTCCACAGCGACGTCCTCAGCTAGCACCGCGCCCGTCTAGCCTCCGTTCTGCGGGACGTCGTGCGCGCACAACGTCCCGCAAGGGCCCTTTCGTGTGCACGACGTCCCGCAAGACGGGAGAGTGTCCCGCAGAGCGGGAGGGTGTCCCGCAGAACGGGAGGGTGTCTCGCAAGGTCGGGGCTGGGGTGCGGAGTGGTGCGCGGAGGGGCTCGTCAGTCGCGGAAGGTCTCGATGCGGGCGCCGAGGGTGACGAGGCGCTCCTGGAGCTGCTCGTAACCGCGGGCGATGATGTCGACGTTGCGCAGCACCGAGGTGCCCTTCGCGGCGAGCATGCCGAGCAGGATGACGACGGCGGGGCGCAGCGCGGGCGGGCAGCTCACTTCGGCGCCCGACCAGTGGGCGGGCCCCTGGATGTCGAGCCGGTGCGCGTCGAGGAGCCGCACGTCCGCGCCGAGGCGGGTGAGGTCGGTGAGGTGGATCGCGCGCCCCTCGTACACCCAGTCGTGGATGAGGGTCTTGCCTTCGGCGCACGCGGCGATGACGGCGAAGAACGGCAGGTTGTCGATGTTGAGGCCCGGGAAGGGCATCGGGTGGATCTTGTCGATCGGCGCGTGCAGCTCGCTGGGGAACACCGTGATGTCGACGAGTCGCGTGCGGCCGTTGTGCGCCGCGTACTCGGGGGTCGTCGCGTAGCGCAACCCCATCTCGGCGAGCGTGGCGAGCTCGATCTCCATGAACTCGATCGGCACGCGCGCGACGGTGATCTCCGAACCGGTGACGATGCCGGCCGTGAGCAGGCTCATCGCCTCGACCGGGTCCTCCGAGACGAAGTACTCGACGTCGACGTCGATCTGCGTCACGCCGTGCACCCGCAGCGTCGTGGTCCCGATGCCCTCGATGCGCACCCCGAGCAGCTCGAGGAAGAAGCACAGGTCCTGGACCATGTAGTTGGGACTGGCGTTGCGGATCGTCGTGGTGCCCGAGCGCCTGGCGGCGGCCATGATGGCGTTCTCCGTGACCGTGTCGCCGCGCTCCGTGAGGACGACCGAGCGGTCCGCGCCGTCATCCGGCTCGACCCGCGAGTGGTACAGGCCGGCGGAGGTCTCGACGGAGAGCCCGAAGGGGCGCAGCGCGATGAGGTGGGGCTCGACCGTGCGGGTGCCGAGGTCGCAGCCGCCGGCGTACGGCAGCTCGAACTCCCGCTCGAGCCCGAGCAGGGGGCCCAGGAACATGATGATCGAGCGGGTGCGGCGCGCCGCCTCGACGTCGATCGAGTCGAGGTCGAGGCGCTCGGGGACGTTGATCTCGAGGTCGCGGCCGTCCTCGGACCACACGGCCCGCACACCGATGCTGCGCAGCACCTCGACGATGCGGTCGACCTCGACGATCCGGGCGACGTGCCGCAGCCTCGTGGTGCCGCGGTTGAGGAGCGAGGCGCAGAGCAGCGCGACGGCGGCGTTCTTCGAGGAGTTGACCTCGATGCGGCCGGAGAGCTGGTGGCCGCCCTCGACGCGCAGGTGCGAGTGGCGCGGGCCGATCGTCACGAGCTCGGAGTCGAGCGCCTCGCTGATGCGCGTGATCATGTCGAGCGAGATGTTCTGGCCACCCTGCTCGATGCGGTGGATCGCGCTCTGGCTCGTGCCGAGCCGCTCGGCGAGCTGGGTCTGCGTGAGACCCTCGTGCTGGCGGGCGGAGCGGATGAGCGCTCCGATACGGGCGAGGTGCTCGGGCTGCTCGGTGGCCGTGGTGCTCGTGGGCTCGATGGTGATCGTCACGGAGCCACCGTAACTCATGGATGAGATATGGCCGGGCGGTGCTTCGGCGATTCGCCCGATCAGGGCCCCTCTGCCAGCGAGTTCATGCTCGCAGTGATGTTGATCTCACGGGCCGGCCTCATTGCGCCAGGGGCCAGTCGAGGCTCGCGCCCGCTCCCTCGTACCCCTGCCGCGTGCGCCACTCGTTGAAGCTGAGCGCCCAGCGGCGGTGCCCCGCCACCTGGGCGTCGTGGAGCGCCTCGGGCTCGAGCGCCGCGACCTCGGGGTGGCGGCGCGCGAGAGCCGCGAGCACGTCGAGGGTCGCGATGACGTCGACGTCGGCCGAGTGCAGGCCGCCGGCGTCCGGCGTGACCCCGTACACCTCGCACAGGACCCCGAGCGTGCGCTTGCCCTTGCGGAACCGGTCGTGCTCCCGGTCGAGCACGAGGGGATCGATGACGGGGCGCAGCGGGCGGCCGGTCCGCTCGGAGACCGTCGCGAGCCCGTGGCGCCGCAGCTCGGCCTCGATGAGCGTCAGGTCGTAGCTCGCGTTGAAGGCGACCACCGGGGTGCCGGAGGAGAACGCCTTCGCGAGCTCGGCGCCGACCTCCTCGAGCGCCTCGGCGGGAGGGCGACCGTGCGCCCGCGCGTGCTCGGTCGAGATGCCGTGCACGGCGGCGGCCGCGGCGGGGATCTCGATGCCGGGATCGACGAGCCAGGTGCTCGCCGTCGTCCCCGTCGCGTCCCGGTGCACGAGCGCGACCGAGACGATGCGGTCGTTCGACGGGTCCACCCCCGTCGTCTCCGTGTCGAATCCCAGCAGTGCGCCGTCGATCCAGCTCATCTCGTTTCCCCTTCGTGGTGCGTGGCTCCCACTGTGGCAGACGGTACCGACACCCTGTCCCGTTGCCGAAGGGGTGCTCTCGGGCGAGCTGTTCACGCACGCGGACTTCGTCGAGTCCGTGCGTGCGTCCTGGCGGCAACCCTGCCGACCAGCCCCAACGAGTAACCTTGCCTCTCGTGAGCAGTGACATCGAGATCGGACGCGGCAAGCGAGCGCGGCGCGCGTACACCTTCGACGACATCGCCGTGGTGCCCTCGCGGCGCACGCGCGACCCGGAGGAGGTCTCGGTCGGCTGGCAGATCGACGCGTACCACTTCGACCTCCCCGTCCTGGCGGCACCCATGGACTCCGTGATGAGCCCCGACACCGCCGTCGCGCTCGGACACGCGGGCGGCCTCGGTGTGCTCGACCTCGAGGGACTGTGGACCCGTTACGAGGACCCGCGCCCGCTCATCGACGAGATCGCAGGCCTCGGAGCCGGCGCCATCGCGCGCATGCAGGAGATCTACGCGGCCCCGATCCAGCGCGACCTCATCACCGAGCGGCTGCGCGAGATCCGCGCCGCGGGCGTCACGGTCGCTGGTTCGCTCTCCCCGCAGCGCACGCAGGAGTACTGGAAGACGGTGGTCGACGCCGGGGTCGACCTGTTCGTCATCCGCGGCACCACCGTCTCGGCCGGAGACGTGCTCGGCCGAGACG
>CAZECM010000048.1:0-24139 GCA_964510785.1 uncultured Cellulomonadaceae bacterium | reverse complement strand
ACCGTGCTGCTGTCGAGCCACCTCATGAGCGAGGTCGCGGGGCTCGCCGACGACGTGGTGCTCATCGCCGGGGGCCGCATCGTGCGGGCTGGGACGCTCGACGAGGTGACCGCCGGGTTCGCGAGCCTCGAGGAGGCGTTCTTCGCCCTGACCTCCGGTGCGGCCGAGGGCGAGGGGTCGGCGTGATGGCGCAGCCCGCGACGTCGACTCTCTGGCGCGCGCTGACCGCCGAGCTGCGCAAGGCAGCGACCCTCCCCGCGACGTGGGCGGCGTTCGCCGTGACCCTCGTGGGCTCCGTGGGAGTGACCGCCCTCAACGCGCTCACCACGCGCGCCGCGCTCGCGTCCGGGGAGTCGCAGGAGTGGGGGTTCTTCTCGGCGTTCGGGACCGCGTATGCGGCCGCGCCGCTCGGGACGGTGGGCGCCGTGGTGATCGGTGTGGTCGTCTTCGGCAGCGAGTACACCTCCAATCGCACGGATGCCGGTGGCGGCAGGCAGATCACCGCGACGCTCGCCACGATCCCCCGCCGCTGGACGCTGCTCGGAGCCAAGGCGCTCGTCGTCGTGCTGCTCGTCGCCGCGAGCGCGGCAGTCACGATCCCCGCGAGCGTCGGGCTCGCGCACCTTCTTCTCGGGCCGATGCCGGAGAGCGTCGCGCTGGACGCGGCCCTGGGTCGCTCGCTGGGTGCCGCGCTGTACTGGACGCTCATGGGGCTCATCGCCCTGGCGATCACGGTGCTGGCCCGCAGTGGGGTGATCCCCCTCGTGGTCCTCATCGCCAACAGCTCGGTGGTGTCGGTCCCGCTGCTGCTGACCAATCTCACGCCGCTGGCCCACTGGCTGCCGGACATGGCGGGGCGCAGGCTCTTCGGCGGGCTGTCGATGGTCGACGGCGGCCTCGATGCGGTGCCTGGCGCGCTGGTGATGGCCGGATGGGCGCTCGGGCTGCTGCTCGTCGCGGGGGCCGTGCTGTCGCGGCGGGACGCGTGAGCGTGGTGGGACAGGGGCCGGCGGACGCCGTCGTCGCGGAGCTCATCAAGCTGCGCACGCTGCCCGCCGTCGTGCTCGCCGCCGTCGGGACCGTGCTCGCCGGAGGTGCCGTCGCCGTGCTGCTCGCCGCCTCCGCTGCCGAGTACTCCGCGGACCTCTCCACCGTAGAGCTGGCATTGCGCGCGGTGCCGTTCGTGCAGGTGGGGATCGTGCTGCTGGGGGTGCTGCCCGCCGGGCACGAGTACGCGGGCGGGCAGTTCCGCACGAGCCTCGTGGCGGTGCCGGGCCGGTGGCGGTTCGCGGCGGCGAAGGCGGTCGCGGCTGTCTCGGTGCTCGCCGTCGTCGCCGTGGTGGGGGTGGCTGCGAGCCTGGGCGGCGCGACGCTCGGGCTGCGTCTGGCCGGTGGTGCGCCGACCGGTGACGGAGTGGCGGTGTGGCCGCTGCTCGGGGCGTGTGCCTACCTCACGCTGGTCGGGCTGCTCTCGCACGCCGTCGCGGTGCTCGTGCGGCACCTCGTGCCCGCGCTCGTGGCGATGCTCACCGTCGTGCTCGTGGTCTCCCCGCTGCTCGGCACGATGACGGAGCAGGCCCGCTGGCTGCCCGACCGAGCGGGCGGGCTGCTCATGGGCGGATCGGACACGGCGCTCGACGCGGGTTCGGGCACGCTCGTGCTGCTCGGGTGGGTCGCGGCGGTGGGCGGCATGGCGGTGGTGCGGGCGACGCGGACTGACGCGTGAGGGCCGGACTCCGCGTCGGTTGCCGTGCGGACGGCGCTACCTCGGTGGTTGCCGTCCCGCCGGGTGTCGTTCAGCGAGCCACGCCTCGAAGGTGGGGCCCACGCCGGGCACGCTCTCGGGTGGCACGAGGATGCCGCGCTTGAGTGCGCCGGTGCCGGGCGGGTTGATCCCGAGTATGCGCACCGTGTCACCGCGGGCCGCGGCGATCGCCACCGTCAGGTCGTGGATGTCCCGTTGCTCGGGACCGGCGACGATGACGCCCTCCTCGATCACCGGTCCCGCGACGATCTCGGCGACACGGCGGGCGACCGCAGCCACCGCTGCCGGGCGGGAGAGGTAGTGCGGCGCGACCGCGAAGGGGCCGAACCGCGTCGCCAGCAAGAGCTCCGCCAGCTCGAACCACGGGGTCGAGCGCACGATCGTGACCGGCACACCGCTGCTTCGCACCACCCGCTCCTGCTCCGCCTTGCCCGCGTAGTACCCGTACCCGGACGCGTCGGGGTGTGTGACGTTCCAGATCGAGACGAGCACCAGGTGGGGCAGGCCGGTCTGCTCCGCCGTCGCAGCAATGTTTCTCGCCGTCGTGCCGAAGAAGCCGACAGCCTTGCGGCGGCTGAGGGTGACGAGGTTCAGCGCGTCCACCGCCACGTCCGCCCCATCCAGCGCCTCACGCAGCCCGACCCCGGTGACCGCGTCGACCCCGGTGGCCCGGCTCGCTCGGACGACGTCATGGCCACGCGCTTCCAGGGCATCGCACAGCGGGGCACCGAAGGTTCCCGTGGCTCCCAGCACCGTCACTCGCATGTCGCCCCCGTGCTCGCCGTCGACCGGTTCTTCATCGTGGTTCCTCCTTCGTGTCGAGAGCTCTCCGTGGGCCGCGCCGACGGAGCGGAAGCATGAGCGCGATGCCGAGCAGCGCGCTGATACCCAGGCTGATGATGCTGCCGGCGACGTCCCCGGCCGTGCCCTCAGGATGCAGGAGGTGGTAGCCGAAGTGCAGTACGCCGAAGACGAACCAGACCACCCCCATCACCCGGCCCGGCGCCGCACTGGGCGTGAAGATCGCGACCAGGCTCCCGGCGGCGAGCGCAAGGTAGAAGCTGCCGACGTCCCGGATCAGGTGCTCGTTGAACGGACCGTCGAGGTCGATCCAGTGCAGCCTGAAACCCGGGAAGGACGTATAGAAGGACTCGGGGAAGAAGTACCCCCAGATGCCCGCATAGGCACCGATGAGCACCGTGGCGGCCAGGAGGATGCGACGCAGTGGCGTGTTCATACCCTCTGGACGACGCAGCTGCGGTGAATGTGAGGTGCCGACATCACATTCCGGGCCGCCGTCCGGTCTTTACTAGCAGGAGGCGGGAGCGGGCGAGAGCGAGGAGCGGTCGATGGATGCGGACGTGGTCGATGAGCGCAGCCACCTGTTGGCGCTGGCGTACCGGATGCTCGGCACCATCGCGGAGGCCGAGGACGCCGTGCAGGAGACCTACGCCCGCTGGTACCGGATGACCCCGGAGGAGCGGGACGCGATCGACGTGCCGCGCGCCTGGCTCACCCGTGTGGCGAGCCGGGTCTGCTTGGACGTGCTCGACTCGGCGCGGGTGCGCCACGAGCGGTACGTGGGTCCCTGGCTCCCGGAGCCCCTCCCCGCGTTCACGCTGACCGACTCCACGAGCACCGATCCACTGGACCGGGTGACCCTGGACGACTCGGTCAGCACTGCTCTGCTCATCGTGCTGGAGTCCATGACCCCGGCCGAGCGGGTCGTGTTCATCCTCCACGACGTGTTCGCGGTGCCGTTCGCGGAGATCGCGGACACGGTGGGGCGCTCCGCTGCGGCGTGCCGCCAGCTGGCCACGTCGGCCCGACGTCGGGTGGAGCGCAGCCGGGCAGGAAGCGTGTCCCGCCGGGAGCACGACGCGGCGGTGCGCGCCTTCGCTGCCGCCGCGCGCAGCGGAGATCTGCATGCCCTCGTCAACGCGCTCGACCCGAAGGCCGTGCTGCTCACCGACGGTGGCGGCACCGTCACCGCCGCCCGCAACTCCGTGGTCGGCGCGGACCGGGTGGCTCGGTTCCTGCTCGGCGTGCAGCAGAAGACCCCGGGCGCCGAGGTGCTCGAACGAGAGACGGCCGACGGGCTCGGGCTCGCTGTTCGCGTCGCGGGGCAGATCATCGCCGTCGCGACCCTCGGGGTGGCCGGCGCCGCCGTCTCCGAGGTGCGCATCGTCCTCAACCCCGCGAAGCTCTCCCTCTGGAACCACGGCTAGCGGAACCTCAGCCCAGGCGTTGCACGATCTCCCGGGTTCCGCCGTCCACGGTCACCGTCGCGAGCGCCCCGTTGACCAGCGGCAGGTGCGGCGGGACGTGCCCGATCTCGACGTCGAACACGATGGGGATCTCGAGGCGCCCCAGGGCGTCGAGCACGGCCTCCCGCTGGGCGAGCCGCGGGTGGTCGGGCGCGCTGGTCCGTCCCACGAGCACGGCCCGGGCGTGCTCGAACCACCCGGCGAGGCGCAGCCCGTGGAGATTGCGGCAGATCGCCGCCGCGCCGTCCTCGGCCGCCTCCACGTAGACGATGAGCCCGTCCTCGGCGTGCGCGCGCCCGAAGGCCGCGACGTCGCCGTACGGCGTGCCCGCGAGGTTGCTCAATGTCTCGATGCAGCCGCCGATGAGCCGCCCGGTGACCTGGAGCGACTCGGCCCCGTGCAGCGTCCACTGTCCCGGACCGGCCAGCTTCCACCGCGTGGCGCGCGGGTCTTCCTCGAACGAGAACCAGTCGGCGACCAGCCCCGAGTCCCGCTGCCGGTGCGGTCCGGTTCCGCCGACGACGTCGAGCCAGCTCAGCAGCCCGTCCGGCACCTCGTACGGGGTGTCCGCGAGGTTGTCCCCGTGCACCGTGGCCCATCCCAGGCGCGTGGTGATCGGGAGCAGCAGCGTGGAGATGTCGGAGAACCCCACGAGCCACGTCGGCTCGGCGACGGCGAGGGCGTCCCAGTCGAGCAGGTCCACCACGTCGATCGCGGTCTCCCCGCCCCACGGCGGGATCACGCACCGGATGCTCGGGTCGCACAGCATCTCCGTGAGCTCCGCCGCCCGTTCGGCCGCAGGCCCGGCGGTGATGCCGGCGCCGTCCATGACGCGCCCCACCACCACGTCGTACCCCGCGCCACGCAGCCACTCGACGCAGAACTCGATGCGCTCGCGCGCCGCGCCGTCGACCCCCGCCGAGGGTGAGGTCACACCGATGCGATCACCGCGCCGCAGCGGCGCCGGGAACTGGAGCATCCGGGCATTGTGTCAGCCGCTCTCGATGTGTCGTGTGATCCACATCAGCGAATGTGGATCACACGACACACGAGTCAACTGTGCTTGCCCGCACCACCGCGGCCGCGCTTCTCCTTGGTGGTCTCTGCTACCTCGGGGAGCGGCTCACGGTGCTCTGACCGCAGCTTCGATGTCCGCTAACCGCTGCACCAGTCGCAGACTGCCCGGAATGCGCCGAAACCCCAGCTGCTCGTAGAACCGCACTACTGGTTCCGCGAGGGCGTCCACCACCACCACGCGTGCAGCGACCGTCTGCGTCGCGGACACGACCCGCTCAAGAGCGTCGGCAACGAGCACCTGGCCAAGCCCGCTCCCGCGCAAGTGCTCGGCGAGCGCCAGCTTGGCCAGCAGAACGGCCGGGATCTCTGCGGGGCCGCCGCGTCCGATACGAGCCGGTGTCTCACCGCGCGCAATCTTGTGAGCCGCGAGGGCGTAGTAGGCCACCACCTGGGCCTCGTCGTCGAGCCACACCCACGTGCGAGCCGTCCTTCGCTGGTCGGCTGCCCAGGCTTGCTCGCGCAGCCAGATGTCTAGTGACTCCTCGCCGCACGTGAAGGACGTGACGTCATGGTGGTGAGGATCGAACCGAAGTGAATGGAACTGCTCACTCACGAACCACGCTCGTGCGCCGACGCGCGACCGCCGCCGCGAGCTCGGCGTTCGGCTCGGCGGTGGCGTCGAGCGCCGCGACCAGATCGTCGAAGAACTCTTCGGGCACCGTGGTGGTCGCCTCGTGCTCACGCACGACTCGCTCGGCCCGCTCCTCGGCTGCCGTGCGCGCGAAGGCGGTGATCGGCTCACCCGTCAGTTCTGCGGCGTGCTCGATCAATGCCCTGCCGTGGGCGCTCACCCGAAACTCCAACCGTCCCGTCGCAGCCAACACGCACCACCCATCTGTACGGACAATTGTACGGCACTCACCTCGGACGGGGGCAGACCCGGAATGCCACGAGCACCTTCCCAGTTACCCCTGACATGAGCGAAACGATCAAGGTCGACGTCTGGTCCGACATCGCGTGCCCCTGGTGCTACATCGGCAAGCGCAAGTTCGAGGAGGGCGTGCGGCGGTTCACCGCGAGCGCGGGCGACTCGGCTCCCACCGTGGAGCTCGTCTACCACTCCTACGAGCTGGCCCCGGATACCCCGGTGGACTTCGAGGGCTCCGAGATCGACTTCCTGGCCACCCACAAGGGCATGCCGGCCGATCAGGTGCACCAGATGCTCGAGCGCGTCACGTCGATCGCCTCGTCGGTGGGGCTGAACTACGACTTCGACGCCCTGAAGCACACCAAGACCCTCAAGGCCCACCAGGTGCTGCACCTGGCCAAGGCCCACGGCCGCCAGCTCGAGGTGGCCGAGCGCCTCTTCAAGGCATACTTCGAGGAGGGCCGCCACGTGGGCCGCGACGATGACCTCGCCGACCTCGCGGCCGAGGCGGGCCTGGACCGTTCCGAGGTGCTCGCCGCGCTCGCTGACGAGCGCTTCGCCCAGGACGTGGATGCCGACCTCGCCCAGGCGCGCGCCTACGGCATCAACGGTGTGCCGTTCTACGTGCTCGACGGCCGCTACGGCGTCTCCGGCGCGCAGGACCCGGACGCGTTCGCCGACGCGCTGCGCCAGGTCGCGGCCGACCGTGCGGAGGTCGTGTCATGACGGGGCGCGTGTCGCCGACGGCGGACACCGTCCCCTCGGCCGACGTCCTTCCGCCGACGACGGCGGACGCTGGCGAGTCGACTCCTTCTGCTGACTCTGCGGATGGCGCCGAGGTGGCTGAGCCCCCGGAACCCGCCGTCGTCGTCAAGCCGTTCATCACGCTGGGCCACGCCGCCTCCGCCGCCTGTGGCGTGGACGGGTGCGCGCTGCCTTGAACTCCCCCACCTAGTGGCTGGCCCACGGGTCGATGACTCGCACGCCCGTGTCCGCGAATCCCCCCACGTCCCGTGAAGCGACGGCGGCGTGATGTGCCAGCGCGATCGCGGCGATCTGCGCGTCGAGCGCGGAGATCGGGCGCCCGAGGCGTGACCTACGGGCAACGATCTCGCCGTAGCGATCGGCCGCGACGGTGTCGAACGGCAGGGTACGCGGCGTCAGGGCGGTCAGCGCGCGATCCACTCGTTCTCCCAGTGCGTCCCGTCGTCGACCGGGCGGCAGTGACTCCACTCCCTGGCGCACCTCTGCCCGTGTGATCGAGGTGATGTAGACGTCCGCAGGATGGATGGTCGCACGCCAGGCTTCGACCTCGGGCGCGGGTCGTGCGGACATGTACTCGCTGAGCACATTGGTGTCGATGACGATCACTCGTCACCCTCGCCAAGGTCGACGTGGCGCGGAAGGTCTGCGCGCGCGGGGATCTCGAAGCGCTCGAGATCAAGGTCTGAGAAATGGTCCTGGACTACCTGGAAGACGTCGAGCGCTTGAGTCTCTCTCCTCACACCTGCGGCCAGGATGGCCCGCGCTTCCGCTTCCATGGAGCGGCCGTGAGCCGCGGCCAGCTCCCTCAGGCGCTGGTGTACGTCGGGGTCGAGGTTGCGCACGGTGAGGATCGGCATCGGGGCACCTTCCAGTGGATTCCGTGCGCATGCATTGCATGCACACGCGCCAACCCTATCCCAGACCGAGGAGGAACTCGCCGCGATCTCCCCAGTGCTCGTCCTGCTCGTGGTTTCCATGCGGGGAACCTAGTCACAGCGCAGGGGCGGCCTAGTGTGAGGGCCGCTCACCTGTGGAACGCGCAACTCGCCGGGACGGGAAGTGGCGCCGTTGCTGCTACGGCTTGGAGAAGCCCAGAGCCCTGTATCCAGGCATGCGGCGTTGCAGCGAGCTTGCTAGCACTGGGACCTGAGCGTCGTGGTAGTCGTGCACGACGGCGAGCTCCTTGCCGGGCAGTGCTCGCACCACGCGGCCCGCACACTGCACGAGGAGGCCGTCGAACGAGATCGGTGCCGCGAGGAACAGCGTGTCGAGCACCGGTACGTCGAAACCCTCCCCGATGAACGGCGTGGTCCCGATGACGAGCACACCATCCCCAGGTGACGCATCGGAGAGCCGTTCGACGGTCGCGCGACGCTCTGTTGCTGGCATGCCTCCCTGCAGGACCATGGCATGGTGACCTCGCTGCTCGAGCAGTGTGCCGAGCCGAGCGACATGAGCCACACGACGCGTGAGCACCAGGCAGTTGCGCCCGCTCGACAAGGCTGCGACCACGTCATCGACGATCTGAGTGTTGCGAGCTTCATCCTCCACGAGGGCGCGATGCACCTCGGCCAGAGCTGATGGCTCGGAGAGGTCGACGTCCGTCTGGAAGGCGGTTTCGTGGATGTGCAGTTCTCGGTGCGGCGTGCCTCGACCGTCAGCCGCACTGCGGAGAGTGCCCGGAGCCTCGCCGGTCACTGTGTGCCTCACCGGTCCGATCTGCCATGTGACGAGCTCCTCGAGCCCGTCACGCCGCTTCGGTGTCGCGGTGAGACCGAGCCAGAACTGCGCAGCGATCTGCTTCACGGAGTGGTCATACGCAGCGGCGGCAAGGTGGTGGCACTCATCGACAACGACGTGTCCGTATCCGCTCGTCAGTTCCGCGACGTCGTCGCGGCGGGCCAAGGACGGAAGCATCGCGATGTCGACGACTCCGGTGAGCTTTCGTCGCCCACCACCGAGTTGACCAGTCTTGACCCCAAGAAACTCCTCGATGCGGGCACGCCACTGGTCCGCGAGTGCCTTGCGATCAACCAGGATCAACGTCGACGCGCTGCGTTCTGCGATCAGTGCACAGGCCATCACCGTCTTGCCCGATCCGGGCGGTGCCGCCAGAACGCCGTCGTCGTGCTCGAGCATGGCGCTCACTGCGGCCGCTTGCTCGTCCCTGAGCTCACCTCGCAGGACGAGATCGACCTCGACGCCCGGCTGCCGCGTGTCGGCGATCTCGAGTCGCGACCCCGCGCTCTCAACGATCTCTCGTACCAGGTGCCGCAGCCCTCGAGGGAGCACCAGGTGATCATCGACAGTGATGTCGTATCCCCGGACGAACCGAGGCGTGTCCCACGTGGACTTGCGTAGGCGCTGCAGCTCATAGAACTTCGGATTGGCCATCGAGGCCGCATGCTTGAACGTCGCGTGGGCTGCGGGAGTGAGCTGGTCGAGCCCCATGCGCAGACCCGAACCGAGCTCCACACGAATGATGCCCGGGAGCCTGGGGCGAACCTTCGTCGCCGACGACGTACTCAGTGCTGTCACAGCGCTCCCGATGGCGGTTCGCGACGCCCGGCGGGCGAGCCGCGCCGCGTCACCGGGGCTGAGCCGGTCCACGGTGGATAGGTACTCCCACTGGTCCTCGTACGGTTCGAGCGCCTCCAGGTCGAGGAAGAGCGTGAGTCCGTCCTTGCGTCTCCGACCATTCAGAGGAGCGGCGATGAGGTTCCCAAAGCCGCCGTCGGGCAGAACGTCCTGGCTCGGGAACAGCCGGTCGTAGGAGCGCAGGTCCATCGAGCCCCGCAGGGTCATGGCTTCGTGGACGAGCATGGTCCCGACGCCACGCGCGGTGGAGGCGCCCACGGCGTCTGCGAAGAAGGTCCACACGTGCGCGCCGCGCCCCGACTGCGAGAGCTCAAGGGCTGTGGGGACCCCGCTCCCCCGCGCGGCCTTCACATAGGCGAGCGCGTCGAGCATTGCTGCAGGGCCGTCGAAGTCAGCCGCGAGGAAGTGGCATGTGGCGCCATTCAGTAGCGGGTAGAGGCCGATGAACACGTCGCCCACGAGGTGAGCCGCGACGACGTCGGGGGTGAGTGCCAGGTGCCGAGCGCTCCGACGATCCATGCCTCGCCGCCAGCCACCCGCCACGGCTGGCATCCAACCGGCAGTGCCCTTGCGCGCGTTCTCCCAACGGACGGCGTAGACGTCCTGGCGCGCCCGGAACAACCCGCCGAAGAGGGCGAGCTTCTCCGCGACGGGCGACGACATGGTGACCAGGCCGGGATGGGCCACGGCGGCTGCGGGCTGCTCGGGCGCAGGAGCAGTCTGGTCGTCCCGCAGGTCAAGAAGCCGTGCGAGTCGCCTGTTCTCCGCGCGCAGTCGCGTGATCTCTGTCTGCAGCTCGACGAGCTCGCTCTCGTGGCTGCTGACCATGCCAGCATCCTCGCACCGCTCAGGGGCCGAGCAGTCCCAACGGAATCACATGGACGCCGTCGTCCCGCGTGTAGGCGAGCGACGTCCCGGTGACGATCACGAGCGCCTTCGGTGCCCGCCGGACCCGAGCAGCCAGACGAAGCAGCGCCGTGGCCGCTCTGTCGACTTGCGACTCCCCCAGCTTGACCTCGACGCCCATCCAGTCACCGTCACGGTTCTCGACCACGTAGTCGACCTCGAGGCGCCCCTCGGCCTCGCGGTAGTGGAAGCACTCGGCACCGGCCGCCTCGGCGTAGATGCGAAGGTCATGGGCGACGAGGCTCTCGAACAGGAAGCCCGTGGTCTCCAGGTCGTCGAGCATGCGCTCGGGTGACATGCGAAGCAGTGCCGCGGCCAACGAGGGGTCGGCGAGCATCCGCTTGGGGGTTGCGGCGAGCCTCTTTGAGGATCTGACCGCGGGATCCCAGGCGGGGACTTCGTCGACAACCATCATGCGTCGAAGAGCGTCGAGATAGATCTGCGAGGTCACTCGGGAGGGAGCGTCGCTGAGCTCTTCCTCGGAACCGCGTGCCCGCTTCATGATGGTCGTGAGACCAGCGGTCTGCGCGGTCATCTGTGCGTACGCGTGCAGAAAACGCCGCACGAGCCTGGGATCTCTCACCCCACCGGAGACCTCGTCGATGTCATGCTCGACGATGACATCGAGGTAGCCGTCAAGGTAGGTCCGTGCCGCCGCGAGGTCGGCGCCCGCCAGGAAAGGCCAGCCGCCGACGACGATGTGCCCAAGATAGTCGCGGATGCTAGACGGACTGTTGGCCGCCGCTACCCCATTCCCAGCAAGAAGTGCGGCCACCGAAACCTCAGGCGTTGTCGCACGCTTCTCCGTCAACGTCATGGTGCGCATCGTCAGCACACCGAACCGCCCGGCACCCGAGTGTCGCTGGGTGTCTGCAGTCGGGGTAGCCGAACCGGTGAGGATGAACTGACCGGGCTCCCCTCGCTCATCGACTGCCCGTCGCACTGCGTCCCAGAGCCGGGGCGTGCGTTGCCACTCGTCGAGGAGACGCGGGGTGTCGCCGTCGAGCAGCAGCCGTGGGTCGAGTGCGGCACGGCGCTCAGCTTCGGGATCGATGTCGAGAAGTACCTCGCTCGCCGATCTCTGACGCGCCGTGGCCGTCTTGCCACAACCCTTGACGCCTTGGATCAGCACGGCCCCCATGGCGTGAAGCTGGGTGTCGAGGAGCCGGTCTGCGAGTCGCGGCAGGTAGACGCGAGCACCGTCGCCACTCACACGCGCCACCTCCACTAGACAAAAATCACAGTTCTGACTAGACAATACACACGTTCCTGAGTGAACGATTCACACAGGAGTGTCCGGGATCCGGCTCGGGACCTCACGTAGAAAACGATTCCCATGTGCCACGCCTCCTGGCAGGATCAGTTCACGTGCCGAGTCGCCTGAGCCGCCGTCGTCCACGAGCCGACGAGCGCTCGGCGCACCCGTGGCGGGGGATCCTGGTCCGGACCGGATCGACGAAGACCCCCGCGAGCTGCGCGACGTCGTGAGCCAGCTCGGCGTCGGCGCCCTGCAGGCGGGCATGGGTGCCGTCGTGGCCTGGGTGGTCGCCGGTGCGACGTAGTGGCCGGCCTGGATCGCGTTCCCGATCGTCGCCGTGCTCGTCCTGCTCAGCGGTCGACGCGTGTCGCGCGGGATCACCGAGCGCCAGCGCGTCGCCGAAGCCGCGACGTCGGACCACGTCTCCCACTTCGAGGAAGCCATCGCCGCGCGCGACGACCTGCGCACGAGCCTCGGGCGGTCCTTCGCCTTGCGAGGTTTCGCCGAGCGGGCTGCGAAGGTCGTGGCACTGCGCACTCGCGCGTCAAAGCACGTCGCGACGGCCGTGCTCGTGGTCGAGCTGCTCGTCTACTCGCTCGTCATCACCGTCGTGCTCGGTGGCACCGCGGCCGTCACCACCGGGGCGCTGCCGCTGGGCAGCCTCGTGACGTTGTGGCTGTTGACCACGGGGTTCGTGCGGCACCTCGGGGAGGTCGCGAGCATGCTCCCCCGCCTCGACCAGGGCCTCGGCACGCTCTCACGCGTGCGCAGCCTGCTCTCCTCGACCCCCGAGCCGGACGTCGGCGCTCCTCTGCCGGGTGAGGCGGCACCGGAGATCCGCTTCGAGAACCTCGTGTTCACCTACGAGCAGGAGGACGGGCCGGCATTCACGCTCGGCCCGCTGTCCTTCGCGATCCCCGCAGGCACCACGTGCGCGCTCGTGGGTCGCACCGGATCGGGCAAGACCACGCTGACGAAGTTGCTCTCGCGCGCCGTCGAACCTCCCCCGCACGCGGTGCTCGTGGGCGGTCAGGACGTGCTCGACACAGAGCTCGTGTCCCTGCGCGGCGCTGTCGGCCTCGTGGGGCAACGAACCGAGCTGCTCGCGGGTCGCACGGGGGTCGTCGTCGCCCACCGCCTCGCCACGGTGCGCCACGCCGACTCCGTCGCGGTGCTCCACGAGGGGCGGCTCGTCGAGCACGGACCGTGGGCCGAGCTTGCCGCGGGCGGGGGGCGGTTCGCTCGTCTCGTCGAGGCGGCGGGGTTGCGGGACGACGACGGCGGCATGCGGGTCACCAAGTCCGCCGCAGAACTCGCACCCCGGCGAGCGGTCGGTGAAGAACAGCCAACGCACGCAGACGGGGCGGCAGCCGGCGGGGACCCCGACGTCAAACCTGCCACCGAGACCTCGCCGGAGCGCCGGACGTCCGTGCTGCGCGAGGCGTGGGACGTACTCGCGGGCCGCGCGAAGTGGTTCACGACCACGACGCTCGTGTGGTGGGCGATCGGCCTGCTCGGCCTCGGTGGTGTGGTCAGCAGCGCGATGTGGGCCGCACTGGTCGCGGCCCTCGAGGCGGGTGGCTCACCGTGGCCGGCGGCGGTGGGAGTCACGGCGACGCTCGTGATCGCCGCGCTGATCAAGCGCGTGATCGGCGGGTTGGCGACGCGCACGGGCTGGGACGCGACGATGCGCGTGCACCTGTCGATCCTGCGCGGCCAGCTCGCCCCGAAGCGCCTGACCTCCACGCCGCCGGGCGAAGTCACGGCTCGCGCCCAGGAACAGTGGCGCCTCGTGGGGTGGGCCATGTCCCTGCCCGGACTGATCACCTCGGTGCTCTCGCTCGTGCTGCTCGGGGTGCTCACGAGCTCGTGGCTCGCCTCGGCGATCGGCGTGGTGGTCGTGGCGTGCTCGGCGGCGGCCGCGATGCTCGTCAAGCGCTGGGTGACAAGCGCCGCGAAGCTCGCCGGGGACCTCCGGGCCGCGTTCGGCAGCCTCCTCGGCTCGGCCCTCGACTCGGTCAGCGCGGTCAAGCTCTCGGCGGCCACACCCGCCGTCGTCGCCCGCCTCGCCGCCGACGACGACGCCCGCGTGCGCGCCTCCCTGCGCGAGGACCAGATCTCCTTCGTGTCGCACTTCGCGCCCATCGCGCTGTGCCAGCTCGCGGTCGTGGCCGCATGGACGCTGCACGTGACGGGCTGGTGGTCGCTCGCGACGACGCTGCTCGTGACGACGGCCGTGTTCGGATTCGCATACCTGGGCGGCTCGCTCGGCTGGGTGCTCACGAGCGCGCCGTCGGCCCGCCGCTGGCTCGAGGTCGCCAGTGGCCTCGCGGGCGGACCGCGCCTCGCGCGCGTCGCCACCGATGTGGACCTCGTGAGCGGTGGCTACACGCCCTCGTCGGACGAAGCCATGCCGCACCACTACGAACCGCTGCGCGAGCTGCGACTCGACGGGCTCACGGCCGTGCACGACGACGGAACCGTGGGCGTCCGCGACGTCGACCTGACCGTTCGGGCGGGCGAGCTGGTGCTCGTGGTGGGCAGCGTCGGTGCGGGCAAGTCCTCGCTGCTGAGTGCCGTGGTCGGGCTGACGGACGTTGTTGCCGGGGGCGCCGCGGGGGCGGCGCTGACGTGGAACGAGCGGGCAGTGGACTCCCCCGAGACGTTCATGCGTCCGCCGCACGTCGCCTACGTCGCCCAGGTGCCGCGCATCGTCTCGGGCACGATCGCGGAGAACGTCGAGCTGGACGTGCCTGCGAGGTCCGCGGGTGACGCTCTGGGCCTGGCGCAGATGTCCGACGATGTCGCGGCCGCCGGTGGGCCACAGGCGCTGGTGGGGCACCGCGGGCTGCGGCTGTCGGGTGGGCAGGTTCAACGGCTCGCGCTCGCGCGGGCACTGGCCACCGAGAGCGATCTGCTCGTGGTGGACGACGTCTCGTCGGCGCTGGACTCACACACCGAGGAACTGCTGTGGGACGTGCTCACGTCGCGCGGCCTGACCGTGCTGGGCACGACGTCGCGGCGGGCGACGTTGTTGCGGGCTGATCGGGTGCTCGTTCTCGACAGTGGGCGGCCCGCGACGGTGGGGACGTGGGCGGAACTTGAGGATGAGTGGGGGCACCTTGCGGCGTAGGGCGCACCGTCGCTCAGAGATACCGGAACGGGCGACGAAACTTCGGAAGAACCCAAACCTGGACTCCGACGGCAGTCCGCACGTCATTCACCGCGCCTACGTGTGGCCTCGTCCATTATGCCTAGAGTCGCCGATTCGTGCCCAAGTCCCCAACCCCCAAGACCATCAACGCCGGTCAACGCGTCGCCGCCCTGAAGCGGACCCAGACGTGAGCCACGTCAGGTCAGAAGCGTGGTCTAAGTCGGGCTCCACCAGGCTCGCTCAATCGGTGTCGGAGGTCCTGGAACGGTTCGAGTTATCGACACACAGATGTAACTCGTGCTGCACAAGGAGCAAGTCCTAGCCCGCGACCTTCCGAAACGTGTACCCGGCCTTCTTAACATTTGCGTCGAAGTAGTGCCCGAGACTATCCGCAGTCATCAACCCGGCGTGTACCGCGCTCGGAACATTGAAGTACTGGTAAACGCCTCCATTCTTGAACGCAATTTCTAGAGTTCGTGCTTGAGGATCATACCCAACCTCAGCGAGGTTACTGCTTACTACTGGAACTCGCTTCACTCGTCACCTCCTTCGCCGTGCTTAGCAGCATCGAGTTCAGCGAACTTGACTGCCATTGTCGGGTTCTGTCGAGTTAGTTTCTTGATGGTGACATCCTGCGCTTTATCGTTCGCCAGGCGCAAGTTGTTGGCGGACTTGTGAAGCGCTTGCTTGACCTTCTCAAGGTCCTTGATCGCTTCATCAATCCGTTTTACCGCCTCTTCAAAACCCTCTGATGCCAACCTCCAGTTGCGCCCAAACGCATTCTTGAAGGCGTCAAGCTCGTTCTCGAAGTTGGTGATGTCGATGTTCTGGGCTCTGACCAGTTCCAGCTCGGTCTTGTACGCAAGCGCCTTCATCGAGGCATTCCGCAGCACAGTAATCATCTGGATAAAGAACTGTGGCCGGATAACGTACATCTTCGGGTAGCGGTGGGAGACATCAACTATCCCCGTATTATATAACTCATTGCCCGGCTCCAGCAGCGAAACTAGCACGGCGTACTCGCAGCCTTTCTCGACGCGATCCTTGTCAAGTTCTCTGAGGAAGTGCTCGTTCTTGTGCTTGGTCGCAGTCTCATCGTTCTCGTTCTTCATCTCGAACATGATCGAGACGATCTCCGTGCCTGACTCGTCAGCGTCACGGAAGATGTAGTCACCCTTGCTACCGCTCCGGGCATCGTTGTCTTTCTCGAAGTAGGCACGAGGGAACGCCGTAGAGCGGATCTTGTTGAACTCAATCTCACAGTGCTGCTCGAGCGTCTCTCCAACCATCTTGGTGGAGAGCCTCACCTTCATATCGCGGAGCCGCTCAATCTCACCATCGCGATCCCTGAGCTGCGTCTCGTACCTGTCTTTGAGGGACGTCTCCGCAAGCCGCTTTTCGAGCTCTACCTTCTCGAGGCCGCTCTTCAGCTCATCACGTTCCTTCTCGACCACCGCGAGGGCTTCGACCAGCGCCAGCTTCTTCGCTAGGTCAGCGGCATCGAGCCTCGCCTTCAGTTCCTGGATCTCAGCGTCTCTAGACGCCGCATCCGTCTGGAGCTGGCCAACGACCTTCGCCTCAGCAAGCTCGACCGCTGCAGTCTTCTCCTGCTCTGCCTTTTCAAGTTCGTTTGCGAGAGTATCGCGCTCCTTCTCTACTGCTGCAAGCGCCTCCCTCACAGCCAGCTTCTGCTGAACTTCACTCGCATCAAGCTTAGCCTTCAACTTCTGAATATCCGCATCCCTTGCAGCCGCAGCCTGCTGCAGTTCACTGGCGGCCTTGGTCTCGGCGAGTTCCAGAGCCTTCTTCTTGTCCTGATCGGCCAACTCAAGACGCTCATGGAGCTGCTTCTCGAACTCGCTATCGCGCACCTGTTTGGCGATGTCCGCGTAACTCGACTCATCAATAGCGAATGTCCGCCCGCAGTGCGGGCATCTGATCTCATCCATGTCGCCTGCCATCTCTCAGATTTCTGGTGCGGACGAGGCGCCTGCACGTAGAGACGCAGCACGACTCGCTAGACTTGCGATCGAGCCAATCACGGCTCTGAGCAACTCCGGAACGTCGCTGTCGCTCGCTGCCACGACGGCATTACGATAAGCGAGCAGATTCTTGTTGGTTCGCGCAGCCAGCGAGATGCCTACACTCGTGAGCCCAGCCTCAAAACTCGACCATGCGCCTAGCTCCTCCTCAATGTCGTCCCGCCACACGGTGAAGTCGCCGCACACGACCGTCGGGTCTCCAAACGAGTAGGGTAGCGTGCCGTGCGCGGCCGTTGCTGTCGAGGGGAGCGCAGCAACGAGGTCGGTTGTCGCGCGATTGTGGCTTTCATGGGCCTGAACGCGGAGAGCACTGGATTCGTCCTCGGTCTTGTCCTTATAGACCTTGCGGTTGGAGGTCCCGAAGTCGCCGTCTGCCACGACATACGTCGGTATGCCAAGTGAGGTGAGGATCGCCCTTGCTACCCGCAGACCGCCCTTCCCTTCAACCGAGAGAATTGTGACGCCGCTGCGGTCCAGTTCCTGACCAAGCTTCGCGGCTATCGCTTCAAGAACGACGCGATCAGTCTGCCCCTCGACGAGCACAACTGCATCGGCGAAGAAGCCTTCGGCGAACTCCGTCGGGACGTAGGACGTAATTGCCTTCTCAACCTTGCCTACTTCAATACTCGACGCCGAGGCGACGGAGCTTATAGTTGCGTTAGCGACCGACGTCTCACCACCCAGGTAGGTGAATCGGTGGAGCGCGGCGAACTGTTCCGGCTGAACGAAATACGGGCTGTGCGTCGCAAGAACAACTTGGACGCCAGGCTGCTGGCTAAGCTCTCCCAATGTGCGCGCAAAGGCTCGGGCTCGAATGGGGTGCTGATAGATCTCCGGCTCCTCGATCGCCACAATGATGCTCGGGAGTGCTCCCAATGCTTCTTCCAGGCGTAGCTTCGTCGCGGACTCATCTTCACCTTCTTGCGGAGTATGTGTCTGTCGCGTCAGATCCTCGTCCGGCACAATCGCCTGGAACATCGAGATCATAACCGCTCGTTGCACGCCGTGCCCCTGCCGCGACACGTCGTTTGTGATCCCGTCGATCGTGACCGCGGTGGCGATCGATGGGTCGACTTTCGGTGCAAATTCGGGCACCGTTGGCGTAAGAGCCACGCTTGCATTTGGCACAAGCGAGGCAAGGCGAGCATTGATCCGGCTTGCTTGAACACCGGTAGCCCCTTCGATGCTTTTCCGAATCTCGCCGGAGAGTTCCGCTACAGCAGCAGCATGCTTCTGTAACCAGGCGGCCTGGGCTCGAGCACTTGCCGCCGACATGAACGCACCCACCAGCTCCGTCAGAGCCGTCCCTCTCGCGGCTGTACCGACCTCCCCGGCGATGCTGGTTGCTGCTGGGATGAGGACAAGCCGCGCGCAATCACGCAGAACATTTGGACCGTTCCACCCCATCATCTGCGTGGCGTCACTGTCCGCGACCTCGACAAGCTTGTCCGCGTTCGCGAGGTTCGACTCCCAGGTCGCAAGCGCATCGAGAATCGCATCCTTGCTTGCTGAGCCGCCGAGCTCAGGCAACTCTGGGAGATCCTCTCTCAGACTGCGATACTTCTGTCGACGTTCAGCGACACCCTGGTCAGCGCGGATCTCCGCGAATCCTGGCCCCTGCTTTGCATTTCCGACCGTCTTGACTTGCTTGTTGTCTGCATACCAGGTTCGACGGATCTCGGCACGATCCCCTCGCCCATACTGCTGCAACCTTTCACGATCATTCGCAGTGAGGTCCGAAAACGTGACCGCAACCTCAATCGTCGCGCCAGCAGGGAGGGCTTCGCCTTCCCTGAACCCATGCACGTCGGTGTCAGCGAGCGCCGTCCCGTTGAAGAACCAATCGAGGGCGTAGAGTACCGAAGACTTACCCGAGCCGTTCGCTCCGATAAAGACGCCGTAGCGATCGACGTGGATCGTGACATCCTTCAGGCTTCGGTAGTTTCGGATGGTGATGACCGCGATGCGCATCTCAGTTTCCAGTCCTCGGCAATCGAGCATACGTGCGCGATGACCCTGACGTCGTTCGTTTGGGGATGAGTGTCCGTTCGACTGCCATAGACTTCATGCCCCCACGAGTTGGAGCAGCGAGTCGTAGCTGTCGACTACGTCGTACTTCACGCCGGCGTGTTCGGCCTTGGTGCTGAGCGAGGCGAAGAACCTGCGGGCGCACTCGATCTTGGCGTTCTCGACTCCTTTGAGTTGGAGGGTCGACATAGAACCCTTGGTCTCGGCGATGAAGTAGACGTGCTTGATCTTCGTGGTGTCGTCACGGAAGGCGATGGCCCAGTCAGGGTTGTAGTCGCCGACCGGGGTCGGGATGAAGAACCCTCGGGGCAGCTTCGAGTAGACGACGACCTCGTCGCTGACATCGAGCTTCTCGACGAACGACCGCTCAACCTGGGAGTCGGTGACGACGTACTCGTACACGCTCTTCTTGAGCTTGTCGCCGGCCTTGGTCAGGTCCTGGGCCGTCTGGTTCTCGGTGAACATCGCGGAGTCGTAGCGGCCCTCGAGCGGGTCGTAGGTGAGGTGTTCGACGATCACAGTGGCCTTCTGCTCGTTGATGAGTCGGGCGGCCTCGGTGATGAACTGCTCGGGGTTCTGCTTGAACTTCGCGAAGGTACCTGGCTGGATGCCGGTGAGGACCGCCGCGCAGGTGCGACGAGTGAGCTGAGTCTTCTCAGCAACCTCGCCGAGGAGGTCGTACTTCACAGTTGAACCCGCGGAGACGGCCGAATGCTCCACCTTGGTCTCCGACACCTTGAAGCCGGTGCCCGCCTCGAGCTGCTCGACCGCAAGGCCGACCATCTGCTTGCCGGCCTCGACTAGGTACTGCATGACCGTCACGTTGAGGGACTGGTCAAGCTCACGGATGCAGTTCTTGATGAGTTCGGCCGAGTCAAACTCGACCTGGTAGACGGCCTTGTGGTTGATACGACCCCACAGCTCCTGGAACTCGCGCTTCTTGAAGTTGGCCTCATTGAACGGGATCTTCTTCGGCTTGCGGCCATCGATCGGCTTGGGCACGTCGAGGTAGAGGGCATCGATGAGCGGCCAGAGGAAGTCGATGACCGGCTTGAGGACGTCTGCAGTGGGAACGGCGAGCGTGCCGGCGGTGCGGGCGTCCTTGTAGTCCTGGGTGACCAGTCCGTCGTCGTCGATGTAGTTGTTGCGGATGAGGTGGTTGTACAGGGCCTGCGCGACCGTTTTCTCCAGCACACTCGGCGACCCGTCCGCGGTCTTGAATTGCTTGCCGATGAAGTACTCGACGCTCGCCTTGCGCGGCCGTGCCGACAGCGACTCGACGATCTCCTTCTGCAGCGCGGTCACGAAGTCGGTGTAGGACTCGTCGGTCACGACGGTCAGCTCGTTGATGTCGTGCACGGTGACCGGGTTGTCCATCCGTTCGCCGTGCTGATCGACAGACAGCCGCAGCCCGCGACCGATCTCCTGCCGTCGGGTCGTAGTGTTGTCGCTCTTCTTGAGCATGCCCATCACGAACACGTTCGGGTTGTCCCAGCCCTCGCGCAGCGCCGAGTGCGACCAGATGAACCGAACGGGCTGGTCGAACGACAGCAGCTGCTCCTTCTCCTTGAGGATCAGGTCGTATGCGTCCACGTCGTCGGACTGGCCCGCGAAGTCGCCGCGCGCGGCGATCTTGCCGTCTATGGAGCGGCCGGTCCGCTTGTCGATCGAGAAGTAGCCTTCGTGGGTCGAGCGCACCGGGATCGCATCGACGTGCGCGCGGTACCGCTCGGCGGCCTCATCGAGATCGAGCTGGCCGAGGTAGTCGGTCAGGACCGTCTCGTACTCCTCCTCGAACACGCGCGCGTACTCACCGAGCGTGTCCTCGCGCTCGTAGTCGCGGTACTTGGCAACCTCGTCAATGAAGAACAGCGAGAGGGTCTTGATCCCCTGGGCGAACAGCTCGCGCTCCTTGTCGAGGTGGGCGCGGATGACCTCGCGGATCTGGATGCGGCGCTTCTGACCCTCGGCGACATCCTCGGTGACTTCACCGGCGCCGATGATTTCGCCGTTGCTCAGCTCGATGATGTCGCGGTTGGCGTCGACGTCGCGTATGAACAGGCCCTTGTACGCCTCGATGCCTCCAGAGATATCGTGCAGGTTCATACCCTGGCTCAGACGCTTGACCTGCCGCTTGATGCCGGTGGCGGTCTGCACCTCCAACTCGACGCGCGCCTTGGGGAAGTCCGCGCCCTTGCCGAGCTCCAGGCCGTCCACGTACAAGTACGCGGTCGAACCTGCCAGGTGCTTGACGGTGATGCCACGAACCGCGATCTTCTTCACGAGTTTCTGGTTGTAGGCGTCGACCGCGTCGAGGCGGTGCACCTTGGTGCGCTCGATCTTGTGAGTGGCTGAGTAGCGCAGTGCGAACAGGGCGTTGAACAGGCCTAGCGCCGCCAGCGACTTCGAGGGCTTCTTCGCGTCGCCCTCGATCTTCTGCGGTTCGTCGATGATGAGGATCGGCCGGTTCGTGGCGATGACGTCGATCGGCTTGCGGGACTGGAAGTCATCGAGCACCTCGTAGATGCGTCGCGCGTCCTTGCCGGTGGCGTTGAACGCCTGGATGTTGATGATCATCACCTGCACGCCGGAGTCGGACGAGAACCGCTCCAGCTCGTGCAGCCGTGAAGAGTTATAGACGAACGCACGGGGCTTCGTGCCGTAGTGCTGCTGGAAGTGTTCGGCGGTGATGTCGAACGACTTCTTCACGCCCTCGCGGATCGCGATCGACGGGACGACGACGATGTACTTCGACCAT
The DNA here is from genome assembly GCA_964510785.1 of uncultured Cellulomonadaceae bacterium. Lineage (GTDB taxonomy): Bacteria > Actinomycetota > Actinomycetes > Actinomycetales > Cellulomonadaceae > JAAYZM01. Next base: position 2,653 of record CAZECM010000048.1, on the reverse strand, counting down.
CCGTAGCGCTTGTGCAACTCCATGATCGTCTTGATGTAGACGTAAGTCTTGCCGGTACCGGTCTCCATCTCGATGTCGAGGTTGATCGGCGCGGCCGAGACCTTGACCGGGTCCTGGAGATCCTTCGACTGGGTGAGCCCGCGTGTCTGCTGGACCCCGTGCACGTTGGCGAGCAACCGCGGTGGCGCCAGCGCGATCTCGGCGTTGCGCAGACCCGCGTCCTCCAGCAGCGTGAGCGTCGGGTCCTTACCGGGGTCGATGCGGTACTTCACCCCATCGGCATACGGCTGCCCGGCGAAGACGTCGACCACCGCATCAACGGCCTCGGTCTGGTACTGCTGGACCTTGAACTGGAGCTTCATCGGGTCAGATTGCCCTTGCCTCGGTCTCGGGAGACACCTCGCGAAAGATCTGCTCGGCGTTGATGCGCGCGGCATCGGTAGCGAAGCCGGAGTCCTTGAACACTGCTCGCAACGGGTGCCGGTCGGCGATGGTGCGAACGACACCGTCACTCACCTCCTCGGCGAAACAGGCGACGAGTGCGCCGCCGGAAACGGACAGCACTTGCACCCCTTCGACCTCTTCGGTCGCCACGGGTTCGCTGAGGTCGAGCGCCCAGTCAAGGAGCACCTGGAACAGCAGGTCGTGTGAACTGCGATCAGGCTTCACGCTGTCGACCGCTCCCGCCAACGTGTTCTGCACGAGCCCGTCGGGTGCGGCGAGGGTGTCGGACATGTTCGACGTATCGATCTTCAGCACACGGAAGCCGCTGTCGACGAGAACGTCGCCCCCGAACTGCTCGTGCACGAGCCTCATGCGCTGCTTCGTGATCTCTGCGACAGTCGCTGGGCGTCCCAAGCGTGCCAGGAGCTTGATGGCGTTCGTCGTGATCTGCTTCGCGGCCCCCCTGGCAGTCCTGAGGGACTCGTTGAGATCCTCCGCCACCTGGATGCCGATGAAGCGGCAGGTAGATGCTTCTTGGCCACGGTTCAACTCCAGCACGGCCTGCATCGCAGAGCCAGAGCCCGCGAACATGTCGAGGACGATGTCATCCCCGGACACACCCACGGCTCGGTAGATGTCTCGCAGAAGGAACTCGTCCTTCGGATTCGTAAAGACCTTTGCCCCGAACAAGGTCGCGAGCCGCTTCGACGCAGCGCGGCCATCGACATAGCGGATGCTCGTCAGGCTCTGGTACTCGGTGTTCGCGAGGTAGGTCTTGTTGTTGGGAACCGTTGTCTCGTCGACGCCGAAGTGCACACGACCGTCGGCGATGCGCTCTCGCATCGTGGCCTCGGGGTACCGCCACCCGGTGGAGGGAATCTTGACGATCTTGCCAGACACCGGGTGCGTGACGTCGTAGACATACTGCCCGTCATTGGGGCCAGCAATGTTGTCGGGGAAGTAGACCCCTCGTTCATCCATCCACGTGTAGTGCTTGCTCCCCGAGACCGGGTCGCTCGCAGGGAATTGCTTGAACCACGCCCTGGCCTCAGCATTGATCGCAGCCCAGTCGTCGCCATGCTTTTTTCGGAATCCGTCGAAGGCGGCGTAGATCTTGTCCAAACTCTCCTTCTTCTCGACCCAGTTCCCAGTGTTGACCTGCCGGTTCTTTACGAAGAATACGATGTACTCGTGCTGGATGGAAACGTAGGCTTGGTCGTTCTTGCTGCTGTTCTTGAGCACGATCTCGCCCACGTAGGAGGCGTCGCCAAGAACCTCCTCGCCGAGGCGCACAAGGCTCGCGTGCTCATTCTCGTCGATCGACACAACGAGTACGCCATCGTCGGTCAGAAGGTTCTTGGCGAGCTTGAGGCGTGGGTACATCATGCTCAGCCAGTCGGAGTGGAACCGGCCGTTCGCCTCGGTGTTCGCGACGAGGCGATCACCCGTCGCCGACTTCTGACCCGAACGGGCGAGGTAGTCGGCGCTCGTCTCGGCGAAGTCATCCTCGTAGACGAAGTCGTTACCCGTGTTGTAAGGCGGGTCGACGTAAATGAGCTTGACCTTACCGAGGTACGACTCCTGGAGCAGCTTGAGCACCTCCAAGTTGTCGCCCTCGATGAAGAGATTTCTCGTCGTGTCAAAGTCGACCGACTCCTCACGAACAGGGCGCAGGGTCTTGGAGATGGGCGCGTTGGCGGCGAAGGCCGAAGCACGTTTGCCGGGCCAGTCGAGCTGGTAGCGCTCCTGCGGGCCCTCGACGACATGGTCGGAGAGCTCCTGGCGGAGCAGGTCAAAGTCAACGGCGAGGGTCACGTTGCCCTCCGCATCCCTCGACTCGGTGATGACATGCGGAAACAGCTCGGCAATCCGCGCGACGTTGCGCGCCGTGAGGTCGGGTGAGTGCAGTGCGCGCTTCTCCATCACGCACCGCCGCCCGCAGCAGCGAGGTCATATGGTCTTGACCTCAGTGTTCGGAGACAGCTCGCGGAAGATCTGCTCGGCGTTGATCCGCTCTGCGTCTGATTTGAATGCCGAGTCGCGGAAGACGGCGCGCAGCGGCTGCAGGTTCGCGATCTCGGTGACGACATCAGCGGACACCTCCTCGCTGAAGCACGCGACGAGCGCGTCGTCGTCGACGCGGAAGTACGTGGCTCGCGGTGCCAGCTCTCTCTCTCTCTCTCTCTCTCTCTCTCTCTCTCTCTCTCTC
>CAZECM010000047.1:0-24324 GCA_964510785.1 uncultured Cellulomonadaceae bacterium | reverse complement strand
CCCCCACGATCGCGGGACTGGTCGCGTCGCGCCCGAGACACCGCGTCATGATCGGGCTCGCCCTGGCGCTCACGGTCGGCAACGCACTCACCTTCCTCGCACCGACCTTCGAGCTCGTCGCCGCGTCGCGCTTCCTGGCAGGCCTGCCGCACGGCGCATACTTCGGGATCGGCGCGCTCGTCGCCGCCGAGGTCCTCGGACCCGGCAAGCGCGCGAAGGGCGTCGCCTTCGTCCTGACGGGTCTCACGATCGCCAACGTCGCCGGTGTCCCGCTCGGAACCTTTCTGGGTCAGCAGGTCGGCTGGCGTGCCGCGTTCCTGGTCGTCACGGTGATCTTCGCGAGCGGCGCGGGCGCGGTCCGGTTCTCCGTCGCGCGCACGCGCGAGGCGCTCGCGGGGGAGCCGCTCCTCGCGGACGAGGTCGCGCGCCGCGGGAGCTCGCTGCCGGCGCTGCGACTGCCCTTCGTGTCCGACGGCGGGGCCGACGACGACGGCACCTCCGGTGCGGATGCCTCCGGTGCTGCCGAGGCGAGCTCCGTCGCGGACCGGCTCGGTGCCCTGACCCGCGAGCTCGCGGCCGGGCCGTGGGCCACCGTGGTCGGCCTGGAGCTGCGGGACGGCGTCGCCGCCGCGGCCCTGCGCGACCAGCTCCAGGACGTGGGCGACCCGCTGCTGCTCGCCCTCCCGGGCTTGAGCGAGGTCGTGGTCGAGACCCCCGACGGTTCGTTCGCGGTCGCGGACGTGGGCGAGCGGTGGCATCTCGCGCGCTCGAGCGGCGTCGCGGCGCCCGAGCTGCTCGCGGACCGGCCCACCGAGGAGCGGTCCGCCGGAGCGTGGCAGATCACGTGGGCGCTGCCCCGCGGCGGCGCGCAGCACCTCGGTGTGCGACCCGTGGGAACGCCGCATCTGGGCACACGGCGCGAGGGTGTGATCCTCGCCCCGACCCCGACGCAAGAGCCGCTGACCCTTCCGGCGCTGCTCGTCGCGACGCTGCCGCTCGACCCGACCCGGCGGCACGTCGCGCGCGGCCCGCTCACGGACGAGCTCGTTCGCCGTGCTGGGGAGGCGTACGCGCTGCTCGGCGAGGTGCTCGCGGACGCCGACCGCAGCCCGTTCGACCTCGTGCCGCTCGGGCTGCCCGCGGGGGAGCTCGACGCGCGGCTGCGCGAGTCGGCGCTCACCGCCCTCGCGTCGGCCCCCGTGCTGACCGTGGGCGACCCGCGGACCGGTCTCGACGCCACTCCACTCACTGCTCCGCCCGCGGAACGGGGGCCGGGGGTGGGGGCCTCGGCACCGACCGCGTCGGACGGGTCGGGCGGGCTGGGAGCGTCCCGCGTCGCGCCAAGGGATGCGAGCGCGATCGCGGGCGAGCTCGGGCAGGACCCGGTGGCCGTTGCGGCGCTGGCCCGCGCGGCGGAGAACCTCGTGCTCCTCGCCCCCGGGGACGAACTCCGCGCGGCCGCGCTCGGGGTGCGTATCCGGGCGGCGGGCGACGTCGTCGACGAGCTTGCGACCCTGCCGAACCCCGCCGACTGGCGCGACCTCTACGCCGCCCTCGCCCCCGCCGCCGCCGATCCCGCCGTGCGTGAGTCGCTCGGCGCGCTCGGCGTCCCGCTCGTCGACGGCCGCACGGTCCGAGGCGCTCGCGGCATCGTCATCGTCCGGGGCGGCCCCGAGGTCGCCGCGGCCGCGACGGTGCTCGCGCCGTGGGGGCTGCGCGCGGTCCACCCCGACGCCGAGCACCCCCTCCTCGAGCGGCTCGGTGCGGCGGTCGTGGGTGCCACGGGCCTGCTCGCCCACGCCGCGACGCGCGCCGCCGTCGATGCCGCGGTGGAGGACGACGCCGTCGCCGACGACGTCACCCCCGCGATCCTGTCCCTCGCCGGGCTCGCGGACGCGCTCCCGAGCTGGATCGGTTCCTTGCCCCTGCCCGAGGACGGCGGTGGCTACGCACCGGCCCGCGAGCTCGCCCTCGCCGGCTCGCCGGCGGAGGAGCTCCTCGATCCCGAGCTCATCGGCCGCCTCGACGCCGACGCCGCCGAGCGCTGGCCCGTCGCCACGCAGCTCGTGCTCACCGGCCTGCGGGTCGTCTCCATGGCCGACGTGGTCACGGGCCCCAGCTTCCTCGACGACGACGACGACGCGCCCGTGGGCTGGTCGGACTACCTCGCGGAGCTCGCCGAGCGTCTCGGTCCGGACGTCGCGCTCGGGGACCTCGAGGCCGTCGCCGATCTCGATGCCGTCCGTGACGACGCGTGGCCCGCCGCGCTGCTCGCCCTCGACGCGGACCCGCAGACCCACCGGGCCGTGACGCGCACCGTGCGCGCGTGCCCCTCGTACGTCGCGTGGTGGCTGCGCCACGAGTCGCCCGAGCACCTCGGGCTCGGCGGGCCGTTCGCCCTCGAGGCCGCGCTCGAGCCCCTGCTCGGACCCGCGCCCGGCATGCTCGACGGGCTCAGCGACACGATGCGTGCGGCGCTCGGCGGGAAGCGCTCGCTCGCCGAGCTCGACGCCGAGGACTGGGCCGCCGTCGACCTCGGCGAGGAGGGCGATCCGGTCACGCCCGCCCTGGCGAGAACGGTGTGGGACGCGCTCGTCGACGCGTGGCACGAGGGCGGACCCCGACGGGGTGGTGGATCGCTCGAGCCCGCCGCGGCGACACCCGCCTTGCTCCCCGCCGTCGTCGGCCCCGACCGGATCGTGCTCGCCCGGGCGCGCGACGTCGTCGTCGTACCTGGTCCCCACTGGTTCCAGCGGTCCGACGTCGGCCCCATGCTGCCCGGCCCGGTGGGCGACCCGGGGGACTTCGCCGAGCGGCTCGGGTTCGCCGTCGTGCCCGCGCAGGGGCGGGTGACCTCCGAGGGCACGTCGTCGGACGTCCCGGCCGGGGTGGGTGCGCTCGTGCCCGGGACGCCGGAGTCGTGGACCGAGCACGAGGACCTGCGCGTGGACGGCGAACCCGTCGAGTGGTGGCCGCCCGCGCACGCCGTGCACCTCGCGGGGCTCGCGCGCGCGCTCGCGTGGACGAGCGGGCACTGGGCGAGGCGTGGCGTCGTCGAGATCGCGCTCGCGGAACCGGGGCGGGCCGGCGAGCTCGCGGTCGAAGGGGCGGTCGAGGCATGACGGGCGCCGCGAACCGCAACTTCTCGATCGCCTCGCTCATCCCGGCGGTCTACCTGCCCACGATCGTGTTCGAGGCCGCGCTCGGCGCGATCCTGCCGGTCATCGCGGTGACCACGCGCGAGCTGGGTGGCACGCTCGGGCAGGCGGGGCTGATCGTCGCGCTGATCGGGGTGGGGCACATCCTCGGCGACGTCCCCGCGGGCATGCTCGCGGGGCGGATCGGGGACCGGCGCGCGATGCTCCTCGCGGGCGGGGTCATGGTGCTCGCGCTCGTCGCGTGCGCGCTCGCGCCGTCGCTGTGGCTCTTCGCGGTGGCCGTGCTGGTCACCGGCTTCGTGGGCGCCGTGTTCACGGTCGCCCGGCAGGCGTACGTCACCGAGGCGGCGCCCCCGCTCCTGCGCGCACGGGCACTGTCGACGCTTGCAGGCACGCAGCGCATCGGCACGTTCGTCGGCCCGTTCGCCGGTGCCCTCGCGATCCACCTCTCCGGCACGAGCGGCGCCTACTGGCTCGCCGTGGCGCTCTGCGTGGTGGCGGCCGCCGTCGTGCTGTTCGTGCCCGACGTCGCGCCACTCGACTCCGCGCGCACCGTGGTGCCCATGTCGCTGCGCGCCATCGTGCGCGAGCACCGTTCGCTGCTCGGCACCCTGGGGCTCGCCGTCGTCCTCATCGGCACCGTGCGCGGCGCGCGGACCACGGTGCTGCCGCTGTGGACCGAGCACCTCGGCATGAGCCCGACCACCACGAGCCTGATCTTCGGCCTGTCGGGCGCCGTCGACATGCTGCTGTTCTACCCGTCCGGGCGCCTCATGGACCTGCGGGGGCGGCTGTGGATCGGCATACCCTCGATGCTCACGATGATGGTCGCGTTCGCGCTGCTGCCCGTGACGGGGACGCTCGCGGCGGTCGCTCTGGTCGCGATGCTGCTCGGCTTCGGCAACGGGATCGGTTCGGGGATCATCATGACGCTCGGGGCCGACGTCGCACCGGCCTCCTACCGTTCCCAGTTCCTCGGGGTGTGGCGGCTGCTGGGCGACTCGGGCAACGCGGCCGGCCCGCTCATCCTCTCCGCGGGCGCCGCGCTCGGCTCGCTCGCGGCGGGCGTCTGGGTGGTCGCGGCGATCTCCGGCTCCGCCGCCGGGGCGCTGTCGCGCTGGGCTCCCCGGTGGTCGGTCCACGCGACCCGCCACACGCGCCGCGCTGCGGGCCTCATCCCCTGACGCTTCGGCGATCCGGGTCGAGGGGCACTCCGGCCACGCGTCTCACTATGCAAGACACTCCTCGGGTAGATGGACATCGCTGTCCAGATCCATACGATCCGTGGCAGGTCAAGAGATCCGCCACATGGCCCGGCAGGCGGATAGGCAACCCTCGTCCATGGTGGGGTGCCCCCGGTGCAGACCTGACTCGTCCTCGGACCGAGTAAGCATGGACCTGGTGACGGCACGACCTGCCGTCACCGGGCTTGCTCACCCGTGGGCGTGTATCCCTCACCCGACAGATAGTGATCCAGAGGAGCACCCCATGTCCCTGTCATCCAGAACCCACAGGTTCGCCGCTGCGATAGCGGCCACCGTGCTGGGTCTCGGGATCGTCCATGCCCCATTGGCCAGCGCCGACGTAGGCGCCGGCGCCGGCGAGGCCGCCGCGCCCGGACCGGTCGAAGCGACGGTCGACTACTTTGCCGACTCCTACGCGGCGCTCGGCGCGGGAAGCGTCTTCGTCTCGGCGCCGTTCGAGTACCTGAAGGACATCCTGAACAGCACCGGCACCTACGCGGTCGTCCTCGGCGGCCCGCAGCAGGAGAGCACCCAGAACGCGATCCACTACATCGACAAGAAGGCCAAGGAGCACGGGATCGCCGAGGTCTACCACTTCGATCCCCTGCTCGCCGGGGACGACCTCGACATCACCGACCCCGTCAACAGCGTCGCGTACGGATCGAACACGTACTACAAGCTCTTCACGGACATCCAGAACCTGCTCGTCAACTCCGACGCGGCCTACACCGACTCGTCGGCGACGTACGTGTTCGTCTACCAGAAGGGCCGTCAGAACTCCGCGGGTGACCTCGCGCCGATCATCGCCGGGGTCGTGGAGAGCTCCGCACAGTTCGCGTCCCAGGCCGAGATCGACGCCTACGAGGACGAGCTCGACGCAGTCTTCGCCAGCGCCGACGACGAGAACGGCGACACCACGATCGGCACGCGGAGCCAGTTCGACTACTTCCGTACGACCCACACGGCGTTCGGCAACGACCAGGCCATCGTCCAGGAAGTCGATCGCCAGGGCTGGACGCTCAAGACCATCTCGTACCCGGAGCTGATCCACCTGTTGGAGAGCCCCGGCTCCCACACGATCGTGACGGGCAACGGCTGGTGCCCCAACGCCCGCGCCGTGTACCGCTTCCTGAACCAGGCGGCCATCGCGAACGGGACCAAGACGGTCTACGTCTTCGACGTCCGCCTCGACGGCTCGTCCAGCGCCCTGAGCATCACCCAGGACCTGAACCGCTTCAACTACCTGGACCAGAGGTTGATCGACGGCTACTTCGACAGCGCGTCGACCGACATCGACAACCCCAAGCTCCCGTACTACCCGAACGGCGACACGACCCAGCAGCAGCTGGTGTCGAAGAACCGCAAGTTCCTCAACCCGTTCCTGTTCCAGTGGAACAAGGACGCGACGGACGCCGAGGGCGACCCCAAGCCGGTCACGCACCAGTGGATCTACGAGGACGCCAACGGCCCGCAGGAGTACCAGCTGGTCTGGTCGCAGACCAGGGACGGGATCGGAACCACGGCCATCGCCAGGCAAGGCCTGGGCGACCTCAAGGACTTCTTCAACGACGTCGGGGAGTACCGCTCCACCCTGATCCCGGCCGATGCCGGTGACGTTCCGCGCCAGGGCCGTGCTTCCAACACGGCTGCCGACGGATGCGGGGACGAGGACGACCTGATCGACAACATCGGCGGGGAGGTTCTGCTACCGAACAGCGGGACGAAGGACTACGACGTCGCGCACTACGACATCGCCCTCGAGTACACGCCGGTCGAGCCTTCGTCGCAGACCAGCGTGACGGCGACGACGAAGATCCGTGCGACCGCGAAGAAGGACCTGACCAAGATCAGTCTCGACGCACGACGCTTCGCGATCTCGTCGGTCAAGGTCGACGGGGTGGCCGGTACCTACCAGCAGGTCAACTTCGACAGCCAGGACACCCAGAAGCTCAACATCACGCCGACGTCGGCGATCGAGAACGGCCAGCAGTTCACCGTCGAGATCTCCTACACGACGGGCACCGTCGACGCCTTCAAGAGGGCCGGGCAGTCCAACCAGGGCTTCTTCCCCGCCGAGAACAGCGACGGCGCGACCGCCCTGGGTCAGCCCTTCGGCTCGACCTACTGGTTCCCGAACAACAACAGCACGACGGACAGGGCGACCTACACGATCGCCCTGACCGCACCCGAGTCGCTGACGGGCGTCTCGAACGGGAACCTGGTGTCCACGCTTCGTCACGACGGCAAGATCACTCGCACCTGGCAGGTCGACACCCCGACGGTGCCCTACCAGACCGTCGCGTCGTTCGGTGACTTCAAGGAGATCGTCCGCGACTACGAGACGAAGGACGGACGCACCATCGCGATCCGCAACTTCGTCGATCGGACGCTCTACTCGAAGACCAGCAACCAGCAGCTGCTCGAGAAGCAGTACAACCAGCAGGCGTCGATCCTGAGCTGGGCCGAGGATCGCTTCGGGGCCTACCCCGGGGAGACGGCCGGCACCATCAACGAGACCCTGCTGAACGCCGATCGCGATCCCATCGCTCTCGGCGGGGTCGAGACGAACGGTCGGATCTTCTTCTCGGGCGTCCCGGGTGGCAACACCTTCGTGCACGAGTACATCCACCAGTGGTTCGGCAATGCCGTCGGCATCGCCAGCTACGACGACCTGTGGCTCAACGAGGGCTTCGCGACCTACCTGGCCAACCTGTACTACGAGGACAACGCCGGCCTGGCGCTGGACGAGCAGTACCGCGCCTGGTTCGCCGCGAACACCGAGGAGGAGTTCTGGAACGTGGCTCCCGGGAGTCTCACGCAGGAGAGCGAGCTCTTCAGCAACGCCGTGTACGGCCGAGGCGGCTACGTCCTGGCAGCGTTGCGAGTCTCCATCGGCGTCGAGGCGTTCGACAGGCTGCTGACCGAGTGGTTCGCGGCCAAGAACGGCACGTCTGCGACGACGGCGGAGTTCGTCCAGCTGGCCACCGAGGTGGCCGGACGGAACCTGGACCGTGTGCTCTCCACGTGGCTGTACGGGAACGGGCGCCCAGCATCCTTCCCGGACACCGTCCTCTCGGATGCTGCCCCCGATGCTCCGGCGAAGCCGGGCATCGTGGTTGCGGGTCGTTCGGTGACGGTCTCGTGGCAGGCGCCCGTGGATGACGGCGGTTCGCCGGTGACGGGCTACTCGGTGCTGCTCAACGATCTGGCTCCGGTCGAGGTCGGTGGCGCCACGCTGAGCCACACCTTCACCGATCTTCCGGGTGGCACGTACTCGGCGAGGGTCGTCGCGTCGAACGCCGTCGGCAGCTCTGCCCCCTCGGTCGTCTCTGACCAGGTCACGGTGCCGCCGCAGCCCCCGGTTCAGCTTGACCTGGGTGTGGTTTCGATCTCGGGCTCGGCGAGTATCGGTTCGGTGCTGACCGCGTCCGTGTCGGGCAGCCTCCCGGCTGGAGCGTCGACGGCGTACCAGTGGTTGCGCGGCGGTGCTCCGATCACGGGTGCGACATCGCGGACCTACACGGTGACGTCCGCCGATCATGGCAAGGTGTTGGCGGTGCGGGTCACGGCGAGCGCGCCGGGACACGAGCCGGCGAGCGCTACGTCGTCGGCGACGGGACTCGTGGCGAAGGTCGCCAGCTCGGTGACGTTGACGAGGTCGAGCGCCGCGCAGGTGTTCGGTTCGTCGAAGACGGTCACGTTGACTGCCACGGTCGCCGTGCCGGCGGGTGCGGCGCAGGGCGAGGTCACCTTCCGCTCCGGGAAGACCGTGCTCGGTGCGGCCACCGTCAAGGCGGGCAAGGCGACGCTCAAGGTGAAGCCCACGTTCAAGGTGGCCACGCACCGGGTGATCGCTGAGTTCGTCTCCTCGGACGCTGCGGTCGCGGGCTCGACGTCGAAGGCCGTGACGCTCAAGGTCACCAAGACGAAGGCGAAGGTCACGGCGAAGCTCGCCAAGAAGTCGGTGCGGGTGGGCACGAAGGGCAAGGTGACGGTGACGATCAAGGCCACCGGTGTCGCCAAGCCCACCGGCAAGGTCGTGGTCTACGACGGCAAGAAGAAGATCAGGACCGTCACGGTCAAGGCCAAGCACGGTGGGAAGGTCACGATCACGCTGCCCAAGCTGAAGAAGGGGACGCACAAGATCAAGGTCACCTACAACGGCTCGACCGAGGTTGCGAAGAAGACCAGCAAGGTGGTCGACCTGCGCGTGCGCTGAGCACGGCGTCGATCGCGGCCCCGGGGCAGTGCGCCCCGGGGCCGCCGCACCACCGGCACCGCCGGGCGGCAGGCATGGTCCGAAGGGTTCGTTCCGTCCGGGAACGGACCCTTCGCCATGGGGGTCAGGCGGTCTCGGACTGCCAGCGGGTGCGGTTGCGGCGGGTCCAGAGCAGGCCGAGGAGGCCGAGGACGACGCCGACGACGGCGACCCACACCCAGGAGATCGCACCGGCGACCCCGGCCACCCGGGCGATCACGGCGCCGATCAGTACGGCGGCCCACACACAGGTCCCCACGAGGATGACGCGCGCGAGGTCGACGGGCGCCGGCTCGGGGTCGGGCCGGCGGGACTCCGGGTGCAGCAGCACGGTGATCAGCGAGGGCACGCCCCGACCCTATCCCGCGAGGTAGGGCCGAGTGCGCGACGTAGTGCCGCCGCAGGCCTACCCCGGAGCGCCCGGCACTACCTCGCGGATGGGTGGGGGCTCGGCGAGGAGGCGGGTGAGGGTGGCTACGGCTGCGCTGATCTGGGTGTAGACCTCGGCGTAGACCTGCGGGGGGCGGCCGTACGGGTCGGTGATGTCGTCGCCCGTCGCGGCGCCGGGCAGGACGGCGGCCCTCGCACGGGCCGTGCGCACCGCGGCGACGAGCGACTCGAGCCTCGCGCGCGGGCCCGGCACGTCGTGCACCTCCGCGAGCGCCGCCGCGGGCAGCCCTGCCGCGAGCCGCGCGAACTCCTGCAGCGTGAAGGTGCGCCCGAGCGCACCGGGGTCCAGCTCGACCACGGCGGACCGGTGCTCGCGCGTCATGGTCAGCACGAGCGCGGGCTCGGTCAGGAGCTCGGCCGAGAGCTGCCGCGCGGCGAAGCCCGCCGTGGCGATCCGGGCCTCGTCGAGCAGTGCCGCCATGGGCGCGGAGACGGGGGCGCCGACGACGGCGTGCGTCCCGGCGCTGCGCACGGACAGGCCGGTGCGTGCGGCGAGCAGGCGTTCGGCGGCCGGGGAGCGGCAGATGTTCCCGGTGCAGACGGTGAGGACGTCGAGCTTCATGACCACAGTCTGCCCAAGTTGCCTGGCGGTTCGTTCGTGGGGTGGGCCAGGGTTCTGGCACTCTGTCGCCCATGGCGACAACCACCACCCCGAAGGCGTCCGGGTTCAAAGGCGCTCTAGACCGTTACTTTCTGATCACCGAGCGCGGCTCGAGCTTCTCGCAAGAGATCCGCGGCGGCTTGGTGACCTTCTTCGCGATGAGCTACATCATCGTGCTGAACCCGATCATCTTGCGCGGCATCCCGGACGGTTCCGGCGCACTTCTTGGTGGGGAAGGGTTCGACGGGTTTGCGCGGGTCGCGGCGGCCACCGCGCTTGCTGCGGGCTTGCTGACCATCGCGATGGGTGTGTTCGCCAAGTTCCCGATCGCCATCGCGGCCGGGCTCGGGCTCAACGCCTTCCTCCTGTACTCCGTCGCGAGCCTCGAGGGCATGACCTGGGCGGACGCGATGGGTCTCATCGTCCTCGAAGGCATCATCATCCTGATCCTGGTGCTGACCGGGTTCCGGACCGCGGTGTTCAAGGCGGTGCCACGAGAGATCAAGCTGGCGATCTCCGTGGGCATCGGTCTGTTCATCGCCCTCGTCGGTCTCGTCGACGCCGGGATCGTCCGCCCCGGTAGCCCCCTCGTGACTCTTGGCGTCGGTGGCACGCTCCAGGGCTGGCCCATCTTCACCTTCGTGTTCGGCCTCCTGCTCATGATCGTCCTCATGGTCAAGCAGGTCCGCGGTGCGATCCTCATCTCGATCGTGGCGACGACGGCGCTCGCCGTCGTCATCGAGCTCACCGCCAAGGTCGGCGGCATGTTCGCGACCGACACCCCCAACCCGACCGGCTGGATGCTGAACACGCCGGCGCTCTCCGGCAGCCCGGTCGCTCTGCCCGACTTCGGCCTGCTCGGCCAGTTCTCGCTCTTCGGCTCGATCGAGAAGATCGGCATCGTCGCGGTCGTCCTGCTCGTGTTCTCGATCATGCTCGCCGACTTCTTCGACACGATGGGCACGATGGTGGCCGTCGGTGGCGAGGCGGACCTCCTCGACAAGGACGGCAACCCCCCGAACACGAAGCAGATCCTCATCGTCGACTCCGTCGCGGCCGCCGCTGGTGGTGCAGCCTCGGTGTCGTCCAACACGAGCTACATCGAGTCGGCCGCCGGCGTCGGTGACGGTGCCCGCACGGGCCTCGCGTCCGTGGTCACCGGCATCGCGTTCCTGCTCGCGACCTTCCTCGCGCCCCTCGTGAACATGGTCCCGTCGGAGGCGGCCGCACCCGCGCTCGTCGTCGTCGGCTTCCTCATGTTCTCGCAGGTGACCGGCATCGACTGGAAGAACGTCGAGGTCGCCATCCCGGCGTTCCTCGTGGCGGTCATCATGCCGTTCACCTACTCGATCGCCGCCGGTATCGGCGCCGGGTTCATCGCGTTCGTGGTCATCAAGGTCGCGAGGGGCAAGGCCAAGGAGGTCCACCTGCTGATGTGGATCACCTCCGCGCTCTTCGTCGTCTACTTCGCCCTCGGCGGGATCCGGGCGGCCTTCAACATCTAGGCAGCGGCCGTCCCACCCTCGACGCCCGGGTCCCTGCGAGGGGGCCCGGGCGTCGTCGCGTCCGCGGGCAGCACCACGGCGGCCGGATTCGCCCGCGGGCCGCCGTCGGCCACCGTCTCGACTTTCGTTACGCAAAGTAATGAGGTACGCTAAACGTCGTGTCCGGCACCCTCGAACCCCCCGCAGTCCCAGAGGGGGTTGCGCCGACGCCGAGCATCCCGGCGTCGCAGTGTCGCCCGGCGCCCCTCGCCGCCTCCTTGCGCGTCGCGCTCGCGCGCTCGTGGCGCCGCGTCCGCTCCGAGCGGGGGGCCGCCGACCTGCCGGACGTGCAGTTCTCGATCCTCGTGCGGCTCGTCAAGTACGGGACCACGACGCCGGGCGAGATCGCCGAGTTCCAGCGCATCCGTCCGCCGTCGGCCACCCGCGCCGTCAAGCATCTCGAGGAGCTGGGCCTCGCCACGCGCGAAGCCCACCCCACGGACCGTCGCCAGGTGGTCGTCTCCGTCACGGAGGCAGGCCGCGAAGAGGTCCGCGAGACGATGCGCCGCCGCGACGCCTGGCTCGCCCGCGAGCTCGCCGCGCTGACGCCCCAGGAGCGGGAGACCCTCGCCCGGGCGAGCGCCATCCTCACCAGAATCGCCGAAAGCTGATGTCACAGACCTTTGCCTCGCTGAAGTACCGCAACTACCGCTGGTGGGTGTCCGGCGCGCTCGTCGCCTCCGTCGGCACCTGGATGCAGCGAGTCGCCCAGGACTGGCTCGTCCTGACCGAGCTCTCGAACGACTCCGGTGTGGCCATCGGCATCACGACCGCCCTCCAGTTCGCCCCCGCGCTGCTGTTCTCCGCCTGGGCCGGGGCGCTCGCCGACCGCGTGGACCGCCGCAAGCTGCTCTTCGTCACGCAGGGCGTGCAGGGAGTGCTCGCTGCCGTGCTCGGCGGGCTCGTGCTCGCCGGGGTCGCGGAGCTGTGGCACGTCTACGTGCTCGCGTTCCTGCTCGGCGTCGCCTCGGCGTTCGACGCGCCCGTGCGACAGGTCTTCGTCACCGAGCTCGTGCCGCGCAGCAACCTGGCGAACGCCGTCGGACTCAACTCCGCGATGTTCAACACGGCCAGGCTCATCGGCCCGGGCGTCGCGGGCCTGCTCATCGCCGCCGTCGGCACGGGCTGGGTGTTCATCATCAACGCCGTGAGCTTCCTCGCGACGCTGCTCGCGCTGTACCGGATCTCGACAGAGACGATGTTCCGCGAGGAGCGCGCCAAGGAGGGGAGGGGCGGGTCCATCCGGGACGGCATCGCGTACGTGCGCGGCCGGAGCGACATCATCGTGATCTTCGTCGTCGTCGGTGTCGTGTCGACGTTCGGGCTGAACTTCCAGCTCACGAGCGCACTCATGGCCCGCGTCGAGTTCGGGCGCGGTGCGAGCGAGTACGGCATCCTCGGCTCGGTCCTCGCGATCGGCTCGCTCGCCGGAGCCCTGCTCGCGGCCCGGCGCGAGCACCCGCGGGTGCGGCTCGTCATCGGCTCCGCCTTCGCCTTCGGCCTCACCACGGGCGTGCTCGCGCTCATGCCGACCTACCCGTCGTTCGTGGTCGCGTGCATCCCCGTGGGCTTCGCCTCGCTCACGATGCTCACGGCTGCCAACGCGACGCTGCAGCTCTCGACGACCCCGTCGATGCGCGGGCGGGTCATGGCGCTCTACATGGTCGTGTTCCTCGGGGCGAACCCGGTGGGCTCGCCGCTCGTGGGGTGGGTCGGGGAGTACGTCGGGCCGCGATGGTCCATCGGCGTCGGGTCCATCAGTGCGCTGCTCGTCGCGCTGTGGGCGGTGTGGTGGACGCGCCGGCGCTGGGGGGTCGAGGTGCACTACTCGCTGCGGACCTCGCCCCGGCTCCAGGTGGTCCACCCCGAGCGGCCGGCGCGCGACGTCGCGGCGTGACGGGGCCGCCGTCGGCCACGCGTGCCCGGCCGTGAGAACCACCGGGTGAACCACCTGTTCAGCCCTCTCGGACACGCGCCCGGTATGTGAAGATTGACGCATGTCAACGGGGGGAAACGGATCGGGACGGTCGCGGTGGCGCCGGTTGTGGTGGGTCGCGGCCGCGCTGGCGGTCGCCGTCGTCGGCGTCGCGGTCTGGGTCGGCTGGAAGGGCTCGATCGCCTACGTCGGGCTGAGCGACGCACAGTCCTCGGCCTCCAAGGCGCGCGACGCGATCGGCAAGGGCGACGCGGTCGAGGCCGCTCGTCAGCTCGAGTCCATGACCGACTCGATGGAGCGCGCGCGTGAGGCGACGGCCGACCCGGTGTGGGCGGCGGCGTCGTCCGTGCCCTGGCTCGGTGCCAACCTGCGCGCGGTCACGACGCTCACCGGCGCGCTGGACGAGCTCGCGCGCGACGGTGTGGCACCCGTCGTCGACGTCGCCTCCCTCGTCGCCTCGGGCGGCCTCGCCCCCGTCGACGGCCAGATCGACCTCGGTCCCCTCGCGGCCGCCGCGCCGGAGCTCGCCGCCGCCGCCGACGCCGGAGAGCGGGCCAGCGCCTCCCTCGCGGGCATCGACACCGGTGGGCTGCTCCCCGTGGTCGCCGAGCAGGTCGAGGTGGTGCGCGACGAGGTCGCCGACGTCGCCTCCGCCCTGCGCACCGGCGCCCGGGTGAGCGCCCTCCTGCCGTCCATGCTCGGGGCCGACGGCGAACGCCGCTACCTCGCCCTCTTCCTCAACTCCGCCGAGCTGCGCTCCACGGGTGGCCTCGTCGGCGCGCTCACCGTCATCACCGCCGACGACGGCGCGCTCTCGATGTCGACCACGCGCGCCGGCACCGACCTGGAGCGGTTCGACGAGCCGGTCCTGCCGCTCACGCCCGCCGAGCTGGAGATCCACTCCGAGTCGCTCGGCCGGATCATCCAGAACGTCGCGCTGACCCCCGACTTCCCGCGAACCGCGGCGCTCGCGGCCGCCATGTGGGAGGCGGACACCGGCGAGAAGGTGGACGGTGTGATCGCGACCGACGTCGTCGCCCTCGCCGCCGTGCTCGCCGCGACCGGCCCGGTCACGACCGAGGACGGCACGACGCTCGACGCGGACTCGGTGGTGGCCGAGCTGTTGCACGAGCCGTACCTGCGCTACAAGAAGCAGGCCGATGCCGACGAGTTCTTCGCCGACGCCGCGGGCCGGGTGTTCGCGAGGCTCGTCGCGGGGGGCGGGGACGTCACCGGGCTGATCGACGGGCTCGCGACGGCGACCGGCGAGGGGCGCATGCTCGTGTGGTCCACGCGCGAGACGGAGCAGACCGGGTTGCGCGAGGCGGGGCTGTCCGGGGCGTTCCTGAGCGGGGCGGCGCCCATGGCCGGCGGAGTGTTCCTCAACGACGCGACGGGCGGCAAGCTCGACTACTTCCTCGGCGCCGAGGTCGACGTGGCGCGCGTGACCTGCACGGACGACGGGATGCGGGTGGTCACCCGGCTGCGGCTCGTGTCGCGCGTGCCCTCGAGCGTCGAGGACCTGCCGAAGTACGTGACGGGCCTCGCCGACGTGCCCAAGGGCTCGTTCATCACGCGCGTCTCGGCGTACGGTCCCGCGGGCGGTTCGCTCCTCGCGACGAGGGTCGACGGCGTGGCCGTGGGTGGCCGGCAGGCCGTCGAGGAGGGGCGTGACGTCAACCTGATCTCGGTCGAGCTCGCACCGGGACAGTCGGTCGCCTACGAGTTCGAGTGGCTCGTGCCGCGCGCCGGTCCCGTCGAGGTGTGGTCGACGCCGACGACGACGGCCCCCGGGCGGCTGCGCGTCCCCGGGAACTGTGCCGCCGGCTGACGTATTCACCCGCCCCCGGGGCTGACATCTGCGTCTGAGCGTGCGAGACTTGCACCGATATGTCCGATTCGACGGGAATCTCCGACTCAGGGGATCTCCCGCCGCATGAGGGTGACGGACCTGGCGAAAGATACTGAGATGAAGCGTAGTCACGCGGTAGCTGGAGTGGCGCTCGTCGCACTCCTCGGGAGCGCGGGAGCCGCCGCGGCGGACGAGCTGTACCCACCGCCACCCGAGCCCACCCTGGAGGTCTCGGCCGGCGCTCTGTGCGTCGGTGACGTGCCCTACCTCGAGTGGGAGGCCGCGCACGGCACCCAGCCCGCGGACGCCGACGACTCGACGGTCACACTGACCTTCCTCAACCCGGGCGGCGCGGACTACGTCGTGTCCGGCCAGCCCATGTCCGGCAAGATCCTGTGGCCGGGCGCCGAGGCAGACGCCGACGGCAACGGCACCGACTGGCCGGGTTGGAGCTTCGAGAACGGTGAGTGGGTCCAGGGCGACGAGTGGGACTGGGTGGTCCCGACCGCCGACATCGAGTTCGAGGCGAGCCCCTCCGTGGTGCTCACCGTCGCTTACCCGCTGCCGAGCGCCGTGTGCGCCGGCCCCGCCGACGCGCCGCCGGCCGGTCCCGACCCGGACGACGACGACGGCCTGCCCGACCTGCTCGGCCTCACCGGTAACCAGACCGCCGGCCTGCTCGCCGGGGTCGCCGGCCTGATCGCCGCGGGCACCCTGCTCGTCGCGATCCGCCGCCGCACGCAGCACTAGCAACCCGATCTCACGGCCCAGGGCCGGTCTGTGCTCCCGCAGACCGGCCCTGGGCCGTGCTGTGTCTCCACGCGCCCGCTCGCTCACTTCCTCGCGTGGCGACGGGGCCCTGGCCAGGTGGGGCCGGGGGAGGGAGGGTCAGGGCTAGAGGCGCTCGGCGACGTAGTCGATGCTCGCGGTGAGCGCGCGGACGTCGTCCGGCTCGACGGCGGGGAACGTCGCGATGCGCAGCTGGTTGCGGCCGAGCTTGCGGTACGGGAAGACGTCGAGCACCCCGTGCGCACGCAGCACCTGCACGACGGCGGACGCCTCGACGGACTCGGCCAGGTCGACCGTCGCGACCACGGGCGAGCGCAGCGCGGGATCCGCGACGAACGGCGTGGCCCACTCCCGGGACCCGGCCCACGCGTACACGTGCCCCGAGGACTCGGCCGAGCGCGCCGACGCCCAGGCCATGCCGCCCTGGGCGAGCAGCCAGTCGACCTGCTCGGCGAGCAGCACGAGCGTCGCGATCGCCGGGGTGTTGAGCGTCTGGTCCTGGCGCGAGCTCGTCACGGCCACCGACAGGTCGAGGAACTCGGGGATCCACCGGGAGGCGGCGAGGCGCTCGGCACGCGCCACGGCCGCCGGGGAGAGCACGGCGAGCCAGAGACCGCCGTCGGCGGCGAGCACCTTCTGCGGGGCGAAGTAGTAGGCGTCGGTCGCGGCGACGTCGAAGGGCACGGCCCCCGCGGCCGAGGTGCCGTCGACGACGACGAGCGGGTGGTCGCCGTCGGGCACGCTCGGGCTGCCGAGGCGGCGCACGGGCGCGAGCGCACCCGTCGAGGTCTCGTTGTGGGGCCAGGCGTACAGGTCGACGCCGTCGGCCACCGTGGGCAGCGCGACGCTGCCCGGCTCCGCGCGCGTGACGAGCGAGTCCACGAGGAAGGGTGCGCGCGAGGTGGCCGTCGCGAACTTGGCGCCGAACTCCCCGAAGGCCCCGTGCGAGGCGCGCTCGGCGACGAGGCTGAACGTCGCGACGTCCCAGAACGCCGTGGCGCCGCCGTTGCCGAGGGCGATCTCGTAGCCGTCGGGCAGCCCGAAGAGCTCGCCCAGCCCCACCTTGATCCGCCGCACCAGGTCGCGCACGGGCGGCTGGCGGTGCGAAGTGCCCAGGAGGGAAGCCCCGAGGCCCCCTAGGGTGTTGACCTGAGCAGGACGCACCTTGGACGGACCGGAGCCGAACCGGCCGTCGCGGGGCAGCAGGTGGGCGGGGATCTCGATGGTGGGGCGCGTCACGGCGCCACTGTACGACTTCGGGCCGCGCCGACCGCGAGCTGTTTCGCGACACGGCGCCATCTCCGGGGTGCCACGTGGCCTAACCTGGGGGAAGACCGATGCAGCGACGACGTGAGGAGCGGCGGACGTGAGCGATCTCATCGACACGACGGAGATGTACCTACGGACGATCTACGAGCTGTCCGAGGAAGGCATCACGCCGTTGCGCGCGCGCATCGCCGAGCGGCTCGGGCACTCGGGGCCCACCGTCTCGCAGACGGTGGCGCGCATGGAGCGCGACGGCCTCGTGGTCGTCGCCGGTGACCGGCACCTCGAGCTGACCGGCGAGGGCCTCGCGAAGGCGACGCGCGTCATGCGCAAGCACCGCCTCGCCGAGCGGCTCCTCACGGACGTGATCGGCCTCGACTGGCCCTACGTGCACGACGAGGCCTGCCGCTGGGAGCACGTCATGAGCGACCGCGTCGAGCGCCGCCTCGTCGAGCTCCTCGACCACCCGCAGCACTCCCCGTACGGCAACCCGATCCCCGGGCTCTCCGAGCTGGGGGAGCCGCGCGTGACCGAGGCGTTCCTCGACGGCGTGGTCTCCATCACGACGTTGTCCGACGGCGCGGTCCAGGGCGTGGTGCGCCGCCTCGGCGAGCCGATCCAGACCGATGTCGAGCTGCTCGCCGAGCTCGAGGGTGCCGGGGTGGTGCCGGGTGCACGCGTCACGGTGACCCTGGGTGCGGGCGAGCTCGTGGTGGGTGCCGAGGGTGCCGAGACGGAGCTCGAGCTGCCCGAGGAGATCGCGCGGCACATCTTCGTGTCGCCGCTCTAGGCACAGTATCCACCTCGTGAACTGACCGTGACCAAGACGTGACAATCCCGGTCGGGTTCGGGTACCGTCACACTTGCTCCTGGGAACCCTCCTCCCGAGAGCCCTCGCGCAGGACGCCTAGCCCTGCCGCTGCGTGAGGTTCGCACTACTCGCCGGCAGGGGCGGGGGAACCACTTTGGATTTCCGGTCACGGAGATCCTTGGGGTGAAGCCGGGCAAGTGCCTCTCGGGGCGCTCGCGCGGCCGGGTGCTCTCCCACCCGAACCCGACAGCTCACCTCGTTGGCGTTCAGGAGAGGTACTGAGTGACCGTTGTAACGACCAGAGGCCGTCACCGCGCGGCCCGTCGACCGATCACCCCGCTCGACGACTTCGCGCTCGCTGCGACCGGCAACATCGCCGTGGTCGGTCGACGCGCCGGAGTCGCGGCAGCCACCTCAGGAATCGTCGTCGGCATGCTCGGGGTCGCCCCCGCCACCGCGGCCGCCCCCAACGAGGTCGCAGCGCTTCCCGCCGTCGACACCGCGAGCCTCGCAGCCGGCGCACTGAGCGCCCTCGCGACGGCCCCCCAGGTGACGGTGGACGCGGAGACCGAGTGGTCCTTCGACATCCCGAAGGTCAAGCTCGTCAAGGAGGCGGAGCCCGAGGCTCCCGTCGTGCGGACGCCCCCGCCGACGTCGCGCGACACCGACCGCGCCCCCAGCACGGACAAGCCCGCCAAGGACGGCGGCAAGATCCCCCAGGCCGTCGAGGGCAACGCCGTCCTCGAGATCGCAGCCCGCTACGTGGGTGTGCCGTACCGCTCGGGCGGCAGCTCCCCGAAGGGCTTCGACTGCTCGGGCTTCACGCAGTACGTGTTCGGCAAGCTCGGCATCTCCCTGCCGCGCACGACGTCGGGCCAGAAGAAGGCCGGCACCGTCGTGAGCCGCAAGGACGCCAAGCCCGGTGACATCATCTGGAGCCCCGGCCACGTGGGCATCTACGCGGGCGACAACCAGCAGATCGACGCACCCCGCCCCGGCAAGACGATCCAGTTCCGCTCGATCTGGCAGTCCAACCCGGTGTTCATCCGTGTGACCGGCTGAACCAGCACCAGCTTCGCCGAAGGCCCCGCATGCCACGCGCTGCGGGGCCTTCGTCATGAATATGCATGGATTTCCGGGGCTGCGCGCGTAACCTGGTGTCGCTCGTACGAGACGGGACCGGGCGGGATGCCACCCGCGCCGGCCGGACGCCGAGGAGGCGCTCCATGCTGATGCCCGCTGCGCCGCCACGCAGGTCGCTGGTCCTCAACGCGAGCGGCGAGCCGTTGTGCGTCGTCACGATGCACCGCGCCGTCGTCCTCGTCACCACGGGCAAGGCGATCGTCGTCGAGACCGACGGCCGCATGCTCCGCTCCCCGTCGCTGAGCGTGCCCGTCCCGCTCGTGCTGTGCCTCGCGCGCTACGTCGCGGTGCCCCGACGTCGGCCCGTGCCACCCACGCGGCGCACCGTGCTGCAGCGCGACGCCCACCGGTGCGCCTACTGCGAGGGTGCCGCGGACACCGTGGACCACGTCCTGCCACGCTCGCGGGGCGGTCGCCACGAGTGGACCAACGTCGTCGCCGCGTGCGCGCGCTGCAACCACCGCAAGGCGGACCACCTCCTGGTCGACCTCGGCTGGGACCTCCGGTTCACGCCGTTGCCGCCCCGGGGCAGCCTCGCGCTGCTCGCCGCCGGGCCTCCGGAGCCCGCGTGGGAGGCGTACCTCGTCGCCTGAGGTGCCGCGGGGCGCCGTCGTCGGCCCGCCTCACCTCGAGGCCCGCCTCACCTCGGAGGCGTGCCTCGAGGTGGAGCGTTTGTGCCCTGAGAGGGAACTAGTGCTCCACCTTCCTCCCCGCCGGACTTGGTGATGTAAAGGATTGTCTAGTGAAGGTAAAGAGTTGTGCGCAGAGGGGCAGCGGGATCGTCGATTTCGGGGCACACTGGAGGCGTGGGGAACTCGCAGCACGACCCTGAGGTCGAACGGACAGACACCGTGCTCGTCGGCATCGACGGCTCGGACGCCTCGCTGCACGCGCTCGACTGGGCGGCGGCCGAGGCGAAGACGCGAGGGTGGGCGCTCCAGATCGTGTGCGCGTACGCGCTGCCCTCCTTCGCGGCCGCGTCGCTCGACGGCGGATACGCGGCGCTCGACGACTCCTCGATCCGTGAGGGCGCGCGCGTGGTGGTCGCCGAGGCGCAGCAACGCGTCGATGGGCTCGGGCTCGAAGTCTCCGCGTGCGTCGCGACCGGGGACGCCACGAGCGTCCTGGTGGAGATGTCGCGCGGTGTGCGGCTCGCCGTGGTCGGGACCCGCGGGCGGGGCGGGTTCGCCGAGCGCTTGCTCGGCACCGTCTCGAGCGCGCTGCCGGCCCACGGGCACTGCCCCACGGTGGTGGTCCCGCTGCGGGAGCGTGCAGACGGCGAGGAGGGGTTCGCGCCGCCCAAGCCCGTCAAGCGGATCGTCGTGGGCGTCGACGGCTCTCCCGCGGCCGAGTGCGCGTTGCGCCGGGCCATGGAAGAGGCGCAGGCGTGGGGCGCGGTCCTGACGGCCGTCGCGGCCATCCCCGTCGCGGCCGGGGCGGGCGTGCTCGCGTGGCTGCCCGCCGCGATCGATCACGAGCAGGTGCTCGCGGACGTCGCCGAGGGGCTCGACGTCGTCGTCAACCGTGCGATCGCGGACTACCCCGGCGTGGACGTGCGACGCCACGCCCTCGACGGCACGGGGGCCGAGCTGCTCACGGAGTTCTCGACGGCCACGGACCTCGTGGTGGTCGGCTCGCGCGGGCGCGGCGGGTTCCGGGGGCTGCTGCTCGGCTCGACGAGCCAGGCGGTGCTGCACCACTCGGCGTGCCCCGTGATGGTCGTGCGCGCCGGTGCTGACGCCGGCCCGTCCATCCGTGGCGTCGACTTCTCCTAGGGCTAGTTGCGGCGGCGGTAGATCGCCATCGTGATGGGCGCCAGGACGGCCGTGAGGGCTGCCGCGGCCACGAAGACCCACAGGATCTGCGACGGCGTCACGGTGCCCGCCATGAGCCCGCGCACGGCCGTGACGAGGTGGGACACCGGGTTGACCTCCACCCACGCCTGGAGCCACGACGGCATGGTCCTGGGGTCCACGAACACGTTGCTCGCGAACGTCAGCGGGAACAGGATCATCATCGACGTGCCCATCACGGCGTTGGGCGTGCGCATGACGAGGCCGAGGATCGTGAACGCCCAGCTCAGCGCGAACGCGAAGAGCACGAGGACCCCGACGCCGGCGAGCACGCCGAGCACCCCGCCGGCCGGCCGGAAGCCGAGGACGAGCCCGAGCCCGATCGTGATGGCCGAGGCGATCGTGTAGCGCACGGAGTCGCCCAGCAGCGCGCCGACGATCGGCGCGGGACGCCAGATCGGCAGCGAGCGGAACCGGTCGAACACGCCCTTGGTGATGTCGGTGTTGAGCGTGAAGCCCGTGTACACGGTGGTGATGAGCACGGTCTGCACGAGGATGCCCGGCAGCAGGAACTGCAGGTATTCGCGCGGTGAGTCCGCGAGCGCCCCGCCGAACAGGTACGTGAACATGAGCGTGAAGATGATGGGCGTGAGCGTGACGTCGAAGAGCTGCTCGGGCACGTGCTTGATCTTGAGCAGGGCGCGCCACGCGAACGCGAGCGACGTCGCGACGGGGCCGGGGCGCCGCGGGTGCGTGTCGAGCGAGAGTGCCTGGACGAGCGGGTTCGTCTCGCGCGAGGCGGCGACGGCGTCGCTCACGGGGTGGTGCTGGGCGCTCATGCGACCTCCTCCTCGGCGTCTTCGTCGGTGGGTGTCTCGGGTTCGGTGCGGTGCCCGGTCAGGGCGAGGAACACCTCGTCGAGGCTCGGCTGGCCGAGCGAGAACTCCGCGACCTTGAGACCCGCCGCGTGCAGCTCGGGCAGGAGGGACGCGGCACGCCGGGGTGCGTCGTCGTCGTCGGGCACCCTGGCCGCGAGCGCGGCCACGTCGCCGGAGAGCTCGACGGGGGTGCCGAGGACGCGCGCCACGATGTCGGCGGCCGCGGCGCGGTCGGCCGGGTCCACGACGCGCAGGGAGAGTGCCCCGGTGCCCACGGAGGCCTTGAGCTCGCCCGGTGTGCCCTGAGCGATGACCTTGCCGTGGTCGATGACGCAGATGCGGTGGGCGAGCTGGTCGGCCTCGTCGAGGTACTGGGTGGTGAGCAGCACGGTCGCGCCGTCGGCCACGAGGAGCCGCACGATCTCCCACACCTGGCCGCGGCTGCGCGGGTCGAGGCCCGTGGTGGGTTCGTCGAGGAACAGCACGCGCGGGGAGATCACCATCGACGCGGCGAGGTCGATGCGCCGCCGCATGCCCCCGGAGTACGTCTTGACCTGGCGGCTCGCCGCCTCGGAGAGCTCGAATGCGGAGAGCAGCTCGTCGGTGCGCGCGCGGGCCTGCGGCCACGAGAAGCCGTAGAGGCGCGCGATGAGCCGCAGGTTCTCCGCGCCCGTGAGGTCCTCGTCGACGGAGGCGAACTGGCCGGTCAGCCCCACGATCGAGCGGACGGCGTCGGCCTCCGTGACGACGTCGTGGCCCATCACGCGAGCGGTGCCGGCGTCGGGCCGCAGCAGGGTCGCGAGCATGCGGACCGTGGTGGTCTTGCCCGCGCCGTTCGGGCCGAGGAGTCCCAGCACCGTGCCCGTGGGGACCGTGAGGTCCACGCCGTCGACGGCCTTCGTGTCCTTGAAGTGCTTGACGAGCCCGTACGCCTCGACCGCATGGTTCGCGTCTGTCATCCGTCCAGGGTGAGGCCACTCACGGGTCGACGCAATGCGTTTTCCTCTCGGCGAACGGGGGGTGCGGTACTGCCGAGGGCCGGTGGGCGAGGTGGGACGGGGCGGCCGGTCAGGCGTCGGGGGTGCCGACGGCGCTCGCGCGGCGGACCAGGGCGGAGAGCACCACCGTGGACCTGGTGCGCACCACGAACGGCTCGGCGTTGAGCCGCTCGACCACGCGCTCGAGGTGTCGCATGTCCCGCGCGCGCACGTGCAGCAGCAGGTCCACCTCGCCCGTGACGGTGCTCGCGGAGACGACCTCGGGGTACGGCTCGACGGCCACGCGCATCGTCTCCGGGCTCGTGGAGCCCGCGCAGAACACCTCGACGTAGGCCTCGGTCTCCCATCCGAGCGCGGCGTGGTCGAGCTCGACCGTGAACGCGTGGATGACCCCGGAGTCCCGCAGCCGGTCCACGCGCCGCTTCACCGCGGGGGCGGACAGTGACACGCGCGCGCCGATGTCCGCGTACGAGCGGCGGGCGTCGAGGGCCAGCTCGCGCACGATCGCCTCGTCGATCGGGTCGAGGCCGCGCGGCGAGCGGGAGTTCACGCCCCCATCATGGCGCACGACGACGGCGCCCCGCGGGCAGCGCGCCCCCGAGGCCAGCCCTCGAGCGAGACCCGGCCGCTACGGCTTGCTCTGCGGGACCTGGCGGGCTCGTAGCGTCCCGCAAGGTGGCTCTTGGGCGCGTGGTGTCCCGCAAGGGGGCTCTGGGGCGCGTGGTGTCCCGCAAGGGGGCTTTGTGGGTTGTGGGTGCTCTTGCGGGACGTGGCGGGCTCGTAGCGTCCCGCAAGGGGGCTCTGGTGTGCGTGGTGTCCCGCAAGGGGGCTCTGGGGCGCGTGGTGTCCCGCGGGGTGGGGGGGCTCAGCGCGCGCGGAGGACGGCGGTGAGCTCGTCGAGCGCCCGGTCGAGCTCGGCCTCGCGGATCACGAGCGGCGGGGCGATCCGCAGCGTCTGGCCGTGCGTGTCCTTGGCGAGGATGCCGCGGGCCATGAGCGCCTCGCACACCTCGCGCCCGGTGCCACGGCCCGGGTCCACGTCGATGCCGGCCCACAGGCCCACCCCGCGCGACTCCTTGAGCAGCCCGGTGTCCACGAGCTCGGCGAGCCGCGCGTGCAGGTGCGCACCGAGCACGCGCGAGTGCTCCACGAACGCCCCGCGTCGCAACAGGTCCACGACGGCGAGCCCCACGGCGCACGCGAGCGGGTTGCCCCCGAACGTCGAGCCGTGCCGCCCGGGCGTCAGCAGCCGCAGCACCTTCGAGTCGCCGACGACGGCGGACACCGGCAGGATCCCGCCCCCGAGGGCCTTGCCGAGCAGCGTGAGGTCGGCCTTGACGCCCCAGAGCTCGGCGGCGAGCAGCGTCCCCGTGCGCCCGAGCCCGGACTGGATCTCGTCGAGCACGAACAGCACACCGGCCTCGGTGCACGTCTGACGCACGGCGGCGAGGTAGTCGGGCGGCGGCACGACCACACCGGACTCGCCCTGGATGGGCTCGAGCAGCACCGCGACGGTGGTCTCGTCGATCGCCGCCGCGAGCGCCGCGGCATCGCCGAACGGGACGACCCGGAACCCGGGCGCGAAGGGGCCGAACCCCCGGCG
>CAZECM010000046.1:0-24383 GCA_964510785.1 uncultured Cellulomonadaceae bacterium | reverse complement strand
TGACGAAGGCGCGGTCCGGCCGCAGGCCCATGTCGGCCATCTGGAAGAGGATCCGGCGCTGGACGGGCTTGAGGCCGTCCCGCGCGTCGGGCAGTGCGCGCGCGTAGATGACGGAGTACGCGTACTCGAGGAACGAGTCCTCCATCTCGGCCTTGACGTCGATGTCGACGATGTTCTCGACGACGTCCTCGGGCGGGACAGCGGCGGTGGTACGGCGCGCCATAGGTGGGTTGCTCCTCGGTCGGTACTTGCTGCCCGCCCATTGTCGCTGCTCGCCATGGGCCCTTGGTGCCCGACACGACGAGGGGCGGCGCCTAGCCTGGAGACATGGTTCACGACGACGGCGTCCGCCGGGGGTACCCCGCGCACTGGGAGGCCGACGTCGTGCTGCGCGACGGCGTCCCCGCGCACCTGCGCCCCATCACGCCCGCCGACGCCGACGCCCTCCAGGAGTTCCACACCGGCCAGTCCGAGCGGTCCGTCTACCTGCGCTTCTTCGCCCCCATGGAACGGCTCAGCCCTGGCGACCTCGAGCGCTTCACCCGCGTCGACCACCGCGACCGTGTCGCGCTCGTCGTCGTCGTGCCCCACGACGGGCGCGAACGCATCATCGCCGTGGGCCGCTTCGACCGGGTCGGTGCGGCGAGCGCCGAGGTCGCGTTCACGGTCGCGGACGCCCACCAGGGGCGCGGGCTCGGTTCCGTGCTCCTCGAACACCTCGCCGGGGCGGCGCGCGAGCTCGGGATCGGCGAGTTCACGGCCGAGGTGCTGCCCCAGAACGGCGCGATGCTCGCCGTCTTCCGCGACGCCGGCTACGAGGTGCGGCAGGCGTACGACGACGGCCTCGTCGCCGTGCGCATCGCCCTCGACCCGAACGCGCAGTCCCGTGAGGTCATGGCCGACCGCGAGCACCGGGCCGAGGCGCGGTCGATGCGCGCGCTGTGGGACGCGGAGAGCGTCCTCGTGATCGGTCCCGGGGCTCGGGCGACCGGTCTCGACGCACGACGGGCGCGCACCGTGCTCGCCGGGCAGCTCGCGCAGCCCGGCCCGGGACCGCGCATCGCGGCGCTCGGGGTCGACGTGCCGCCCGAGGCGGCAGCAGACCAGCGGCTCACGCTCGCCACGTCGATCGATGACGTCGCCGGCCCCGTGCAGGTCGCCGCCGTCGCGCTCGCGGCACCGGACGTGCTCGCCGTCGTACCGAGCCTCGCCCGCCTCGGGGTCCGTGCCGTGATCGTGCTCTCGGCGGGCTTCGCCGAGGACGGTCCCGAAGGGTTGGCCCTGCAGCGCGAGCTGCTGCGCACCGCCCACCTGGCCGGGATGCGCGTCGTCGGACCGGAGTCCTACGGGATCGCGCGCCCCGGCGGGAGCGGCGGGCTCCACCTCTCCCTCGCCGCGCACGCCCCGGCACCCGGCGGGGTCGGGCTGTTCTGCCAGTCGGCCGCCGTCGCGGTCCGGCTGCTTGACGACGCGGCGGCGCGGGGGATCGGGGTGTCGCAGTTCCTGTCCTCGGGCAACCGCGCCGACGTGTCCGGCAACGACGTCATGCAGTTCTGGGCGGACGACCCGCTGACGTCCGTGGCGGCGCTGAGCCTCGAGTCGATCGGCAACCCCCGCAAGTTCGTCCGCGTCGCACGGCGGCTCGCACGGCTCAAGCCCGTCGTCGTGGTGACGGCCGGCCGCTCGGGGCAGGTCGTGCCGCCGGGGCACGCCGTGCGGGTCACGTCGGCACCGAAGCGCACGCTCGAGGAGATGCTGCGCCAGTCCGGCGTCCTGCGCGTCGAGAACACCGCCCAGCTGCTCGACGTCGTCCAGCTCCTCTCGACCCAGCCCGTGCCCGCCGGCCGCCGGGTCGGCGTCGTGGCGAGCTCGCACTCGCTCGCGGCCCTCGTCGCGGAGAACGCCGCCGCCGCCGGTCTCGTGCTCGCCCGCCACGCCGTCGTCCTGCCCGAGGACGCCGAGCCCGAGCGGGTCCGGGCGACGTACGAGGACGCCTGCTCGTGGCAGGACGTCGATGCGCTCGTGGTCGTGCACGTCCCGACCGTGCCCACGTCGGACGCCGCGGACCTCGCCGCCGAGCTGGCGCGCGCGGCGACCGGGAGCCCGCTCACGGTCCTCGCGTGCCTGCACCAGCTCGTGGGCGTCCACAGCGAGCTCACGGCGCTCACCCCGGACGGCGCGCGGCGCACCGTGCCGGCGTATCGCTCGGCCACCGACGCCGTCGCAGCGCTCGGGCACGCGACCCGCTACGCGGCCTGGCTCGACCAGGACGAGGGCACGTGGGTGCGACCGCACGGGATGGACCTCGCGCGTGCTGTACGTCTCGTCGACGGCCTGCTCGCGGCGTCACCCGCGGGCGGCGACCTGACCGAGGACCACGTGGCCGAGCTGCTCGCCGCGGCCGGCCTCGCGCTGGACGCGGGCGCGGTGCCGGGGGGCGTGGACTGCGTGCTGCGCAGCGCGGAGGACCGGCTCTTCGGGCCCGTGGTCAGCTTCGGGCTGGCCGGGGACGCGAGCGAGCTCCTGGGGGACCTTGCCCAGGGGATCGCACCGCTCACGACGGCGGACGTCGCCCACCTCGTGCGCTCGGTGCGCGCGGCGCCGCGACTCTTCGGGTACCGCGACCAGCCCGCCGTCGACGTCGGGGCGATCGAGGACCTGCTCGCACGGGTCGCGGCCCTGTCCGACGCGCTACCGGATCTCGCCAGCCTCGAGCTCGACGTCACGGCGACCCCGGACGGCGCTCTCGTCCGCGCCGCACGCGCCCGCATCGTCGACACCGAGCGCGGCGACCGCCCGGCCCGCGCCCTCCCCACCTAGGCAGATCTGCGAGGATGGGCGGGTGCGCGCGAAGACGAGTCCGCTGACCGAAGACCTCTTGCGGGCCGGGTACTACCCGGCTCTCGTCCAGGACGTCGTCGACGTCTCGCTCGGCGACGAGGAGGTCTCGGCGCACTACGTGCACCTCGAGACGACGTTCTTCGGCTCGGAGGTGCGCCGCCACCTCACCGCGCTCACCCTCACGCCGAGCCGACTCCTCGTCACGCACGTCGACGACCACCCCGCGGACGAGCAGCACGAGGAGGCGACGGCGCTCGCGACGACCGAGGCGGTACCCCTCCCGCAGGTGCGCTCGGTGGCACTCACGCACGAGTTCGTCCGCCCCGAGCGGCATCGCCCGGGTGCCACCCCGACGGTGCTCGTGCTCGCGATCGGCTGGGCGGCCCTGAACCGCCTCGAGCTCAGCCCCGCCCAGTGCGAGGACCCGGACTGCGATGCCGACCACGGCTACTCCGGCACGCTCGCCTACGACGACCTCGTGCTGCGGATCAGCGGAGAGGCCGAGGGGCCCGGCGCCGTGCGTGCGGCGGTGACGTTCGCCCGGGCGCTCTCCGTGGTGACCGCCTCGCGCCCCGCTGGATGAGTCTCCTCGCCGGGCGGCTCACCGCTGCTGGTCTCGTGGCCCCGCGCTACGACGTGAACCACCTGGGCCTGGTCCTGCCCGCGGTGCTCGACGCGCTCGGAGCCGGCGGCGGCGCGCACGACGCAGCGGCCCGCAAGTCCCTGCGGCTCCCGATGGCCGGACGTGCCGTCGTCGTCCTCGTCGACGGCCTCGGGCGCCGCAACCTCGCCGAGCGTGCCGGTCATGCCCCGTTCCTGCGCTCCCTCCTCGCGGCCGACGACGCGGGCCTCGTCACAGGCTTCCCGACGACGACGGCGAGCGCTCTCGGCCTGTTCGGCACGGGGCACGCGGCGGGTCGCACCGGCCTGGTCGGCTACTCGGCGCGCAATCCCGCGACGGGTGGGCTGGGCAACTTCGTGCGGTGGGAGGGGACGCCGACGCCGGCCGAGTGGCAGCGCGAACCCTCGCTGCTCGGGACGCTCGCGGGCAGGGGAGTGCCCGTGACCTCGGTCGGTCCCGCGCGGTTTGCCGGCTCGGGTCTCACGAGCGCCGTCTTCGGCGGAGCCACCTACGTGCCCGTGGAGCGCCTCGGGGACCGCGTCGACGCGGCACTCGCTGCACTGCGCTCGCCGGGGCTCGTCTACCTGTACTGGGGCGAGCTCGACAAGGTGGGCCACAAGCTCGGCTGGCGCTCGGCCGAGTGGGGAGCGGCGCTCGAGGCCGCGGACGCAGAGCTCGCCCGGCTCGCCCGGTCGCTGCCGCGCGGCACCAACCTCGTCGTCACGGCCGACCACGGGATGGTCGACGTCGACCCCGCCCGCCGGCTCGACATCGCCGCCCGCCCCGCGCTCTCGGCCGACGTCGCACTCCTCGGGGGCGAGCCGCGGGCGGTGCACGTGTACCTGCGCGACGACGTGGACCCCGCGGCGGCGGCCGCCCGATGGGGCGAGGAGCTCGCTGGTTCCGCCGTCGTGGCGACGCGCGACGAGGTGGTCGACGACGGGTGGTTCGGACCGGTGGCACCGCACGTGCTGCCCGCGATCGGCGATCTCGTGGTGGTTACGACGGGCCGGGTCACCGTGGTCGACTCCACGACCGCGAAGCCCGGCGTGCTGGGGCTCGTGGGGGTGCACGGCTCGCTCACCCGGCACGAGCTCAAGGTGCCGTTCCTGACCACGGTCGGCTGAGCCCTGGTCGGGTCAGTCCCGGCGTGCCCCGAAGACGATCTCGTCCCAGCTCGGGACGCTCGCGCGGCCCTTGCGTGACCGGGGGCGCTGCGCCTCGGGTGCGTCCTCGTGCGAGGAGGCACCGGGCGGCTCGTGCTCGAGCTCTGCGGCGACGCTCGTCCCCGCGTCGGCCGGGCCGGGCTCCTCGTCTGCCGCGGGCTGCTCGGGGGACACCGCCGAGGGCAGGGTCAGCACGCGCGCGTCCTTGGCCGAGCCGGGGTCGGACATCGCCGGGTGGGCGCCGTAGAAGTGGTTCTCGCCGAAGTCGAAGGTGTGCTGTGGACCGAAGCCCTCGAACTCCTCGTCCTCGGCGGGGTCCAGCTCGATCTCCTGGCGGATGCCGCGCTTGTCGTTGAGCTCCTCGAGCAACGCCTGGGTGTTGTCGTCGGTCTCGTCGAGCTCGACGGCGATCTCCTCGACGTCGAGCGGTGTGAGCACGGGCCCCGCGCCGTCGTCGGCCTGGATGTCGAACACGACGTCCCGCACGGCCGCGAGGTGACGGCGGGGGATCGGCTCGTCCGCGAGCTGGGTCTCGGAGAGCCAACGAGCCTCGTCCTCGAGCGCGGTCAGTGCGCGCGACTGGTGGTCGAAGCCCCAGCGTGCCTCGCGGTCGTCCCCGCCCACGACGAAGCGCACGACGACGGTCCACGGCTCGATGCCCGCACGGAAGGCGTCCCACGCGACGGAGTCGGGCTGCACGCCGCGTGCGGCGAGCCGGTCGAGGACGAGCTCGCCGAGCTGCGGGGAGTCCTGCTCCCGGCCGACGCGGCTCGCCCGGGCCTGGTCCGCGACGAACTCGCGCTCCGCGAGGACGGGGCCCTCGTAGCGGCGCACGAGCTCGACGGCGATGTCCCCGGACTCCGCGATCTCCTCGGTCGTGTAGCCCGCACGGATGCGCGCCTGGATCTCTCGCGGCGGCAGCGCCGCACCACCCTCGGCGCGCAACAGCTCGAGCCGGGGGCGGTCCCGGCGCACTGCCGCGCGCAGCGGCTCGTCGATCCGGAGCTTGAAGCGATCGCCGTCCGGCCCGCCGAGGACGACGTGCTCGCCGTCGTCGTGCAGGCCCACCAGCTCTAGCTCGTCCATAGGTCCTCCCAGCGAACTTCCCTACGAAGCGTGCCATCTCCGGACCGGCTCGCGCGGGACCTGGCGCGGTGCGCCGCGTGATCGTGCCGTCGGGAGGCACGATCACCGTGGGGCACGATGTGGGCATGACCGATGACTCGCTGCCCGACGCCGCCACGACCCGAGAGCTCATGGAGCTCGCCGCCTCGATGGCGACCGACGTGGGCCGGGTCGTGCTCGCCGCGCGACGTGAGGGGGTCTCCGTCGCGGGGCTGAAGTCGACGGCCACCGACGTCGTCACCCAGGCGGACCTCGCCGCCGAACGGCGCCTGCGCGAGCTGCTCGCCGAGCACCGTCCCCACGACGCCGTGCTGGGCGAGGAGGGCGGCGCGACCGACGGCACCTCCGGGCTGACATGGGTGCTCGACCCGATCGACGGCACCGTCAACTACCTCTACGGCATCCCCGTGTACGCCGTGTCCGTCGCGGTGGTTGCCGGGGGACCCGACCCGGCGACCTGGGTCCAGGTCGCGGGCGCCGTCGTCAACGCCGCGGACGGTCGGCTGTGGACCGCCGGTCGCGGGCTCGGCGCGTGGTTCGAGGGCGAGCGGCTCCGCGTCAACGAGGCGCGGCCGCTCGCGGAGTCGCTCGTGGGCACCGGCTTCGGCTACGCCGCCGAGCTGCGGCGCCACCAGGCCGGGGTCCTCGCGGGGCTGCTCGAGAACGTCCGGGACGTGCGCCGCGCGGGCGCGTGCGCGCTCGACCTGTGCTCGGTCGCGAGCGGGCAGCTCGACGCGTACTACGAGCGCGGCACGAACGTGTGGGACTTCGCCGCGGGAGGCCTCGTCGTCAAGGAGGCCGGCGGCGTCGTGACGGGGCTGCGCGGCGCTCCGGAGGGGAACGCGATGCTCGTCGCGGGACCTGCCGAGACCGTCGCCGGGCTTGTGGCGTACCTCACAGCGGCGGAGGCCGACGCGCCGTTGTGACCTGCACAGGTGCATCCTCGGCAAATATGAGGCACAATCCGTGCGCCCGGGGGAACAATGTCGGTCCGTCAGACATTGATGTGGGCAGACGTGGAGAACTCGAGCGAGTTGCTCCCCAGCGACGACACCAACGGAGTGTGACCGAAGCAATGGCCACTGACTACGACGCCCCGCGCAAGACGGAGGAAGACCTCAGCGAGGACTCGCTCGAGGAGCTCAAGGCGCGGCGCTCCGACAAGTCTTCCGGCGTGGTGGACGAGGACGAGGCCGAGGCGGCCGAAGGCTTCGAGCTACCCGGCGCAGACCTGTCGGGCGAAGAGCTCTCCGTGCGAGTCCTGCCCAAGCAGGCCGACGAGTTCACGTGCTCCTCGTGCTTCCTCGTGCACCACCGCAGCCAGCTCGCCTTCGAGAAGGCCGGCCAGCCGGTGTGCACGGAGTGCGCGGCCTGACCATCGTGACGACGGCCCCGGCACCCTTCGAGGGTGCCGGGGCCGTCGTGCTACGTCGACGACTCAGGGCGCGGCGGGCAGCTCGCCGGGGGCCCGGGCCGCTTCGAGCGCCGCGACCAGCCGCTCTGGACGGCGGGTCGAGACGAACCAGTACGGCGTCGGGTCGCGCGGGTCGACCACGGGGACCTGAACCGCTGTCCTGACCCAGCCGCGCAGGCACACGTACGCCCGGGCATCGAGATCCGGCCCCAGCGCCGCGCGCGTCCCGACCGCGTCGAGCGTTTCGGGCGTGCCGAGCAGGTGCACCGGGATGCGGGCACGACCAGCCCGCAGCTCGCCCGCCTCGACAGCGACGAGCGGGGCTGTCAGGAGGCCCAGCAGGACGCCGACGGCGAGCACCGCGCCGGTCGACACGAGCGCGGCGACGAGCGAGGCGGGCAGGACGGCGAGCCCGACCCCGAGCGCGAAGAGCACGCTCGTCGTCCACAGACCCGCGCCCGGCCACAGTCGTTCCCGGAAGTGTCGTCCGTCCACCGATCCCATGCCCCCAGCATCCCAGGCCGGACAGGTAGGTTGGGCCCATGGACGTCGACCGCCCCGAGGTACTGCTGCAGCTCCTGGACCCCGAGCTCCCCGAGCCCAGCTATGCGCACCCCGGTGACGCCGGGGCGGACCTCGTGGCGCGCACGGAGGTGGTGCTCTCGCCGGGAGAGCGCGCGCTCGTCCCGACGGGGATCGCGATCGCGCTGCCCGACGGCTACGTCGCGCTCGTGCACCCGCGCAGCGGCCTCGCCACGAAGCACGGCATCACGATCGTGAACGCCCCGGGCACCGTCGATGCCGGGTACCGCGGGGAGATCGCGGTCACCCTGCTCAACACCGACCCGCGGGAGACCTTCACGGTCCACCGCGGGGACCGGATCGCGCAGCTCGTGATCCAGCAGGTCTCGCGGGCGCGCTTCGTGCGGGCCGAGACGCTGCCCGGCTCGCACCGGGGAGCCGGCGGCTTCGGCTCGAGCGGCGGCTGGCGAGCGGCGACGCAGTAAGGTTGGCGCGCCCGGTTCCCGGGCGATCGCCGTCGTACGCGGCGGCACGGACGAAGGAGTAATCGGTGGGCCTGTTCTCTCGCCGCTCGAACGAACCAGAGCCCGGCCCCGAGGTCGAGGGCACGGCCACGGTCGAGCCGGCCAAGCCCGCGCGTGACCACGGGCCGTGGGACGTCACGGAGGTCGAGGAGATCGGTCGCCGGGTCGACCTCGGCTCGCTCTGGCTGCCGCCGCGCGACGGCATGGAGCTGCGCATGGAGGTCGACCGCAACACGAAGGTCGTCACCGCGGCCGCCGTCGCGCTCGCCGAGTCGCGGCTGCAGGTCCAGGCCTTCGCCGCACCCAAGACGGAGGGCGTCTGGGACGAGATCCGCGCCGAGCTCGCCGAGTCCGTCACGAAGCAGGGCGGCACGGTCGACGACGTCCCCGGGCCGTTCGGCCGCGAGCTCCTGGCCCGCCTGCAGGTGCGCACCGCCGAGGGTCGTACCGGGCACCGCGCCGTGCGCTTCCTCGGTGTGGACGGCCCTCGCTGGTTCCTGCGCGCCGTCATCGGGGGCAAGGCAGCCGTCGACGTCAAGGCCGCCGAGGACCTCGAGGCCGTGCTCGCGGACATCGTCGTCATCCGGGGTGACGAGCCGCGTGCGCCGCGGGACCTGCTCCCGCTGCGCGTGCCGGGCCGTGGTCCGGCGCCGGTGGTCGCACCCGCCCAGCCCTCGTTCGACCCGATGCGACGGGGTCCTGAGATCACGGAGATCCGGTGAGCCTGCGCGCCGTCCTGGAGCGCGCCCTCGCCTCGAGGTCCGAGCTCGACGACGCCGAGGAGCGTTCGGAGTCCGCCGGGGCGGGTTGCACGCCGATCTCCACGCTCGAGGCCCGGTCGCGGGTGCGTGTCGCGGGGGTGCTGCGCTCCATCACCGTGCGGCCCCGTGCGGGTGTGCAGGCGCTCGAGGGTGAGCTCTACGACGGCTCGGGCGCGATCACCCTGGTGTTCCTCGGCCGGCGTGAGATCCCGGGCATCGAGGCGGGCCGTCACCTCGTGGCCGAAGGGCTCGTCGCGGACCTCGACGGCGGTCGCGTGATCTTCAACCCGCACTACGAGCTGCGGGCCGACGCATGAGCGGGACGGAGCCGCAGCCCGAACCGGCCTCGGAGGAGCCGGCCCGCGGGGTGCGTGCCGTGCTCGCGGAGGACTTCTCCTTCGCCGACGCGATCGGCGGCGTGCGCGGGCTCGCCGAGTCGGTCGCCCCGGGGCTCGTGTTCGTCATCGTCTTCCTGCTCGACTACGAGCTCGTCCCGGCCCTCGTGGCCGCGCTCGCCGCCGCGGTGCTCGCCGTCGTCGTCCGGCTCGTCCAGCGCACCCCGATCACGC
Organism: uncultured Cellulomonadaceae bacterium; assembly: GCA_964510785.1. Classification (GTDB taxonomy): domain Bacteria; phylum Actinomycetota; class Actinomycetes; order Actinomycetales; family Cellulomonadaceae; genus JAAYZM01. The sequence goes on along the minus strand of CAZECM010000046.1, from coordinate 14,839 downwards.
AGGCCGCCTCCGGCATCGTCGGGGTGGGTATCGGCGTGATCTGGGCCTGGCGCACGGGCGAGCCCACGGACTACTTCGCGTACGGCCTGTGGACCAACGGCGTCTACCTCGTCGCGTGCCTCGTGTCGATCCTCGTGGGCTGGCCGCTCGTGGGCGTCGTCGTCGGGCTCCTCAAGGGGCTGGGCACGAGCTGGCGCAAGGACCCGGCCGCCGCGCGGGACCGCCAGCGCTTCCGCTGGGCGACGTGGCTGTGGGTCGCGATGTTCGGCGCCCGGCTCGCCGTGCAGGTCCCGGCCTACCTCGCCGACAACGTCGCGTGGCTCGGCACCGCACGCGTCGCCATGGGGGTGCCGCTGTGGGCGCTCACGCTGTGGTTGACGTGGCTCCTGGTGCATGACTCAGGACGTGGTGCAGCGCAGCCTGATCGGCCTGCGCTCCCGTAACGAAGAGCAGCTCGTCGGCCGCCTCGAGGGTGTCGTCGACGCTCGGCGCGAGGGGTGCGCCGTCGCGCACGATCGACGCGAGCACGGTGTCGGGGGGCCAGGTCACGTCGCCCACGAGGGCGCCGACGAGCGGCGAGTCGCCCGGGAGGGTGACCCCGAGGATGTCCGCCTGCGACTGGTGGAAGGTGAAGATCTTCACGAGGTCGCCGACGACGACGGCCTCCTCGACCATCGCCGTCATGATGCGCGGGGTCGACACGGCGACGTCCACGCCCCACGCCTCGTCGAACATCCACTCGTTCTTCGGGTTGTTGACGCGCGCCACCGTGCGCGGCACGCCGTACTCCGTGCGCGCGAGCAGGGAGATCACGAGGTTCGCCTTGTCGTCCCCGGTCGCGGCGACCACGACGTCGGCCCGGTCGACGTGCGCCTCGCTCAGCGTCGCGAGCTCGCACGCGTCGGCGAGCAGCCACTGCGCCTCGGCCACCTGGGCGATCCGCATCGCGCCGGGCTGCTTGTCGATCAGCGTGACCTCGTGACCCGACTCGAGCAGCTCACGCGCGATCGACCTTCCCACGGACCCGGCACCGGCGATGACGACGCGCATCACACCACCCTCGCCCTCGCGAGCAGTCGCTCGACCTTGCCGAGCCGCTCGACGACGACGAGCAGGCTCAGCTCGTCACCGTCCTGCAGCACCGTGCCTTCCGCCGGTAGCTGCGCGGCCCCGCCCCGGGTGACGAACGCGACCCGCGCGGCCGTGTCCTCCTCGATCTGCGTGAGCGTCGTGCCGATCCACGACGGGTGCGCGTCGACGCGCACGAGCGTGACCCGGCCGCTCGGTTCGAGGTACTCCTGCGTGGCCCCCATCGGGAGCAGCCGCCGCAGCACCTGGTCGACCGTCCAGCGCACGGTCGCGACCGTGGGGATGCCCAGGCGCTGGTAGATCTCGGCCCGGCCCGGGTCGTAGATGCGCGCCACGACGTGCTCGACCCCGTAGGTCTCACGGACCACCCGCGCGGCGAGGATGTTGGAGTTGTCGCCGTCGGACACTGCCGCGAAGGCGTACGCGTCCTCGATGCCCGCTTGGACGAGCGTGTCCCGGTCGAAGCCGACTCCCGTGACCTTGCGGCCCCCGAAGTCCGCGTGCAGCCGGCGGAACGCCTCGGGGTTCTGGTCGACGACGGCCACCGAGTGCCCCGAGTCCTCGAGCGAGGTGGCGAGCGTCGCACCGACGCGGCCGCAGCCCATGATCACGAAGTGCACGAGCGCGACAGTACGCGCAATGGCACGCGCACGCACCGTTGGTCATGGGCGTGCCACAGTTCTAGGGTGATGGTTCGTGCCTGACATTCGAGACGCCGCGCGGCGAGCACTCCTCGGTCGTCCCGAGCGCAGCGAGCGGGTGCGGTCCACCCTCCTGCCCAAGCGCATCGCGCTGCCCGTGTTCGCCTCCGACGCGTTGTCCTCCGTGGCGTACGCGCCCGACGAGATCCTCCTCACGCTCGCGCTCGCCGGCGTCACGGCACTGACGATCTCGCCGTGGGTCGGCCTCGCCGTCGTCGTCGTGCTGCTGACCGTGGTCGCGTCCTACCGCCAGAACGTGCGGGCCTACCCCTCGGGCGGGGGCGACTACGAGGTCGTCACGACCAACCTCGGGCCACGCGCCGGTGTCGCTGCCGGTGCGGCACTCCTCGTGGACTACGTGCTGACGGTCGCGGTGTCCGCGTCCGCCGCCGCGCAGTACTTCGGCTCGTCGATCGGCCCGGTGCGCGGGTACGAGGCGGGGCTCGCCGTCGGCCTCGTCGTGATCGTCACGCTCGTGAACCTGCGGGGGCTGCGGGACTCGGGGCGGGGCCTCGCCCTGCTGACCTACGCGTTCATGCTCGCGGCGGGGCTCGTCGTCGTCGTCGGTGCCGTGCGACACCTCGCGGGCAACCTCGGTCGCGCCGCCTCGGCGCAGTTCGAGGTGGTGCCCGAGGTGGGGCTCGACCAGGGGCTCGTGGGGCTCGCGGGCGGGCTGCTCGTGCTGCGGGCCTTCGCTTCGGGGTGCGCGGCGCTCACGGGCGTCGAGACGATCAGCAACGGGGTGCCGCACTTCCAGGAGCCCAAGGCGCGCAACGCAGCGACCACGCTCGGTGTGCTCGGGGCGATCGGTGCGGTGCTCCTCGCGTCGATCGTGCTGCTCGCCGGCGTGACCGGGGTGCGCTACGTCGAGGACCCGGCGCGGCACCTGCGCATCGACGGCGCGGCGCCGCCCGAGGGGTTCCGGCAGGACCCGGTGCTGGGCCAGCTCGCCCACGTCGTGTTCGACTCCGCGGGGTGGCTGGCCGTCGGCGTCACCCTCGTCACGGGACTCATCCTCGTGCTCGCGGCCAACGCGGCCTTCAACGGCTTCCCGGTGCTCGGCTCGGTGCTCGCGCGCGACGGGTACCTGCCGCGCCAGCTCCACACGCGCGGGGACCGGCTCGTGTACTCGAACGGGATCCTCACGCTCGGTGTCGGAGCGAGCGTGCTCGTCCTGGCCTTCGACGCGTCCGTGACCCGGCTCATCCAGCTCTACATCGTGGGCGTGTTCGTCTCGTTCACCCTGAGCCAGCTCGGGATGGTGCGGCACTGGACGCGCGAGCTGCGGACCGAGCCCGTGGGTCGCGAGCGGGTGCGGATGGCACGGGCGCGCGTGATCAACGTGATCGGGCTCGCGATGACGGGGACCGTGCTCGTCGTCGTCCTCGTCACGAAGTTCACGCACGGTGCGTGGATCACGGTCCTCGCGATGGTTGCGGTGGCTGCGGTCATGATCTGGGTGCAGCGCTACTACGCGCGCGTGAACCGGCTCCTCGCGCTCGACGACGACGCCGCCGTGACGCGCGCGCTGCCGAGCCGCGTGCACGCGATCGTGCTCGTCTCACGGCTGCACAAGCCCACGATGCGCGCGGTCGCCTACGCCCGAGCCTCGCGACCGTCCGTGCTCGAGGCCGTCACGGTGGGGCTCGATCCCGACGAGGTCCGTGACCTGCTCGCCCGGTGGGACGCGCTCGACCTGCCCGTGCCGCTCAAGGTGCTCGACTCGCCCTACCGCGAGCTCGCCCGGCCCTTCGTGGGGTACGTGCGGTCGATCAGGCGCGAGGGGCCGCGTGACGTCGTGGTCGTGTACGTCCCGGAGTACGCGGTGCGTCGGTGGTGGGAGCGCCTGTTGCACAACCAGAGCACCCTGCGGATCAAGATGCAGCTCGCGTTCGTGCCCGGTGTGGTCGTCGCGGCGGTGCCGTACCAGCGCGACTGATTCCTCTCTGACGCCCTCCCGTCCCGCAGGGCCGCCCTCTCCGCCCTGCGGGACGCTATGCCGCCTTGCGGGACGCTATGCCGCCCTGCGGGACGTCGTGGTCACACAACGTCCCGCAACGTGCCTTTCTGATGCGTACCGTCCCGCAAGCGGGTGCTGGGTGGCACCTGGGTGGGGACGTGGGTGGGGCGCTGCGCGGGCTAGGGTCTGGGGATGGTGGGTGATGCGGGTGCTGGCGGCGGAGACATGCTCGGTGTCGGGGAGGTCGTCGAGCTCGAGGTGGGGGCCGTGGCGCACGGGGGGCACTGCGTCGCACGGCTGCCCGTGGCCGACGGCGGGGGTCCGGGGCGGGTCGTCTTCGTCCGGCACACCCTGCCCGGCGAGCGGGTGCTCGCGCGGCTGACCGAGGCCGCGCCCGAGGCCAGGTTCTGGCGTGCGGAGGCCCACGAGATCCTCGGGCACTCGCCCGACCGGGTGCCGTCGGCGTGGCCCGGGGCGGGGGCCGGCGGGGTCGGCGGGGGAGAGCTCGCGCACGTCGCCCTGCCAGCGCAGCGCGCCTGGAAGGCGGCCGTCGTGGCCGAGCAGCTCTCGCGGCTCGCCGGCGTCGACCGGGCGGTCGAGGTCGAGGCCGCACCGGGGGACGACGAGCGTGGCGGGCTCGCGTGGCGTACGCGCATCGAGCTGAGCGTCGACACCGCAGGCCGCGCGGGGATGACGCGGTGGCGCTCGCACGACGTCGTGCCGATCGACGCCATGCCTCTCGCGCACGAACGCCTCGCCGAGCTCGATCTCTTCGCGCGGCGCTGGCCCGCGGGCTCGCGCATCGAGGCGGTCGCGCCCACCGCGGGCGAGCCGATCGTGCTCGTCGACGGCACCCCGTGGCGCGGCGGACGGCCGGACACGCGGCCCAACGCGCGTACCGCGGTGCACGAGCTCGTGGCTGCCGGTGGGAACGAGCACCGTTTCCGCGTCGCTGCCGGCGGCTTCTGGCAGGTGCACCGCGAGGCCCCGGGCGTGCTCGTGGGCGCGGTGCTCGACGGCGTGGGGGAGGTGGACGGCGCGCGGGTCGTGGACCTGTACTCCGGTGCCGGGCTCTTCACGGTCCCGCTCGCGCACGCCGTCGGACACGCGGGCTCGGTCCTCGCCGTCGAGGGCGACTCGCGGGCGGTCAAGGACGCGCGACGCAACGTGCACGGCCTGTCCCAGGTCACGTTGACCGAGGGGGAGGTCGCGCGCACGCTCGTGGGGGGTGCCGGCCAGTGGGCTGCCGACGTGGTCGTCCTCGACCCGCCACGACAGGGCGCCGGCCGGACCGTGATCGCGGCGATCGCGGGCAGCGGGGCGCGCCGCGTAGTCTATGTCGCGTGCGACCCGGCCGCCCTCGCCCGGGACGTCGCCTATCTCCAGGGCCACGGCTTCTCGCTCGCGGCGGTGCGGGCCTTCGACCTGTTCCCCATGACGCACCACGTCGAGTGCGTGGCCGTGCTCGACCGGGACGCCTAGCTGTGGTGCGCGCCTGCGGGGCGGCCCGCTCCCGGGTCGTTCGTGTGATCTCCGCCACGGCGTAGCAAAGGATTGCATTGAGCGCGGCACTCTGGCAGACTTTCCGCTAGTTAAGGCTTGCGCAATCGCCTGCAATGACGCGGCGATGTGGTGCGGACAGCACGGCGTCGGCCTTCTGGAGAGGACGTCGTGAGCACCACCCCCGTGAGCCACCTGCCCGGCCTGCCGGCCGAGCTCGACACCCCGTTCTGGCGCGAGACCTTCGAGCTGCACCGGGGCGGCAAGCTCGCGGTCACGAGCCGGGTGCCGCTCGAGGACAGGGCGGACCTCGCCAAGGCGTACACCCCGGGCGTCGCGGCCGTCTGCGCCGCGATCCACGCGGACCCGGAGCTGTCGTTCGAGTACACGGGGCGCGCCAACACGGTCGCCGTGGTGAGCGACGGTTCCGCGGTGCTGGGCCTCGGGCGCATCGGCCCGGAGGCCTCGATGCCCGTGCTCGAGGGCAAGGCCGTGCTCTTCAAGAAGTTCGGCGGGGTCGACGCCGTGCCGATCGCCCTCGACCTGCCGGGCGTGGACCGCGTGCGCGAGTTCGTCGACGCGGTCGCGGCGATCGCCCCGAGCTTCGGCGGTATCAACCTCGAGGACGTCGCGGCGCCCGAGTGCTTCGAGATCGAACGGCTCCTCTCGGAGCGCCTCGACATCCCCGTGTTCCACGACGACCAGCACGGCACCGCCGTCGTCGTCCTCGCGGGGATGCTCAACGCGTGCCGCGCGACCGGGCGCACCTTGGGCGAGCTGCGCGCCGTCGTCCTCGGAGCGGGGGCGGCCGGGGTCGCGTGCACCAAGATCTTGCTCGCCGCCGGGATCGGCGACGTGGCCGTCGTGGACAGCCGCGGCGTGATCAGCTCGGACCGGGCCGCGAGCCTCGACGGGACGAAGCGCTGGCTCGCCGAGAACACGAACCGGGCGGGGATCTCCGGCTCGGTGCGCGACGCGCTCCGGGGTGCCGACGTCTTCCTCGGCGTCAGCGGACCCCGGCTCGTGGCGCCCGAGTGGCTCGGCGAGATGGCCGACCCCGCGATCGTCTTCGCCCTGGCCAACCCGGACCCCGAGGTGGACGTGGACGCGGCCCCCGCCAACGTGCGCGTCGTGGCCACGGGCCGCTCGGCCGACCTCAACCAGGTCAACAACGTCCTCGCGTTCCCCGGCATCTTCCGCGGGCTCCTCGACGCCCGGGCGTCGCGCATCGACGACGCCGCGAAGATCGCCGCCGCCCACGGGCTCGCGAGCCTCGTGAGCGACGAGGAGATCGCCTCGGGGCGCGTCATCCCCTCGCCGTTCGACCCTGCCGTCGCACCGACCGTCGCCGCGGCGGTGACGGCCCACCTCGGCCAGGCCTCCGCTTCCCGAACCGCACCATCCGCCACCGCACCCAAGGAGCTCGCATGACGACAGACCTCGTGACCGGACTCACCGTGCCGACCGACCTCCTGCGCGGCGGTCGGTGGGTCGAGGCGGACGACGGCGGTCGCTTCGACGTGATCGATCCCGCGACGGCCGGAAAGATCGCCGACGTCGCGAACGGCACGGTCGCCGACGCGCTCGCGAGCGTCGAGGCCGCGGCCCACGCTGCCGCCGGCTGGGCGGCCACGGCGCCGCGCGAGCGCGCCCGCATCCTGCTGCGCGCCTTCGACCTCATGTCCGAGCGCGAGAAGCAGCTCGCCGAGCTCATCGTGCGCGAGAACGGCAAGTCCTTCACCGACGCCCTGGGTGAGGTGCGGTACGCGGCCGAGTTCTTCCGTTGGTACGCCGAGGAGGCCGTGCGGGTCGCGGGGGAGATCCGCACCGCGCCCTCGGGTGCCAACCGCATCCTGGTGGTGCGCCAGCCCATCGGCATCGCCCTGCTCATCACACCGTGGAACTTCCCGGCCGCGATGGCCACGCGCAAGATCGGCCCGGCGCTCGCCGCGGGCTGCACGGTGATCCTCAAGCCCGCCTCGGAGACCCCGCTGACGGCGCTCGCCGTCGGTGCGATCCTGAGCGAGGCCGGTGTGCCCGACGGCGTCGTCAACGTGCTGCCCTCCCGCCGTTCGGGTGCCGTCGCCGCGGCGATCCTCGCCGACCCCCGGGTGCGCAAGCTCTCGTTCACGGGATCGACCGAGGTCGGGCGCACGCTGCTCAAGACGGCGGCCGACCACGTGATCTCGTGCTCCATGGAGCTCGGCGGCAACGCGCCGCTCCTCGTGCTCGAGGACGCCGACGTCGACGTCGCGGTCGCCGGGGCGATGGTGGCCAAGATGCGCAACGGCGGTGAGGCGTGCACCGCGGCGAACCGCATCTACGTGCACCGATCGCTCACTGAGGAGTTCACGCGCAAGTTCGGCGAGGCGATGTCCGCGCTGAGCGTGGGTCCCGGCATGACGGGCGCGGCCGTGGGTCCGCTCGTCAACGCGGCGGCCGTCGACAAGGTCGAGGAGCTCGTGTCCGACGCCGTGGAGCGGGGTGCGCGCGTCGTCGTCGGCGGAGCTCGGGGCGAGGGCCCCGGCTACTACTTCACCCCCACGGTCCTCGCGGACGTCCCCGTCGGCGCGCAGATCACGGACGAGGAGATCTTCGGACCGGTCGCACCCATCATCTCGTTCGACACCGACGAGGAGGCCGTCCGGCTCGCCAACGCGACCGAGTACGGGCTCGTGGCCTACGTGTTCAGCCAGGATCTCGCGCGAGCGCTGCGGGTCAGCGAGGCGCTCGAGTCCGGGATGGTGGGCATCAACCGGGGAGTCGTCTCCGACCCCGCCGCGCCGTTCGGCGGGGTCAAGCAGTCCGGCATCGGCCGCGAGGGTGGGCACGAGGGGTTGCTCGAGTACACGGAGTCGAAGTACATCGCCGTCGACTGGTAGGTCGACGGGTGAACAGGACCGGTGAGGGCTCGAAGGGGGCACGGTGCGGGTAACGCTCAGGGACGTGGCGGAGCGCGCCGGGGTCCATCCGGGGACGGCGTCTCGCGCCCTCAACGCCGAGACCCAGGCGCTCGTGAGCGACGCGACCGTGCGGCGGGTGCAGCAGGCCGCCAAGGCGCTGGCCTACCGGCCCAACCCCATGGCACGCGGGCTCAAGACGAATCGCACCACCATGGTCGGCATCATCGTGCCCGACCTGTCGAACCCCTTGTTCCCGCCGATCGTCCGGGGCGCCGAGGTCGAGCTCAGCCGCGCCGGCTACATGTCGATCATCGCCGACACGGACAACGACGCAGGGCGGGAACGGACGGCGCTCGCCGTGCTGCAGTCGCGCCAGGTCGACGGCCTGCTCATCGCGTCCGCGCGTCGCGAGGACGAGGCGATCCGGGAGATGCACGAGCAGGGCGTGCCCATGGTCCTCATCAACCGGCGTGCCGACGGCGTCCCGCTGCCCGCCGTCACGGGTGACGACCAGCTCGGGATCGAGCTCGCCATCGCGCACCTGCGCGCGATGGGGCACACCGCGATCGCGCACCTGTCCGGGCCGCGGGAGCTCTCGACGGGTCTGTCCCGGCAGCGGACGTTCCGCCAGGTGGTTGCCGAGACGGGGTGCGACACGTCGCCCGACCTCGTGGTCGAGTGCCGCACGTACTCGGTCGAGGAGGGTGCGCACGCGACCCGGGAGCTGTTCGACCGGGTCCGCCCGACCGCCATCCTGGCGGGCAACGACCAGATCGCCGTCGGCGCGATCGACGCGCTGCGCGAACGGGGTCTGCGCTGCCCCGAGGACGTGTCCGTGGTGGGTTTCAACGACATGCCGTTCGTCGACAAGCTCTCCCCGCCGCTGACCACGATCCGGGTGCCGCACGCCGAGGTGGGGGCCGAGGCGGCACGGATCCTGCTGCGGTGGATGACGCAGCGCGTGGCGAGCACGACCACGACGACGTTGCCCGTCGAGCTCGTCGTCCGCGGCTCGACCGCACCGGCCTCGCCGCCACGGTCGTAGCCGCAGCCTTGAGCGCAACGGCGCGTGGCGCTACGCCGTGTCGAACACCTCGGGGTGGCGCGCGAGCTCGAGCCGCGTGCGCCGGATGTGCACCGTGAGGAGATCCTCGGCGTCGGCGAGCTGACCGCGCGCGAGCGCGTCGACGAGCAGGCGGTGCTCGGCGTGCGTCGCGGAGGTCCGGTTCACGCCCACGACCACGGCGAACGCCCGCCGGTAGTGCTGCGTCGAGTTCCACAGCCGCAGCACGAGGTCGTGCAGCATGTGCGTCTTGGCGGCGCTGAACGAGAGCAGGTGGAACTCGCGGTCGAGCCGCAGGAACGTCTCGAGGTCGGTGTCCTGCATCTGGTTCGCGAGGTCCGCGAGGCGGTCGAGCTGGGTGCTGCTCAGGTGCGGTGCGGACAGGCGCAGCAAGAGGGGCTCGAGCCGTTCGCGCACGAGGTACACCTCGGTGCACTCGGCGAGGCTGAGGCGCTGTACCCATGCGCCCGTGTTGGCGACGAGCCGCACGAGCCCTTCTGCCTCGAGCTGGCGCAGGGCGTCGCGCACGGGCAGCCGGCTCGCGCCGAACTCCAGGGCGAGCTCCTCCTGGCGGATCCGGGAACCGGGCGCGAGCTCGCCGTGCAGGATCTGGTGCCGCAGGCCATCGACGATGCGAGTCGAGGCGGGGCCCGGGTCGACGCTCACGAGGCCGGTCCGTCGCTCACGCCGTGGGATCGGCGGGGTGCCACAGCCTCGTGCTCGTGCCGGGGTAGCGCTCGTACGCCTTGCCCTGCGGGTAGCTCACGAGCTCGAACTGCATGCCCCAGGGGGAGAGGAAGTAGACCCATCGTTGTCCCTCGCTGTGGCTGGTGCTTGCCGTCGGTTCGCCGAGGATACGCACTCCGTGCTCGCGCAGGTACGCGAGGGCCACGTCGAGGTCCTCGACGTAGAACGCGAGGTGGTGCCCGCCGATGTCGCTGTTGGCGGGCTGGGGTGCCGGGGGCTCGGGCGTCTCGTACTGGAACACCTCGAAGTTGGGGCCGGTCCGGCACCGGTAGAAGCGCAGCTCGCGCATCACGGCGCGCGGGTGCACGTTGAGGCGCTCGGCCATCCAGTCGTCCTCGCGCACGAAGGGGCCGAGGGAGTAGACGAGCTCGCACCCCAGGACGTCGACGAAGAAGTGGTGCGCCTCGTCGAGGTCGGGGACGGTGAAGCCGATGTGCTCGGTGCCGAGCAGTCCGGGGAGCGACATTGATCCTCCTGAGTTGGATACAACCAAGCCACATTCACTGAGAAATCTGTGGCATCTCGTTGCGATCGTATCCAAAGGTGCCTAGACTCACAAGAAATTCGGCCTCGTCGTTCAAGGGAGAACCCGTCCATGCCGCAGGTGTCGCCGCTCCAGGCCTCGGTCCCCTGGGTGGAGGTGAGCAGCACGCCGGAGGACTGGGCGGCTGCGGACCCCACCCTCCTGGCCACGATGCTCGGCCAGCTCCATCTCATCCGCGCCTTCGAGGAGCTCGTGCTCCAGCTCGCCCGCGAAGGTCTCGTGCACGGCCCCGCGCACTCGAGCATCGGGCAGGAGGGCGGCGCCGTCGGCTCCGTCCTGGCGCTCGGCCCGTCCGACGGCGTCAACGGCTCGCACCGCGGCCACCACCAGTTCCTCGCCAAGGTCATCGCCTACGTCGCGCCCACGCTCGACCTGCGGGCCCTCGTCACCGGTGAGATCCGCGACGTGCTGCGCCGCACGCTCGCGGAGATCCTCGGCCTGTCCGAGGGCTTCGGGCGCGGCCGTGGCGGCTCGATGCACCTGCAGTGGATGGCGGCGGGTGCCCTCGGCACGAACGCGATCGTGGGTGGCGGTGTCCCGCTCGCCGCGGGCAACGCGTGGGCCCAGAAGCACGCGGGCACCACGGACGTGTCTGTGACCTACTTCGGCGACGGAGCCACGAACATCGGCTCGGTGCTCGAGTCGATGAACCTCACCGCGGCGTGGGACCTGCCGCTGTGCTTCTTCATCGAGAACAACCTGTACGCCGTCTCGACGCACGTCGAGGAGGTCACGGGCGAGCCGCGGCTGTCGGGCCGTGGGCCCGGTTTCGGCATCGCCTCGTGGCGCGTCGACGGCATGGACCCGCTCGCGGTCTACCTCACGATGCAGGCGGCCACCGAGCACATGCGTGCCGGCAAGGGCCCCGCCGTCGTCGAGGCCGAGGTCTACCGCTACTTCCACCAGAACGGCCCGTTCCCCGGCAGCGCCTTCGGCTACCGCAGCAAGGAGGAGGAAGCCGCGTGGCGGGCGCGCGACCCGATCGACCGCGTCGCGAAGGAGATGATCGCGCGCGGCCTGATCGACGAGGACACCGCTGCGGCCGTGCGCAAGCAGGCCGTCGACGCGATGGCCGAGGTCGCCGCGCTCATGGTCGAGGACGACCCGGACGGCAAGCCCGGCACGCGCCGCATCAAGCCCGACCTGTGGCCGAGCCCGGACTTCGTCGACGTCGGCGTCCGCGGCGACCTGAGCGAGCTCGAGGGCGCGCGCACCGAGGAGGAAGCCACGTTCACGGGCGAGCTCGTCGAGAAGCGCTTCATCGACGCCGTCGCGGGTGTCATGGACCGCCGGATGGCGACGGACCCGTCCGTCGTCGTCCTCGGCGAGGACGTGCACCGCCTCGCCGGCGGCACCAACGGCGCGACGAAGGGCCTCACCGAGTCCTACCCGGGCCGTGTGCTCGGCACCCCCATCAGCGAGAACGCGTTCGCGGGCCTCGGCGGCGGGATGGCGCTCGACGGGCGGTTCAAGCCCGTCGTGGAGTTCATGTACCCCGACTTCCTGTGGGTCGCGGCCGACCAGGTGTTCAACCAGATCGCGAAGGCCCGCCACATGTTCGGTGGGGACTCGAAGGTCCCGTTCGTGCTGCGTTCGAAGGTCGCGACGGGCACGGGCTACGGCTCGCAGCACTCGATGGACCCGGCGGGTATCTACGCGACGTCGCCCGGACTGCGCATCGTGGCACCCTCGACGCCGTTCGACTACGTGGGCCTCATGAATGCCGCCCTCGCGCTCGACGACCCCGTCGTGGTGCTCGAGCACGTCGACCTGTACACGAGCACGGGCATGGTGCCCGCCGAGGATCTCGACTACCAGATCCCGTTCGGCAAGGCGGCGATCCGCCGCGAGGGCGACGACCTCACGATCATCACCTACCTCTCGATGGTGGCCCACTCGCTCGAGGCCGTCGAGCAGACCGGTGTCGACGCCGAGGTCGTGGACCTGCGCTGGCTCGACCGGGCCAGCATCGACTGGGACACGATCGGCGAGTCGGTCCGCAAGACGAACAACGTGCTGATCGTCGAGCAGGGTGCCATCGGCACCTCGTACGGCGGTTGGCTCGCGGACGAGATCCAGCGCCGCTACTTCGACTGGCTCGACCAGCCGGTCCAGCGCGTCCACGGCGGCGAGGCGTCCCCGAGCATCTCGAAGGTGCTCGAACGGGCAGCGCACGCCCGGACCGAGGAGACCGTCGCGGGCATCGAGCGCGTCGTCGAAGGGTTCGGTGGCTGACGTGGCGACCATCATCCGCCTGCCCGAGGTCATGGCGAACGCGACCGAGGCCGTCATCGCCACGTGGGTAGCCCCGGAGGGCTCGACCGTGGCCGTCGGGGACGTGCTCGCCGAGATCGAGACGGAGAAGGCCGTCGTCGAGATGAACGCCGAGGAGGCCGGGGTGCTCGCGAAGTACCTCGAGCCCGCCGGGGCGCTCGTCCAGGTCGGCGCGCCCGTCGCGCTGCTGCTCTCCGCGGCCGACGAGGCCTACGACCTCGACGCGCTGCTCGGCGGGGACGGCGCCGCCGCGGTGCCGGTCGCAACGTCGGGATCGGGTCCGACGACGACGGCGGACCCCGGGCCGACGACGGGATCCGACCCGACCGTGCCCGCCGCCGCTGTCGGGTCCGCACCCGGGGGCTCGCGCATCTTCGCGAGCCCGCTCGCCCGCAAGCTCGCGAGCGACGCCGGGATCGCCGTGGACGTGCTCGAGGGCACCGGCCCGGGTGGGCGCATCGTGCGGCGCGACGTCGAGCGGTACCTCGCGGCCGCACCGGCGGTCGGTGCTGCGCCGTCGGACAGGACCGCGCCGTCGGGCACACCCTCGCCGTCGGCCCCCGCACCCCTGGCCGCCGCGGGCGAGGTGCTCGTGCCCCACACTCCGATGCGGCGCGCGATCGCGCGTCGGCTCACGGAGTCCAAGGGCACCGTGCCGCACTTCTACCTCGTGGCCGAGTGCCGCGTGGACGCGCTGCTCGCGCTGCGCGCCCAGGCCAACGCGGACGGCACGCGAACGAAGCTCTCGGTCAACGACTTCGTGCTCAAGTCCGTCGCGGCGGCGTTCCGCGCGGTGCCCGAGGCGAACGTCACGTGGTCCGACGGTGGGATGCGGCGCTTCAGCGGCGTCGACGTGGCCGTCGCGGTCGCGACCGACGGCGGCCTGCTCACGCCCGTGGTGCGCGGTGTCGACCGACTCACGGTCAGCGAGGTCAGCGCCACCGTCGCTGACCTCGCGGTACGCGCCCGCGAGGGTCGCCTGCGTCAGGACGAGCTCGAGGGCGGGTCCACGACGGTCTCGAACCTCGGCATGTACGGGACGCGGGAGTTCTCGGCCATCATCAACCCCCCGCAGGCCACGATCCTCGCGGTGGGGGCGGCGATCGACTCACCCGTCGTGGTGGACGGAGCGCTCACCGTGGCGAAGGTCATGCGGTGCACGCTCTCGGTGGACCACCGGGCGATCGACGGGGCGCTCGCGGCCCGCTGGCTCGCGGCGTTCCAGCACGCGATCGAGAACCCCGTCGTCGCCCTCGTGTAGCCGGGCCGGACCCGCACGCCCGGGTACGACTAGGATTGGCGTTTTGCGACGTCGCCGTCACCTCACGGTGGCGGCGACGTCGTTGCGCGAGGACGCGTCCGGCCCCGGTGGAGACCCCGGCAGGGTAGGATGTATCTTGATATCAAGATAAATTGCTGGGCAAGATCGAAGGAGCGGGCGATGAGTGTGGACAGCTTTGGGTCGAAGGGGACCCTGGAGGTCGGGTCGGACTCGTACGAGGTCTTCCGCCTCGCTGCGGTCCCGGGCACCGAGCGGCTCCCGTTCAGCCTCAAGGTGCTCGCCGAGAACCTCCTGCGCACCGAGGACGGCGCGAACATCACCGCCGACCACGTGCGGGCGATCGCCGCGTGGGACCCGGACGCGCAGCCGAGCACGGAGATCCAGTTCACCCCCGGGCGCGTCATCATGCAGGACTTCACGGGCGTGCCGTGCGTCGTCGACCTCGCCACGATGCGTGAGGCCGTGGCCAAGCTCGGGGGGAACCCGAGCCAGATCAACCCGCTCGCGCCCGCCGAGCTCGTCATCGACCACTCCGTGCAGATCGACGTCGCCGGCACGCGCAACGCCTTCGCCCGCAACGTCGAGATCGAGTACGAGCGCAACCACGAGCGCTACCAGTTCCTGCGCTGGGGCCAGACGGCGTTCGACGACTTCAAGGTCGTCCCGCCCGGCACCGGCATCGTGCACCAGGTCAACATCGAGTACCTCGCCCGCGTCGTCATGACGCGCGAGGTCGACGGCGTGCTGCGGGCCTACCCCGACACGTGCGTCGGCAC
>CAZECM010000045.1:13572-25047 GCA_964510785.1 uncultured Cellulomonadaceae bacterium | reverse complement strand
AGCAGATCGACTTCGACGACGTGGCCGGCAGCTCCCTCACCAAGAAGGAGCTCCTCGTCCTGCGTCGCGAGAAGGACAAGCTCGCCCGCACCCTCGGTGGCGTGCGCGACATGAACAAGGTGCCTTCGGCCGTGTGGATCGTGGACACGAACAAGGAGCACCTCGCCGTCAACGAGGCCCGCAAGCTCGGCATCCCCGTCGTCGCGATCCTCGACACCAACTGCGACCCGGATCTCGTGGACTACAAGATCCCGGGCAACGACGACGCGATCCGCGCCGTCTCGCTCCTGACGCGCGTCGTGGCCGACGCCGTCGCCGAGGGACTCCTCGAGCGTCACTCCGGTCGCACGCAGGCCGCCGACGGCGCGCAGGCCGAGCCGCTCGCCGAGTGGGAGCGCGAGCTCCTCGAGGGCGCCGAGGCGCAGCTCGCCACGGTGGACTCGTCCGCCGCTGACGCCCCTGTCGCTGAGGCCCCCGTTGCTGAGGCTCCCGTGGCCGAGGTTCCCGTCGACGAGGCGCCCGCTGCTGAGGCCGCCGCCGAGGTCGTGGCTGAGGACGCTGCTCCGGAGGTTGTCGCCGAGGTCGTGGCTGAGGAGGCCGCTCCTGAGGCCGCCGCTGAGGAGGCTGTCATCGAGCCCGTCGCCGAGGAGGCTGCTGCCGAGGCTGTCGTCGAAGAGGCCGCTCCCGAGGAGACCGTCGTCGAGCCCGTCGCCGAGGAGACCGCTCCCGAGGTCGCCGAGGAGGCCGCCGTCGAGGAGGCCCCCAAGGCTCCCGCGAAGAAGGCCGCCGCGAAGGCCGACGACGCCGCGGCCGAGTGACCACGACCGACCACTGCGAAGCGAAGGATCACCATGGCGAACTACACCGCCGCTGACATCAAGGCGCTCCGTGAGCGCACCGGCGCAGGCATGCTCGACGTCAAGAAGGCCCTCGACGAGGCCGACGGCGACGCCGAGAAGGCGCTCGAGATCATCCGGGTCAAGGGCCTCAAGGGCGTGAGCAAGCGCGAGGGTCGTTCGGCCTCGGACGGCCTCGTGGCCGGCACTGTCGTCGACTCGGACGCGGGCCGGACCGGCGTCCTCGTCGAGATCAACTGCGAGACGGACTTCGTCACGAAGAACGAGAAGTTCCTCGCGCTCGCCGACGTGGTGCTCGCTGCGGCGGTCGCCTCGGGCGCGCAGGACGCCGAGGCGCTCCTGGCCGCACCGGCCGGAGACACGACCGTGCAGGCGCTCGTGGAGGAGACCGCTGCGACGCTCGGCGAGAAGCTCGTCGTGCGCCGCGTGGCCCGGGTGTCGGGCGAGGCCGTCGAGCTCTACCTGCACAAGGTGAGCAAGGACCTTCCCGCCCAGGTCGGCGTCATCGTCGCCGCGGACGCCGCCGGCGCCCCGGTCGCCCGGGACGTCGCGACCCACATCGCCGCGTTCTCGCCGACGTACCTGTCGCGCGAGGACGTCCCGGCGGAGACGATCGTCTCCGAACGTCACATCGCCGAGGAGACGGCCCGCAACGAGGGCAAGCCCGAGGCTGCGCTCACCAAGATCGTCGAGGGCCGGATGACGGGCTTCTTCAAGGAGAACGTGCTGCTCGACCAGCCGTTCGCCAAGGACAACAAGAAGTCCGTGGGCCAGGTGCTCACCGAGGCCGGCGGCGCGGTGACGGGCTTCGCCCGCTTCCGCGTGGGAGCCTGAGCAACAGCGTGATACCGGTGGTCCCGGTCCTGCGGGGCCGGGACCACCGGCATATCTCCATCACCGCGGCAACCTGGGACCGGGAGGGTCTGTGAGCGAGCACCCGAGCACACGACGCGTACTGCTGAAGCTGTCCGGCGAGACCTTCGGCGGTGGCGGGGTCGGGTTGGCTCCCGACGTCGTCCAGCGGGTGTCCGGGGAGATCGGCGACGCCGTGCGGGCCGGGGTCCAGGTCGCGATCGTCGTCGGCGGGGGGAACTTCTTCCGTGGGGCCGAGCTGTCCCAGATGGGCCTCGACCGCGCGCGCGCCGACTACATGGGCATGCTCGGCACCGTCATGAACTGCCTCGCCCTGCAGGACTTCCTCGAGCAGGCCGGGGTCACCACGCGCGTGCAGACGGCGATCACGATGGGTCAGGTCGCCGAGCCGTACATCCCGTTGCGCGCGATCCGGCACCTCGAGAAGGGCCGCGTCGTCATCTTCGGCGCAGGCGCGGGCATGCCCTACTTCTCGACGGACACGGTCGCCGTCCAGCGCGCGCTCGAGACGCACTGCTCGGAGCTGCTCATGGGCAAGAACGGCGTCGACGGCGTCTACACCGCGGACCCGCGGATCGACCCCGACGCGACGCGCCTCGATACCGTGACGTTCAACGACGCCCTCCAGCGCGGACTGCGCGTGGTCGACGCGACGGCGTTCTCGCTGTGCATGGACAACGGCCTGCCGATGCGCGTCTTCGGCATGGACGAGACGGGAAACGTCACCCGGGCACTCCTGGGTGAGAAGATCGGCACACTGGTCACGACCTGATGACCAGCATCCAGGAACTTGCGGCAAGCGGAAGGAGCAAGTGGTGATCGAAGAGACCCTCCTCGAGGCCGAGGAGAAGATGGACAAGGCCGTCGAGGTCGCCAAGGAGGACTTCGCGGCCATCCGTACCGGCCGCGCCAACGCGGCGATGTTCGCCAAGGTCTTCGTGGACTACTACGGGGCGCCCACACCGTTGCAGCAGCTCGCGTCCTTCCAGGTCACCGAGGCCCGCACCGTGCTCGTCTCGCCCTTCGACAAGACTGCCATGGCGGCGATCGAGAAGGCGCTGCGCGACAGCGACCTCGGCGTGAACCCCTCGAACGACGGCAACGTCATTCGCTGCATCCTGCCCACGCTCACGGAGGACCGTCGACGTGAGTACGTCAAGCTCGCCAAGCACAAGGCGGAGGACGGTCGCATCTCGATCCGGTCCGTGCGTCGTCACGCGAAGGAGACGCTCGAGCGGCTCGCCAAGGACGGCGAGGCGGGCGAGGACGAGGTCTCGCGGGCGGAGAAGGAGCTCGAGGCGCTCACGAAGCGGCACGTCGACCTGATCGACTCCCTGCTCGCCGGCAAGGAGAGCGAGCTTCTCGAGGTCTGATGACGGACTCCACGCCCCCCACGGTCCCGGAGCTGGCCGCCGCGCCGCCCTCGCGGGCCGGCCGAAACCTGCCCGTGGCGACCGCGGTAGGCCTCGGCCTGCTCGCGGTCGTCTTCGGCACGCTCTTCTGGCGCAAGGAGGCGTTCCTCGTCTTCACCGTGGTCGCGGTCTGCGCCGCGCTGTGGGAGCTCGCGCAGGCCCTCACCCGCCGTGACCTGCACGTCCCCCTCGTGCCGCTGCTCGTCGGAGCGGTGGGCATCCTCGTCTCGGCGTACTACGCCGGAGCCGAGGCGCAGCTCGTCTCCTTCATGCTCACGGTGGGCGGCATCGTCATCTGGCGAGTCGTCGACGGCAGCGGTCCCGGTGCGCTACGGGACTGCGTCGCGGGTGCCTTCGCCGCCGCCTACCTGCCCTTCCTCGCCGGCTTCGTCGTGCTCATGCTCGACGCGCCGCAGGGTGGGCGCCGGGTCCTGCTCTTCATCCTGCTCGTCGTGGCGAGCGACGTCGGCGGCTACGCCGCCGGGGTCCTCCTCGGCCGGCACCCCATGGCACCGCGGGTCAGCCCGAAGAAGACGTGGGAGGGCTTCGCGGGCTCGCTCGTGCTCGCTATCGCCGTCGGCGCCGTCGGGGCGCACTTCGGTCTCGGGACGGGGGCGTGGGTCGGCGTCGTCGTCGCCGTCGGCGTCGTCCTTGCCGCGACCCTCGGTGACCTCACGGAGTCCATGCTCAAGCGCGACCTCGGGCTCAAGGACATGGGCACGCTGCTGCCCGGTCATGGTGGCGTGCTCGACCGCCTCGACTCGCTCGTCGTCGCGGCGCCTGTCGCCTATGTCCTGTTCCTCGTGCTGCTCCCGGTGGTGGGCTGAGATGACTCAAGAGACTCCTTCGCCCGTCAAGCTCGAGCTCACCCCGCGCGTGCGCCGGGTCAAGCCGCCACGCCACTTCGTCGACCTCACCCCCGCCGAGCGGATCGTGGCCGTCGAGGAGCTGGGGCACGCGCCGCTGCGCGCCAAGCAGCTCGCGACGCACTACTTCACGCACCTGACCACCGACCCGGAGCGGATGACGGACCTGCCCGCCGCGGGCCGCTCCGAGCTGACCGGTGCCCTCATGCCGCAGCTCCTCACGCCGGTGCGCACCCTCGAGGCGGACAAGGGCGCCACCGTCAAGACGTTGTGGCGGCTCTTCGACGGGGTCAGCGTCGAGTCGGTGCTCATGCGCTACCCGAACCGCGCGACCCTGTGCATCTCGAGCCAGGTCGGCTGCGGCATGGCCTGCCCGTTCTGCGCCACGGGCCAGCTCGGGCTCACGCGCAACCTCTCGGTCGCGGAGATCGTCGAGCAGGTGCGGCACGCTGCCGCGGCACTCGAGGCCGGCGAGGTCGCGGGCGGGCCCGGCCGGCTCACCAACATCGTGTTCATGGGCATGGGGGAGCCGCTCGCGAACTACAAGGCCGTCATCGGGTCGGTGCGGCGGTTCGTCGACGACGCGCCGTCGGGCTTCGGGATGTCCGCGCGCAACGTCACCGTCTCCACGGTGGGACTCGTGCCCGCGATGGACAAGCTCGCGGCGGAGGGCATCCCGGCAACCCTCGCGCTCTCCCTGCACGCGCCCGACGACGAGCTGCGCGACGAGCTCATCCCGGTGAACTCGCGGTGGAAGGTCGACGAGGCGCTCGACGCCGCCCACCGCTACTTCGTGACGACGGGCCGGCGGGTGTCGATCGAGTACGCGCTCATCCGGGACATGAACGACCACGGCTGGCGCGCCTCGCTGCTCGCCGAGAAGCTCCTCGCACGTGGGAAGGGCTGGGTGCACGTCAACCCCATCCCGCTCAACCCGACGCCGGGATCGAAGTGGACGGCGAGCGACCCCGCCGTCGAGGCGGAGTTCGTCGCGCGGCTGCGTGCCGCAGGGATCCCGACGACGGTGCGCGACACGAGGGGCAGCGACATCGACGGTGCGTGCGGGCAGCTGGCCGCTCAGGAGGCAGAATGAGCAGCATGTTCACGACCGTCTCGCGCTTCCGCACCGGCTACTCCCCGGAAGAGGTCGACGCGTTCTTCGCCGAGGCACGGGCCGTGTACGAGGGGGAAGGGGCCGCCTCGCTGACCGCGAAGGACGTGCGCGAGGTCGCCTTCGCACTCGTGCAGGGCGGCTACTCGTGGGACTCGGTGGACTCCGCCCTCGACCGCCTCGAGGCCGCGTTCGTGGCACGGGAGCGCGCCGAGTTCGTCGCGCGCCAGGGCCAGGAGGCCTGGATGGGGCGCATGGCCGAGCTCGCCCGCAGCCTCTACCCGCGCCTCACCCGCGGCGACGGCAAGCGCTTCGCGGCGGCCGAGTCCCTCAAGTCCGGCTACGCCAAGGAAGACGTCGACGCGCTGTGCCGTCGCCTCATCTCCTACTTCGACAAGGGGCAGCCCATCAGCTCCAAGGAGGTCCGGGCGGCGGCCTTCCGGCGGCGTCGCGGATCCGCGGCCTACGCCGAGGCGTCCGTGGACGCGTTCCTGAGCCGCGCGACCGAGGTGCTGCTCGGCGTCGAGTGACGCCCCCAGCAGCTCAGACCAGGAAGAACCCGAGCAGGCCCGGGTTGTGGGCGTGCACGATCGCGAGGAAGACGATCGCGTCGAACAGCAGGTGGACCACCACGACGTAGGTGACCGATCCGGTCCGGGTGAAGATCCATCCCTGCAGGAGCGCGAACGGCGCGGTGATGAGCGGGCCCCACTCGCGGTAGCCGAGCTCCCACAGGAACGACGTGAAGATCACGGCCTGCAGGAGGTTCGCGAGCCACACGGGGAAGTGGCGGCGCAGCAGCGCGAAGCACATGCAGATGAAGAACAGCTCGTCCCACGTGCCCACGAAGTTCACGCCCACGAAGAACCGCCCGAGCTCGCTCGCCGTCGTGATGTGCGGCCAGTTCTGGTATGCGCCCGAGGTGATGAAGTAGAAGGGCAGGATGAGCCAGCCGAGCACGGGCACGGCGACGAGGTAGGCCTTCTCGACCGGTGGCCACTTGCGGCCCGTGCGCCACGGGAAGGTGTACGCCCGGCGCTTGAACACCCAGCGGTCGACGGCGAGGGGCACGGCGAGCGCGAGGGTCAGGGCCGTGCCGATCGCGAAGAACCGGTTCCATTCGACGTCGGCCTCGACGGACGTCGTGGAGACGATGGCGAGACCGAGCGCGATGAGCGTGAGGTCCTTGCCGAGCTCGCGGCCGACGAGCCATGCCCCGGCGACGCTCGCGAGCAGGAGGGCGTGGCCCCAGCCGGCGAGCTGGAGACCGAACAGCAGGACGGCCGAGGCCGAGATCCCGAGGGCGGGCACGACGGCGCGGCGCGCCGCGGGTTCCAGGGACACGGGTGAAGAGGCTCGTCAGGCTTGCGTGTCGCGGGGTGCGTCGTCGTCGGGCAGCGTGCCCGCCGTGCCGTCGGTCGCCGCGGGCGACTCGGCGGGAGCCTGCGCGGGTCCGGGCTCGGTGGCCTCGGCGTCCGCCCTGGTACGCCGGGTCTCCTCCGCGACCATCGCGCGCAGGCGCCGGTCCTCCTCGTTCTGCTCGTCCACGAGGATCTGCTGGATCTGGATGAGCCGTCGCTCGATGT
Organism: uncultured Cellulomonadaceae bacterium; assembly: GCA_964510785.1. Lineage (GTDB taxonomy): Bacteria > Actinomycetota > Actinomycetes > Actinomycetales > Cellulomonadaceae > JAAYZM01. The sequence continues at coordinate 18,342 of CAZECM010000045.1, read as the reverse complement.
GCGCGACGTCGTGCAGCTCGACGTCGCTCTCCGTGCCGGCGGTCTGCACCACGAGGGTGCCGCAGCCGAAGATCCGGTCGATGAGCTGGCGCTCGTAGTTCACGGCATTGACGCGGTCGATCGGGATGTCGCGGCCCGTGCGCGTGATGACGCCCTCGCGGGAGATGAGGCGCTTCGTCGTCAAGGTGTCGGTCGTGGTGAGCCACCGCAGCAGCGGCCACACCGTGAACACGCACAACGCGACGACGGCGAGCCCCACGATGATCCAACGCCACACCGCTTGGGTCTCGGGGTCCGGGACGAGGCGCACGAGCCCGAGCCACACGAGGACACCCACGGCGAGCAGCGCGAGGGTCGCGGGGATGAGCCCCTTCCAGTGCGCCCGGACGTGGAAGACGACGTGCTCGCCCGGGGCGAGGTACTTGGGGGCTGCCATGCGCACATCATGGCACCCGGACCCGCGGCGTGTCTGCGATGCGCACCAGGGACAATGGTCGGGTGGACCAACGTAGCGTGACCATCCTCGGTTCGACCGGCTCGATCGGCACCCAGGCGCTCGACGTCGTCGCCCGCAATCCCGACCGCTTCCGGGTCGTGGGGCTCGCGGCGGGCGGCGCCGACCCGACCGCGCTCGCGGCGCAGGTGATCGCGACGGGGACGGGGCTCGTCGCCGTAGCCGAGCCTTTCGCCGTGGCGGCGCTGAGGGACGCGCTCGGCCCGCGGGCGGGCGCCGTCGAGATCCTCGCGGGGCCCGACGCCGCGACCCGGCTCGCCGCCCAGGGCGCCGACGTGGTCCTCAACGGCGTCACCGGGTCGGTCGGGCTCGGCCCCACGCTCGCGGCCCTCGAGGCCGGATCGACCCTCGCGCTCGCGAACAAGGAATCCCTCATCGCGGGCGGTGCGCTCGTCAAGGCGGCGATGCGCAGGCCGGGCCAGATCGTCCCGGTGGACTCCGAGCACTCCGCGATCGCCCAGGCCATGCGGTCCGGCTCGTCGCCCGAGGTGCGGCGGATCATCCTGACGGCCTCCGGCGGCCCGTTCCGGGGCCGCTCCCGCGCCGAGCTCGTGGACGTGACCGTCGAGCAGGCGCTCGCCCACCCCACGTGGTCGATGGGGCCCGTCGTCACGATCAACTCGGCGACCCTCGTCAACAAGGGTCTCGAGCTCATCGAGGCCGCGCTGCTTTTCGACCTGCCGGGCGAGCGCGTGACCGTCGTGGTGCACCCGCAGTCGATCGTGCACTCGATGGTCGAGTTCGTCGACGGCTCCACGATCGCCCAGGCGTCCCCGCCGGACATGCGGCTGCCCATCGCGCTCGGCCTGTCGTGGCCGGACCGCGTGCCCGACGCCGCGCCGCCGTGCGACTGGACCACGGCCACCGCGTGGACGTTCGAGCCCGTCGACGACGGCGCGTTCCCGGCCCTGCGGCTCGCACGCGAGGCCTTTGCCGCCTCGGCGACCCACCCGGCCGTCTACAACGCGGCGAACGAGGAGGCGGTCGCGGCCTTCCGCGCCGGGTCGATCGGCTTCCTCGGCATCGTCGACACGGTCGAGCGCGTCCTCGCCGAGCACGACGGCGTGCCCGCCGGCGCCGTCACCCTCGAGGACGTCGACGGCGCCCAGCACTGGGCCCGCTCCCGAGCCCGCGAGCTCCTCGCACCCTGACCGCCCAGCCCTGACCGCCCAGCCCTGAGCGGTCAGGGGGCGGAGCGGGCGCGGCGTCTGCGACGGCTACCGATGATCGACGCGACGACCCAGCCGAGGATCGCGACGAGGACGAACGGCCACGGCACCCCGCCGCCTGACCCGGCAGCGACCTCCTCGGGCTGGGCGTCGTCGAGCGCGGCGAGGAGCGCTGGCGTGAACGCGGCGGCGAGCTTCGCGTCGCCCGAGTCGTTGGGGTGCGCGCCGTCGTACGTGTCGGCGTCGGCGTCGAAGCCCTCGTGCACCGCGACGAGCGTCACGGGCGACTCGGCGGTCGAGGCGGACTCGGCCCACGCGGGCAGGCCCGCGTTGACGGCGTCGATCTGGGGCTGGCAGTCCGAGCACGCGTTCGCCGCGAGGGGCAGGACTGTGCCGACGACGACGGCGGCCCCCGGTGCATCGGCCCGGATCGCGTCGAGCAGCACCGGGAACTGGGGGAGCACCGTCGCGGCGGGCTGATGACCCCACAGGTCGTTGGTGCCGAGCAGCATGACGACGACGTCGGGCGCCGTCTTCTCGATGAGTCCGTCGCGGGCGATGCGCACGAACACGGCCGCCGTCGTCGCCCCCGCGATGCCCGCGTGCTCGGGGTCCCACAGCTCTCCCGCGGTGTTGCGCACCCCGCCGCACTCGTCGGCGTCGCGGATGCCGACCATGTCGACGTCGTACCCCGCGTCCGTGACCGCCGTCCACACCGCGGCGCGCCAGCACCCGGGGCTGCCCGTGATCGAGTCGCCGAGGAACAGCACGCGCGTGGGCGCACCGTCGGCGGGTGCGCCGTCGTCGGCCGCGGCCACCGACCCACCTACCCCGCCGAACCACGCGACGCCCGTGAGGAGCACCACGCCGAGGACCCGTCGCCAGCTCACGACGACACCCTAGACACTCAGTGGCCGGTGAGGGAGGCCAGCGTGCGGGCGAGGCGGGACTCGCGGCGGGTGAGGCGTTCCTCGGCGTCGGCGGCGGCGGCGAGCCCCAGGCCCGCGTTGATGCCGAGCCACCGCAGCGGCTCGGGCTCCCACCGGGGTGACCGGTGCCCCACCCAGGGGAGCCGGACGAGCTCGGAGTCGGTGCCCGTGATGAGGTCGGCCAGGGTGCGGCCCGCGAGGTTGGTGGTGGACAGGCCGTCCCCGACGTAGCCGCCCGCCCAGGCGAGGCCGGTCGCGGCGTCGAGCCCCACGGACGCGTGCCAATCGCGGGCGATGCCGAGCGGCCCGCCCCACGCGTGGGTGGTCTCGGCACCGCGCGCGGCGGGGAAGAGCTCGACGAGCGTGCGCCGCAGCGCCGAGAACACGCGCGGCACGTGGTCGAAGCCCGGTTCGATCGCCGACCCCCAGTGGTACGGCGCCCCGCGACCGCCGAACGCGATCCGGTCGTCCGCCGTGCGCTGGCCGTAGACGATGAGGTGGCGGTGGTCGGCGAAGGTCTCGAAGCGCGCGAGCCCCACGGCGTCCCAGAAGGCGGTGGGCAGGGGCTCGGTCGCGATCATGAGCGAGTAGACGGGGACGACGGCGCGCCGGCTCGTGGGCAGCTCGCCCGTCCACGCCTCCGTCGCGCGCACCACGTACCGGGCGTGGACCGTGAGCGGGGCGTCGGTCCCGGCGCCCGCGTCGGCGCTGTCCTGCGCCCCGGCGCCCGTACCGGGCCACGCGTGGTTGCGCACCGCGCGCACCCGCCCGGGGGTGATCTCCGTGACCCTCGTGCCCTCGACGATCCGCACCCCGCGCGCCTCGACCACCCGGGCGAGCCCGCGCACGAGCTTCGCGGGATGCAGGCGTGCGCAGTGGCGCGTGTAGCTCGCGCCGAGGACCCCCGTGGCGCGCAGGACCTCGAGCGCGGCGTCGGCGCCCAGGAGGTCGACGTCGTCGCCCCAGCGCGCCGCCGCACCGGCCTCGGCACGGGCCCGGGCGAGCTGCGGGGCCGAGCGTGCCAGGGTGATCGTGCCGCCCGGGGCGAAGTCGCAGTCGATGCCCTCGCGAGCGGCGACCTCGCCCACCTCGGTCACGGTCGCGCGCATCGCGGCGCGCATCGCACGAGCGGCCCGCTCGCCGTGGTCCGCGGCGATCGCCTCGGCGGACGTGGGCAGGAGCGCCGAGCACCAGCCCCCGTTGCGACCCGAGGCGCCGAAGCCGGCGATCTCGCTCTCGATCACGAGGATCGAGAGCGAGGGGTCGCGCTCGGCGAGGTAGTAGGCGGTCCACAGCCCCGTGAGACCGCCGCCGACGACGACGACGTCCGCCTCGGTGTCGCCGTCGAGCCCCGGTCGAGGCGTGAGCGGGTCGCTGGCCTGGTCGAGCCACAACGACCGCGAGCGGTACGCGGCGCGACGGGCCGGGGGATGCGACCCGTCGCGCCGTGAACCTAGAGGCGGGACCATGCCTCGGTCAGCACGCCCCGCAGGATCTGCTCGATCTCGTCGAACACCGCCGGACCCACCGTGAGCGGCGGTGCGAGCTGGACCACGGGGTCGCCCCGGTCGTCCGCCCGGCAGTACAGCCCGGCGTCGTAGAGCGCCTTGGACAGGAAGCCGCGCAGCAGCCGTTCGGACTCGTCGTCGTCGAAGGTCTCGCGGGTGGCCTTGTCCTTGACGAGCTCGATGCCGTAGAAGTAGCCCTCGCCGCGCACGTCGCCCACGATCGGCAGGTCGAGCAGCTTCTCGAGCGTCTGGCGGAACACCGGGGCGTTCTCGCGCACGTTGTCGTTGAGACCCTCGGCCTCGAAGATGTCGAGGTTGGCCATCGCCACGGCGGCGGAGACGGGGTGACCGCCGAACGTGTAGCCGTGGTAGAAGGTCGTGTCCGAGTGCCGGAAGGGCTCGAAGAGCCGGTCGGAGGCGATGAGCGCCCCGATCGGGGAGTAGCCCGACGTCATGCCCTTCGCGCACGTGATCATGTCCGGGACGTAGCCGAAGTCGTTGCACGCGAACATGTCACCGATGCGGCCGAACGCGCAGATCACCTCGTCGGAGACGAGGAGCACGTCGTGCGTGTCGCAGATCTCGCGCACCCGCGCGAAGTAGCCGGGCGGGGGCGGGAAGCAGCCGCCGGAGTTCTGCACGGGCTCGAG
>CAZECM010000045.1:0-13562 GCA_964510785.1 uncultured Cellulomonadaceae bacterium | reverse complement strand
AGACGGCGGCCACGGTCTCGGGGCCCTCGAAGAGGATCGCCTCCTCGATGCGGTCCGCGGCCCAGCGCCCGAAGGCCTTCGGGTCGTCGCGCAGGTGCTCGGGTGCGCGGTACTGGTTCGTGTTCGGCACCTTGTGCGCGCCGGGCACGAGCGGCTCGAACGGCGCCTTGAGGCCGGGCAGCCCCGTGATCGACAGGGCGCCCTGCGGGGTGCCGTGGTACGCGACGGCCCGGGAGATCACCTTGTACTTGGTGGGCTTTCCCACGAGCTTCCAGTACTGCTTCGCGAGCTTCCACGCCGTCTCGACGGCCTCACCACCCCCCGTCGTGAAGAAGACGCGGTTGAGGTCGCCCGGGGTGTGCTGGGCGAGGCGCTCGGCGAGGTCGATCGCCGCAGGGTGGGCGTAGGACCACAGCGGGAAGAACGCGAGCTCGGCCGCTTGCTTGCGCGCGGCCTCGGCGAGCTGCTCGCGCCCGTGCCCCACCTGCACCACGAAGAGCCCGGAGAGCCCGTCGATGTACTGCCGCCCCTCGGAGTCCCAGATGTGGTGGCCCTCGCCCCGCACGATCGTGGGGACGGGAGCCGCCTCCCACGCGCTGTGCCGGGTGAAGTGCCCCCAGAGGTGGTCGCGGGCGGCCTGCGTGCGGTCGGTCCCGCGCGGGGTGAGGTTGGTCATCGGGTTCCCCAGTTGTAGAGCTGTTTGCGGAGCTTGAGATAGACGAAGGTCTCGGTGCGGTGCACGCCGGCCATCGCGCGGATCGAGGAGTTGAGCACCTCGAGCAGGTGCTCGTCGTCCTCGCAGACGAGCTCGACGAGCAGGTCGAAGGAGCCAGCGGTGATGACGACGTAGTCGACCTCGGGCAGGGCGGCGAGCCGGTCGGCGAGTGCCTCGAGGTCGCCGTCGGCCTGGATCCCGATCATCGCCTGGCGGGCGAAGCCCACCTGGAGCGGGTCGGTCACGGCGACGATCTGCACGACGCCGGACTCGACGAGGCGCTGGACGCGCTGGCGGACGGCGGCCTCCGAGAGGCCCACCGCGCGGCCGATCGTGGAGTAGGGACGCCGACCGTCCTCCTGGAGCTGCTCGATGATCTTCTTGCTCGTCGCGTCCAGGATGGAGGGCGGGGTGTCCCGTGGTCGCTTGCTCACCCGCCGATCGTCCCGCTCATCAGGGCAAAACGCAAGGGAATCCGTGTTCCGGCACGGCTCAGAATGCTGATTCCGTGCTCCCGTAGCGATTTACTGCCGATCCCGCACCTGCCGGGCTACGCTGATCGAACCCGCACCGTCGCGGGTCGCCAGCCTACGGAAGGAGAACCCCGTGACCACCCAGTCCGTGGAGTCCCAGGCACTTCGCAACTTCGTCGACGGCCGTTCGGTCGAGGCGAAGAGCGAGTCGCGGGCGGACATCTTCGACCCGACCACGGGCGAGGTCTATGCGACGGCGTCCGTCTCCGGCGAGGCCGACGTCGACGATGCCGTACGTGCCGCCGCCGCGGCCTTCGAGACGTGGCGCGACACGACGCCCGCGGAGCGCCAACGCGCTCTCCTGCACATCGCCGACGCGATCGACGCGCACGCCGAGGAGCTCGTGGCGATCGAGGTCAAGGACACGGGCAAGCCCATCGCGGCGACCGCGTCCGAGGAGCTCCCTCCCAGCTCGGACCACTTCCGCTTCTTCGCCGGCGCCGCGCGCGTGCTCGCGGGCAGCTCGGCGGGGGAGTACCTCGCGGACCACACGTCGTTCGTCCGCCGCGAGCCCGTCGGCGTGATCGGCCAGGTCACGCCCTGGAACTACCCGCTCATGATGGCGATCTGGAAGGTCGCCCCCGCGCTCGCCGCGGGCAACACCGTGGTCCTCAAGCCTTCGGACACGACGCCCGCGTCGACCCTCAAGCTCGCCGAGATCTGCGCGGAGTTCTTGCCGCCGGGGGTCTTCAACGTCATCACGGGTGACCGAGACACGGGTCGCGCCCTCGTCGAGCACCCGCGCCCGGACATGGTGTCGATCACGGGGTCCGTGCGGGCCGGCATGGAGGTCGCGGGTGCCGCGGCACGTGACGTCAAGCGCGTCCATCTCGAGCTCGGCGGGAAGGCGCCCGTCATCGTCTTCGAGGACGCCGACCTCGCCGCGGCCGCCGAGGGCATCGCCGTCGCCGGGACGTTCAACGCGGGCCAGGACTGCACGGCCGCTACCCGCGTGCTCGTCCACGAGTCCGTGCACGACGACTTCGTCGCTGCGCTCGCGGAGCAGGCCAAGGCCCAGCGCACGGGCATGCCCGACGACGAGGACGTCGCGTTCGGCCCGCTCAACAACGTGGGCCAGCTCGAGCGCGTCAGCGGGTTCCTCGAGCGGCTGCCGGGCCACGCGAACGTCGTCGTCGGCGGGAACCGCGTCGGGGACCGTGGCTACTTCGTGGAGGCGACCGTCGTCGACGGCCTGCACCAGGACGACGAGGCGGTCCAGGTCGAGATCTTCGGCCCCGTGATCACGGTCCAGACGTTCCGCGAGGAGTCCGAGGCCCTCGCGCTCGCCAACGGGGTCCAGTACGGGCTCTCGAGCTCGGTGTGGACGAAGGACCACGCGCGGGCCATGCGGATGTCGCGCCGCCTCGACTTCGGGGTCGTGTGGATCAACACGCACATCCCGTTCGTCTCCGAGATGCCGCACGGCGGCTTCAAGCACTCCGGCTACGGCAAGGACCTGTCCATGTACGGGCTGGAGGACTACACCCGCATCAAGCACGTCATGAGCTACACCGGCGAGTAGTCGAGACGTGCGAGACGGAAAGAGTCGGGCATGTTGCGTAGCGGACACGAATCCGTTGCAGTGTCCAACGAATTCCACGGATTTGCTTGCACCGGCCCCGGTGCGCTGTCACCATCAGACAACCGAGCAGGCGGCGGCCGTCGAGGGCCGCAGGAACGGAGGGCCCGATGACCACGCGTGAGCCACGAAAGCTGCCCGAGGACCCGCAGATCCGTGAGCTGATCCGGCTCGCCCAGGCGGGGACGGTGTCGCGGCGCAACGTGCTCGCCGGTGCCGCCGGCGTGGCGGGTGTCGGAGCTCTGCTCGCGGCGTGCGGTACGGGCGGTGGCGGCGGCGGGGGCACGTCGGCCGGGGGACTGACGCCGGGCACGGACGTCTCCGACACGGAAAAGCTCGTGCGCTGGGCGAACTGGACCTTCTACCTCGACTACGACGACGAGACGAGGACCCGCCCCACGCTCGAGGCGTTCACCGCGGACACGGGCATCAAGGTCGAGTACGTCGAGGACATCGAGGACAACGACACGTTCTACGGCAAGGTGCAGAGCCAGCTCGCCCAGGGCCAGGACATCGGCTTCGACATCATCACGCCGACGGACTGGATGGCCGCACGGCTCATCCGGCAGGGCTACATCCAGGAGCTCGACCACGCGAACATCCCCAACCTCGAGAACCTCGTCGACGGGCTGCGCGACGTCGACTTCGACCCGGGACGCAAGCAGTCGGTGACGTGGCAGTCGGGCTACGGGCTCATCGCGTGGAACACCGAGCTCGTCCCGAACGGCCTGAGCTCCGTCTCGGACCTGTGGAACCCGGAGCTGCGGGGACGTGTCGAGGTGCTCTCCGAGATGCGCGACACGCTCGGCCTGATCATGCTCGACCAGGGGGTCGACATCTCCGGCGCCTGGGGCGACGACGAGTTCTACGCCGCGCTCGACGTGGTCGAGGAGAACATCAAGAACGGGCAGATCCGGCAGGTGCGCGGCAACTCGTACACCGAGGACCTCATCTCGGGCGACGCGGTCGCCGTCATCGGCTGGTCGGGCGACATCGTGGCGCTCAACTTCGACGCCGACGACAAGTTCGCGTACAAGATCGTCGACTCGGGCGTGACCCTGTGGTCGGACAACCTCATGGTGCCGATCGGTGCGCGGCACAAGACCAACGCCGAGAAGCTCATGAACCACTACTACGAGCCCGAGGTCGCCGCCGAGGTCGCGGCGTGGGTCAACTTCATCACCCCGGTCGAGGGCGCCCGCGAGGCCATGGCGGCGATCGACCCCGAGCTCATGGACAACGAGCTCATCTTCCCCGACTCCGACACGCTCGCGAAGGCGCACGTCTTCCGGTCGCTGACGCCGGAGGAAGAGGAGAAGTACAACGGCGACTTCCTGTCGGTCATCGGCGCATGAGCGCCCAGGACGCGTCGCTCTCGCCCGACGACGCCGGCGCGGACCTCGTCCTCGAGCACGTCACGAAGGAGTTCACGACCTTCACGGCGGTCGACGACCTGTCGCTCAGCGTGCCGCAGGGCTCGTTCTTCGCGCTCCTCGGCCCCTCGGGTTGCGGCAAGACCACGACGCTGCGCATGGTCGCCGGTCTCGAGGTGCCGACGTCGGGCACGATCCACATCAACGGCAAGGACGTCACCGACACCAAGCCGTACGGGCGTCCCGTCAACACGGTGTTCCAGAGCTACGCGCTCTTCCCGCACCTGAGCGTCGTCGAGAACGTCGCGTTCGGGCTGCGGCGCAAGCGGGTCGCCGGGGCGCGCGAGAAGGCGCAGGAGTTCCTCGACCTCGTCGAGCTCGGTCATCTCGCCGAGCGTCGGCCGGCACAGCTCTCGGGCGGCCAGCAGCAGCGCGTCGCCCTGGCCCGCGCCCTCGTGAACAACCCCGCGGTGCTCTTGCTCGACGAGCCGCTCGGCGCGCTCGACCTCAAGCTGCGACGCCAGATGCAGGTCGAGCTCAAGCGCATCCAGATCGAGGTCGGTCTCACCTTCGTGCACGTCACGCACGACCAGGAAGAAGCCATGACTATGGCGGACACGGTCGCCGTCATGAACGCGGGCAAGATCGAGCAGATGGGCAGTCCCGCCGAGCTCTACGAGCTGCCCCGCACCGCCTTCGTCGCCAACTTCCTCGGGCAGTCGAACCTGCTGCCCGGGACGGTGGTCGACACGGGCCAGACCCTCGGCGTCGACATCGGGGGCGCGCGGGTCCAGCTCCCCGCGAGCCGCGCCGTGTCCACCACGGGGAAGGTGCTCGTCGGGGTGCGCCCCGAGAAGCTGCACCTGCTCGGCCCGGGCCAGGAGCCGGCCGCAGGGTGGAACGTCCTGCCGCACGCCGTGCTCACGGACGTCTCGTTCACGGGGGTCAGCACGCTCTTCCGCGCCGAGGTCCCCGGCCTCGGCACGCTCGCCGTCTTCGAGCAGAACCAGCACGGTGCGCGAGCGGCGGCGCCCGGCGACCAGGTCCGCCTCGCGTGGGACCCGGCCTACACCTTCGGTCTCGACGGCGACGAGGACGTCGACGACGGAGCCGTGCTCGCGACGGCGAGCGGCGCACGCCCGTGAGCATCGCGGCGGCGCTCAGCACCGAGGCGGGTGCCGGCCCGGTCGGTGGACCGGCACAGGCCGCCCCGGCGAGGAAGGCGCGACTCGGTGCCTACCTGCTCCTCGCGCCGGGCATGATCTACCTGTTCGTCTTCTTCGTGCTGCCGATCTTCGCGCTGCTCGCCACGAGCCTGTACGTCAAGGTGCCCGGCGCCGAGCTCGGCGTCTACGAGCCCGCGCTGCGCTGGCAGAACTACGTCGAGGCGCTCGGCAACTACTACCCCGAGCTGTTGCGCTCCTTCGGCTTTGCGCTCATCGCGACCGTCGCGGCGTTCCTCATCGGCTATCCGATGGCCTACGTCATCGCCGTGCGCGCGCGCGGCAAGCCGCTCCTGCAGGGCTTCCTGCTCGTCCTCGTCATCGCCCCGTTCTTCACGAGCTTCATCCTGCGCACGATCGCATGGAAGCAGATCCTCGCGGACGAGTCCTGGGTGGTCGCCGCGATGAAGTTCTTCGGGATCCTGCCGCCGGACGGGCGGCTCACGGCCACGGCGTTCGCCGTCGTCTGCGGCCTGACCTACAACTTCTTGCCCTTCATGGTGCTGCCCATCTACGCCAACCTCGAGCGGATGGACATCCGTCTCGTCGAGGCGGGCGGGGACCTGTACGCCAACGGCCCGACGACGTTCGCGCGCATCACGCTCCCGCTGTCGATGCCCGGGATCGTGGCCGGCACGCTCCTGACGTTCATCCCCGCCTCGGGCGACTACGTCAACTCGTCCCTGCTCGGCAACAACGCGACAACGATGATCGGCCAGGCGATCGACCGGCGGTTCCTCGTGACGCTCGACTACCCGACGGCGGCGTCGCTCTCCGCGATCCTCATGATCATCATCCTGGGGCTCGTGATGCTCTACGTGCGCCGCGCGGGGACGGAGGAGCTGCTGTGAGCGCGCCGACGACGACGCGGCCGGGCGGGGTCACCGCGCGCCGCCGCAAGTTCTCCCTCGCGGACAAGATCGTCCCCGTCTTCGCGGGGCTCGCCTTCCTGTACCTCATGGTCCCCGTCGCCTACACGGTCGCGTTCTCGTTCAACCAGGCGGGCCGGCGCAACCTCGTGTGGCAGGGATTCACGCTCGACAACTGGCGCAACCCGTGCGGTGCACCGCAGGTGTGCGAGTCGTTCGTGAACTCGCTCCAGGTGGGGCTCATCGCGACCGTCGTCGCCACGGCGTTCGGCACGCTCATCGCGATCGCGCTCGTGCGCTACCGGTTCCGCGGCCGCACGCTCGCGAACCTGCTCATCTTCCTGCCGATGTCGACGCCCGAGGTCGTGCTCGGCGCCGCGCTGCTCGCGCAGTTCCTGTCGATGGCGATGACGCCGGGCTTCACGACCGTCGTCATCGCCCACATCATGTTCTGCATCTCGTTCGTCGTCGTCACCGTGAAGGCGCGCGTCGCGAGCCTCGACCCGAGGCTCGAGGAGGCCGCGGCGGACCTGTATGCCTCGCCGTGGTCAGCGTTCTGGCGCGTCACGTTCCCGCTGCTCGTCCCGGGCATCCTCGCGGCCGCGCTGCTCGCGTTCTCGCTCAGCTTCGACGACTTCATCATCACGAACTTCAACTCGGGCTCGTCGTTCTCGACGTTCCCGAAGTTCGTCTACGTCTCCGCGAACCGGGGCATCCCGCCGCAGGCGAACGTCATCGGTTCGTTCATGTTCTTCCTCGCCCTGCTGCTCGTCGTCGTCGTCCAGCTCGTGGGAGCGGCACGGCGCCGTCGGCTCGCGCGCTAGGGCTCAGTCGCTCGCGACGAGGTCCGCCTCGGTCACGGGGTGGTTCTCGTCCTGGCAGAACTCGCCCTCGAGCGTGGCCTTGCGCTTGGTCGGGGTGCTGATGGAGAAGGACTGCTCGCTGCAGCTCGCGTCCTGGTCCACGAGCGGGATGCCGGCGCGGCCACCCACGGGCGCGGAGAAGACGCGCAGGCGCTTGTCGACGAGCGTCGTCACCGTGATGGTCTCGTCGGTCTCGTTGACGATGTTCACCGTCTTGAGCGGGGTGCGGTACAGGTTGCCGGCGATGACGAGGAGCACGGTGAACACCGCGAGGCCGATGAGGGCCCTGCGCAGCAGCGGGCTCGTCGACTCCATGAAGCTCCTCCAGCGGTAGGGGCCGCCCGGGTGGACGACGACGGAGATCCTACGCGCGGGTTCCGGCACCTCCCAGTCGAATTCTCACGTGCCCCGAGCCCACCGGCGTCACTAGGATCGAAGCGGGACGACGAGGTCCCCGACGAACGATCGGAGCGGTCATGCGCGTCCTCGTGGTGGGTAGTGGCGGAGTCGGCGACGCGGTCGCGAGGATCGCGGCAGGGCGGGAGTTCTTCGAGGCGATGGTCGTGGCCGACTACGACGTGGCCCGTGCCGAGCGCACGGTCGCGGCCGCCGCGGAGCGCGACGTCGTGGGCAGCCGGTACACCGCGGCCCAGGTGGACGCCTCGTCGGCCGCGGCCGTCACGGAGCTCGCCCGCGAGCACGGGGTGACCCACGTGCTGAACGCCGTCGACCCCCGGTTCGTCATGCCCGTCTTCGAGGGCGCGTTCGCCGCGGGGGCGCACTACCTCGACATGGCGATGTCGCTGTCCACCCCCCACCCCGAGCGGCCCTACGAGATCCCCGGCGTCAAGCTCGGCGACCGCCAGTTCGCCCAGGCGCGGCAGTGGGAGGACGCGGGACGACTCGCGCTCGTGGGCATCGGCGTCGAGCCCGGGCTCTCGGACGTCTTCGCCCGCTACGCCCAGGACCACCTGTTCTCGAGCATCGAGGAGCTCGGGGTGCGCGACGGCGCGAACCTCACCGTCACGGACGAGGACGGCAACGAGATCTTCGCGCCGTCGTTCTCCATCTGGACCACGATCGAGGAGTGCCTCAACCCACCCGTCGTGTGGGAGGCGGGCCGCGGCGGGCTCGAGGAGGGCTGGTACACGCTGCCGCCGTTCTCCGAGCCGGAGGAGTTCGACTTCCCCGAGGGCATCGGCCCCGTCGAGTGCGTGCACGTCGAGCACGAAGAGGTGCTGCTCATGCCGCGGTGGCTCGACGCGAGGAAGGTGACGTTCAAGTACGGGCTCGGCGCGGAGTTCATCGGGGTGCTGCGCACGCTGCACGCGCTCGGGCTCGACCGCACGGCGGCCGTCCAGGTGCGTTCGGCGGACCGTGACGCCCCCGGGGCCGTCAAGGTCTCACCGCGCGACGTCGTCGCCGCCGTGCTGCCCGACCCGGCGTCGATCGGCCCCCGGATGCAGGGCAAGACGTGCGCGGGCGTGTACGTCACGGGCACCGGCAAGGACGGCGAGCCCCGCGCGACGTACCTGTACCACGTGGTCGACAACGCGTGGTCGATGGCCGAGTTCGGCGTGCAGTGCGTCGTCTGGCAGACGGCGATCAACCCCGTCGTCGCCCTCGAGCTGCTCGCCGCGGGGACGTGGTCCGGCGCCGGGGTGCTCGGCCCGGAGGCGTTCGACGCCGAGCCGTTCCTGACGCTGCTCGCGGACGAGGCGGCGGGCTACGGCTCGCCGTGGGGGATGCGGGAGCACAGCGCGTAGTCCCGGGGCGGCCCGACGCCGGACGTCGGGACGCTACGCGCGGCCCGTGAGGAACGCCGCGGCCTGCGCGAACGCCGCGGTGTGGGCGTCGACGTCGGCGTCGCTCGTCGCGGGGCTCATGAGCGCCATGTTGTGGAACGGTGTGAGCAGGACGCCGTGCGTGAGCGCCTGCACGTGCAGGTACTGCTGGAGCAGGAAGTCGTCGTCGGCGGCGGCCTGGGCCCCGTCGCGTGGCGGCGTGGGGCTGAACGCGTACTCGGCACGCGCCCCGAGCCGCGTGACGTGCCACGGCAGGCCGGCCTCGTCGATCACGCCCTGCACCCCGGCCGTCCACCGGGTCGCGAGGTCCGTCATCGCCTCGAACGCGTCGTCGACCAGGACCTCGGCGAGCGTCGCGCGCGCCGCCGCGAGCGAGAGCGCGTTGCCCGCGAGCGTCCCGCCGATCCCGCCGACGTCGATCTGCTCGAGCTCGACCTTGCCCATCGAGGCGTGCGCGAGGTGCTCCGTCATGCCGAACGCGCCGATCGGCACGCCGCCGCCGATCGTCTTGCCGACGACGACGGCGTCCGGGTCGAGCCCCCACGCCCGGACCGCGCCCCCGGGCCCGGCGCACAGCGTGTGCGTCTCGTCGAGCACGAGGTACGTGCCGTGGCGCCGGGTGAGCCCCCGCAGCGCCTCGTGGAAGCCCGGCTCGGGCAGCACGATGCCGATGTTCGTCAGGGCCGGCTCGGCGAGCACGGCCGCGACGTCGCCGCGGCCGAGCGCGCGCTCGAGTGCCGCGACGTCGTTGAAGGGGACCACGACGGTGGTCACGTCGAGGTCGACCGGCGCGCCGATGTTGCCGTGGCGCGCGAGTACCGGGCGCTCGCCGTCGGCGCCCGGTTCGCCGAGCGTCGCGAAGGTCTCGTCGACCGTGCCGTGGTAGCAGTAGTCGAAGACGAGTACCTTGGGGCGGCCCGTCGCGAAGCGCGCGTAGCGCAGCACGTGGCGGTTCGCGTCCGTCGCCGTGAGCGTGAACTGCCAGCGCCGCACGGCGCCCGAGGCCCCGGCGAAGCGACGGGTGAGCTCGGCGGCGACGATCGCGGCGTCCGCCGTCGGGAGCATCGACGTGATGCCCCGCGCGGCCTGCGCGGCGACGGCGCGTGCGACCGGCCCGGGGGAGTGCCCGCACATCGCCCCCGTGTCCCCGAGGCACAGGTCGACGTGCTCGACGCCGTCCGCGCACGTGAAGTGCGCCCCGTGCGCCTCCGCGACGTGCAGCGGGAACGGCCCGGGCCACTTCGCCATCCAGCTCATCGGCACGCCGTCGGGCATGTGCTCGCGGCCGAGGGCCGCGAGCTCCGCGCAGCGCGGGTGGGCCGCGACGTACGTGGCCTCCTCCGTGGCGATCCCGGCGGCGACGCGGTCGGGGGCGATGGTGCCGGCGGGAGTCACGCCGGCGCTCCGATGACCACGGCCGCCACGACGTCGAACGCCTCGTCGAGGAGGGCGTCGTCGATCACGAGGGGCGGCAGGAAGCGCAGCACGTTGCCGTAGGTGCCGCACGTGAGGACGAGCACCCCGCGGGCGGCGCACTCGCGGGCGATCCGGGCGGTCTCCGCGGCGTCCGGTTCGAGCCCCCGCGTGCCGTCGGACGCCGGGACGGTGATCTCGACGGCGAGCATCCCGCCGCGACCGCGCACCTCGGCGAGCTGCGGCGCGTGCTCGCTCAGCGCCTCGAGCCGCGCGCGCACGCGCTGCTCGATGACGCGGGCCCGGCCGGCGAGGTCGTCGCGCTCGTACAGGTCGATCGCCGCGATAGCTGCGGCGCACGCGACCGGGTTGCCGCCGTACGTGCCACCGAGGCCACCGGGATGGACGGCGTCCATGAGCTCGGCGCGGCCGGTGACGGCGGCGAGGGGGAGGCCGCCCGCGATGCCCTTGGCCGTCGTGACGAGGTCGGGGACCACGCCCTCGTGCTCGCACGCGAACATCGCTCCGGTGCGGGCGAACCCGGTCTGGATCTCGTCGGCCACGAAGACGATGCCGTGGGCGGAGGCCCAGGCCGCGATCGTGGGCAGGAACCCGGGCGCCGGGACGATGAAGCCGCCCTCGCCGAGGATCGGCTCGATGACGATCGCCGCGACGGACTCGGCCCCGACCTGCTTGTCGATGACGGCGATCGCCCGGAGCGCGGCTTCCTCGCCCGTCATGCCCTCGGGGTCGCGCAAGGGGTAGCTCACCGGTGCCCGGTAGACCTCCCCGGCGAAGGGCCCGAACCCCGACTTGTACGGCATGGCCTTCGCCGTCATGGCCATCGTGAGGTTGGTGCGGCCGTGGTAGGCGTGGTCGAAGACGACGATCGCGTCCCGCCCCGTCGCCTTGCGGGCGATCTTGACGGCGTTCTCGACGGCCTCGGCGCCCGAGCTGAGGAGCACGGAGCGCTTCTCGTGGTCCCCGGGGGTGAGCCTCGCGAGCGCCTCGCACACCGCGACGTACTCCTCGTACGGGCTCACCATGAAGCACGTGTGCGTGAAGTCGGCCGCTTGCGCTGCGACGGCCGCGGCGACCGCGGGGGCGGCGTTGCCGACGGAGGTCACGGCGATGCCCGAGCCGAGGTCGATGAACGTGTTGCCGTCGACGTCCTCGATGACGCCGCCGCCCGCGCGCGCGACGTAGACGCCGAGGGTGCTCGAGACCCCCGCCGCGACGGCACCGGCGCGGCGTGCCGCGATCTCTCTCGAGCGCGGTCCGGGCAGCTCGGTGACGACCTGGCGCCGCTGCGGTACGGCGTCTGACCCGGGGCTGGACGCGGATACTTCGGTCATGCTCGGAGGCTACGCCGGAATCCACGTGCGAGGTAGAGGTTCGGTGCGGATTTCGTCGTCGTCGCGCGTGGGTTCTCACGAGGTGTGCCACCGGGCCGCGCCGAGGGGGATGATGGACCTCGACCACTTCGTCCCCGAGGAGCCCCCTTGCTGTTCGCCGTCGGCATCGTCGTCTTCGTGGTCGGGCTCCTGGCCTCGATCGCCCTGCACGAGATCGGCCACATGGTCCCCGCGAAGCGTTTCGGCGTGCGCGTGAGCCAGTACATGGTCGGCTTCGGCCCCACGCTGTGGTCGCGCACGCGCGGCGAGACGGAGTACGGGCTCAAGGCGATCCCGCTCGGGGGCTACGTCCGGCTCATCGGGATGTACCCGACGGCCGAGGCCGTGGACGCCAAGCCGCGCGTCGGTCGGATCGGCGAGCTCGTCGAGTCCGCCCGGGAGGCCTCCGCCGCGGAGATCCGCCCCGGCGAGGACCACCGGGCGTTCTACCGGCTGTCCGCGCCCAACAAGCTCGTCGTGATGCTCGGCGGGCCCGTGATGAACCTCGTGCTCGCGTTCGTGCTGCTCGCGATCGCCTTCTCGGGCATCGGTGTACGAGAAGTGACCACCACGGTCGGGCTCGTCTCGGACTGTGTCTCCTCGTCGTCCGTCGCACAGTGCGAGCCCGACGCACCCGTCGCCCCGGCCCGCGCTGCCGGGCTGCTGGCCGGCGACACGATCGTCGCCTTCGACGGCACCCCCGTGACGGGCTGGGCCGATCTCGCGCAGGCCATCCGCGAGGCGGGCGGTCGCACGGTGCCCGTCGTCGTCGAGCGGGACGGCGCCGAGGTGTCGCTCGACGTGCCCCTCGCGCTCGTGGACCGGGCCGTCACCGACGCGGCCGGCGAACCCGTGCTCGATGCCGAGGGCGAGCCCGTCACCCAGGCCACCGGGTTCCTCGGCGTGACCCCCACCGCCGAGCTGCAGCCGCAGCCCCTGACCGCGATCCCGCCGATGTTCGCGACCGCGACGTGGGAGACCCTCAAGGTCGTCTTCACGCTCCCCGTCAAGCTCGTCGACCTCGTGCGCGTGACGTTCGGCGACGGCGAGCGTGACACCTCCTCGATCATCGGCATCGTCGGCGTGGGCCGGATCGCGGGCGAGGTGGCGTCCGTGCCCGCCGAGAGCGTCGGGCTCGGTGAGCGCGCCGCGTTCCTGCTGAGCCTGCTCGCGTCGCTCAACCTCGCACTCTTCGCGTTCAACATGATTCCGCTCGTGCCGCTCGACGGCGGCCATGTCGTCGGTGCGCTCTGGGAAGGGGCCAAGCGGCAGCTCGCTCGCTTCCGCGGCCTCGCCGTCCCGCGACCCGCCGACACGGCGCGCATGGCGCCGCTCGCGTACGCCGTCTTCATCGTGCTCGCGGGGATGGGTCTGCTGCTGATCTATGCGGACCTCGTGCGCCCCGTGAGCATCGCCGGCTGAGCCACGGGGGATAATGCCATCGTGAGTGTTCCCGTCAGCCTCGGTATGCCCGAGGCCCCCGTGCCCGTCCTCGCCCCTCGCCGCAAGACGCGCAAGATCGCGGTGGGCAAGGTCGACGTCGGCGGCGACGCCCCGGTCTCGGTGCAGTCGATGACGACGACGCCGACGACGGACATCAACGCGACCCTGCAGCAGATCGCCGAGCTGACGGCCACGGGCTGCGACATCGTGCGCGTCGCGGTGCCCACGCAGGACGACGCCGATGCTCTCGTGGCGATCGCGCACAAGTCGCAGATCCCGGTCATCGCCGACATCCACTTCCAGCCCAAGTACGTGTTCGCCGCGATCGACGCCGGGTGCGCCGCCGTGCGCG
>CAZECM010000044.1:24945-25938 GCA_964510785.1 uncultured Cellulomonadaceae bacterium | reverse complement strand
GACGCGAGCGCCGAAGAACTGCATCTGCTTGCCGACGCGCATGCCCGAGACGCAGCACGCGATGGCGCTGTCGTCGCCCCACGCGTCCCGCAGCAGGTCGTCGGACTCGTACTGGATCGAGGACGTGTCGATCGAGACCTGCGAGCAGAAGCTCTTGAAGCCCTCGGGCAGCGCGTCGCTCCACAGCACGGTCAGGTTCGGCTCGGGGGCCGGGCCCAGCGTGTACAGGGTGTTGAGGAACCGGAACGAGCTCTTCGTCACGAGCGGGCGACCGTCCTCGCCGATGCCGGCGATCGTCTCGGTGACCCACGTCGGGTCACCGGAGAAGAGGGCGTCGTACTCGGGGGTGCGCAGGAAGCGAACGATGCGCAGCTTGATGACGAAGTCGTCGATGAGCTCTTGCGCCTCCTCCTCGGTGATCACGCCCGCCTCGAGGTCGCGCTGCAGGAAGACGTCGAGGAAGGTCGAGACGCGGCCGAGCGACATCGCCGCACCGTTCTGCTCCTTCACCGCGCCGAGGTAGGCGAGGTAGAGCCACTGCACGGCCTCGCGCGCCGTCGCAGCGGGACGGGAGATGTCGAAGCCGTAACCGGCGGCCATCTCCTTGAGCTCGCCGAGCGCGCGGATCTGCTCCGAGAGCTCCTCGCGGTCCCGGATGACGTCCTCGACGCTGCGTACGCCGTCGAGCTCGGCCTTCTCGGTGTGCTTCGCTGCGATCAGGGCGTCGACGCCGTACAGGGACACGCGGCGGTAGTCGCCGATGATGCGGCCGCGGCCGTAGGCGTCCGGGAGTCCCGTGATGATGTGGCTCGAGCGCGCCTTGCGCACGTCGGGCGGGTAGACGTCGAACACGCCGTCGTTGTGGGTCTTGCGGTACGTCGTGAAGATCTTCTTGACGGTCTCGTCGGGCTCGTAGCCGTAGGTCTCGAGGGCACCGGCCACCATGCGCCACCCGCCGTTCGGCATGATCGCGCGGCGCAGCGGGGCATCGGT
>CAZECM010000044.1:0-24935 GCA_964510785.1 uncultured Cellulomonadaceae bacterium | reverse complement strand
CTGCGCCGCGCGATCATGCCGAACGGCGGGTGGCGCAGCGGGGCATCGGTCTGCAGGCCGACGATGATCTCCAGGTCGCGGTCGATGTAGCCGGGCGCGTGCGACGTGATGGTCGACGGCGTATGGGTGTCGACGTCGTAGATGCCGCGCTCGCGCTCCTCCGGGAACATCGAGGAGAGCCTCGCCCAGACCTTCTCGGTGCGCGGCGTGGCACCGGCCAGGAACGCGGAGTCACCCTCGTAGGGCGTGTAGTTGCGCTGGATGAAGTCGCGCACGTCGATGCCACGGGACCAGTCCCCCGGCTCGAAGCCCCGCCAGGCGTCCGCGGTGGCGGGCGTCTCGTGGAGCGAGGTGGGAGGGACCGAGGTGGTGGTCATGGCGTGCTCCTTGGCGGATCTCTGTTCGGTGTCTCCACCCTAGGAGCAAGTCATCCCATGTTTGTGGGTCCAAGGTCCCCGTGATGGAGGTCACTTCGCGGCGAGGCGTCGGACCGTGCTCTCAGAGGTGTCCGCTCGGCCGGACCGTGAGCGAAGCCGCCCGCACCGTCGCGTCGACGGCCCGCAGCCCCACCCCGCCGACGAGATGCGGCAGCGGGTCGGCGTGGTCGATCACCGGGTCGCCCTCGATCCAGACCTGGATCCGGGCACCGCACAACGAGACCCGCACGTGCAGCGGGGCGAAGAGGTCGAGCTCACCGGCCCACTGCGCCAGGACCGTGGTGTCGTAGTCGTGCCGGGCGAGGACGACCCGGTCGCCGTGTACCTGTACCGAGTAGCCGAGCAGGAAGTCAGAGCCGAGCCGCGCGTCGTCGCCCTCGTAGCCCAACGAGAGCTGCGAGGCGCGAACGACAAGGTCGCCGTGTCCGTCGGCCGCGGCGCGGTCCACCGACAGCTCGGCCTCGAGGCAGAGGTCACCGAACCGCTCGCCCGAGACGAGCCGCTTGTCGTGGCCACGCACGAGGACGTCACCGAGCGAGACCGCCCGCGGGGCCACCTCGGGCAGCACGTGGACCAGATCGACCACGTGGCGCCCGGAGACCGAGCCGAGCGAGATCGTCTCGACGTCGGCGCCCAGCGCGACGACGAAGCTGGCGACCCTTCCCCCCGCCACGGAAGCCCCCGCGGTTCCACCGGGATGGGCAAGCTCGAGCTCGCCGTCCTCGGCGATGTCACCAAGCACGACGACCTGGTAGCGGCCCGCCTCGGCGGCGAGCACCCGATACTCCGCGGCGTCGCCCCTCTCGAGCACGAGGCGACGTTGTGGCGAGTCTCGCGTCGGATCGATGAGCCCTGGCGCATCGGAATCGGTGAGCGCAGCCCAGAACCGGCCGGGCACCGGTCTGACGGCAGCGCGGTCGGCGGCCTCTGGGGTCGTGCGCGTGAGGCCGAGATAGCCGAGCCGCATCCCCGCGGGCCCCGGCTCCACAGCGAGTCGAACGCCGTCGAGGTCGCGTGCATCGACGACGCACCGCGAGCCACCGTCGAGCGTCACCGCGAGCGACGCCCCGTCGTGCTCGAGGCGCAAGACGTGCGCTGCACCGGGGACGAAGGACTCCGGCAGCATGGCGGTCACACCACCCAGGGCGACCTCACGGGAGCGCGGGTCGAGCACCCACGCGATCCCTGGCTCACCCTCGCGGGCGAGGCGGACCGTCGTCGTCCGTCCCCCTCCCCCGGCGAACGTCAGCTCCGCTGTGAAAGGCCCGCTGACAGGGTGGGCGCACCACACCGCGCCACCGCCCGAGAGGTCAGCCCAGCCAGCACCATCGGGCACGAGGGTCCCGTCGGTGCACCAGCCTTCGATGCCGTCGTCGCGCCAGTCGCACGACGCGTCGGGCGCCGCCGGCGAGACGGCGCGACGCGAGGGACCCAGCACGGCCATGGAGCGACCGCACCACACCTGTCGGTCGAGGTCGAGCTGGCGCGAACGGTCCGGAAGGATGTTGTGGTAGACGATGTACGTCGACACGAGATCGGGCCCGAGCACCGAGCTGCTGTGACCCAGGCCCACCGTCTCCCCTTCCGCCCTCACGAGGGCGGGGTTGAGCGGGTCGTCGACGTAGCCGGTGAGCGGGTGCTCACTCACGGCGACGTTGATGCGATACCCGGGGCTCAGGAAGTGGTTGCCCGTGAGGGTCATGAAGTAGTGACCGTCCCGCTTCGTCACGAACGGGCCCTCGGTCCAGCCGTTCATGGACGCGCCGGTCAGCACGGGTTCGCCGAGCTCGGTGGGCGAGGGCATCTCACACGCCCAGATCCCTTCCCAGCCCGACCAGTAGAAGTACCAGCGACCGTCGTCGTCCACGAAGACGTGCCCGTCGATCGCCCGCCCCAGGTTGGTGGTGACCAGCTCGAAAGGTCCGAACGGCGAGTCGCTGCGCAGGATGTGGTGGCCACGTCCGTGCGGCGAGGTGACCATGTAGAAGGAGCCCTGGGCGTAGTGGACCTCCGGCGCAAAGGGCACGAGGCCCGGGAAGACATCGGGCCCGAGGGTCGGGCCTGCGCACTCCCACGTCACGAGGTCGTCGGACGTCCAGCAGCTGACGAGCGGGTCGGTGCAGTAGAGGTAGTAACGGCCGTTGAACCGCAGGACGAACGGGTCCGCGAAGTCGGACGACGTACCCAGAGGGTTGGCATAGAGCTGCACCGGTCTAGCCCTTGATCCCGCTCACGGCGAAAGAGTTGACGAAGTGCTTCTGCAGCGCGACGAAGATCGCGATGACCGGCAGCACGGCGATCGCGGATGCCGCCATGATGATCGGGAAGTCGGTCTGCTCCTCGTAGTACGACGTCAGCGAGGCGATCACGAGCTGGACCGTGGAGTTCTTCGGCGAGTGCGTGTAGATGAGCGGACCGAGATAGTCGTTCCACGTGGCCATGAACACGATGATGACGTTCGCTGCGATGGCCGGCTTCGCCAGAGGCATGAAGATGCTCCAGTAGATGCGCAGGAACCCGGCGCCATCGATCTTGGCCGCGTCCATGAGCTCCGTGGGCAGGCCCATCATGTACTGCCGCAGGAAGAAGATCATCATCACGTTACCGAGCATCCCGGGCACGATCAGCGGCAGCAGGGTGTCGATCCAGCCGATCCTGGCGTAGATGGCGAACTGGGGCACGAGGATCACGACCACGGGGATCATCATCGACGCGAGCAGGAAGTTGAACACGAGCGGCTTGTGGGGGAAGTCCAGCTTCGCGAAGGCGAACGCGGCCATGGTGGACGAGAACGTACCGATCACGACGACGAGCACGGTGACGATCGTGCTGTTGAGCAGGCCACGCCCGAGCGGGACGACGCTCCACACCTCGGCGTAGTTGGCCCAGTCGACCGGGTCGGGGATCCACTGCGGCGGAAAGGTGAAGACCATCTTCGAGGACTTGAGCGAGGTCGACACCATCCACAGGAACGGCAGCACCATCGAGAGCGACGCGACGAACATCGCCACGAAGGCGACGCCGAGACCGAGCCGGCGTCGGTTGCTGGCAGTGCGCCACGGCGTGCCGACGCGCTCGCTGCGCTCGACCGTCGCAGACGACGTGCTGGACTCTTCAGACATGGAGCTCACTCGCCTTCATAGACCCAGCGCTTCGACATGCGGAACTGGAAGATGGTGACCGCCAGGATCGCGAGCCCGAACATGACCGCGACGGCGGATGCGTAGCCCATCTCGCTCGAGACGAAAGCCTTCTGCCAGATGTAGTAGGTGATGGTGCCCGCGGAGTAGTTGCGTCCACCGTCCGTCGTGAAGAGCTGGACCTCCACGAACGTCTGCAGCGAGCCGATGATCCCGACGACGGTGAGGAAGAACAGCACCGGTGTGAGCATGGGCAACGTGATGGAGAAGAACATGCGAACAGGCGAGGCGCCGTCGAGCCGAGCGGCCTCGTAGTAGGACTCCGGGATGTTCTTCATCGCCGCGTGCACGTAGATCGACGTGATGCCGATCATCTTCCAGATGATCATGAGCACGATCGTGGTCTTGATCCAGTCCGGGTCGCCGAGCCAGTTGGGGCCCTGGATCCCGAACCATGACATCAGGATCTGGTTCACGAGCCCGTACTCGTAGTTGAAGAGCCACTTCCAGAGCACCACGACTGCGACGATCGACGAGACGTACGGCAAGAAGAACAGCACCCGGAACACCCGGTTCCCCGGCGTGTTGTGGTGGCAACCGAGTGCGAACAGGACGCCCAGCACGAGGTAGAACGGGATCGGCAGCAGCATGAACGCCGTGTTCGCGGTGGCCGTCCAGAACTTCTTGTCGTTGAGGAAACCGACGAAGTTGTCGAAGCCCACGAACTCGAAAGAGCCCCGGACGATGTTCCAGTCCGTGAACGCGGCGACGACCGCGATCACGAGCGGCACCGCGGCAAAGATGAGGAACTGCAGCACGACGGGCGTGATGAAGGCGAGCCCCCACAGGCGCTCACGGGTCTTCATCGAAGCCGAGGTGTTCTTGTTGGCCAACGTGCTCGTCCTCTCCGGGAACGGTGCGCCGCCGGAACATCATGCCCCGGCGGCGCACCTGCTCAGTCGTAGGTCAGGATGCGCCCTGCTCGGCGATGCCCTTGTCGAGAAGGTCCTGCATCTCGGCCTCGACCGACGCCACGTACTCGGCCGCCGTCAGGTCGCCCGCGTACACCGCGGACAGCCCGGAGTTGAAGACGGAGAACCACTCGGGGTTGAACGTCTTCGTCTGCGTGGGACGGCGTCCGTACTCCTCGAGGATGCGCACGAACTCCGCCTTGTTGGCCGGCGCCTTGTCCATCGAGAGGAACTCGTTCCGGGTCATGTCGATGAGGTTCGGTACGGCCTGACCCATCTCCATGTTGGTCCGCTGAGCGTCCTCGTTGACCGACAGGAAGGCCGCGAGATTCATCGCCGCCTCGGCGTCCTTGGACGTGTTCGAGACCGCGAAGCCGATACCGCCGAACCAGACGGCCTCCTCGCCGGTTGCCGGGCTCACGGGCCAAGGCATGATGTCCCACTCGAACTCGGCCTCGTCCCACAGCTGAGCCTGGCTCCACGGGCCGATGCCCATCATGCCGATCCGACCCTCGATGAAGCGCTGGGTCGAGCCGAGAGAGTCCTGTTCCTCCTGGGACGGCGACACACCCTCGACGAGGCCGAGGTCCGCGACCCACTGCAGAGCCTCGACGAACGCCGGATCCGTGACGGTGACCTTGTCGAGGTCCTCGTTGAGCCAGTCGGCCCCGTTGGACCAGACGGCGGACTCGAGCGAGTAACCGGCCGTGCCATAGACCTTGCTCGTACCGTCGCCCCCCGTGATCGCTCGCGCCGCCGCCGTGAACTCGTCCCAGGTCCACAGGTCGTCGGGCGTGGCCGGGGTGATGCCCGCACCATCGAAGAGCTCCTTGTTGTACGCGAGCGCCCAGGGTCCGACGTCCTTGGGGAGAGCGTAGATGTCGCCCACACCGGTCTGCTTGCCGTCGGTGCTGTACGTGGCGAGGGCGGCGGGCCAGATGTTGCCCTCGTCGAAGATGTCGTTGTCCGCCACGAAGTCGGTCATGTTCGCCAGGACCCCGGCGTCGACCCAAGACATCAGGTAGTCGGGGATCAGGTAGAACACGTCCGGTGTCTGGCCGCTGCCGATCATCGTCTGCAGCTTGGTGTTGAAGTCCGCCGCGGGCACGGTGATGTACTCCACGGTGACGTCGGGGTACCTGTCCTCGTACTGGGCGATCATGGTCTCGAAGACCTCGACCTCCTGGGGCGAACCCCAGCCCATGAAGGTGATCTCAGACTTCTCACCCGCCGGCTTGTCGACCACCGGGTCGCTCGCGTCGCTGCAGCCTGCCACCAGCGCAAGCGATACAGCGGCGAGCGATGCGGCAGCGATCCCGCTACGTCGTCCCATCACTACTCCTCTTTGAGTCCGCCGGATCACCCTGGCAACCCGACTCTGATGCCTCTGTGCGAGACGACGGTCATCGCCTCCGACCGCCACGATAGCCTAACTTTTAGCGCTGTAAACCCAGGAGAAGATCTCGGGTCGGTCACGTTCTCCATCCAGGACCGGGGACGGACGGCCCCTAGGATGTGCGCCATGGCCAGTGGCAGACAGGGTGCTCGAGTCCGACTCACCGACGTCGCAGAGCACGCAGGCGTGTCGATGAAGACGGTCTCCAACGTCGTGCACGACTACCCGCACGTGTCTACCGAGATGCGGGCACGGGTCCAGGCGTCGATCGACGAGCTCGGGTACCGACCCAACCTCACGGCGCGTCGGCTCGTCACCGGCAAGACGGGCATGATTGCCCTCGCGATCCCAGAGATCGACCAGCCCTACTTCGCCGAGCTGGCCCGGCACATCAGCGCCGAGGCGGGCCTCCAGGGCTACCGCGTGCTCGTCGAGCAGACGCTCGACAGCGTCGAGGCCGAGCGTGCGGTCATCCGCGATCGCGAGGAAGGGCTCGTCGACGGTGTGATCTTCCACCCCGTGCGCATCGACACCCTCGAGATCTCCCGGCTGCGACCCGGCACCCCGCTCGTCCTGCTCGGCGAGGCGGCGCGGCCGGTGAGCGTCGACCACGTCATGATCGACAACGTCGCAGCCGCTCGCGACGGGGTCGAGACGCTCCTCACCCAGGGGCGGCAACGAATCCTGTTCCTCGCCACGGTGGCGCGAGAGCTCACCGAGTCCACGCACCTGCGTCTCCAGGGCTACCAGGAAGCACTCTCCGCCGCCGGAATCCCGGTCGATACCGACCTCGTGCTGGACAGCCCAGGGTTCGGGGTCGACGAGGTCGTCGCCACCCTCGCCGCAGCGATCGCGTCCGGTCTGGAGTTCGATGCGATCCTGTGCCGCGACGACCTGTTCGCCCTCGCTGCGATGCGGGCGCTCGCAGCCGCGAACATCTCCGTGCCGACCGACGTCGCCGTCCTCGGCTGGGACGACACCGCCCTCTCGCGCTACGCCACTCCCGACATCTCGAGCATCGCCCCGGACAAGGCCGCTCTGGCTCGCGCGGCACTCAGCCTTCTCAAGGACCGCATGAGCGGGTACAACGGCGTCGGGCGGCACTTGCTGGCGCCGTATCACGTGGCTACGAGAGCCAGTACGAGCGCACCCTAGTTTGCAACGCTGTAAGTAGTCAGTATGCTGCCGACCATGACGTCAGCTCCTGCCGTGCTCGCGAGCGAGCAAGATGGCACCTACCCGCGCCCCCAGCTCGTCCGCGAGCGTTGGGCCGATCTCTCCGGCGTCTGGGGGTTCGCGCACGACGACGGGGACGTCGGGCTCGCCGAGGGCTGGTACTCCCCCGGGCACGACCTCGGCAGCGAGATCGTGGTCCCGTTCCCGCCCGAGTCCGCCTCGTCGAAGATCGGCGACACCGGATACCACCCCGTCGTCTGGTACCGCCGTGAGCTGACGGCCCAGGACCTCGACGACGCGGGCCACCGACCGGGCCAGACCTTGGTGCTCCACCTCGGTGCGGTCGACTACCGCGCCGACGTCTGGGCCGACGGCCAGCACCTCGTGAACCACGAAGGTGGCCACACCCCCTTCCACGTCGCGATCCCTGAGGCGCGCGAAGGACTCACTATCGTGGTGCGGGCCCAGGACGACCCGCTCGACCTGTCCCAGCCGCGCGGCAAGCAGGACTGGGAACCTGCACCCCATGTCATCTGGTACGACCGCTCGACGGGGATCTGGCAGCCGGTCTGGCTCGAGTCGGTACCTTCCCAGCACATCTCCCACCTCACGTGGCATCCCGATGCACCGAGTGCGAGCGTCGCCCTTCATCTGGAGCTTGGGACCCAACCTTCGCCGGGCTCGCTCGTCCGCCTGAGCGTCACGCTCGGTGACGAGCACCTGGCTACGGCGACCTTTGCCCTCTCCAGGGACCGCGACGTCGTCACCGTCTCGATCCCCGCGCTCCAGAACGGGCAAGACCACGAGCGCTTTCGCTGGTCACCGGAGAGCCCTACCCTCATCGACGCGACCATCGAGGTGCTCGACCCCACAGGCGAGCCCGTCGACACGGTCCGCTCGTACTTCGGGTTCCGCACGGTCGGGGTGGCGGGCGGCCACTTCCTGCTCAACGGATTCCCGTACCAGGTGCGAGCGGTGCTCGAGCAGGGGTTCTGGCCCGCTTCTCACCTCGCAGCCCCGGGTCCCGACGCGCTCCGTGCCGAGGTCGAGGTCATCAAGGCGTTGGGCTTCAACACGGCCCGGCTCCACCAGAAGGTCGAGGATCCGCGGTTCATGTTCTGGGCGGACACGCTGGGCCTCATGGTGTGGGCGGAGCTGCCCTCGGCCTACGAGTTCTCCGACACCTCGGTGCGACGCCTCACCACCGAGTGGCTCGAGGTGCTGCGCCGGGACGCCTCGCACCCGTGCGTCACGACGTGGGTGCCCTTCAACGAGAGCTGGGGCGTGGGCAACCTGCCCGCCAACGCGGCCCAGCGTGCGTTCACACGAGCGCTCTACCACCTGACGAAGGCCTTCGACGCGTCCCGGGTCGTGATCTCGAACGACGGCTGGGAGCACACCGAGTCGGACCTGCTCACCGTGCACGACTACGAGACCGACGCTGCGGTCCTCGCCGAGAGCTATCGCGACCGTCACGCCGCGCTCCGATCGCTGTCCGGGGTCTCCCCCAACGGCCGGCGGACGATCGTTGGCGACTCCGACCCGGCAGCCCTGCTCGCCGCGCCGATCATGCTCAGCGAGTTCGGCGGGGTCAGTCTCGACCTCAACGGAGCGTCGGACAGCTGGGGGTATCGGGTCGTGGCGTCGGCCGAAGGGCTCGAGGAACAGCTGGGCCTGCTCTTCGACGCGGTGCACTCGAGCACCGCTCTCGCAGGCTGGTGCTACACCCAGATCTCGGACACCCAGCAGGAGACCAACGGATTGCTCGACGAGCATCGCATACCCAAGCTGCCCGTCGAGAAGCTGCGTGCGATGATCACCGGCGAGTCTCGACAGAGTCGTTAGGCCCCGCCCGACGCCGACGTCCCTTGGTCACGGCGTACGCCTCGATCCCGAGGCGTGAGTCGCTACCTCGAGGGATGAGGGGGGAGCGAGGGAAGGGTGTCGATGACGTCGCGGGCGATGTCCGCCGCGCCCAGGCGGTGGGTACGCACGATCGCGTCCCGCTTGGCGTGGTCGAGGAACGCCGTGGGGAGGCCGACGGCGTGCACCGGGGTGCGGATGCCCGCACGGACGGCCCGCTCGGCGAGCAGCGCACCGAGCCCACCCTCTGCGACGCCGTCCTCGACCGTCACGACGAGGTCGTACTCCCCCACGAGCTTGACGAGCGAGGGCGGCATCGGCAGCACCCAGGTGGGGCTCACCGCCGTGGCGGGGATGCGGTGCTCGCCCAGGATGTCGACGACGTCGACGGCGGTACGCGCCATCGAGCCGAGGCCGACGACGAGCACTCGGGGAGTCTTCCTGGCGACGCGCGAAAGCTCCGCGCGGGCCAGCACGTCCACCCCGTCGAGCGAGTCGATCGCGGGCAGCGGCTCGGCGAGCGCGCCCTTGGGGTAGCGCACGACGCTCGGGGCGTCGTCCACGTCGACGGCGGACCGCAGCGCGGAGCGCAGGGTCTCCTCGTCTCGCGGGGTCGCGAGGTGCAGCCCAGGGACGATGCGCAGCATCGCGAGGTCCCACATGCCGTTGTGGCTCGCGCCGTCGTCCCCCGTGATCCCGGCACGGTCGAGCACGAAGGTGACGCCCGCGCGGTGCAGCGCGACGTCCATGAGCACCTGGTCGAACGCACGGTTGAGGAACGTCGCGTACAGCGCGACCACGGGGTGCAGGCCCGCGTACGCCATGCCGGCGGCCGACGTCGCGGCGTGCTGCTCGGCGATCCCGACGTCGAAGGTCCGGTCCGGGAACTCTGCGGCGAACGGCGCGAGGCCCACGGGCTCGAGCATCGCGGCCGTGATACCGACGACGTCCGGGCGACGGCGCCCGATCCTCACGATCTCGTCGGCGAAGACGGACGTCCAGCCGAAACGCGAGGGCGCGACGGGCAGCCCCGTCTCGGGATGGATCTGGCCCACGGCGTGGAAGCGGTCCGCGACGTGGTTCTCCGCGGGCGTGTAGCCGCGGCCCTTCTCCGTGATGACGTGCACGATCACTGGTCCGCCGAAGTCCTTCGCGGTGCGCAGCGTCCGCTCGACGGCCTGGACGTCGTGCCCGTCGACGGGCCCCACGTACTTGATGCCCAGGTCCTCGAACATGCCCTGCGGGGTCAGGACGTCCTTGACACCCTTCTTGAGCCCGTGCAGCGCCTCGTACGCGAGCCGCCCGGGCGGCCCGGCGTGGCTCAACGTGCGCTTGCCCCACGAGAGCACGTTCTCGTAGCCCCGGGTCGTACGCAGCGTGTCGAGGTGGTGGGCCATGCCCCCGATCGTCGGCGCGTAGGAGCGACCGTTGTCGTTGACGACGATCACCAGACGCCGCTGCGAGCTCTCGGCGATGTTGTTGAGGGCCTCCCAGGCCATGCCGCCCGTGAGCGCGCCGTCGCCGATGACCGCGACGGCGTGCCGGTCGGAGCGCCCCGTGACCTCGTTGGCCTTGGCGATGCCGTCCGCCCAGCTCAGCGCCGTGGACGCGTGCGAGTTCTCGACGATGTCGTGGGCGGACTCGGCCCTGCTCGGGTAGCCGGACAGGCCGCCCTCCATGCGCAGGCGGGAGAAGTCGCGACGACCCGTGAGCAGCTTGTGGACGTACGCCTGGTGGCCCGTGTCGAACACGAGCGAGTCCCGCGGGGACTCGAAGACGCGGTGCAGCGCGATCGTCAGCTCGACGACGCCGAGGTTGGGCCCGAGGTGCCCCCCGGTGCGGGAGACGGACTGGACGAGGAACTCCCGGATCTCTGCCGCGAGGTCGCGGACCTGCCCCGCCGAGAGCTTGCGAACGTCGGCGGGCGAACTGATCCGGTCGAGCAGGCCCATCAGAACATCGTACGGTCCGTGGCGGTGCTACACCGGCCGGCCCGGCACGACCCGCAGCGTGGCGTCCGTCCGGACCTGCACGTCTCCCCCGGAGATCTCGACGTCGAGCGGCAGTCCCGCGACCCGCAGCCCCCGCACCGACAACCGTCTCGCCGCCGACGGCGCACCGCTCCCGCCGTGCCCGGCGACGTGCAGGACGCCCCCGGGCACGTCGGCCCGGAGCCCGAGCATCCCGGAGAGCACGACCACGGCGCTCGCGGCCGACCAGGCCTGCGGGCGGCACGCCGCGGGATAGGGCACCACGCGGGCGGACTCGCCCCGCGCATCGCCCGAGTAGAGCTCCGGGAAGCGGTAGTCGAAGTCCTCCGCCGCGGCGAGCAGACCGTCCGCCAGTGCCATCGCCTCCGCGCTGAACCCGGCGCGCGCCATGCCCGCGATGACGATGGCCGTGTCGTGCGGCCACACGCTGCCGCCGTGATAGCTCAACGGCCAGTAGCCCCGGTCCGAGCTCGACATGGTGCGCACGCCGTAGCCCGAGTGGATCGACGGCTCGACGAGGGCGTCGACGACGGCTCGCTCCTCGACGGGGTCGAGCAGCCCGGTGCCGAGCAGGTGGCCGATGTTGCTCGTGAGCGAGTCCACCGGGCGCTTGCGCGCGTCGAGCGCGATCGCGGGGTACCGGCCACCGGTCCCCTCGACCCAGAACGCGGCCCTGAACCGCTCGGCGAGCGCCGCCGCCCAGCTCCGCCAACGTTGCGGGTCTCCCCGGCCGAAGTGCTCGAGCAGGGCTGCCCCGCCCCACGCCGCCTCGTAGGCGTAGCCCTGTACCTCCGCGAGGGCGATCGGCCCCTCGGCGAGCTCCCCGTCGCGCCACTGCACGGAGTCGCCCGAGTCCTTCCAGCCCTGGTTCGCGAGCCCCTGCCCCGTGGCGTCGACGTACTCGAGCAGCCCGTCACCGTCGGCGTCGCCGTACTCGACGAGCCACGTCAGCGCGGCCTCGAGCGGGTCGAGGAGCGCCTCGACCTCGGCGTCCGGCATCCCCCAGCGCCACGCATCGTGCAGGACGGCGATCCACAACGCCGTGGCGTCCACGGTGCCGTAGTAGACCGGCGGGAGGTGGAACGCGCCGCCGTCGACGCCCTGGGACGAGCGCCGCAGCTCGTGCAGGATCTTCCCGGGCTCCTCGGCCGTCCCCGCGTCGACGCGCGTCCCCTGGAAGTGCGCGAGCGTCCGCAGCGTGCCCGCGGCGAGCTCGGTCCCCAGCGGCAGCAGCATGCGTGCCGCCCACAGCGAGTCCCGGCCGAACAGCGTCAGGAACCACGGCGCACCGGCAGCGAGGAACACCTCGCCGGGGACCGCCGTCGTCGACATGCGAAGTCCCGCGAGGTCACGCAACGAGCGAGACAGCAGCTTCGCGAGCCGCGGGTCCTCACCGCGCACGTCCGGCACGGACCACTCGGCGCGTTCGCGTGCCGGAGGGCCGACGACGGCCGCCGGGTCCTCGACCACCACGGCCCACTCCAGGCGGGCCGCTCGCCCCGCGGCGGCCGGCACCCGCCAGGCGAGCCGTACCGTGCCCTCGGCGGTGATGCTGCTGTGGGCTCCGGGTGCCTCGACCCGCACGACGAGGCCGTCGTCGAGCCACCACCCGGTCTCGTCCCCGCGACGGACAGCCGCCTGCGGTACGTCGGCGCGACCCGCCTTGACCTCGTCCATCCGCGATCCGTCGCACGCCAGGAGGACGACGACGTCGACCTCCGTCGCAGCCCGCGCGGCACGAGAGATCACCACGGTCTCACCGACCCGGCCCGCCCGCAGCGTGCGCGTGCGGTCGACCCGTGTGACCGGATCGGCCCCCGCGCCGTCGAGGTGCCGTGCGAGCTGGGTGACGTGCAGGCCGTCGTCTGCCTCGCCGACGGCGATCGTCTCGAGCGCCTCGCCGCCGACGACGAGCTCCACGCCGCTCAGTACTCGCACGTCGCCGTGGAACACCCCCTGGACACCGGAGCGCTGGATCTCGCCGTCCGGCCCGCACCAGGCCTGCGTCGACGCGCTCAGCTGCACCACCAGGTCGTGGAGCAAGGGCTGTCGTGACATACGGGTCACTGTAGAACTCCCGAGTTGATCGTTCAAACCGAGCGTGGTAGAACTCGTTTGATCGATCAACACGGTCACTTCGGCGCAAAGGAGCCCGGCGGTGTCGCACCCGGTACCCACCCTGGAGACGGTCGCCGCGCGCGCCGAGGTCTCCCGCCAGACCGTCTCCAACGTCCTCAACGCCCCCGAGCGGGTCCATCCCGACACGCGAGCGCGCGTACTCGCGGCGATCGCCGAGACCGGGTACCGCACGCACTCTGCCGCCCGCCAGCTGCGCACCGGCCGGTCCCACGTGATCGGCCTTCGGCTCGCGCCGGTGACCGACGGCATCAACGGCGCCGTGCTCGACCGGTTCCTGCACGCGCTGACCGAGTACGCACAGACCCGGGACTACAACGTCATGCTCTTCACGGCCCGTGACGACGCGCAGGAGATCGAGCACTACCGCACCCTGGCGCGCACCTCGGACCTCGACGGCTTCGTGCTCTCCTCGACCCACCACGGCGACACCCGCACCCGGTGGCTCACCGACAACGGCGTGCCGTTCGCGACGTTCGGCCGGCCGTGGGACCCCTCGGGGCACGACGAGCGATCGAGCCACCCGTGGGTCGACGTGGACGGACGCACCGGCACCCGGCTCGCGGTCGAGCACCTCGTCGCACAGGGCCACCGCCGCATCGGGTACATCGGCTGGCCCCACGGGTCCGACGTCGGCGACGACCGCCGCGGCGGCTGGGAAGAGGCGATGCTCGCCGCCCAGCACGTCCCGGCCACCGAGCTGGGCACGCTGCGCAGGGACGTCGAGGACGCCGTCGCGCACGGGCTCACCGCGGCGAGGCAGCTCCTCGACGCCGAGGGCGTCACGGCGCTCGTGTGCGCGAGCGACTCCCTGGCACTCGGCGCACTCGGTGAGCTGCGGACGCGGGGTCGCCCGGGGACCGCCGTCGTCGGCTTCGACGACACGCCCGTCGCCGCCGCCGTCGGCCTCACGAGCGTCACCCAACCTCTCGTGGCGGCCGCCCGGCACGCCTTCGACCTCGTCCTCGACCAGATCCGGGGCACCACCGGCCCGGAACGCGACCCGCACGTGCTGCTCCGACCGGACCTCGTGGTCCGGGCCAGCTCCACCGAACCCAGACCCGTCGACTGACCTCGTTCCGTCCCCCCGCCGAAGGAGTACTGATCACCATGACACGCACCACGACGTCTCGCCGCCGGATCCTCGGCACCGCCGCGACCGCCGCCGCCCTCCTCGTGCTCACCGCGTGCGGCGGCAGTGGTTTCGAAGACCCGACGCCGGGCGGCACCACCGACCAGACCACCTCGGAAGAACCCACGTCGGGCGAGGATCCCGCGCTCACCGGTGAGATCTCGGTCCTCATCGGCTCGAGCGGCGACGCGGAGACCGATGCCGTCACCGCCGCCGTCGCCGCGTGGTCCGCGCAGAGCGGCGTGGCCGCCGAGGTCAACGTCGCCTCCGACCTGAACCAACAGCTCAGTCAGGGCTTCGCGGCGGGCGACCCGCCCGATCTCTTCTACGTGAGCACCGACAACCTCGCCGGCTGGGCCGCCAACGGCTCGCTGCTCGCCTACGGGGACCAGCTCGCGAACATCGACGACTTCCAGCCGTCGTTGCGCGACAACTTCACCCACGACGGTCAGCTGTACTGCGCCCCGAAGGACTTCTCCACGCTCGCGCTCGTCATCAACACCGATGCATGGGCCGGCGCCGGCCTCACCGACGACGACGACCCCACCACGTGGGAGGAGCTCGCCACCGTGGCCGGCACCCTGACGACCGACGGGCAGGTCGGCCTCTCCTTCGGACCCGAGTACCAGCGCATCGGGGTGTTCATGGCTCAGGCCGGTGGCGGGCTCGTGTCCGACGACGGGAGCACCGCCGTGGCCGACAGCCCCGAGAACGTCCAGGCGCTCGAGTTCGTGCAGCAGCTCATGTCCGACGGCGTCGTCGCCTACCCCTCGCAGATCGGCGCGGGCTGGGGCGGGGAGGCCTTCGGCTCGGGGGCGGCCGCGATGACGATCGAGGGCAACTGGATCATCGGCGCGCTGCGCAACGACTTCCCCGACACGAGCTATCGGGTCGTCGAGCTGCCCGCCGGACCGGCCGGTCAGGGCACGCTGCAGTTCACCAACTGCTGGGGCATCGCGACCGACTCCGACTCCCAGGACGCCGCCCGCGACCTCGTCGAGTTCCTGACGAGCACCGAGCAGCAGATCGAGTTCGCGACCGCGTTCGGCGTGATGCCGTCCGTGCAGTCCGCCGCGGACGCCTTCGCCGAGCAGTTCCCCGAGCAAGCGGCCTTCATCGCCTCGGCAGAGTTCGCCGACGGCATGCCCACCGCCCAGGGCGCGGGAGACGTCATCGCCGACTTCAACGCCCAGCTCGAAGCACTCGCCTCGAGCAGCGCGCAGGACATCCTGGGTTCCGTGCAGACCAACCTGCAAGCGGCCCTGGACGCGCAGGGATAGGCCCGGAAGCCCGAGGACGGCACCGCCATGACGGCGCCAGCAGCCGCCACGTCGACCGCCTCCCGGCGGCCCCGTCGCTCCGGAGTCCGGAGCGGCGAGGCCGCCTCGGGCTGGCTGTTCATCTCCCCGGTCCTGGTCCTCCTCGGGCTCTTCCTCGTGCTCCCCGTCGTCATGGCGGCGTGGGTGAGCCTGTCCGACTGGACCGGGCGGGGAAGCCCGTTCTCGGGCGACGTGTCCTTCGTGGGCGGCCAGAACTACTCCGACCTCCTCTTCGGCGGCGGACTCGCCACCCAGGACTTCGGCACCGCGCTGCGCAACAACGCCTGGTACGTCGTCCTCGTCGTGCCGATCCAGACGGCGCTGTCCCTCTTCCTCGCCGTCATGGTCAACCGCAAGATCCTGCGCGGCTCGAGCTTCTTCCGCACCGCCTTCTACTTCCCGTCCGTGACGAGCTCGGTCGCGATCACGGTGCTCTTCCTCTTCCTGTTCTCCGCGACGGGTGCGGTGAACAAGGCCCTCTCGGCACTCAGCGTGGACGGCCCCAACTGGTTCGCCGACCCCCGCGGCGTCGTCCATCTGGCTCTGGGTGCCATGGGTGTGGACCAGGCACCGAGCGCCCTGGCCGACGGCGGCTTCCTCGGGATCTCCGCGTGGCAGTGGCTCGCCGGCCCGTCCGTCGCGATGTGCGTACTGATCCTCATGGCCGTGTTCACGACGTCGGGCACCTTCATGCTGCTCTTCCTCGCGGCCCTGCAGCACATCTCCGACGAGGTGGACGAGGCGGCCCTCATGGACGGGACGAGCAGCTGGCAACGGTTCCGGTACGTCACGCTGCCGATGCTCCGGCCCACGCTCTTCACGGTCATGACGCTCGGACTCATCGGGACGTGGCAGGTGTTCGACCAGATCTACACCGGGACGCAGGGCGGTCCGGCCAAGACGACGGTCACGCCCGCGTACCTGTCCTACACCGCCTCGTTCCAGTCCCAGCAGTGGGGCCGGGGCGCGGCGATCGCCTTCATCCTGTTCGCGATCATCGTCGTGATGACCGTCCTGCAACGACAGGCCATCCGGGGCCGGGGCGGGGATGCCACATGACGGCGACCCCGGGCCAGGACGCCGTCGTCGGCCCCGTGCCCGTCGAGACCGTCGCGCCGTCCAGCCCTCGCCGTCCGCAGACCTGGGGTTCGCGCTTGCGCGGCGGGCGCGCGGGCACCTCGGCCCTCGTCTACGCGATCCTGATCGTGCTCGCCATCATGTACGTCTACCCGTTCCTCATCCAGGTGGCGACGTCGTTCAAGACCGACCCCGAGGCCGTGTCCAACCCGCTCGCCCTCGTGCCCCAGGTGTGGAGCACCGCAGCCTACGAGCGGCTCTTCCTCCGCTCGGACTTCCCGATCTGGTTCCGGAACTCCGTGGTCGTCACCCTGTGCGTCACTGCTGGTCGGGTCTTCTTCTGCTCGCTCGCCGGCTATGCCCTCGCCCGGTTGCGGTTCCCGGGACGCGGGTTCGTCTTCGCGGCGCTCGTCGCCGTCATGGCCGTTCCCGGCGTCGTCCTGCTCATCCCCCGCTTCCTCGTCGTCAAGCAGCTCGGGATCTACGACACGTTCGCGGGCATGATCATCCCGCTGCTCGCGGACGCCGCCGGGGTGTTCATCATGAAGAACTACTTCGAGTCGATACCGCGCTCCGTCGAGGAGGCCGCGCGCATCGACGGCGCGAGCACGTTCCGCATCTACCGCTCCGTCGTGCTCCCGATGGCGAGGCCTGCCCTGATCACCCTCGTCATCCTGTCGTTCCAGGGGTCGTGGAACGAGCTCGCGCACTTCATCGTCTCGGCCGAGTCCGCCGAGCTCGTGACCCTCACCAAGGGTGTCGCCCAGCTCGCCTCCGGGCAGCTCGGCCAGGGTTCGCAGTTCCCGCTCAAGCTCGCTGCGGCCGTGATCATGACCATCCCCGTGGCCGTGCTGTTCTTCGTGTTCCAGCGACGGATCATGAACTCGACGGCGGGCGCCGTCAAGGAGTAGCCGCGCCGTAGGGTGGAACCATGCGATTCCTCGACGGCCAGCAACCCACGACGGACCTCACCTACGGCGACGTCTTCCTCGTCCCCAACCGCTCGGAGGTCTCCTCACGCCTCGACGTCGACCTCGCGGCTTCCGACGGCACGGGCACCACGATCCCCGTGGTCGTCGCGAACATGACGGCCGTCTCAGGCCGCCGCATGGCGGAGACGGTGGCGCGCCGAGGCGGTATCGCCGTCCTGCCCCAGGACATACCCACCGACGTGGTCGCCGACGTCATCGCGTCGATCAAGGCGCGGCACACCGTCGTGGAGAGCGCCGTCGTCGTCGACCCGAGCGACACCGTCCACACGGCGATGACCCTCATCGACAAGCGCTCGCACGGCGCGGCCGTCGTGGTCGTCGAGGGGCGGCCCGTGGGCGTGGTCGCGGAGGCCGACTGCCAGGGTGTCGACCGGTTCACCCAGGTGGGCGAGGTCATGACGCAGCACCCCACCGTGGTCGAGGTCGAGGTGTTCTCGCGGCCGGACGCGCTGCGCATCGCCTTCGAGCGGCTGCACGAGTCCCGACGACGCTTCACCCCGGTGGTCGACGCCGCGGGTGTGCTCGTCGGAGTCATCACCCGCACGGGAGCCTTGCGCTCCTCGATCTACACGCCCGCGATCGACGCCGCCGGGCACCTGCGCGTCGCCGCCGCCGTCGGCATCAACGGCGACGTCAAGGGCAAGGCCGCCATCCTCCTCGATGCGGGGGCGGACGTGCTGGTCGTCGACACCGCGCACGGCCTCGAGCGCGTCGAGCATGCGGCGCTGGTGGCCGTGCGCTCGCTCGACCCTCGCGTACCCGTCGTCGCGGGCAACGTCGTCACGGCAGCAGGGACGCGCGACCTCGTCGCCGCGGGCGCGGACATCGTCAAGGTCGGCGTCGGGCCGGGAGCGATGTGCACGACGCGCATGATGACCGCCGTCGGACGCCCGCAGTTCTCCGCCGTGCTCGAGTGCGCCGCCGCGGCGCGGGAGCTCGGCAAGCACGTGTGGGCGGACGGCGGGGTGCGCCACCCGCGCGACGTCGCGCTCGCCCTCGCAGCCGGTGCCTCGCAGGTCATGGTCGGGTCGTGGTTCGCCGGGACGCACGAGTCGCCCGGCGACCTGCACCTCGACGCGGACGGACGCTGGTACAAGGAGTCCTTCGGCATGGCCTCCGCCCGGGCCGTCGCGGCGCGCACCCGCGGTGACTCGCCCTTCGACCGTGCCCGCAAGGCGCTATTCGAGGAAGGGATCTCGTCCTCGCGGATGTACCTCGACACGCGGCGCCCCGGGGTCGAGGACCTGCTCGACCACATCACCTCGGGACTGCGCTCGGCGTGCACCTACGTCGGTGCCGCGAGCCTCGAGGAGCTCGCCGAGCGCGCCGTCGTCGGCATCCAGTCCGCCGCCGGCTACGAGGAAGGCCGCCCCCTGCCCGACGGCTGGTGATCTCAGCCCGCGGGGTCGGCGACGTGGCCCGTGAAGAGCGGGAGCTGGTCCGAGGTCGCGACGACCTGGAAGTCGAAGGGGCGGTCCACCCGGAGCTCGACGTCGGGCTCGGCGGGTGCGCTGCCGGCCGCCACGTCGATCTGGGTCACGGCGGCGGCGACGGTGCCCTTCTCGGCCACGGTGATCGTCGCGGCGTGCGCGGCGGCACTCACGTACGCGTCGGGGAACACCCCGTCGAGCTCG
Organism: uncultured Cellulomonadaceae bacterium; assembly: GCA_964510785.1. Taxonomy (GTDB): domain Bacteria; phylum Actinomycetota; class Actinomycetes; order Actinomycetales; family Cellulomonadaceae; genus JAAYZM01. The sequence continues at coordinate 5,671 of CAZECM010000044.1, read as the reverse complement.
CCGGTGAACTGGAATGGCCGCTCGAGCCCGAGCGGTACGAGCGCCTCCTCAAGGTCGAGGCTCGCATCGAACTCCCATCGCGGCAGCCACAGCCTGACCTGACGCGAGTCGTCGTCGAGCGCCGGGCCGAGCGCCTCGCGGACCTCGTCCCACTGCTCGACCGAGAGCGGCCCCGCACCCTCGTCCGGCAGGGCGACGAGCATCGCGAAGCCCGAGCTGTAGGGCAGCTCGACCGCGCGCCAGCCGTCACCTTCCTCGTACCGCAGCACGAGCTCACCGGCCATCATGTCCACGGTTGTCGTGGCACCGTCGGCCAGGGTGAACTCCGCCTCGGACGTCACCGCCGGCGAGAACTGCGTCTGCCACTGCGCCGCGAACACGATCGCGTTCAGCAGGGTCAGCTTGGTGTCGGGATCCGGGTCCGACGGCGCCTCCTCGATGAGTCCGCCCGTCTCCCGGTTCACCCAGGCGTCGAGCAGCGGCTTGGCCTTCTTAGCCTCGAAGTCCCCCTCGAACGCCCCCGCGTCGTGGAACCGCGCGATCCGCTCGAGGAACTGGCTCGTGACGCCGGCGTCCGGCGCGGCGAACAGCGCATCCGCGACGTGCAGCAACGGCTCAGCGGGCGGCTCTTCGCGGTCGACCTGACTCACGTCACCGTCGAACCGGGCGAGGTTGGCGCGGAGCGTCGCTATCGACTCGCCGGGCTCTGCCGGGTCGAAGGCGAACATCGCGTCGAGCTCGTCCGCCGTCTGCCCCGCGGCGCCCTCGCGCAGCATCGCGAAGGCGAGGAGCACGCTCACCGGGGAGACCACCATGTTCTCGCCGGGCTTGCTCGCGACGAGCTGGGTACCCAGCCGGGACATCGCGGCAGCGCGCGCGACCGCCAGCGCGTCGCCGTCAGCGAAGGGCGTCCCGACGAACGCGACGTCGGCGCGCACCTGGGCACCCTCGAGGTCGACGGGTGCCGTGGCCGTGGCACACCCCGCGAGCACCAGGGCGAGCACAGTCAGCACCGGGGCGGTGGCACCCGCGGGACGCCGTCGTCGTGCCGTGGCGGCCGTCGAACCACGAACCCGTCGCCGTCCTGTCACGTTGCTCCCCTGTCGCCCGCTGCCCTCCGCACGGAGGGCGCTCTCCTGGACTATGTCGCCAAGCGTGTCACGATTGCGAGGTGAGCGGACCCCATCCCGTGCCGGACGGCGACGTCGCGCTCCCCGCACGGGATCAGCTCGCCCACCTCGCCGAGCGCGGGGTGCGGTGGCCGTGGCGGGCCGGTCGCGCCGCGAACGAGATGCGGCAGTCCGCCGTGCTCGTGCTGTTCGGCGTGCTCGACGACGTGCCGGCCCAGCATCGCGCCGCCGCGGTGCCCGCGAGCCTCGACGTCCTCCTCACCCGGCGGTCCGACACGCTCGAGCACCACCCCGGGCAGGTGTCGTTCCCGGGCGGGGGCATCGATGCCGACGACGACGGCGTGGTGGGTGCCGCGCTCCGTGAAGCGGTCGAGGAGACGGGCCTCGACGTGTCGGGCGTCGACGTGCTCGGTGCGCTCGACCCGCTCCCGCTCATCGCGAGCGACAACCTGGTGCACCCCGTGCTCGGCTGGTGGGCGAGCCCGTCACCCGTGCATGCGGCGGATCCCGCCGAGACCGTCGATGCCTTTCGAGCGCCGGTGGCCGATCTCCTCGATCCCGCCCAGCGGCGCGCCGTCCGCGGCCCGGGCTGGTCGAGCCCGGCGTTCCTCGTGCCGGGCGGGGCGGGACACGTCGTGTGGGGGTTCACCGCGATGGTGCTCGACCGGCTCTTCGACGAGCTGGGCTGGACGGAGCCGTGGGACCGCACGCGCGAGATCCCCCGGCCGTAGCTCGCACTTCTAGACTGGGCCGGTGCCCCGAACCGTCCTCGTCCTGCAGCACGCGCCCTGGGAGTCGCCAGGGCTCGTGGACGTCGCCCTGACCGGCCTCGCCGTCGAGCGACGCACCGTCCTCGACGAGCCGACGCCCGTGCTGCCGGACGTGCGCGAGCTCGCCGGGCTCGTGGTCATGGGCGGTCCGCAGGACGCCGACGACGACGACGGCCACCCGGGACTCGCCGCCGAACGCCGGCTCCTCACCGCGGCCGTCGACGCGGGCGTCCCCGTGCTCGGCGTGTGCCTCGGGATGCAGCTCCTCGGGCTCGCGCTCGGGGCGACGCTCCACCGCGGTGCGACGCGGGAGATCGGCTTCGCGCCCGTCGACCTGGCGCAGGCCGCGACGACAGACCCGGTGCTCGGGCCACTCGCCGCCACGGATGCCCGACCCACGGTGCTCCACTGGCACACCGACACCGTCGACCTGCCCTCGGGAGCCACCCTGCTCGCGAGCACCACCGAGACCCCCGTGCAGGCGTTCCGGGCCGGCAGCGCCCTCGGCGTGCAGTTCCACCCCGAGATGGACGCCGAGCTGCTCGCCGCGTGGCTCGCCACGCCCGAGATGCTCGCCGCGTTGCGCGAGGGCGAGGCCAGGCGCATGGCCGACGACGGCATCACGCACCTGCCCGGGCTCCGCGAACCGGTCCTCACGGGGCTCGCTGGACTCGCCCACGCGATGGCCGCCCGTGGCTGACAAGCCGGTCGCCGAGGTCTCGGTCACCGAGGAGCTGGTCCGGGCGCTGCTGGGCGCCCAGCACCCCGATCTGGCCGAGCTGCCGCTGCGGCTCGTCGCCGAGGGGTGGGACAACGCGATGTGGCGCCTCGGCGAGGACCTCGCCGTCCGCATCCCCCGCCGGGAGCTCGCGGCGCCCCTCGTGCGCCACGAGCAGCGCTGGCTCCCCGAGCTCGCCCTCCGTCTGCCCGTGCCTGTCCCCGTACCCGTCCGCACCGGCGAGCCCGGGCTCGGCTACCCCTGGCACTGGAGCGTCGTGCCGTGGTTCGCGGGCCGGCACGCGATCGACCTGGCGCGCCACGGCACCGGTGGGCTCGTGACCGGCCTCGCCGAGCTCGTCACGCACCTGCACGTCCTCGGCCCGGCGGACGCGCCGGTCAACCCCTTCCGCGGTGTGCCGCTGCGCGACCGCGACGCGATCCTGCGCGACCGCCTGTCTGCGCTCCCCGTCGGCGATCGGGCACGCGCACTGGCCGTGTGGGATGACGCCGTCGAGGCACCCGCCTGGCCCGGCCCACCGATGTGGCTGCACGGCGACCTGCACCCGGGCAACCTCGTGGTGGCCGACGACGGCACGCTCGCCGCCGTCGTCGACTTCGGCGACATCTGCGCGGGCGACCCCGCGGTGGACCTCGCCGTGGCCTGGTACCTCTTCGACGGCGACGACCGGGTCGCGTTCATCGACCGCGTCACGGCGGCGAACGGCTGGGACGCGGCGATGTGGCGCCGGGCACGCGGCTGGGCGCTGTCATTCTCGACGGCGCTGCTGACCATGTCGGACGACAATCCCGCCTACCAGGCCCTCGGTGAGCGCACGTTCCGGGCGATACTGGCCTCATGAGCGACGCACCGAAGACCGTCCCCACCGACGCCGACGTCCAAGCCTTCGTGGCAGCCGTCGAGCATCCGGTCCGCCGTCGGGACGCCGAGCGGCTCCTCGCGATCTTCGAGGAGTTGACGGGGCAGAAACCCGTGATGTGGGGGCCGTCGATCATCGGCTTCGGCTCCTACCACTACCGCTACGCCTCGGGCCGCGAGGGCGACATGGCCGCGGCCGGGTTCTCGCCCCGCAAGGCCGCGACCGTCCTGTACGTCACCGATGGCGCCGAGTCCCACCCCGAGCTCTTCGAGCAGCTCGGCCCGCACCGGCGCACCAACGCGTGCGTCTACGTCAAGAACCTCGACGAGATCGACCTCGAGGTGCTGCGCGAGATCATCAAGCGTTCGTACGACATCGTGACCGCCGGGACGTTCGGCACCCGGTTGTCCGGCCCGGACGCGGGAAACCCCGCGCCCGGGACCACGGGCTGGAAGGGCTAGGCAGCGACGAGGCTGCGCAGCACGTACTGCAGGATGCCGCCGTTGCGGTAGTAGTCCGCCTCGCCGGGGGTGTCGATGCGCACGACGGCGTCGAACCGCACCGCCGTACCGTCCGCCTTCGTCGCGGTGACCACCACGGTGCGCGGCGTCGTCCCCTCGTTGAGCGCCGTGACGCCGGAGATGTCGAACGTCTCCGTGCCGTCGAGGCCGAGCGAGTCGGCGGACTCACCCTCGGGGAACTCGAGCGGAAGCACACCCATACCGATGAGGTTGGAGCGGTGGATACGCTCGAAGCTCTCCGTGATGACGGCCCGCACGCCGAGGAGCGCCGTGCCCTTGGCCGCCCAGTCGCGGGAGGAACCCGAGCCGTACTCCTTGCCACCGAGGACCACGAGCGGCGTCCCGGTCGCGGCGTAGTCCTGGGCCGCGTCGTAGATGGACGCGGTCTGACCCGTCACGAAGTTGTGCGTGAACCCGCCCTCGACGCCCGGCACGAGCTGGTTGCGCAGCCGGATGTTGGCGAAGGTGCCACGGATCATGACCTCGTGGTTGCCGCGTCGCGAGCCGTAGGAGTTGAAGTCGCGCCGCTCGATGCCGTGCGCGGCCAGGTACTCCCCCGCCGGGCTGTCGGGCTTGATGGAGCCCGCGGGGCTGATGTGGTCGGTGGTGACCGAGTCGGCGAGCTTCGCGAGGACGCGCGCCCCCGCGATGTCGGTGACGGGGTCCGTCTCGAGGCGCATGTCGTCGAAGTACGGGGGCCTGCGCACGTAGGTCGAGTCCTCGTCCCACTCGAAGACGTCACCCGCGGGGGTCTCGAGGGCGCGCCACCGCTCGTCACCCGTGAAGACGTCGGCGTAGTCCGAGGTGAACATCTCGCGGTTGATCGAGGAGTCGATCGTGGCCTGGACCTCTTCGGCGGTGGGCCAGATGTCCTTGAGGAACACCGGCGTGCCGTGCTCGTCGCGACCGAGCGGCTCGGTGACGAAGTCGAACTCCATCGTCCCGGCGATCGCGTAGGCGACCACGAGGGGTGGGGAGGCGAGGTAGTTCATCTTCACGTCGGGGTTGATGCGCCCCTCGAAGTTGCGGTTGCCCGAGAGCACCGAGACCACGGCGAGGTCGTGGTTGTTCACGACCTCGGAGACCTCGTCGGCGAGCGGGCCGGAGTTGCCGATGCAGGTGGTGCAGCCGTAGCCCACGAGGTGGAAGCCGAGCTTCTCGAGGTAAGGCCACAGCCCCGCCTTCTCGTAGTAGTTCGTCACGACCTGCGAGCCGGGCGCCATCGACGTCTTGACCCACGGCTTGGCGACGAGCCCGCGCTCGACGGCCTTCTTCGCGAGCAGTCCCGCGGCGAGCATGACCGAGGGGTTCGAGGTGTTGGTGCACGAGGTGATCGAGGCGATCGCCACGGCGCCGTGGAAGAGCTGGTACTCGGGGCCCTCGGGCGGGGTCACGGTGAACGTCCGGCGGCCCGGCGTGGACACGGCCGGCGAGTCCGACGCCGGGAAGGACTCCTTCTCCGCCTCGTCGACACCGTTCAGGACGTCCGCGTAGCCCGGCAGGTCGCGCTCGAAGGCCGACTTCGCGTGCGCGAGCTCGATGCGGTCCTGGGGGCGCTTGGGACCGGCGATCGACGGGACCACGGTCGAGAGATCGAGCTCGAGGTACTCGGAGAACACCGGCTCGACGTAGTCCGGCGAGCCCGGGGCGAG
>CAZECM010000043.1:0-26131 GCA_964510785.1 uncultured Cellulomonadaceae bacterium | reverse complement strand
GCCAAGCGCGTCGAGTTCCGCGTGCCGGACCCGTCGAGCAACCCGTACCTCGCGTTCGCGGCGATGCTCATGGCTGGCCTCGACGGCATCCAGAACCGCATCGAGCCGCCGGAGCCGGTCGACAAGGACCTCTACGAGCTGCCGCCCGAGGAGCACGCGCAGATCGCGCAGGTTCCCGGCTCGCTCTCCGAGGTGCTCGACAACCTCGAGGCCGACCACGACTTCCTCACGGCCGGCAACGTCTTCACGCCGGACCTGATCTCGACGTGGATCGACTACAAGCGCTCCGCCGAGGTCGACCCGATCCGGCTGCGCCCGCACCCGCACGAGTTCGAGCTCTACTACGACGTCTAGGCTCTGAGACCTAGCGAACCGGCCCCTGACCCGCGGAAACGCGGATTCAGGGGTCGGTTCGTTTGTCCCTAGTCCGCAAGATGCTCGTTGTGGACCAACCGCAGCCGTAGATTTCCGCTCGCCACCGGCACTCCCGAGCGTGTGCACCTAGAGCACCTAAAGCACTTAGGTGATTCACGGCTGCCGGGAGGCGACATGAGCACCGCACTGACCGAGGACGTCGAGGCCCTGCGCTCGGGCTTGGCCGGTGACCAGTCCGAGATCGAGATGACGCTGCGTCTTCCCCGCGAGAGCGCCAAGCAGGAGTTCACCGCCACCCAGGCCGCGAAGATTCTCGGCATGTCGCGGCCGACGCTGATGTGGCTCATGTCGGTGGGGCGGATCAGCTTCCGCAGAGTCGGCAAGCACCACCGCATCTCTGCCGCGGCGATTCAGGAGTTCCGGGAGCGTCAGGGCGAGGAAGGCGATCCGATGGCTGTGGTGGCCGCGCTCGCCAACAAGTACGGGAACGTCGATTGACGACCTCGGTCACGCTCGCTGACGCGAACATCCTGATCTCTCGGACCTTCTGCGACTACTTCGTCTACGCCGCGAGCGTCGGCTACGTTGCCTGCCATCGGCGTCTCCTCTCAGGGCTCAGACTCCATCTCGCCCCCGACCACCGACACGGTTGCGAAGTCATCGCTCCTCCTGCGCACCCTCTGCTCGGCGAGCCAGAGGATGAGGTCCGTGCGCCAGTAGCGGACGTGGCGGCCGACTTTGAAGCTGCGCGGCCCGCTGCCCTTGTGCCGCCAGCAGCGCATCGGTGCCCTCAGGGACGCATGTGTGCCGACGCTCTAGGGGGTCTGAACGGCGTGTCTTCAGGCCGTCAGCAAGGAAAGTCAGGCGACTGTCGATAGCCAACGACAGCAAGTGATTCGGTGTCTTCGGCGGTACACGGCGCGATTGCTGGCAGAGTTGTCCACAGCGAGCGGACCGGTCATCGCCCGTCTGCCGAACACGGCCACCGTGGGCTCTATGACCACGACCTACGCCAACCTCATTGCCCTCGGCGAAGCCCGTTCCTGCCTCGCCGACTTCGCCGACACTCCAGAGATCGCGAGTGTCTACGACTCCCGACCCAACTGTCGGAGGCCATCAAATAGGATGGGCCGTATGCAGTCCTGGGGGACGGCGCCTCCGCCGAGCGTCATCATCGACCTATCGCCAATCGTGCTGCTCAAGGGCGAGCCGACCTGGAGCTGGGTGGAGGCAAGTGTCAAGGCATGGCGTGAGCAGAGGGACCCCAAGGCCAGGTTCTATGGCGTCGCAGACAACAGCCTCTGGTACAGGTTGGACGACTCCGGTCGACGCAGCCTGTCGGACTGGAAACGCAACCGGATGGCTCGTTCCGTGTCCTGGGCTGATCCCGAGGTGCTGGAGCTAGCTACACAGTTCGACACAGCGTCCGTTCTGACGACGGATCTGTACCGGGATCACCGTCGCGACTTCCCGTGGCTTCAAGGCACCGACCGAGTGTGGAAGCCGATGGTCGCCAACGGCACTCTCGCGTTCGAGCGGCTCGACTACGCCGCAGTCCCTGCCGAGGAGGTGTCATGGCGCATCGAGGAGGCCGTCCTGACCCCCAAAGGGTTCAGGACGCCCGAGGCGCGAGACGCACTTAGGTACGAGTGGCGGTGCAGCGCGGGCGCCTGCCAGTGGTCTGCCAAGGCCGTCATCGAGGAGGACCCCGCGTTCCGCGACGGTCAGGTGATCTGCCCGGGTTGCCTGACGCCGGCAAAGCGGCTCGGCCTCCGGGAAAGCACCAAGGAAGTCGTGCTGCTCCTCGGAGATGACGAAGTGGACCGGCTGCCGCTCGCCGAACGCTCGGAGTTGACGGTCGGACGCGGTCGCGACATCGGCCGGTACGACGTCCGCGAGGTGCTCGACGACGCCGACGCCAACCGCATTAGCCGGGACCATCTGAAGTTGAGCAACAACGGAGGAAGGATCTTCGTCGAGGAGCTGGGCTCCAAGAATGGCACCAAGATCATCAGGCCAGACGGAGCAACCGCTCCGCTGCAGGCGGACATTCAGCAGATCCTCGCGCCGACTGAGCAGCTGGCTCTGGCTGGCGGAAGCCTTAACATCCGGCTCTCTGGCAAGAAGCGACCCCGAGGCACGTACGAGCCCGACTTGACCACGCCACCATTCCTCCGACTCGAAGGGAACTGACCATGTCATTGCTTGAAGACATCGAGCCCGTCCAGGCGCGCGCCCTTCCGGTCATCCTCCTGCTGGACACCAGCGGAAGCATGCGGCAAGACGACAAGATCGACGTGCTGAACGAGAGCGTCTCGGAGATGATCGCGGAGCTCACATCCGTCGATGCCGGCCACGGTTTCATCACCTTGACCGTGATCGCGTTCGGCGGAGATGAAGCCAACGTCGTCGAACGCAACGTGCCAGTCAGCACCATCAGTTTCACGCCGTTGAGGGCCGGCGGTCGGACTCCAATGGGTCGCGCCTTCACGCTGGCACGCGAGCTCATCGAGGATCGAGACGAGATCTCGTCGAAGGCATACAGGCCAACGATCGCTCTGGTATCCGACGGCCTGCCGGTCCCTGCGCTGACGGATGAGCTTGAGTTGCTCGTGGACAGCGACCGCGGTTCAAAGTCGTCCCGGTTCGCGCTGGCGGTCGGTGCTGACGCTGATCGCCAGATGCTCGCGAGGTTCGCTTCCAACGGGGGTGTGCACGAAGCCAGCGAGGCTGCGGAGATTCGCAACTTCCTTCAGTGGGTCACCAACACAGTGACCCAGGTGACCCTTTCGATCTTTGACCCCGACGTGAAGTCAGAGCCTCTCTCGGACGAATCGATCGCACTGCTCCAGCAAGACGATGCCTTCTGACTCTCGCACCGGGGATCGCGTACGCGATGACACCGGAATCGAGTACGTCCTCGGCGAGACGATCGGGAAGCCTGGAGCACAGGGGGTCGTCTACCGAGTCGAAGGCCAGCCCGACCTAGCCGTCAAGCTCCTAACCCGCGCAACCGATCTGACCAGAATCGAAGCAGTCCGCCGCCTCCCGCTCGACGGCCTTCAGTTGGCGGCTCCGGTGTCGTTGATTCGAGACGGCGGCGCCGGGTACCTGATGCCGCTCGCGTCCGACATGACGCCGCTCGCAGAGCCATACTTGCCGCGGGAGTTCGGTCCTCGGGAAACGGGCAGCATCGACTGGTACCGGAACACAGGCGGCCTTCGCAGGCGGCTGGCCATTGCCGCCAACGTCGCCCAATGCCTAGCGGGACTCCACGAGCGTGGTCTCGCCTACGTCGATCTCAATCCCAACAACGTGATGGTCTCCGACGACCTCACTCGCACGGAAACCTGGCTGATCGACACAGACAACCTGACGTCACGATCCAACCCGAAGTGGGACATCATCGGATTCCCCGGCTACGCGGCGCCAGAACGAGTGACGAAGAAGGCTCCGCCCTCCACGTTGGCCGATGCCTATGCGTTGGCCATCGTCGCCTTCCGTTTGCTCCTGCTCCGCCATCCACTTGAAGGACTTGCCGCGGATCTTCTGGACGGAGACGACGCCTCCAGGGAGATCAACCGTGGGGGTTTGGTCTATGTCGCCGACCCTGCGGACGGATCGAACGGCCTCCCCGCCAAGTCATTGTCATCGAAACTCTTTAACGTCGTGCTTAGCGGAGTCATGCAAAAGCTCCTGCTAGAGACCTTCGGAGAGGGCAGACTTAACCCGCTGCGACGACCCGGCGCCGCAAGGTGGCGGGACGTCCTGTGGCTCGCGCACGACAACGTCGTTGACTGCGACGGCGGCTGTGGTTGGAGCTACTACCGGCTACTCCCTCGGTGCCCCGCCTGCGGTTCCCGGACCCCACCAGTCATCTTGACCACCGTCTTTCCCGAGTGGGGCGAGAGCGAGTGGCCAGAAGTCACTCCCAAAGCTCGCGATTCACTCGTGCTCTCACGGCGACGCGCCACCGCTCTGCAAGGACGGCATCTGTGGGGTAGCTATACGTCGAGAGATCCCTTACTCACGTTCAGGCCGGTGCCACAGGGATTCGAACTCATCGCCGACGAGGCAGCCGCGGTCACCGATGGCGGGGGAAAGCGGGTCGAGCGGATTCCCTATCCAGAATCGAGGAAGGAGTACCGCGTCCGCGTTGAAGGCCCGGGGCGCCCCGCACGCACCCTCCGGATCACGTCCATAGAGGCGCGATGAAACTCGACCACCTCGCACACTCGGACGAGCGGACATTGAGTCTCGTCCCCCTCGGAGAGGTCCGACTAGACACCGGCTCACTAGTCAGCGTTGAGTTCGGACAGGCGGGCGTGATGCTACGCCGTGAGAGCGAGGTCGCGCTCCTAGATGAGCCTGGGCCGCCGGATACTGACTGGCTTCGGCAAGTCGTGTCACGTAGTGAGTACCTGGCGGAACTGCTCTCTGTAGAGAACCCAACATCCGCCACCTCGGGCGATGTGAAACTTCGAGTGCTCCGCTTCGACGGATTCGAGCGATGGGCTGAGCCACGGGAAGTAGGTGTCGACGACCGCACAGTCGCTGACGTCAGCCGCTTTCGGCGGCGAAACCACTCATCCGACGAGGTGATTGCGTGGCTGAAGAGCCAACTCACCTTGGACACAGGCGATCCGGTCGTCGTCGTGTCGGCGGGCGCTGGAGAGGTGGGTGACGCCGGATTTCGGATCCTTGGGTCGGGCATTGCCGCCGACGTCCGGCTGGAGGAAGGCCGGCTCCTCGTCGCCAGGGTCGCCCCCAAACCGAGACATCGCGACCAGAAGTTGATCCTCGTCAACGGCCGACTCCAGATCAAGGACCACACTCGTCTTGGCCTCGTGAGCGAAGAAGACCGCGAGGAACTTCGTCGACTCTCGGCAGCCGAGAATGCCTTCCTTGCCGTTTGGAACGAGTACAGCAAGCTTGAGCAACAAGCCAAGCGAGCCTCTGCGACCGACATCGGCTGGGCTGAGTACGACAGGTACCGCATCCTCGGAGACGGCTCCATCGAGTTCGACCTGGTTCACAACAGCCATGCCATTGCCCTCATCGAGCGGATCGGGTCGAACTCAGTTGGCCTCGAAGCGTCCCTGTCTCGTAGCTACCTCCAAGACGACCGACCCGAGACCAACGGGGTGGGTCGCGGCCAAAGCCTCGTCGGACGAGGCTTTATCATCGGCGAAGCACGGGTCACCGACCGCGGCATGGTGGTACTTGAGCCGGAACGTGAAGTCTCCAGAAGCGACCTTCCGCCCAAGGGTGAGATCTACGGCGTCTACACCACCGACTCCATCCGGATCAGCCGCCGCGATGTGGCCCAGCGGGAGCTGACTCTTGCCCGAACAGCACCTGCACGCCAACTCTCCCTGATCCTCGCCGGCATGCAGCCCGACCCCATCGGCCGTACCCAGCACCATGAGCCGCTGTCGGCGCGCGTCAGAACCTTGTTGGGAGGCCAGCCGACTCCCGCGCAGGTGGAGGCGATCGACCTAGCCATCAACTCAAAGGATCTGGTGCTGATCCAAGGGCCACCGGGAACGGGCAAGACCCGAGTGATCGCCGCGATTCAGGCCCGTCTCGCCGAAATTGGGAAAGGGCATCTCGCGGTCAACAAGCGCGTCCTATTCGCCAGCTACCAACATGATGCCGTGGAGAACCTCATTCAGGCTGCCGACGATGGCACACTGCCCGCAGTCAAGATCGGTGCGCGACATCGCGGATCCGATGACGACGCCTACCTTCATGCTTGGGCAGCTGACCTCGAAAGCCGGCTGGAGGTACGCTACCGCGTCGATCAGCCCAACGAGCTCCTACGGACGCTTCGGCGGTTGCGGGAACGGGCTACGGCGTACACAACACAACCCTTTGACGTGCCGGGAACCGTCGACCTTCTGAACTGGCTCGCCGCGACTATGCGCCTCATCGACAGCGCCGTCGCAGGAACAGCAGTCAGACTCGCGCGGAAGGTTGAAAAGGAACTGGGCGGAGGCGGGTCATCCAACTCCCACATGAAGGTCGAGCGCCTTGCGCGCGGGCTTCGATCCAACCCTGTGTCTTTCGAGGACGACGGGCGCGAGCGGGCAAGAGACGCGAGCCTCTACTCGCCCGTGCGCGAGATGCTCGACGACCGGCAACGATCCGTGCTCGATGGGGCAGCGATGGGCGCTGACCCACAGGTTGCTTCCTCGCACATGGCCGAAGTGAAGCGCGTTCTGCTGGACGGCGTGATGAACCACCGCGCGGCAACGAGCATCGTGGCGACTCGACCCGACGTGGAAGCCCTCCTGGCGCGCGCCATCGAGTCAACGCAGGTCGCCGTTCGCAAGGAAGCAAGCGACGTCGACCTCGCGGTCGAGGACTACCGAGACGCCGTAGCCCACCAACCAGGCTCCATCCGGCGATCACTTCAGGTGCACACGAAGGCACTGGCGGCAACCTGCCAACAATCCACATCAGGCGTCATGCGGGACACTCACAAGGGGCTGTTCGACACTGTCATCCTCGATGAGGCTGCTCGGGCAAATCCGCTTGACCTGATGATTCCGATGAGCCTTGCAGGCGAGCGCGTGATCCTCGTCGGCGACCATCGTCAACTCCCACAACTCCTCGATGACGACCTCCTGCCGCTGCTGTCCCAGCGGCACGACAGGGATGTCGTTGAGGAAACGCTCAGGCAGTCTATGTTCGAGCGACTGTTCACGACGCTTCAAGAACAGGAACGGTCCGATGGCAACAAGCGGGTGATCACCCTCGACCGGCAGTTCCGTATGCATCCCGTCCTCGGCCGATTCATCAGCGAGAACTTCTACGAGCCATACGGCGAGCACGTCGAGAATGGGATCACGGGCCCGGCCAGTTTTGCGCATGGCCTGACCAGGTACGGCGATGCTGCATGCGGCTGGATCGATGTGGCGCCCACAGCCGGGAACGAACAGCGCTCCGGAACCAGCATCAGTCGCCCGGCCGAGGCAAGGGTGATCGCTGAGGAGCTTCAGCACGCGTTGAAGGAGTCCGACGAGCTGACCTTCGGAGTCATCACCTTCTACTCGGGACAAGTCGAAGAAATCTGGCAGCGTTTGTCGGACGCCGGTCTCGCCGTACGGGACGGCAGGAACGAATGGGGCATCAACCCGTCGACTCCTTGGATGTACACAAGTCGAGGACTGCCCAGGCTTCGGATCGGAACAGTCGACGCCTTCCAGGGCCGCGAGTTCGATGTCGTCTACCTGTCCACAACCCGCTCAAGCCAGCCTGGTTCACGGCGGTCGAACCCCTTCGGCTTCCTTGTCCTGCCCAACCGTCTGAATGTTGCGATGAGCAGACAAAGAAGATTGCTCGTCGCAGTCGGCGACGCAGCGCTCATCACCTCAGACGCGGGCAACTCGGCGGTGCCGTCTCTTGCGGCCTTCCACGACCTGACTGGAGGCACTGATGGCTTCCGGCGATAGCAGGAACCTCCCGGCCTACCTGATTTCCGACTGGCCGACGCGGTTCCGGCATGCCTTGGTTACGCCGGCTACGCGGTGGCGCGTAGTCATCGAAGACCTGGTGGACGTCGAGCACGACGTCATCCTCAACACCGTGCTCCGCATAAGACAGGCCGGCGAACGGGATGCCGCCCGGATCTCAGACCTCCTCCAACTCCCCGAAGACCTGATTCGATACCTCCTGGACGCGGCGAACCAAGTCGGCATGTCTGCGAAGTCAGGGAACAGCATCGTTGCAAGGGCCTCGATCGTCGGATGGCTGTACCGCGACACAGCGACTGGAGAGCTGTGGCCACAACCCGGCGAACAGGTCGCGCCGACCGAGGTCCGCTACTCCGGGACATTCCGCGGTCGATTCGAGATTGGCACCTCCGGCAAGCCATTACGAATCGACGCGCTCCTACTCGACACTGACGACGGCGACCAACCTGAGCCCACTGCCCTAGAACTAGCGAGGTTCGGTAGATCGACCGATTCGAACAGGCGCACGGCCATCATCAGTTCGGGCGAACCTTGCCTCGTGATCAGCCCTGTCGAGAAAGACAAGACCGGCCTGGCCGTGTTGACGACTCAAGAGACTCCCCATCTGAGTCTCGGTCGACTGCTGAGCGCTTCTGTTGCGCAGTACGACTCCGTGGCAAAGTGGGCACGCGACATCCCTGTCAGCGACTCCGAACGCCGCGTGTCATCGCTGGAGGTTGTCGTCAACGAACTAGACGCGCTGATGGACCATCTGCATTCATCGGGGACGACGTCCGTCTCACAGGGGCACTTCGAGAGTCAACTCGAACTGGCGATCGGACGCTGGGTCGACCACTACCGCTACTTGGCTGGGCTCGCCCAACCAGTCAGCCAGCCAGGCGACGACGAGGCGCGGGCAGCGGCCGAGCGATTCTCCCTCGACTTCAACATGACCAAGAGGTGGGCGAGACTCCCCAAGACAGACGCTCGTCGAAAGGTACTGGAGCTCCTGGTCGCCCGTCTGCACGCCGGCGACTCAACGATGCGAGACATTTCTGTCGCAACCGCCCGATACGATTCGAACGCAGGTCGGACGGCTGTCGCGCGGGAACTTCTCGAGTTGGCAAAGCAGATCGCTCACCTGGGCCGACTGCTACTGAACAGCGAAGGGGTCGACGATGGCCAAACAGAAGCCTAGGCAGGGCGGGGCCCCGCAGCCGCGCCCTCATGTCAACGCCGGAGCCGACGCTCGCAAGGTCGCTGAGGTCGAGGACGGTTTGGCCGAACTCCAGGATCTGCCGGAGGACATCGTCGATGTGACTCCAGAGGCCGAGCCTCCGCGGGCCGACATCACTGCAACAAAGGTGAGGAACCTCTGGAACGAGGTGAAGCGGCGTGACGTCCAGGTCGCTGCCCTCCGCGAGCGCTTGAGCACCCAGGAGAAGGAACTCAAGGACAAGGAGGATGAGGTCCGTGGCCGCATCGAGGAGCTCGACCTTCGCGAATCCTTGCTGGCCGATGGCGAGAAGGAGCTTGAAACCAAGCGACTGGCAGCAAGAGCTGGATTTGTCGACGAGATGCGCGCCTCGACCAAGGAGATCGCCCAGAAGTTCGACGCGATGCTCGACGATGCGGCGACTTGGGGCGTGGAGGCGAAGGAGCGGGCACTTAGGGCCGCCGTCTCCGAACAGGAACAGCTAGCAACCGAACGCGCGGAGCTCGATGAACAACGTGAGTTGCTCCGGAAGCGCGAGGTTGAGGTCCGGACCGCAGAGGACCGAGTGCGCTCCGACGCCGACTTTCTGAAGGCGAAGGAGGCGACGGTCGAGAGCCTCGTGCAGCGTCGCGTTGGGGCTGAGTTGGCGACCGCGCGGGATGAGATCGAGGACCTTAACAGCCAGCTCGCTGCGGAAAGAGAACGGATCGTCGATAGGGAGCGCGATCTCCGCGATCTGCGGAACAAGCTAGCGAGCTTCGGAGACGACCCCGATGGTCAGCAGCGCCGAATCGACGCGCTCACCGACAAGCTTCGAGGCAAGGAAGACGAGCTCGCCAGGCGACCAGCGGAAGACGAAATCGTCGACCTGCGGCAGAAGGCGCTGCGCGTTTCCGAGGCCGAGAGCGATTCTGCTCATTGGCGATCACTGCATGACCAACTCGACTCCCAGCTTCGGCGCTACCTGGTCAACGTTGGTGAGTTGGAGATTCTTAGGGACGAGCGCGACGCTCTCGCATCTCAAAGGGAGATCCTCCGGCAGGCGATTGCGCAGCAGAAGAGCGACTGGGATGAACTCCAAGCGAAGGAGAACTCCACCCGACCCTTTCCCGCATGCTCGGACTACGACGACGATCCCACGTTGGCACGCGATCCCGTCGGCCGCGACTTCGACACGTTGGCCGACTTGGCCGACGAGATCCGCGATCGCATGGCAACGAATCCTGCGACCAGCTTCTACTACTCCGAGTCCGACGTTCGGATCTTCCTTGCCGGTCTCGCAGCCAGCCGACTGCACCTGCTTCAAGGCATCTCCGGCACCGGAAAGACGAGCCTGCCGCGCGAGTTCTTCAAGGCCCTAGCTGGAGACAGCGCCGTCGAGATCGTGGAGGTTCAGGCGGGCTGGCGCGACAAGGACGATCTTTTCGGCTACTACAACGCTTTTGAGAAGCGATTCGCCGAGAGCGAGTTCACCAAGGCGCTGTACCGAGCGCTTCTCCCGGCCAATGCCGATCGCCCGATGGTCATAGTGCTCGACGAGATGAACCTCGCTCACCCCGAGCAGTACTTCAGCGTGATGCTCTCACTGCTCGAAAACTCAGCAACGGAGCGGGTACGGATTCCACTACTCACGAGTGCGGTCCCAAACCTGCCCGCGATGCTCGAAGGCTCAGAACTCCCGCTGCCGCGGAACGTGTGGTTCGTAGGAACCGCCAACCATGACGAGACTACCGTCGCATTTGCCGACAAGACGTACGACCGAGCGCACGTCCAGGCACTACCCTCCAACTACGTCCCGTTCCAACCAAGGAACCACGGCAAGGCTGACCCCGTATCGTTCGAAGTTCTGGATAGGGCATTCGCGACTGCGTCGAAGGACCACGCACACGATGTAGACACGGTGAAGGGCTTCCTTCGGTCCACCCTACACGGCGAGTTCGAGGAGTTCGGCGTGGGTTGGGGCAATCGTCTGGAGCGCCAGATCGATCGGTTCGTACCCGTGGTGTTGGACAGCGGCGGCGGCATCACTGAGGCCGTGGATCACCTGGTTGCCACCAAGCTCGTCAGAAAGCTCGAGGATCGATTCGGGATTCGTCCTGAACAACTCGAACGACTGGCAGACAACATCGAGATCCACTGGGACGAACTGGATAAGTCGGCAAGTCCCGACAAGACGTTGGCAGCCCTCCGAAGCGAGGCCAAGAAGTTGCGCGGCGGTTTCGGATCGTGAAGGCGGAGCACGATCGCGTCACCGGACAGGGTGGGTCAGCGCAGAGCGGCTGGACTGGGCGGTGGGCTCGCGACTCATTACACCTGCTTGATGTCGAGTCCGGCATCGAATCTCGGGACTCCGCAGCGTCAGAAGACTTGGAAGCACTCGCATCCCTCGCACACACTCTTCACGCAGCGGTGGACTCCGGTTCGTGGCGCGGACTGCTTGGCACCGCCCTCTTGTCTGGGCACGATGAAGACACCGTGGCATTGGAGCAACGCGAAAGGTTGCTAAGCGAGAAGCTCCCCTCCGTCGCCCGTGTCACTGAGCGTTTCGTAACCCGCTTGGGCGAGAAATCGGAACTGCTACCGGTTGCGCGCGTCAAACGCCCCGCACGGAGAGCCTTGGATCGGCTGGCCGCCCACACTGAGGATTGGGCCGGCAGGACGCTTTCCGGGCCGGTTCCCCGCCGCGCCCTCGCAATCACTCGCGACGAGGACGCCAACCTCTACGAGAACCGGATGGTGACAGAACTTGTTCATCCGATTCTGTCCTCCGCCCTTCTGGCACGAATCCGCAAGCTTCGCCGGCTCGTCTCGGATCTGGCAGACCTAGATCCCGCTCAGCACGTCGGGACGTACCAAAGAATCGAACGCCTCTACTCCTTCTGGGGCGCTGACGCCCTGAAGGCATCGGAGACTCAGGTCCACGCAGGGCAGACACTTGCCGTACTTGAGAAGCTCTACGGCTGGGTCCAGGCACTCCGCGGGAGCACATTGTCCGCACTACTACGCGGGCAGACCACCGGGCAACGACGCCTTCGGCGAACCAACGTCATCAGCAACGACACTCACTACCGCGCAGCTGGAGAAGTTTGGACTGCCTACCAGCTACCCGAAGTCGAAGTCGAGACGCCAGAAGAAAGGTCCGAACGTCTTGTCGCTCGCCATCACACATTCGACCTGTACGTTCTCGGGCTCTTCGCCCGCGCTCTCGACAGCCTCGGCTACGCGCCGACGACCGATACCCTCCCCGCATTTGGTGGCACGATCGAGCTCAGCGGTGTCTGGGGAACTGTCTCGCTGTGCCGAGCTTCGGACGGCGTGCTGACGCTGGAAAGCCAAGGGGTGCCGACCCGCTTCGTGCCACTCCTCGACATGGTCGCTCCCGACGACGACCACTCGTTCATCGCCAAACGTTGGTCCGACCTGTCGACGGAGGTCGACCGCGCCACGGTTGTTGTCTACTTGGCGTCGGCGACATCGATCCGAAGCATGCCCAGCACCAAGATCGCAGCCAAGATGTGCTCAGCAATGGACGATTCGCAGACACCCGAATTCCACTTAACAGGGACCCCGGTGTCGCCACTTGAGATCACGAGTCTTGAGCGAATCGCCCGAGCTGTTGGTTTGGCTGTGCGTGCCCCGGCGCTCGCGGCTTACCCCCCTATCCTCAATCTGGAGAGCGTGCCGATGCCGAGTCGACTCGTCGCCCACCTTGAAACGGCCGACATCGGGGATCCCAGCCTCTCGCCACTGTTTCACCGCGTGGGGAACTCCCTTGCGCTCCGCAGATCGCTCACCACCAGCGAACGAACAAGACTCGACACCGTTATCAGAGCACTCACGGATGCCACCCGCGGCTCAGGCTGGCAGCGGGACCACGGCCATCACATCGCGCGAGTGTCGGACTCGTTCGATCGCGCCACTCTGCTCCTGGACGCCAGCCTGACCTGCCCAGCGTGCACCGTGCCAGCGGATACAAGGCAACTTCAGCGCGACGGCGACATCTTCACAGTCGAGTGCCAATCTTGTGGGACCCGCTGGGGGCATGAGCGATGCGGGAGTTGCCAGAGTCGGATACCCATCATCGAACCAGAGCAGGAGTTGCTCAATCCGGAGATCAAAGGCCCCGGATGGGTCGAGCGCATCTTCGGACAGGACGCCCTTGCATCGCCATGCTGGTCAAGGTCTGCCGCGAACCGATACATATGCCTCGAGTGCCGCGCGTGCCCAGTCGCCACCGAACCGCTCGGCGCCACATGCGCCCGCTGCCACTGAATCTGCAACTCCGCACTGTCCCAAAAACGTCCGCAGGATTCCCGCTTCAGGTCGGCGGCAGGCAATGAGTCGACAAGGGCGTTTGTGCAGGTCAGAGCCGCGCTTCGGCAACAACGCCGGTGATCAACAACAGCCAACCCCGCGGCTCCTTGTTCGACTCACGCTTGGCGTCCCGGACGGCAGAGGGGCCCCTGACACTGCGTGTCCGCAGGTCAGGGGCCGTCCGTCGGTGCGGCGAGGATGAGACATCGTAGTAGAGATCGTATCGAGTCTTCACGTGCGGTAAGACTCCTACTGGTACGATCCTTACCATGCGAGTGACATCAAAGGGCCAGGTCACCATCCCCAAGGAGATCCGCGACGCACTCGGTATCGGTTCCGGGAGCAGCGTCGACTTCGTGTGGGTCGACGACACCGTCGTGCTGCGCAAGGTCGAGGGCGGCCCGGGTCGCGGACAGACCATCACCGAACGTCTGCGGGGCAGCGCCGACGTCGGGATGACGACCGATGAGATCCTCGCGCTGACTCGAGACGGGTAGCCCGCGGTGACCGGCACTCTGGTCGACAGCAACGTCATCCTCGACGTCGCGACCGAGGATCCGGAGTGGTTCCCGTGGTCGAGTCGCGCGCTGGCCGATGCCGGTGAGCGCGGACCACTGTGGATCAATCCCATCATCTACGCCGAGATCTCCGTGGGCTTCAGTCGGATCGAGGAGCTCGAGGCCGTGATCCCGTCCGAGGACTTTCGCCGCTCCCCGCTCCCCTGGCCGGCGGTGTTCCTCGCAGGCAGGGCCTTCGCCAGCCACCGACGGCGCGGTGGTGCGCGCACCTCACCGCTTCCCGACTTCTACATCGGGGCCCACGCCGCCGTAGCAGGGTTGCGCCTACTCACCCGTGACGCTCGCCGCTACGCGACCTACTTCCCGTCCGTGCACCTCGTCCACCCCGGCGGCGGCGAGCACTGAGGCACCCTCGACCTGCGGGTTCGAACTCCCGGTGCTTGACTGAAGTGGACGCCGCACCCGCGGCGCGAAGCACAAGGAGGCGACCGTGAGTTTTCTCGGTTGGATCGTTCTAGGACTCATCATGGGCGCGATCGGCAAGGCGGTTCTGCCCGGTCGCATGACGGGTGGCTGGTTCGCGACGCTCATCCTCGGCGTCATCGGTGCCGTGGTCGGCGGCTGGATCGGGTCGATCGTCTTCGATGCCGGTCTCGAGAACTTCTTCTCGCTGCAGACCTGGGCACTCGCCTTCCTCGGCACGCTCGTCGTGCTGCTCATCTGGGGCGCGCTGACAGGCAGGAAGCGCGTCGACTGAGCTACGTGTAGAACAGCCGGTCGACGACGGCGCGGGCCCTCCGGGCCGAGCGCAGGTACTCGTCCTCGAGCTCGGCCCCGGACTCGTGGCCGAGCAGCCGGGCCACGCCGACCAGTGCCCGCCGTTCGTGCGGGAGCTGGTCGGCGTGTGCCGTCGACGCCCGCCCCGACCACAGCACGAGCGCGCCGCGCAGCCCAGAGGCCAGCCGCCAGGCGTGCAGGAGCGTCTCGACGTCGGTCGCCTCGACGAGACCAGCGGCCGCAGCAGCCTCGAGCGCGCCGGCGGTCGAGGTGGTGCGCAGTCCCGGCTCGGCACCCGCGTGCTGGAGCTGGAGGAGCTGGGCCGTCCACTCGACGTCGGACAGCCCACCGGGTCCCAGCTTGAGGTGACGAGCCGGCTGGACCCCGCGCGGCAACCGCTCGGACTCGACACGAGCCTTGATACGCCGGATCTCGCGCGCGTCGGACTCGGGCAGGCCGCCCGCCGGGTAGCGCAGCGGGTCGATGAGCCGCTCGAAGTCGGCCCACAGCTCCCGCGACCCCGCGACGTAGCGCGCCCGCAGGAGCGCCTGGCTCTCCCAGGCGGCCGACCATCGCTCGTAGTACTCGGCGAACGAGGCCAACGAGCGCACGAGCGGACCGTTGCGCCCCTCGGGCCGCAGTCCCGCGTCGACCTCGAGCGCCGGCTCCGGCCCCGTGGCACCCAGAAAGGTGCGCAGACGCGAGGCCGCGGCCGTCGCGAAGGCCTGCGCCTCCTCCTCGCCCGCGCCAGCCACCGGGTCGTGCACGAACATGACGTCCGCGTCCGAGACGTAGCCCATCTCGCGGCCACCGAGCCGCCCCATCGCCACGACCAGCATCCGGGTCGGCGAGGCATCGCGACCCTGCTCGCCGCGCACGGCAGCCTCGGCGGCGACGAGACCCCCGGCGAGGACCACGTCGGCGGCGTTCGTCACCGCCTCGGCGGCGGCTTCTTCGTCGAGCACCCCGAGCACCTGGGCCGCGGACGTCCGGGCCAGCTCGCGACGGCGCAGCCCACGCAGCGAGGTCGCGGCCGCCTCGGGGCTGACGGCGCGTGACACCACGGCCTCGGCCTCCGCCGCGAGCCGCTCGGCCGAGGGCGCGGCGAGCTCGGCATCGTCGTCGAACCACACGACGGACTCCGGGGAGCCGACGAGCGCCTCGGCCACGTAGCGAGAGGTCGACAGCACGCGCGCGAGCCTGTCGGCCGCGACCCCCGAGTCCCGCAGCAGCTTGAGGTACCAGTGCGTGGTGCCGAGCGTCTCGGAGAGCTTGCGGAAGCTCAGCAGCCCCGCGTCGGGGTCGGTGCCCTCGGCAAACCAGCCGAGCATGACGGGCAGGAGCTGGCGCTGGATCGCCGCGCGGCGCGAGACGCCCTCGGTGAGCGCGGCCACGTGCCGGATCGCACCGTCGGGGTCGCGGTACCCGATCGCCGCGAAGCGCGCGCGGGCGGCGTCCGGTGCGAGCGCGACCTCCTCCGGGGAGAGCTGCGCCGTAGCGGGCAGGAGAGGTCGGTAGAAGAGCGCCTCGTGCAACGAGCGCACGTCGCGCCGCGTCTGGCGCCAACGCTCGGTCAGGCCCTCGGCACCCTCGGGCCGCATCCCGGCGGCACGCGCGAGCCGGCGCAGCCCGGGCTGGCCCGTGGGCATGAGGTGGGTGCGCCGCAGGTGGTGGAGCTGCACCCGGTGCTCGAGCACGCGCAGGAACCGGTAGCACACGGCGAGCTGCGCGGCGTGCTCGCGACCGACGTAGCCCCCCGCGGACAAGGACGCGAGTGCCGTGAGCGTGTTGGGGCTGCGGATCGACTCGTCGGCCCGCCCGTGCACCAGCTGCAGGAGCTGCACCGTGAACTCCACGTCCCGCAGCCCGCCGGGGCCGAGCTTGATCTGGGTGGCAACCTCGGCTGCGGGGATGTTGTCCTCGACCCGCCGACGCATCGCCTGGGAGTCCTCGACGAAGTTCTCCCGGCCCGCCGCGGACCAGACCATGGGCGTGACCATCGCGGCGTACTGGGCACCGAGCTCCCGGTCCCCCGCGACGGGTCGCGCCTTGAGCAGCGCCTGGAACTCCCAGCCCTTGGCCCAGCGCTCGTAGTAGGAGCGGTGGGAGGCGAGCGTGCGCACGAGCGGTCCGGCCTTGCCCTCGGGACGCAGCGCGGCGTCGACGGGCCACAGCGCAGGTTCGAGGCCCGGCGAGGCGCACTTAGCGGCGAGCAGGGTCGCGAGCTTCGTCCCGACCGCGATCGCCTCGTCCTCGCTCGCGTCGCCAGCAGGCTCGACGACGTAGATGACGTCGACGTCGGACACGTAGTTGAGCTCGCGTCCCCCGGTCTTGCCCATGCCGATCACGGCCAGCCGCACCGCTGCTCCCCCGTCCGGCACCTCGGCACGTGCGAGGGCGAGCGCCCCCTCGAGGGCGGCGGCGGCAAGGTCCGCCAGCGCGGCGCCGACGGCGGGCAGCGACGTGAGCGGCTCTGGCCCCGTGAGGTCGCAGGCCGCGATCCGCAGCAGCCGGCGCCGGTAGGCACGGCGCATCGCGGCAGTGCCTTCCTCGCCCGCGAGCGCGGCGACGGGAACGTCCGCCTCAGGATCGGCGCCGACGGCGGTCAGCAGCTCGGCGCGCACCGTGCGCACATCGACACCGGTCCCTGGGGCGTCGTCGGCGATGACGGCGAGCTCGGCCGGGCGGGCGACGAGGGCGTTGCCGAGGGCGGTCGAGGCACCGAGCACGGCGATGAGCCGGGCCCGGGCGCCGTCGTCGGCCACGATGCTCCGCACGAGCGAGCTGAGCTGCGCGTGGGGGCGCACCGCCTCGGCGAGACGCGCGAGGCCGAGCAGTGCGAGGTCGGGGTCGGCGGACTCGCCGAGGGTGGCGAGCAGGTCCTCGTCGAGCGCGGGGTCGCCGACGACGGCGAGCAACGCCTCGTCCTCGAACAGGCGACGACCGCGCTCGACATCGTCGAAGCCCAGCCGGAGCAGGCGGCTGGTGAGGCTGGGGCCGGGGCGGGAGCTCACAGAACCGGCAGGTACCGCCGCAGCTCGTACGGCGTCACCTGGGCGCGGTACCCGGCCCACTCCTCCCGCTTGTTGCGCAGGAAGAAGTCGAACACGTGCTCGCCGAGCGTCTCTGCGACGAGCTCGGAGCGCTCCATGATCGTGATCGCCCGGTCGAGCGACGTCGGCAGCGGGTCGATGCCGAGCGCCTTGCGTTCGGCGTTCGTCAGCTCCCAGACGTCGTCCTCCGCACCTTCGGGCAGCTCGTAGCCCTCCGTGACGCCCTTGAGGCCGGCGGTCAGCAGCACGGCGAACGCGAGGTACGGGTTGGCGGCCGAGTCGAGCGCCCGGTACTCGATGCGCGAGGAGTTGCCCTTGCCGGGCTTGTACATCGGCACGCGCACGAGGGCGGAGCGGTTGTTGTGGCCCCAGCAGACGTAGCTCGGCGCCTCGGCGCCGGTCCAGAGCCGCTTGTAGGAGTTGACGTACTGGTTGGTGATCGCCGCGATCTCCTGGGCGTGCGTGAGCAGCCCGGCGATGAACGAGCGACCCACCTTGCTCAGCTCGTAGGGCGCGCCCGGCTCGTGGAAGGCGTTGCGGTCCCCCTCGAAGAGCGACAGGTGCGTGTGCATGCCCGAGCCCGGGTGCTCCGCCATGGGCTTGGGCATGAAGGACGCGAACAGCCCTTGCTCGAGGGCGACCTCCTTGACCACGGTGCGGAAGGTCTGGATGTTGTCCGCCGTCGTCAGGGCGTCCGCGTAGCGCAGGTCGATCTCGTTCTGACCCGGCCCGGCCTCGTGGTGGGAGAACTCCACCGAGATGCCCATCGACTCGAGCATCGTGATCGTGGCCCGGCGGAAGTCGTAGCCGTTGCCGCGCGCGACGTGGTCGAAGTAGCCGCCCTGGTCCACGGGGACGAGGGGTGCGGTCGGGTCGCCCGGAGGCTCGAAGAGGTAGAACTCGATCTCGGGGTGCGTGTAGAACGTGAACCCGAGGTCGCTCGCCTTGGCCATCGCGCGCTTGAGGACGTTGCGCGGGTCGGCGAGGGACGGTTCGCCGTCGGGCGTCAGGATGTCGCAGAACATGCGGGCCGTGCCGCCCTTGTCGCCGCGCCACGGCAACGACTGGAACGTGGTCGGGTCGGGGCGCGCGATCATGTCCGCCTCGAACACGCGCGTGAGGCCCTCGATCGACGAGCCGTCGAAGCCGATCCCCTCGCTGAACGCGGCCTCGAGCTCGGCCGGGGCGATCGCCACCGACTTGAGCGTGCCGAGCACGTCCGAGAACCAGAGACGGATGAAGCGGATGTCCCGCTCCTCTACGGTGCGGAGAACGAACTCCTGCTGCCTGTCCATGCGTACATCCTGCCCGACTCAGGTAACGCGGGGGTGACATCGCCCACGGGTGTCGACGGCGAGTTCGCCACATCCTTCCTTCACGAGAAGTTTGGGCCGACGACGGCTCCCGGACACCCCGCCACCACAGGCTGGTCGGAGCCCATGTCCCAGCCCTCGCACACCGCCCCCGCCGTACGGCCCTCCTACCTGCCCGAGGTGGACGGGATCCGCGGCGTCGCGCTCGTGCTCGTCGTCGCCTTCCACCTGTTCGGTGGCGGTCGGGTCTCGGGCGGGGTCGACGTCTTCCTCGTCGTCACGGGGTTCTTCGTCACCCGGTCCGTCTACGAGCGCGCGACCCGCGGCGACCGGGGCGTCCTCGCGCGGCACTACGGACGTTCCCTGTACCGGCTCGTGCCGTCGTCCCTCGTGGTGCTCACGGCGGTCACGGTCGCGATGGCGTTCCTCGTACCGATGACCGCCCGCGCGCAGACGGCACGGGAGATCGTCGCGTCGCTGCTGTACTTCGAGAACTGGAGCCTCGTCGCCGCGGCGCGGTCCTACGACGCGGCGGGCGACGGCGCGAGCGCGCTGCAGCACTACTGGTCGCTCGCCGTGCAGGCGCAGTTCCTCCTCGTGTGGCCCGTCGCGGTCCTGCTCGTGGTGCGGCTCGCGCGCGCTGCCGGCCGCGACCCGTACCACCCCGCGCTGGCGCTCGCCGGCCTCGCCACCGCCTCGTCCTTCGGGTTCGCGCTCGTGCTCGTGGCGCGCGACCAGCCCGTGGCCTACCTGCACACGGGAGCGCGCTGGTGGCAGCTCGCCGCCGGTGGCCTCGTCGCCCTCGTGCTCGCGCGCCGATCCGTCCCGGTGCGCGTGCGCGGACCGCTCGCGGTGGCGGGCATCGTCCTCGTCGTCAGCTGCGGCTTCGTCATGGACGGCTCGGAGACCTTCCCCGGGGTGGCCGCCCTGTGGCCCGTCCTCGGCGCGCTCGCCGTCATCGCCGGCTCTGGGGGCGACCCCGCGGGCACGGTGCGCCGCGGGCTCGGCCTCGCGCCCGTGCGCTGGCTCACCCGGCACGCCTACGAGATCTACCTGTGGCACTGGCCGCTGCTCGTCTTCTGGCTCCTGTGGCAGGACCGCTCACGGCTCGGCTGGCGCAGCGCCGTGGCGATCCTGCTCGTCTCGTGCGTCGCCGCCGCACTGACCCGCAGGCTCGTCGCCGAGCCCGTGCTCGCCTGGCACGGTCGCTGGACACCACGAGCCGCGGCGTTGGGGGCGGCCGGGGTGCTCGCCGTCGTCGGCGCCCTCACCGTGGTCGGCACGAGCTACCTCGCCACGCCACGCCCCCTTCCTGCCGCGGGCAGCGCGGCCTTCGTCCCCTCGATCTACGAGGCGGACCAGGACCGACCCGCGATCTACGCCGAACCGCGCTGCGTGCAGCAGTCCGGTGACGGCGCGCGCAAGGGCGAGGTGCTCGTGTGCCACCGCGGTCCGGGCGCGGTGGGTGCGGCCGCGACCCGCACCATCGTGCTCTCCGGCGGCTCGCACGCCGGCCACTGGTACCCCGCGCTCGCCGCCGTCGCGGGACGGTACGACTGGGACGTCGTCGTCGTCGACAAGACGGGCTGCCGCCTCGCGGCACCCGACGGCGACCTGGAGCTACGGGACTCGTGCGCGCGGTGGAACAGCGGCGTCGTCGACGTCATCGCCGGACTCGCCCCGGACGCGGTGCTCACGGTCGGCACCCGCACCGTGGGTTCGGGAGGCTCCGAGTGGCTGCCCGACGCTCAGGTGCAGCGGTGGCACGAGCTCGACGCGCGTGGCGTGCCCGTGCTCGCGCTGCGTGACACGCCGCGGTTCACGTTCCGCGTGCCGGAGTGCATCGAGGCGGCCGACGGCGACCACACCGCGTGCGCGCAGCCGCGCAGTTCCGCGCTCGCCGACGTCTCCCCGCTGCTCACGGCGACCGACCTGCCAGAATCGCTCGTCCCGCTCGACCTGAGCGACGCGTTCTGCACGCCGGTCACGTGCCCCACGGTGATCGACGGGGTCCTCGTCTACCGGGACCGCGACCACATGACCGCGACGTTCGCCACGACGCTCGCAGGTCCGCTCGAGGCGGCGCTGCGCGCGAGCGCCCCGTGGCTGTTCGAGGACGCGCTGGCGGCCGCGGCCGCGCACTAGGCTGGCGGACATGGCGCCGCTCCGCATCGCTCTGGCCCAGATCGACACGTGCGTGGGCGACCTCGACGGCAACGCGCACAAGGTCGTGGAGTTCTCGCGGCGGGCTGCCGACGCCGGCGCGGACCTCGTCGCCTTCGGCGAGATGACCCTGACCGGCTATCCGATCGAGGACCTCGCCCTGCGCGCCTCGTTCCAGCGGGCGGCGGCGCAGCGGGCCGTCGACCTCGCCCAAGAGCTCGCCGCGGCGGGACTCGGCGAGCTCGCCGTCGTCGTCGGCACCCTCGGCACCGTCGCGCAGCCGCACCCCGGATCGACCGCTCCGCGCCCCACGAACCGCGCCCTCGTGCTCCAGCACGGTGCCGTGGTCGGCTCCTACGACAAGTTCCACCTGCCCAACTACGGCGTGTTCGACGAGTTCCGCAACTTCGCCCCGGGCGCCGAACCGACGGTGCTCGACGTGCGCGGGCGGCGCGTCGGGCTCGCGATCTGCGAGGACATCTGGGTCGACGGCGGCCCCGTCGCACGGCTCGGCGCCGCCGAGGTCTCCCTCGTGCTCGTCCTCAACGGCTCGCCGTTCGAGGAGGGCAAGGGGCACGTGCGCCGCGAGCTCGCGGCCCGTCGCGCCCGCGAGGTGCTCGCGCCCGTCGCGTACGTCAACCTCGTGGGCGGCCAGGACGACCTCGTGTTCGACGGCGGCTCGTTCGTGGTCGGCGCGGACGGGAGGCTCCTCGCGCGCGCGCCGTCGTTCACCGAGCACCTGCTCGTGTGGGACCTCGTGGACGACGACGACGCACCGTCGACCGGCGAGATCGCCCCGGAGCTCTCCGAGGACGAAGAGGTGTACCGGGCCGTCGTGACGGGGCTCGCGGGCTACGCACGCAAGAACGGGTTCTCCTCGGTGGTGCTGGGCCTGTCCGGCGGGATCGACTCCGCGCTCGTCGCCGCGATCGCCGCGGACGCGCTCGGCGGACAGAACGTCGTCGGCATCGCGATGCCCTCGGCCCACTCCTCGGAGCACTCCCTCGCCGACGCCGCGGACCTCGCGGCCCGCCTCGGCGCCGACCACCGCGTACAGCCGATCACCCCCATGGTCGACGCCTTCGAGTCCCAGCTCCCCCTCGCGGGCATCGCCGCGGAGAACATCCAGGCGCGCGTGCGCGGGATGCTCCTCATGGCCGTGTCCAACACCGAGGGCCACCTCGTGCTCGCGACGGGCAACAAGTCCGAGCTTGCGGTGGGCTACTCGACGATCTACGGCGACGCCGTGGGCGGCTACGCACCCATCAAGGACGTCGACAAGTCCCGGGTGTGGCAGCTCGCCCGGTGGCGCAACGACGCCGCCGTCGATGCCGGTCAGATCCCGCCCATCCCGGAGAGCTCGATCACGAAGCCGCCGTCGGCGGAGCTGCGTCCGGGCCAGCGCGACTCCGACTCGCTGCCGCCCTACGACCTGCTCGACGAGGTGCTCGACGCCTACGTCGAGCACGCCGAGGGGCGCGCCGAGCTGCTCGCGCGCGGCTTCGACCCCGAGGTGGTCGACCGCGTCGTGACGCTCGTCGACCGCGCCGAGTGGAAACGACGCCAGTACCCCCCGGGCCCCAAGGTGACGGCCCTCGCGTTCGGTCGGGACCGTAGGCTGCCGGTAACGAGTGCGTGGCGCGAGCCCGTCGCGGCGACGGCGCCGCCGAGCAACGAGGAGCAGGACGCATGAGCGAGACCCCGCAGCGCAAGAAGTTCCGCATCCCGCACCTCGCGCAGGCGAAGGCCGAGGGTCACAAGCTCACGATGCTCACGGCCTACGACGGCCCGACGGCGCGGATCTTCGACTCCGCCGGGATCGACATGCTGCTCGTCGGCGACTCGGTGGGCAACGCGATGTTCGGGTACCGCGACACCATCCCCGTCACGGTGGACGAGATCATCACGGCCACGCGAGCCGTGGTCAGCGCCACCGAGCATGCGCTCGTGGTCTCCGACCTCCCCTTCGGCTCGTACGAGGCCTCCCCCGCACAGGCCTTCGAGACGGCCGCACGCCTGTTCAAGGAGGGCGGCTGCCAGGCCGTGAAGTTCGAGGGTGGGCGGCGCGTCGCGAGCCAGGTCAAGCTGCTCACCGACGCGGGCATCCCCGTCGTCGGACACCTCGGCTTCACGCCCCAGTCGGAGAACATCCTCGGCGGCAAGCGCGTCCAAGGGCGCGGTGACGCGGCTGCGGAGGCGCTGTGCGACGACGCGCTCGCGCTCCAGGAGGCGGGCGCCGTGGCGATCGTGCTCGAGATGATCCCCGCTCCCGTCGCGGAGCGCGTCACGGAGATCCTGCACATCCCGACGATCGGCATCGGCGCCGGTGCGGGTTGCGACGGCCAGGTGCTCGTGTGGCTCGACATGGCGGGGATGGGCGGCTGGGCGCCGCGCTTCGCGAAGGCGTTCGGCCAGGTCGGAGCGGCGCTCGAGTCCGCGGCCCGCTCCTACGCGGACGAGGTCCGCTCCGGCACCTTCCCGGGACCGGAGCACACCTTCTCCACCTGACCCGGGTCAGGTGGGGGTGCCGCCCCTCTCCTCGGCGTCCTCCTCGTCCCACGCTGCGGTGCGTTCCTTGGCCCGGTCGAGCGCGCGCGAGGCCTCCGCGTAGGTGTCGTAGGGGCCGAGCCGGTCCGCCCAGATGCTCTGCGGTCCCTGCTCGACCTCGCGCGTGCGCAGGTTGAAGTAGAACTTCTCGCCGGTGCCCTCGGTGCTCATGGCTCCACTGTGGACCATCCGGACGCGCCGTGCCCTCCGTACACTGGCCCGGTGACCTCATCGACCGCGCCCGTGGGCACCCTCGCCCCGGGGACCGTGTCCCCGCTCCGCCCCGTCCCCGCCCACGTCGGACGGCCCGAGTACGTCGGCAAGGACCGCGAGCTCGAGTTCACCGGCTCGGAGGTCAAGGACGCGGCGACGATCGGACGCATCCGGGCCGCCGGGCGCATCGCGGGCGCGGGCCTCGCCGAGGTCGCCCGCCACGTCGCCCCCGGCGTCACGACCGACGAGCTCGACGCGATCGCCCACGAGTTCGTGTGCGACCACGGCGCCTACCCCTCGACGCTGCGCTACCGCCCGCGGCCCGGCGCGCGCGAGTTCCCCAAGTCGCTGTGCACGTCCGTGAACGAGGTCGTCTGCCACGGCATCCCCGACTCGACCGTCCTCACCGAGGGCGACATCGTCAAGCTCGACCTGACGGCCTACCTCGACGGCGTGCACGGCGACACCTGCATCACGGTTCCCGTCGGTGAGATCGACGCCGAGTCGGCCGCACTCGTCGAGCGCACCCACGAGGCGATGATGCGCGGTATCAAGGCCGTCGCACCAGGGCGGCAGATCAACGTCGTCGGGCGCGTCATCGAGAAGTACGCCCAGCGTTTCGGCTACGGGGTGGTGCGCGACTTCACGGGGCACGGCGTGGGCGAGTCCTTCCACTCCGGCCTCGTGGTCCCGCACTACGACGCCGCACCGTTCTACGACACGGTGATCGAGCCCGGCATGGTGTTCACGATCGAGCCCATGCTCAACCTCGGCGGCATCGAGTGGGACCTGTGGGACGACGGCTGGACCGTCGTGACAGCGGACCGATCACGCTCGGCACAGTTCGAGCACACCATCGTGGTGACCGAGACCGGAGCGGAGATCCTGACCCTGCCATGAGCCCAGAGACCCACCTCATCACCCCCGTGACCCAGGCGTTCGGCGTCGACATCGGCGGCAGCGGCATCAAGGGCGCGCCCGTCGACCTCGCGACCGGCCAGTTCGCCGCCGAGCGGCTGCGCATCGCGACCCCGCAGCCCGCGACCCCGGCCGCCGTGGCGCAGACCGTGACGGAGCTGCTCGGCGCCTTCGACGTGCCTGCCGCGATGCCGGTGGGGGTGACGTTCCCCGCCGTCGTGCACCACGGCGTGGCCCGCTCCGCCGCGAACGTCGACGACACCTGGATCGGCACCAACATCGAGGACGTGCTCGGCGAGGCGCTCGGCCGCGGGGTCCACGCGGTCAACGACGCCGACGCCGCGGGCTACGCCGAGGTGCGCTACGGCGCGGCGGCCGGCACGCGCGGCGTCGTCCTCGTCGTGACCCTCGGCACCGGGATCGGCACCACGCTGATCGCGGACGGGCGCCTCGTGCCCAACTTCGAGCTCGGCCACCTCGAGATCGACGGCGTCGACGCGGAGACCCGCGCGGCGGACTCGGCGCGCGAGCGCGAGGACCTGTCGTGGGACGAGTGGGCGCTGCGCCTGCAGCGCTACTTCGGGGTCCTCGAGGACCTGCTCTGGCCGGACCTGATCGTCGTGGGCGGCGGGGTGTCCAAGCACGCGGAGAAGTTCCTGCCGCTGCTGCACCTGCGCGCACCGATCGTCCCGGCGCGGCTCCTCAACGCGGCCGGCATCGTCGGGGCGGCCGCCCTCGCGGCGCGCGCCGCGGGGAAGGCGATGACGGCATGAGCTTCGACGAGATCTTCGCACCGGGCATGCGCTACCTGCAGGAGCAGAAGGACTTCCAGGAGGACGACGCGCACCACCTGACCGCCGAGGGAAACCCGTTCGACGACATGCTGGACGCCGGCGCCGTCGTCATCGAGGGCGTCAAGATGCCACGCCCAGAGGAGCAGGACGCCGACGACGAGAGCGGATGAGCTGGTCTCTAAGCCGGGTTCTGTCTCCACGCGCGGTCACCCACGCGCAGGAGGCGGCCATCCATCTACGACGCACGTTGCCGTACGCCTCCAGCGGTCTACCCGGGAGCTCGGGCGGGCCGCCCTCGAACGCTCCCTGTTCGACCTAGCTCCAGGTGGGGTTTACCGAGCCGCACCGGTCACCCGGCACGCTGGTGGTCTCTTACACCACCGTTTCACCCTTACCCCCGCGGCCCGAGGGCCGCAGCGGCGGTCTGTTCTCTGTGGCACTGTCCCGCGGGTCACCCCGGGTGGGCGTTACCC
>CAZECM010000042.1:318-27289 GCA_964510785.1 uncultured Cellulomonadaceae bacterium | reverse complement strand
CCTTCGTCATCGCGCACCGGCTCTCGACGATCCGCGATGCCCACACGATCCTCGTCATGGAGCACGGACGCATCGTCGGTCGCGGGACCCACGACGAGCTGCTCGCCGAGGGTGGCGCCTACGCCCGCCTGTACGAGAGCCAGTTCGCGGAGGCCGCCGCACCCGTCGAGTAGGGCCGTTCGCGGTCCCGACGGCGCTCGGAAGGCTGCGACGATAAGGGGGTGACCTCCACCCCCGCGGGCGCCCCGTCCGCCGAGCCCGTCCGGCTGCGCCGTGACCAGCTCACCTTCACCCTCTACGGCACGTTCGTCATGTGGGGCTGGTTCCTCTACAGCTTCAACCCGAGCGTCCCGCTGCTCACGGCGGATCTCGGCATCACGCGGGCGCAGGGTGGTCTGCACGGGACGGCCCTCGCCGTTGGTGCGGTCGTCGCGGCGGTGATCACGCCTCGTCTCATCACCTCTCGTGGCCGGCGTGCCACGCTCATGAGTGGCAGCTTCGTCGTCGCGGGGGGCATCGTCGTCGTCCTGCTCGGCCCCACGTTGCCCTGGACCCTCAGCGGCATGTTCGTCGTGTCGATCGGGGCGAACATCGCGATCTCGAGCGCCCAGGTCGCCCTCGCGCTCCACCACCGGGGGGCGTCGTCGGCCGTCATCACCGAGGCCAACGGCGTGGGCTCGTCGATCGGCCTGCTCGGCCCGCTCGCCGTCGGCCTCACGGTGGGTGCCGGCTGGGGTTGGCGGCCCGCGGTCGCCGTGACCGCCGTCCTCGCGGTGATCGCCTCGATGCTCGCGCTGCGGGTGACGCTCCCGTCGCGCGAGACCTCGCGCGCGCTCCCGACCGACGAAGGGCCGGCAGACGTGGGGACGACGGCGCACGAGGGTTCGGCGGCGCGGCCCTCGGTGCCGACGACGACGCGCCGCTGGCCGGCCCGCCCCGCGCTGCTGCGCCCCCAGGCGCTCGCGACCTGGTGCTTCCTCGGCGCCATCCTCGCCGCGATCGGGCTCGAGAACGTCACGACCTTCTGGTCGGCGGAGCTGATCATCGGCCAGACGGGAGCGCCCGC
Organism: uncultured Cellulomonadaceae bacterium; assembly: GCA_964510785.1. Lineage (GTDB taxonomy): Bacteria > Actinomycetota > Actinomycetes > Actinomycetales > Cellulomonadaceae > JAAYZM01. The sequence continues at coordinate 26,223 of CAZECM010000042.1, read as the reverse complement.
CAGCATCGCGACGGCGGCCACGGCCGGGCTCGTCGCGGGCATGTCGATCATCCGCTTCGTGGTGGGACCCGTGTCGCTGCGCGTGCGCCCGGCGCACCTGCTCGCCGTGTCCTTCCTCGTCGCGATCGTCGGCTGGGCGGTGCTGTGGACCGCGACGGTGCCCGGCGTCGCCCTCGCGGGCCTCTTCATCGCCGGGCTGGGCTACGGGGCGCAGTACCCGCTCGCGATCTCGCTCCTGCTGCGCGCGGCGGGCGGCGCGGTCGACAAGGCTCAGGCGCGCGCGACGCTCGCCGGTGGCTTCGCGATGGGGGTCGCACCGTTCGCGCTCGGGGCCCTGGCGGACGCCGTCGGCCCGCACCAGGCCTTCCTGCTCGTCCCCGCGATCGCCGTGCTCGGCGCGGTGGCGTCCGTTGCGGGTGCACGTGCGACCCGGCGGGACTGAGCGGTCGTGACAGCGCCCCATGTCGTCCGCGTCGACGACCCCGACGACCCGCGGCTCGCGGCGTACACCCGGCTCACCGACGTCGCCCTGCGCCAGCGCAAGGACGTCGAGACGGGGACCTACGTCGCGGAGAGCTCCCTCGTGGTGCGCCGGGCGGTCGAGGCGGGCCACCGGGTCGAGTCGTTCCTCCTCGCCGAGCGCTGGCTCGACGGGCTCGGTGACGTGATCCTCGCCGCCCAGCGCGAGGGAGGGACCGTCCCCGCGTACGTGGGGGCGCCGGAGATGCTCGAGGCGCTCACCGGGTTCCACCTGCACCGCGGGGCGCTCGCCGTCGTGCACCGTCCGCCCTTGCCCACGGTGGCCGAGGTGGTCGAGGGTGCCAGGCGGGTGGCCGTCCTCGAGGACGTCACGGACCACACCAACGTCGGTGCGGTGTTCCGTAACGCCGCGGCGCTCGGGGTCGACGCGGTGCTCGTCTCGCCGCGCTGCGCCGACCCGCTCTACCGTCGCGCGGTCCGCGTCTCGATGGGCGGGGTGTTCACCGTGCCGTGGACGCGGGTCCCGCGGTGGCCGGGTGGCCTGCTCGACCTGCGCGGTGCGGGCTTCACGGTCGCTGCGCTCGCGCTCGACCCGGGTGCCGTCACGCTCGACGAGCTCGCGGCCGCACCGCCCGAACGCCTCGCGCTCCTGCTCGGCACGGAGGGTGCGGGCCTCACGCGCGACGCGATCGAGGCCGCTGACGTCGTGGTCCGCATCCCGATGGCGCGCGACGTGGACTCCCTCAACGTCGCGGCGGCCTCGGCCGTCGCCTTCTGGGCCACGCGCGCCTGAGGCTGATCAGGGGAGCGCGAGCCCCTCGACGACCTCGACGCCGGGCAGGCGCGCCAGCAGCTCGCCCGGGAGCAGCACCTTGGAGCGGCGCAGGCCGGAGCCGACGAGGGCGAGCCCGCCATCACGGACGCGCGCGTCGAGGAGCACGCGGTGACCGCCGGGCAGGCCGATCGGCGTGATGCCGCCGTACTCCATCCCCGAGTCCTCGGTCGCGCGATCGACGGGGAGGAACGTCGCCTTGCGCACGTCGAGCAGGCGACGCACGGCGTTGTTGACGTCCGCCCGGGTCGTCGCGCGCACCACCACGCCCGCGATGCGCTCCTCGCCGGCGCGACGCCCGCCCACGAGCACGCAGTTGCACGAGACGTCGAGGTCCAGCTCGTAGGCCGCGGTGAGCGCCGCGGTGTCGGCCAGCCCGGGATCGATCTCGGCGACGGCCACCTCGCCGGCGACGCGCGCGTCGGCCGCCACCCACGCGAGCAGCGCGGCGGCCGTCGACGGTGCGAGCAGCTCGGGGTGGTCGACGGCGGGACGCCAGTCGAGTGCGCTCCCGATCGCCGGAAGCCCTGGGCGTGCGGGAGCGGGGTGCTCCGTCATCGTCGGCCTCTCTCAGCGCGAGTAGGTCGCGATGAGTGTCGCGCGCGCGATCGTGTGGAAGAGCGCGTTGAACGCGACGACGGTCGCCGAGGCGCCACCGTCGAGCGGGAGGGCCTCGACGTCGAGCGCGTGGACGGCGAACACGTAGCGGTGGGGTCGATCGCCCTCGGGCGGGCCGGCGCCCTCCCAGCCCGTCACCCCGCCGTCGGACCTCGACTGGAACGCCGCGGCGGGCAGGTGCGAGCCGTCGGCGCTGCCGGCGCCGCGGGGGAGCGCCGTCGTCGTCGCCGGGAGGTTCGCGACGGTCCAGTGCCAGTAGCCGGCCGGTGTAGGTGCGTCCGGGTCGAAGCAGCTGACGACGAACGATCTCGTGCCGGCCGGGAACCCCTCCCAGTGCAGCTCGGGCGAGACGTTCTCGCCGTCGACGGTGAAGGTCACGTCGAGGCGCTCGCCGCCCTGCACGTCGGTGCTCGCGAGCGAGAAGGACGGGACGGCGGGCAGCAGCGCGTAGGGCTCGGGGGCGACGGGTCGGTGCAGGTCCATGGCCTCACTATGCCTCGTTGAGGGCCCGGTGGACATGGGAACGCGCGTGCTCGACGGCCGCGTCGAGATCGGTGAACACGTGGGCCGAGTGCTGGAGCTCCGCGAGCACCCCGACGGCCTCCGCGACGCGCAGGTGCTGCGGCGACAAGCCCTTGAGGAGGACGACGATCCCCTTGCGCTGCAGCGTCGCCACGACCTCGGCGAGCATGTTGGCCCCGCTCGCGTCGAGCAGCTTGATGTTCGCGAGCCGCAGGATGACGACGCGCACGTCCGCGACCTGGGTGAGCTCCTCGAGGAAGCGGTGCGTGTCCCCGAAGAAGAGCGCGCCGTCGATGCGGTAGACGGCGATGTGCTCGGCGAGGAGCCGGTGCTCGGTCTCCGAGCCGATCTCGACGGGCACCTCCTCACGGTGCAGCCGTGCCTGCCGTGCCACGGACCGCAGCGCGAGGACGGCCGCGACGGCGACCCCCGCCTCGACGGCGACGACGAGGTCGAACACGATCGTCGTCGCGAAGGTCAACGTGAACACGAGCGCCCCGGCCCGTCCCGAGCGCCAGATCGCGCGCGCGGCGAAGCGGTCGACCATCCGCACGGCCGTCACGATGAGCACGCCGGCGAGGGCGGCGAGCGGGATGCGTGCCACGAGCGGGGCAGCGAGGACGACTACGCCCGCGAGGAACACGGCGTGCGACGCGGCCGCGACGCGGGTGCGGGCACCGGCCCGCACGTTGACGGCGGTGCGTGCGATGGCGCCAGTCGCGGGCAGACCGCCGAAGATTCCGGAGGCGATGTTGGCCATGCCCTGGCCGAACAGCTCCCGGTTGGGCTTCGTGCGTTCGATGTCGTCCGCCATGCCGTCGGCGACGCGCGCGGACAGCAGCGACTCGAGGGCCGCGAGCGCGGCGACGGCGAGGGCGGCGGAGAACAGGGTGCTCGTCGCCTCCGGGGTGAGGACGGGGACGCGCGGGGTGGGCAGGGCGGCGGGGATGGCGCCGATGCGGTCGATGTCGAGCCGGGCGACCTCGGCCACGACGGTCGCGACGACGACGGCGATGATCGCGGCGGGCAGGCGCCGGCGCCACCGTGGCAGGTACACCATGAGGAGCCCGACCCCCGCGACGACGGCGAGCGCCGGCAGCGCGGCGAGCCAGTCCGCGTACGCGAGGGAGCGCAGCGCGACGAGGGCCGCGTTCTCGCCGCCAGGGCGACCCGGGTCCTGGGAGATGTCGAGGGCGAGGGGGATCTGCTGCACGGCGATGATGACGCCGATGCCGGCCGTGAACCCTTCGATGACGGGCCACGGGATGAACTCCACGAGTCGCCCGATGCCGAGCAGGGCGGCGATCACGACGAGCCCGCCCGCCATGATCGCCACGACGGGCACGGACTCGGGCCCGTAGCGCGCGACGATCGGCACGAGGACGACGGTCATGGCGCCCGTGGGGCCGGAGACCTGCAGGTGCGAGCCACCGAGGAGCGCGGCCACGATCCCCGCGACGACGGCGGTCGCGATGCCCGCGGCGGCACCCACGCCGGACGTGACGCCGAAGCCCAGGGCGAGGGGCAGGGCGACGACCATGACGGCGAGGCCGGCCAGCAGGTCGGCGCGCCACGAGCGCGGCAGGTCGGCGTAGTCGGTGCGCCGCGGCATGGTGCGACGGCGCAGCGTCGCCCGCAGTGCCGGCCAGTCGATGCGGTCGAGGGAGGTGCTCGGCAGGCTCACTCGCCCTCGCCCGACTCGAGCGCGGCGAGTGCTTCACGGGTGCGGCTGAGCCGGTCGCTCAGCACGACGCGCGCCGCGGCGAGCATCTCGGCGAGGGCGGGGTGCTCGAGGCGGTAGTAGACGGCGTTGCCCTCGCGGCGTGCCGCGACGACGCCCGCGTTGCGCAGCACCCCGAGGTGCTGGGACAGGTGCGAGGCCTCGATCCCGGTCTCGGCGAGGAGCTCGCTGACGGGGCGCTCGGCGCTCGTGAGGAGCTCGAGGGTGCGCACGCGCACGGGGTGGGCGAGCGCCTTGAAGAGGTCGGCCTTGTGGGCGTGCAGGGGGCGCTCGGGGGAGAGCGGCATGGCGGGGTCCTTCGTGGGACGTACGGGGAGCGGCGGTCCGCATCGTGGCTTGATGGATCCATCAAGCCATCTGATTGTACCCGTGACTCGGTGGTGCCCGTGCGGCCCGACGGAGCCCTCGGCGGGCCGTCCGGGACGGCCCGGGCCGGGTTGACATCGCCCCGGTGTCAGCGTGTACTGAGAGACTCGAACAAGCGTTCTATCAACGGGTGTGGAGGAGGTCTCGGTGACGACGACGGCGGCGCACGCGCAAGAGCGGGAGGCGCGCGCCCGTGCGGTGCTCGCGCACGTCGAGCAGCGCACCGGCGGGGTGCTCACCGACCTCGAGCGCCCACCGTTGCCAGTCCCGCCAGAGCTCGGCCGTCTCCTGCCCGCCGGCTTGCGCCGCGGTGCCACGGTGGCGGTGCTCGGCTCGACCTCGCTCGCCCTCGCGCTGCTCGCCCCGGCGAGCGTGCACGGCAGCTGGGCGGGCGTCGTCGGGCAGCCGTCGATCGGACTCCTCGCTGCCGCGCAGGCGGGCGTCGTGCTCGACCGGGTCGCGCTCGTGCCCGGTCCCGGTCCCGACGCCCCCGCGGTGGTCGCCGCGCTCCTCGACGGGATGGACATCGTGCTCGTGGGACCGCGGGCGGGGCTGACGGACGCGGACCGGCGCCGCCTCATGGCTCGCGCACGCGAGCGCGGCAGCGTGCTCGTGAGCACGGTGCCCTGGCCGGGCGCTGCCGTCGTGCTCGGGGTGCGCACGCTCGGCTGGACGGGGGCGGGCGAGGGTGACGGCCGGCTGCGCAGCCTCGACGTGCGCGTGACGCGTTCGGGCCGGGGCGCGGCGGGCCACCACCTCGCGGTCGAGCTCACGCTGCCGCTCGCGGCGCCGGGTGCGGAAAGCACCGCATCACCAGACGGCACCGCATCACCGGACGACCGCGCCACGCTTCGGCTCGTGGGGTGAGCGGGATGTCGACGAGCCCGACCCGTACGGCGGTGCTGTGGGTGCCCGACTGGCCCGTCGTCGCCGCGATGCAGCGTGGCGACGTGGCGTCCCACGTGCCCGCGGCCGTGCACGACGGGCGGCGCCTCGTGGCCGTGTCCGCCGTCGCCCGGGCGGGTGGTGTCCGCCGCGGCATGCGTCGCCGTTCCGCGCAGGGCGTGTGCCCCGAGCTCGTCCTGCTCGGGGTGGACGAGGTACGTGACGCCGTCGTCTTCGAGGCCGTGGCGCAGGCGGCAGAACGCGTGGTCCCCGGCATCGAGGTGGTCCGGCCGGGGCTGCTGCTCGTGCCGGCCGACGGCGCCGCCCGCTACCACGGCTCGGCCCAGGCCTTCGGAGAGGCGCTCGTCGGGGCGGTCGTGCTCGCGGGTTACGAGAGCCAGGTGGGCGTCGCGGACGGGCTCCTCGCAGCACTCCTCGCGGCGCGTGAGCACGCCGTCGTCCCGCCGGGGGAGTCCGCGGCGTTCCTCGCCCCGCACCCCGTGGCCATGCTCGGCCACGCCGCGACGGACGAGCGTGCCGTCGCGGCGGTGCGTGCCCTCGTGGACCTGCTCGTCCGGCTCGGCCTGACCACGCTCGGGGCGTTCGCGGCGCTGCCGGGACCGGACGTCGCGGCCCGCTTCGGTGAGCTCGGAGCGTGGGCGCACCGGCTCGTGCAGGGACAGGACCCGCGCCCGCCGACCCGGCGTCGGCCCGTGCCCGACCTCGAGGCGAGCTGCGAGCTCGACCCGCCCGCGACGCGGCTCGACGTCGCGGCCTTCGCGGGGCGCCGCATCGCCGAGGACCTGCACGCCCAGCTCCTGGCCCGTTCGGCGACGTGCGCGCGCCTCGAGATCACGGCCGTCACGGAGCACGGCGGCGAGCTGAGCCGCACGTGGCGCACCGACCTGGGTGGGCTCGGCGGGCTCACGGCGGCACGCATCACGGACCGCATCCGGTGGCAGCTCGAGGGCTGGCTCGACCGCGCGGCGGGGGAGGGCGACCCCGAGCGGGGCGCCGTCTCGAGGCTCGTCGTGGCCGCGCGCGAGGTGGCCGCCGCCGGGGCGGAGCAGGGGCGGCTGTGGGGCGGCGCGAACGGTGCCGACCTGCGGGCGCACCGAGCGCTCGACCGCGTGCAGGGCCTGCTCGGGGCGCAGGGGGTGTTCACGGCGGCGCTGCAGGGCGGGCGCACCGTGCGCGACCAGGTCCACCTCGTGCCGTGGGGGGCGACCGAGCGTGCGGACCGGCCCGCGGACCGGCCGTGGCCGGGTCGGCTGCCCGCGCCGGCGCCCGCGACCGTGCTGCCCGAACCCGAGCCCGTCGACGTGCTCGACGGTGCGGGGCGGTCCCTGACCGTCGACGAGCGGTGGACGCTGAGCGCCGACCCCGCCCGTGTGCGGTGGTCCCCGCCGTCGCGCGCCGGGGCCCGGACCACACCCTCCGCGAGGGTGCTAGACCGGGACGTGCGGATCGTCTCGTGGGCGGGGCCGTGGCCGCTCGCCCAGCGTTGGTGGACCGAGGAGGGACGCGCCGTCGTGCACCTGCAGGCCGTGCTCGACGGCGGGGGCGCCGTCCTGCTCGCGTGGGGGGTCGACGCGGGGCACCTCGGGGGCGTGTGGACGTGCGAGGCCCGCTATGACTAGCTACGCCGAGCTGCACGCCCACAGCGCGTTCAGCTTCCTCGACGGGGCGAGCCAGCCCCACGAGCTCGTCACCGAGGCGGCACGGCTGGGCCTCGAGGCGCTCGCCCTCACGGACCACGACGGGCTCTACGGCGTCGTGCGCTTCGCCGAGGAGGCCAGGCGGGTGGGGCTCAAGACGATCTTCGGTGCCGAGCTGCACCTGCCCGTCGTCGACGGTGTCGGGCGCGCGACGCTCGACCCGCCGACGGGGGTGCCCGACCCACGCGCGACCCACCTGCTCGTGCTCGCCCGTAACCCGGACGGCTATCGGGCGTTGTCCGCGGCGATCGCGCGGGGGCATCTCGCGACCGGGACCAAGGGGCATGCCACCTACGAGCTCGAGGAGCTCGCCGCGCGGGCCGCAGGGAACTGGCTCGTGCTCACCGGCTGCCGCAAGGGCGCGGTCCGCCGGGCGCTGGAGGGCGCGTCGATGCCTGCTGCGGGGATCGCCGCCGCACAGGCGGAGCTAGACCGGCTGGCCGCTCTGTTCGGCCGGGAGAACGTCGTGGTGGAGATCACCGAGCACGGCAGCCCGTTCGACGGCGAGCGTAACGATGCACTGGCCCACCTGGCCGGCGTCGTCGGCCTGCCGCTCGTGGCTACGGGCAACGTGCACTACGCCACCCCGCGCGACGCGGACCTGGCCGGAGCGCTCGCGGCGGTGCGGGCCACGTCTAGCCTCGAGGACCAGGACGGCTGGCTGCCCGCCGCACCGACCGCGCACCTGCGTTCGCCGGAGGAGATGCTCCACCTGCACCGGCGACATCCGCAGGCCGTCCGCACCGCGGCCGATCTCGGCGCCGAGTGCGCCTTCGACCTCCAGCTCGTCAAGCCCAGGCTGCCGCCGTACCCCGTCCCACCTGGCCATACCGAGGCGAGCTGGTTGCGCGAGCTGGTCTGGCAGGGGGCGTTCAAGCACTACGGGCCGCGGGGAGACGAACGGAGCGAGCGTGCCTACGCGCGCCTCGAGAAGGAGCTCGCCGTCATCGAGCAGCTCGAGTTCCCGGGGTACTTCCTCATCGTCTACGACATCGTCGAGTTCTGCCGGAAGAACGGCATCCTCGCGCAGGGGCGGGGCTCGGCGGCGAACTCCGCGGTCTGCTACGCGCTCGGCATCACGGCGGTGGACGCGGTGTTCCACGACCTGCTCTTCGAGCGCTTCCTCGCCCCGGAGCGTGACGGCCCGCCGGACATCGACGTCGACATCGAGTCAGGGCGGCGCGAGGAGGTCATCCAGTACGTCTACACCAAGTACGAGCGTGATCGTGCAGCGATGGTGGCCAACGTCATCTCCTACCGGGCACGCTCTGCGGTGCGCGACGCGGCGCGCGCCCTGGGGTACGACTCTGGGCAGCAGGATGCGTGGAGCAAGTCGCTCGAGCGCTGGGGGAGGCTGCGGACGCCCGAGCCGGCACCGGAGCCGGAACCGGACATGCAGTCGGATGCTGGGCCGGGCGAGGAGCCGGAGTCGGACGGCGAACCTGATGCGGACGAGGAACCAGCGCAGGTCTTCGACCCGTTGGCGCTCGACGAGTCGCAACGGCACCGGCGGCAGTGGGGCGGCGGCGCCCCGGAGATCGCGCCGACGCACGCGGCGGACCTCACGGGTATCCCCGAGCCCGTGCTCGATCTCGCTGAGCGGATGCTCGACCTGCCCCGCCACCTCGGCATCCACCCCGGAGGCATGGTGCTGTGCGACCGGCCGGTGATCGAGGTGTGTCCCGTGGAGTGGGGACGGATGCCCGGACGCACCGTGCTGCAGTGGGACAAGGACGACTGCGCCGATGCCGGGCTCGTGAAGTTCGACCTGCTGGGGCTCGGCATGCTCACGACCCTGCGCATCGCCTTCGACCTCGTCCGCGAGCACGAGGGGCTCGAGCTCACCCTGCACTCCCTGCCGCAGGAGGACCCGGCTGTCTACGACCTGCTGTGCGCGGCGGACACCGTGGGAGTGTTCCAGGTCGAGTCCCGTGCACAGATGTCCACCCTGCCGCGGCTGCAGCCGCGAACCTTCTACGACATCGTCGTCGAGGTCGCGCTCATCCGCCCCGGCCCCATCCAGGGCGGCTCGGTGCACCCCTACATCGAGCGCCGCAAGGAGCAGCGGGCGGGTGGGCACCCTGAGGAGCGCGACGAGTACTACGCGCACCCCCTGCTCAAGCCGGCGCTGCAGCGCACGCTCGGCGTACCGCTCTTCCAGGAGCAGCTCATGCAGATGGCGATCGACGTCGCGGGCCTGTCGCCGGCGGAGTCGGACCGGCTCCGCCGGGCGATGGGGGCCAAACGCTCCAGGCAGCGCATGGAGGCGCTCAAGGCCAGGATCGTGGCAGGCATGGTGCGCAAGGGCGTGAGCGGTGAGGTGGCCGAGGGGATCTTCGCCAAGCTCGCGGCCTTCGCCGAGTTCGGCTTCCCCGAGTCGCACGCCTACTCCTTCGCCCACCTCGTCTACGCGAGCTCGTGGCTCAAGGTGCACCATCCCGCTGCCTTCTATGCTGGGCTGCTCGCCGCCCAGCCCATGGGGTTCTACTCCCCGCAGTCCCTCGTCGCCGACGCGCGCCGCCACGGGATCATCGTGCTGCGGCCGTGCGTGCAGGCGTCCGGCGTGCGGGCGGGGGTCGAGCGGGTGGTGTCCGACGGCGGGACGCTGGCCGTGCGCATCGGCCTGGCCGAGGTGCGAGGGATCGGTGAGGACCTCGCCTCGGGGCTCGTCGAGGAGCGCAGCCGGGGCGGCCGGTTCGCCTCGCTGCGCGACCTCGTGCGCCGTGTCGCGCTCACGACGGCCCAGCTCGAGTCCCTCGCGACGGCCGGGGCGCTGCGCGAGGTGGGGGAGCACGGCCCGGTGGCGCGGCGCGAGGCGTTGTGGGCCGCCGGGGCGCTCGCCCAGGAGGGTCCCGACACGCTGCCCGGCGTCTCCGTGGGTGTCGAGGCGCCGATGCTGCCCGGCATGGACGCGCTCGAGACCTCGGTCGCGGACGTGTGGGCGACGGGTATCTCCCCGGAGTCCTACCCCACCGAGTTCGTGCGTGAGGGCCTCGACGCCGCCGGGGTGCTACGCGTGAGCCAGGCGGTCGAGCACGAGGCCGAGCGCAGGGTGTCCGTCGCGGGGGTCGTCACCCATCGCCAACGCCCCGGTACGGCGCGCGGGGTGACGTTCCTGTCGATCGAGGACGAGACGGGTCTGCTCAACGTCGTGTGCTCCCCGGGGCTGTGGGCGAGGTTTCGCACGGTCGCGCGCTCCTCGGCCGCCCTCGTGGTGCGGGGCAGGCTCGAGCGGGGCGACGGCGCGACCAATCTCGTCGCCGAGCACCTGACACCGCTCGCGCTGCCCGTGGCCTCTCGCTCGCGCGACTTCCAGTGAGCTGCGCTCGGAGGACTAAGCCTTGACCGAGACCTCTTCGTCGGCCGCGTCCTCGTCGCCGCCACGGGCCTGCTCGTCCAGGTGGGTGATCTCGGCGGGGTCGAAGTCCACGAAGTCCTCGCGTGGTGTCGGTGGGTCGAGCGCGCGCAGCTTGGCGAAGACGGCCCACGCGACGGCGACGAGCGGGAGGGAGACGACGGCGCCGAGGATGCCGGCGATGAGCGTGCCGCCCGTGACGACGAGGCCGACGACGACGGGGTGCAGCGAGACCTGCTTGCCCATGATGAGGGGCTGCAGCACGTGGCCCTCGAGCTGGCCCACGAGGGCGATGCCGACACCGACGAACGCCGCGGTGAGGAACCCTTCCGCGGCGAAGGCGACGACCATCGCGATGACCATCGCGGCGGGGGCGCCGATGAGCGGGATGAACGTACCGATGAACACGAGCACCGCGAGCGGGGCCACGAGCGGCACGCCCAGGACGGCGAGGATGATCCCGGCGAGGATCGCGTTGCAGAACGCGATGATCACGGTGCCGCGCGCGAAGCCGGAGAAGGTGTACCAGCCGATGCCGCCCGCGGTGTGCCACGTCTGGCGCGAGCCGGCGGGGAGCTGGTTGAGGAACCACAGCCACATCGCCGAGCCGCGGGCGAGGAAGAACACCGTGCAGAAGGTCGCGAGCGCGAGCACCATGAACACGATCGCGACGGAGCCGAGCTGGGAGGCCGCGTTCGAGGCGATCGTGCTGCTGTTGTCCTGCAGCCACTGCAGCGCCGTCTGCCACCACTGGTCGATGTCCTCGGACGTCACCGTCCAGGGGAGCGGACCGTCCTCGAGGAAGTCGAGGATGCGCCCGATGCCGTCGCTGAACTGCTCGGCGAGGTGCGGCCACTGCCCGACGACGGACGCCGTGATGTAGGTGATGAGCCCACCGAGCACGAGGATCGAGGAGACGAGCGCGAGCGCCGTGGCCGCGAACCGTGGCATGTACTTGGCGAAGAACTCCACGAGCGGGTGCAGCACGGCCGTGAAGACGAGTGCGAGGAAGACCGCGATGAAGAGCAGCTGCACCTTCGAGGTGGCGTAGAAGACGAGCACGACGGCGGCGGAGACGACGATCAGTCGCCACGACCAGCCGGCCGAGACCCGCAGCCATCGGGGTGAGGTCTGCTCGATGCCCGCCACGGACGGGTTGTGACGCCCCCCGGCGACCTTGCGTGCCGCGACCCCGGCGGGAGTGCGGCGGTCCTGCTCAGACATGGGTGCACCTCTCGGATCGCGCGTCCCGCTGCAGCGCGGCCATGCCGGCCAGTGTGCTGCAGACCTCAGTGTGCCAGCGTGCCCGTGGGGAAGGGGACCCGCCACTCCGTGATATCTTTCTCGGCGCGAGTTGATCGCAGATCCACCTTGTCCGGGTGGCGGAATGGCAGACGCGCTAGCTTGAGGTGCTAGTGCCCTTTATCGGGCGTGGGGGTTCAAGTCCCCCTCCGGACACTCGTTTGAGACAGCGACGCGAAGCCCCTCACCTGCGACACCGCGGTGAGGGGCTTCTGCGTCTCTCGGGCGTCTCTCCAGGTGACGTATCGCTGGGCGGAGCACGCGGGTCGCGCCACACTGTGCGGATGCCACGTCTCGCGCGCAGCCCGCTGGCCGTCGTCGGCCTCGCCCTCGCCCTTGCCGGGTGCGCGAGCGGGACGTCGGCCGCCCCGCAGGGCGGTGTCGACCGCATCACGTGCGACCCGGCCGCGAACGCGCGACCGGACGACGCCGCGGTCCGGCTGCTCGGCGCGGGTGCCTACACCATCGGGGGCTGGAACCACGCGTCCACGGCGAGCGACGGGCTCGCGCTGCCCGCGACCAGGTATCGCATCTCGGGCGACTACTTCCAGCCGGACGAGACCTGCGGCGGCGAACGCACCCTCGACCTCGTCCTGGTCAAGCGCCTCGTCGACTGGTACGACCAGCACGTCAACGGCGTCGAGTCGACGTTCCGCGGCGAGGAGCTGCGGTTCGGCGACGTCACCGACATCACGCTCGAGCTGCGGCTGCGCCCCGAGCACACGGCGCTGCCCGCCCCCGACGACGTCGCGGCCGGCCTTGCCGGCGTCCTCACCCCGGAGCAGCTCGCCGAGCTGGACTCGGGGCTGATCAGCCTCGGGCTCACGCTCTTCGGCGAGGGGGCGAGCGGCGAGCGTCCGTTCCTCAACGCGGGAACCATCATCGAGCTCGATCCGGCGACGTGGGGCGACGACTGGGTGCGCGTGCGCGTGCCGTTCGAGGACCTCGAGGTGTACACCGAGGAGAACTACGAGCGCACCCCCGTCGAGCTGACCGACTACGCCGATCTCCTCGTCGCCGGGCTGCGGATCAACCCCGAGTCGGCCCACGGGAACACGGTGCGCCACTACGTCCTCGACGAGTTCGTGCCGGGGGAGATCCCCGAGATCTTCAAGGAGATGGGGGTCGCCTTCTCGCTCGTCGAGATCGGACGCTCGCCGTCGTCGTCGTCGTGAGCACCTCGGGTGTCAGCCCTGCGGGAGGAACGCGACGGCGCGCCCCGGGGCACCGGTCGCGCCGAGCACCTTGAGCGGCAGGAACACGAACTCTGCGCCACGGTGGGGGAGCTCGGCGAGCCGCGTGAGGCACTCGATGAACACGGCACCCCTGCCGAGCGCCGCGACGTGTACCGCCTGGCCGCCCTGCGCGGGCCCCATCGAGGCGCCGTCCGTCCCGAGGCAGCGCACCCCGCGGTCGAGCACGAGCTCGACGGTCGCGACGGACGGCGAGGGCCACGCGGGCGCGGTGGCGCGGAGGACGTCGCGCAGGTAGGCGTCCCCCGCCGACCCGGGAAGGTAGTGCCGGTCCCAGCCGGAGCGCAGCAGCACGATCTCACCGGGGCGCAGCGTGCCGTGCTCGGCCTCCCACGCGAGGACGTGCTCGGGCTCGAGCAAAGGACTGGTGCCCGGCTCTGCGCGGAGCTCGGGGACGTCGATGACCGCCGCGGGGCCGATGAGCTGGGTGAGGGGGACGCCGTCGACGTCGACGGAACCCCACTCCCCGGCGAAGTCGAGACCAGAGCCGGGTGGGGGGATGAAGTGGCTCGGGGCGTCGACGTGCGTCCCGGTGTGCTCGTCGATCGCCATCCACCGTGTCGCGTACGGACCGAGCTGTGACTCGGCGGCACCGGGACCCTCGTGCGTGTGCCCGAACCACGTGTACGTCTTGTGCTGGAAGGGCACGTGGGTGGGCCACGAGGCGGGCAGGTGCTCCGCGATCGGGACGGAGAGGTCCACGACACGTCGCGCTGTGAGATCGGTCACGGGGAGCCCCAGCCGTTCGGTCGGCGCCTCCTTGCGCCGGGGGTCTCGAGGATAGGGCGGCTCGCCGCCCGAGCTGAAGGCCCGGCCCGTACGACGGACGACGGCGGCCGGGCGGGGGGCTGTCGCTGCCCCGCGCTGACGTGCCAGCATCACGGGATGCGCTCCGCGATCCGCACCGACGACGTCGTGACCCTGTCACCGCCCACCTTCGCCGACCTCGAGGCCATGACCGAGGCGTGCCAGGATCCCGCCGTCGCGGCATGGACCACCGTGCCGTCCCCGTACCTGCCCGAGCACGCGCGCGGGTTCGTGACCCACGTGACGGACGCGTGGGCGATCCTGCGCGTCGGCACGGTGGCCGACGACCTCCGGGGGGAGGCGGCCTGGGCGGTCCGGGCCGACGGCGCCGCGGGCACGCTGCTCGGCATGGTCGGGCTGCGGTTGGAGGGCACGGGTTCCGCGGAGCTCGGCTACTGGCTCTCGCCGGCCGCACGAGGGCGGGGACTCATGACGCGCGCCGCACGGCTCGCCGTCGACTTCGGCTTCGCCCCGGACGGCCTCGGCCTCGACCGGATCCTGTGGACGGCCTATGCCGGCAACTGGGCGTCGTGGGCCGTCGCGTGGCGCTGCGGCTTCCGCTTCGAGGGGCAGGTGCGGGGGCACGACGTGCAGCGGGGCGTGCGACGCGACGCGTGGCTCGGCACCCTGCTGCGCGACGACGCGCGCGAGCCGGTCGCGCCGTGGCCCGCGACGAGCCTGGTGGCGCCCCACCCGGCGGACGGGTGAGGATAGGCGGGTGACCAACGACGCCGCTGCCCTCGACCCCACGAACCCCTTCGCCGCACCCTCGACGTTGCCCTTCGGGCTGCCCGACTTTGCCGCGATCCGCACCGAGCACTACCTGCCGGCCATCAAGGCGGGACTCGCCGAAGAGCTCGCCGAGATCGACCGGATCGCGACGGACGCCGCGGAGCCCACGGTCGAGAACTACCTCGCCGCGTGGGAGCGCTCGGGCCGGCTCGCGCACCGCGCCGTCACCGTGTTCTACAACCAGGCCTCGGCCGACTCGACGCCCGAGCTCGACGCGATCGAGGAGAAGCTCGCGCCGTTGCTCGCCGCCCACCACGACGTGATCTACCTCAACGAGACCCTCTACGCCCGCGGCGGCGACCTCGCGGCCCGGGTCGAGCGCGGCGAGATCACGCTAGAGCCGGACCAGGAGTGGCTCATGCACACCGTCAAGACGGACTTCGTCCGCGCGGGTGTGCGGCTCGGCGAGGCGGAGAAGGACCGCTTGCGGGCCCTGAACGCCGAGATCTCCTCGCTCGAGGCGCAGTTCGGGCGCGTGCTGCTCGCCGAGCAGAACGCCGCGGCCGTCTTCGTCGAGGACGCGGCGCAGCTCGCCGGGCTGTCCGAGGACGCCGTCGCCGCGGCGCGACAGTCGGCCGCGGACCGGGGCCACGAGAGCGGCTTCCTGCTGGAGCTGCAGCTGCCGACCCAGCAGGAGGCGCTCGCCGTCCTCACCGACCGCGCGCTGCGCCAGCGGCTCTTCGAGGCGTCCGTGACGCGCGGAGGGCGCGGCGGTGAGCACGACACCCGGGCGATCGTGCTGCGGCTCGCCAGGCTGCGCGCGGAGCACGCCGAGCTGCTCGGGTTCGAGCACCACGCCGACTACGTGGCCCAGGACGCGACGGCGAAGACGGCGGTGGCCGTCAAGGAGATGCTCGACCGGCTCGCACCGGCCGCCGCTGCCAACGCCCGGCGCGACGCCGACGTCCTGCAGACCGCGCTCGAGGCGGACCTGCCGGGCGAGACGCTCCAGCCGTGGGACTGGGAGTACTACTCGGAACGGGTGCGCCGGGAGCGCTACGAGCTCGACGACGCCCTGCTGCGGCCCTACCTCGCCCTGGACCGCGTGCTGCGCGACGGCGTCTTCGCCGCGGCGCACCGGCTGTACGGGGTGAGCTTCACCGAACGCACCGACCTCGCGGGCTACCACCCGGACGCGCGCGTCTTCGAGGTCACCGAGGCGGACGGCACACCGCTCGGGCTGTTCGTCGGTGACTTCTTCACGCGCGCGAGCAAGCGCGGCGGGGCCTGGATGAACAACCTCGTCGACCAGTCGCACCTCCTGGGCCTGCCGCCCGTCGTCGTGAACAACCTCAACATCCCCAAGCCGCCGGCCGGGCAGCCCGCGCTGCTCGCGTGGGACGAGGTCATCACGCTCTTCCACGAGTTCGGGCACGCGTTGCACGGGTTGTTCTCCGACGTGCGCTACCCCTCTCAGTCCGGCACGGAGGTGCCGCGTGACTTCGTCGAGTACCCCTCGCAGGTCAACGAGATGTGGGCGTGGGACCCCGAGATCCTCGCCGCCTACGCCGTGCACCACGTGACGGGCGAGCCCGTGCCGGCCGAGTGGGTCGAGCGCAAGCTCGCCTCGCGCCAGTGGGGCGAGGGCCAGCGCACGACGGAGTACCTCGCGGCCGCGATCCTCGACCAGGCGTGGCACCGGCTCGCGGCGCAGGACGTGCCGACCGACGTCGAGCAGGTCGAGGCCTTCGAGGCGGCCGCGCTCGCCGACGCCGGGATCGCCATCGAGCTCGTACCGCCGCGCTACCGCACGACGTACTTCAACCACGCGTTCGGTGGCGGGTACTCCGCGGCCTACTACTCCTACATCTGGTCCGAGGTGCTCGACGCGGACACGGTCGAGTGGTTCGGCGAGAACGGGGGCCTCGACCGCGCGGCGGGCGAACGGTTCCGGCGCACGCTGCTGGGTCGCGGCGGCTCGATCGACCCGATGCGGGCGTTCGGCGAGCTGCGGGGGCGCGAGCCGCGCATCGAGCCGCTCCTCGCGCGCCGCGGGCTCGACGTCGTCGCATGAGGTCCGAGAGCACCACCGAGGGCGCGGCGGAGCGCGAGGTCGCCCGGATCTGCCAGGACCTGTTGCGCATCGACACGTCGAACTACGGCGACGGGTCCGGGCCCGGCGAGCGGCTCGCCGCGGAGTACGTGGCCGGGAAGCTCGCCGACGTCGGCCTCGAGCCCGAGCTGTTCGAGAGCGAGCCGGGACGGGCGAACGTCGTCGTCCGCATCCCCGGGCTCGACCGCACCCGACCTGCGCTCGTCGTGCACGGCCACCTCGACGTCGTCCCCGCGGACGCGAGCGAGTGGCAGGTCGACCCGTTCGCGGGCGAGGAGCGCGACGGGATGCTGTGGGGGCGCGGCGCCGTCGACATGAAGGACATGGACGCGATGATGCTCGCGACCTTCCGGGCCCGTGCTCGCGAGGGCCGACCGCCAGCGCGTGACGTGGTCCTCGCCTTCTTCGCCGACGAGGAGGCCGGGGGAGAGGCGGGCGCCGGGTGGGTCGTGCGGCACCGCCCCGAGCTGTTCGAGGGGGCGACCGAGGCGGTGAGCGAGGTCGGTGGCTTCTCCGTGGACGTCGCCGGCACGCGCGCCTACCTCGTGCAGGTCGCGGAGAAGGGCCTCGCATGGTTGCGGGTCGTCGCGCACGGGCGGGCCGGGCACGGCTCCTTCGTCAACGACGACAACGCGGTCACCCGGCTCGCCGAGGCCGTCGCGCGGATCGGGCAGCACCCGTGGCCGCTCGTGCTCACGGAGTCGACGGCGGCCCTGCTGCGGGGAGTGGCGGAGCTCACGGGTCTGCCGTTCGACCCGGAGGACCCGGCCTCCGTCGACACCCTGCTCGAGGCGCTGGGCCCTGCGGCGAAGTTCGTCGGCTCGACCGTGCGCCACTCGTCCAACCCGACCCAGCTCCGGGCCGGCTACAAGGCCAACGTCATCCCGGGGCGCGCCGAGGCGGTCGTGGACCTGCGTTTCCTGCCCGGGCTCGAGCGGGAGGCCGACGAGGTGGTCGCGAAGCTCGCGGGCCCCGGCGTCGACGTCGAGGACCTCTACCGCAACCAGGCCCTCACGGCGCCGCTCGACGCCGCGATCGTCGGTGCGATGTCGCAGGCCCTGCTCGCCGAGGACCCCGGGGCGGTGGTGCTCCCGTACATGCTCTCGGGCGGCACGGACAACAAGCACCTCGCCGGGCTCGGGATCACGGGGTACGGCTTCGCGCCGTTGCGGCTGCCCGCCTCGATGGACTTCGCTGCGATGTTCCACGGTGTCGACGAGCGGGTCCCCGTGGACGCGTTGCGCTTCGGGACCCGGGTGCTCGACCGGTTCCTCGACGTCTGCTGAGGTGCCGTCAGGCGTCGAGCGTCGAGCGCACCTTGATGATGCGCCGGCGCAGCCACACGCGGCGTTCCCCACCGAGGTAGAGCGAGGTGCGTGCGAGCTCCCACCGGCCGTACTCGGCGGCCTCGGTCAGGAGCCTGGTCGCGTCGCCGGGTGAGGTGTAGCGGGGCAGCCTCACCTCGCGGTACTCGTAGTGCGAGGTCCGTGGCGGCCCCGCACGGAACTTCACGATGGTGTCTGCCTGTGCCATGTACGACCCCCGGTCTCGTCGGCAAGTGCTGCCATTGTGCACGCTGCGGCACTACCGTGGGGGCATGACCGTAGACCCGCGTGCCGCGCTCGACAGGTTCGTTGCCGCCCTCGAGGCCCACTACCACGCAGTGAGCTCCCGGCGTGCCGAGCAGGACCCCGCGGTCGACGACGCGTACGACGTGCTCGCGGACGCTTTCGACGTCTACGCCGAGGCGCTGGGCCGGGCGCACAACGAGGCGCTCCCGTTCGACATCACGGACGACGACGACGATGACGACGACGCCGACGGCGACGAGGACCCGTCGGAGCGCTACGACGTCGACAAGGTGCCGGACGAGGCGTTCGAGGACTTCGACGACGACGTGGACGACGACCGGGCAGACGGCGACGAGGGCTAGAGCACCTCGGGGTAGCCGAGCCGTGGCGCCCCGACCTCGTCGAGCGCCCCCGCGATCTCCGGGGGGAGCACGAGGCGGGTCGCACCGAGCGCGGCCCGGAGCTGCTCAGGGGTCCTCGCGCCCAGCACGGCTGCGCTGATCCCGGGACGCGCGCACAGCCACGCGAGAGCGACCTCGAGCGGGCTCACGCCGAGGCCGTCCGCCGCCGTGACGAGCGCCTCGACGACGGGTCCCTGCTCCACGCCGAGGTACGGCGCGACGAAGCCCGCGAGGTGGGACGACGCGGCCCGTGAGTCCGCGGGGACGGAGCGCCGGTACTTGCCCGTCAGCACGCCGCGGCCGAGGGGAGACCACGCGAGCACACCGAGCCCGAGGCCCAGAGCGGCGGGGAGGACCTCGCGCTCGACCCCGCGCTGCAGGAGCGAGTACTCGACCTCGACGGCGGCGAGGCGGACGTCGTCGGCGAGCATCGTCGCGGCCTGTGCCGTGCGCCACGCGGGGAAGTTGGACAGCCCGACGTACCGCGCGCGGCCCGAGGCGACCGCGTAGCGCAGCGTGCCGACCGTCTCCTCGATCGGGGTGAGCGGGTCGGGGCTCTGCACGAGGAAGAGGTCGACGTGGTCCGTGCCGAGCCGGCGTAGCGAGGCGTCGAGGCCTGCGAGGAGCGTCGCACGCGAGGCGTCCACGGTGCCGGTGCCGTCGGGGAGGCGGCGGACGCCGGCCTTCGTGCACAGCGTGACGTCCTCGCGACTGACGACGCTGCCGAGCAGGGAGCCGATGAGCTCCTCGCAGTCACCGTCGGCGTAGGTCGCCGCGGTGTCGAGGAGCGTGCCGCCCGCGTCGACGAAGTCACGCAGCTGCTCCGCGGCGTCGTCGGCCTCCGTGTCGCGCGCCCACGTCATGGTGCCGAGCGCGAGCGGGGCGACGCGCAGGCCCGTCCTGCCGAGCTGCCTGAGTTCCACACGAGCAACCTACCCGCCGGGCGCACTAACCTTGCCCACCATGACCGCAGACGCGATGACCTGGTGGGAAGCCGTCGTCCTCGGGATCGTGCAAGGGCTCACCGAGTTCTTGCCGGTCTCCTCCTCGGCGCACCTGCGTGTGGTCGGGGAGCTCATCGGCACCGCCGACCCGGGGGCCGCCTTCACGGCGATCACGCAGATCGGTACCGAGACCGCCGTGCTCATCTACTTCCGCCACGACATCGCCCGGATCGTGGCGGCGTGGTGGCGCGCGCTCCGGGGTGCGCACGGACCCACGTGGCGCGACCGCACCGGCTGGGGCGCCGTCCCCGACCCGGACGCGCGCATGGCGTGGTTCATCGCGATCGGCACCGTCCCGATCGTCGTGCTCGGGGTGACCTTCCAGGAGGCGATCGAGCACCCGTTCCGCAACCTGTACGTCGTCGCGGCGATGCTCGCCGTCTTCGGTGTGCTCCTCGGTGTCGCCGACCGGGTCGGCAGACGGATGCGGCCGCTCCAGGACCTGACCCTCCGCCACGCCGTGCTTCTCGGGTTCGCCCAGGCGCTCGCGCTCGTGCCGGGGGTCTCCCGCTCGGGCGGGACCATCACGGCGGGGCTGCTCCTCGGCTACACGCGCGAGGCCGCGGCCCGCTACTCGTTCCTGCTCGCCATCCCGGCCGTCATGGGGTCCGGCGTGTTCCAGGTCGTGAAGTCCGTCGACGAGTTCGGGCAGGCCGGCACGCCGGGGCTCGGGGTCACGCTGCTCGCGACCGTCGTCGCGGGACTCGTCGGCTTCGTCGTCATCGTCGCGTTCCTCGCCATCGTCACGCGCTACTCGTACCTGCCGTTCGTCGTGTACCGGATCGCGCTCGCCGTCGTCATCGTCGTGCTGCTCGGCACGGGTGCGCTCACGGCGCTGCCGGCGGGACCCTGATCGCGGGCTAGGCTGCTCGCGTGCTGACCTGGCCCGCTGTTCCCGTTCCCGCGATCCCCGGCCGGGGAGAGCAGATCCGCATCCGCGACACCTCGACCGGTGAGCTGCGGGTCGCTGACGGGCCGACGGCGCGGCTGTACGTGTGCGGCATCACTCCCTACGACGCGACGCACCTCGGGCACGCGGCGACCTATGTCGCCTTCGACCTGCTCGTGCGCGCATGGCGTGACTCCGGGCTCGACGTCCTCTACGCCTCGAACGTCACGGACGTGGACGACCCCTTGCTCGAACGTGCCGCCGCGACGCAGACCGACTGGCGCGCCCTCGCCGCCGAGCAGACCGCGCTCTTCGCCGAGGACATGGCGGCACTCGCGGTACTGCCCCCCGACGTGTACCGGGGTGCGGTCGAGTCGATCCCCGCCGTCGTCGACGCCGTCGAGCAGCTGCTCGCCGCTGGCTCGGCGTACCGGCTCGAGGACGACGGCGACGTCTACGCGGCCGTCTCCCTCGTGCCCGGGTTCGGGTCGGTCGCCGGGCTGGACCACGAGACGGCCACGGCGCTGTTCGCGGAACGCGGCGGCGACCCGGAGCGCCAGGGCAAGCGGGACCCGCTCGACGCCCTGCTGTGGCGCACCGAGCGGCCCGGGGAGCCCGCGTGGGACGGGGCGAGCCTCGGCGCCGGGCGCCCCGGCTGGCACATCGAGTGCGCCGTCATCGCCCGTGACGGTCTCGGGACCGGCTTCGACGTGCAGGGCGGTGGCAGCGACCTCGCGTTCCCGCACCACGAGATGTCCGGCGCACACCTCGTCTCCCTCACGGGCGACGTGCACGCCCGCCCGCGGGTCCACATGCACGCCGGGATGGTGGGTCTCGACGGCGAGAAGATGAGCAAGTCCCGGGGCAACCTCGTGCTCGTCTCCGCGCTGCGGGAGCGCGGGGTCGACCCGCGCGCCATCCGGCTCGCGATCCTCGCGCACCACTACGCGAGCGACTGGGCCTGGACCGACGAGGGGCTGGCCGCGGGCGAGGCGCGCCTCGAGCTGTGGCGCAGCGCCGCCTCCGGGAACGGCGGCCCGCCCGCCGAGCCCGTGCTCGGCGCGATCCGCGAAGCGCTCGCGGCCGACCTCGACGCGCCCCGGGCCCTCGCGGCCGTGGACGCGTGGGCGCACCGTTCGCTCGCGGGTCCCGGTGGTGGCTCCTGGGACATCACCGACCCCGACGTCGAGGGCGCGCCCGGCGTGCTCGCGCGGGGGATCGACGCACTGCTCGGCGTGCGCCTGTAGCGACGGTCGGTCAGCTGCCGGCGGGGCCGCGGTCGCCCTTGTCACGGCGGCGCAGATAGCGCTCGAACTCCTGCGCGATCGCCTCGCCCGAGGCCTCGGGGAGCTCGGCCGTGTCCTTGGCCTCCTCGAGCTGGGCGACGTACTCGGCGATCTCCGGGTCCTCCTCCGAGAGCTCGTCGACCCCGCGACGCCACGCCTCGGCCTCTTCCGGCAGGTCGGCGAGGGGGATGGGCTCACCCACGAGGGTCTCGAGCTGGCTCAGCAGTGCGAGCGTCGCCTTCGGTGAGGGCGGCTGGGCGACGTAGTGGGGCACTGCGGCCCACAGCGACACCCCGGGCATCTCCCGGTCGAGCGCGGCGTGCTGCAGCACGCCGACGATGCCGGTGGGCCCCTCGTAGGTGGACTCCTGGGCGTCGAGCGCGAACCGCACGTCGTCGTTCTCCGAGGAACGGGTGACGGGGATGGGGCGGGTGTGGGGCACGTCCGCGAGGAGCGCCCCGAGCGTGATCAGCACCGCGCCACCGAGCCCGCTCGACGTGTCGAGCACCTCCTGGCAGTACTGCCGCCAGCGCAACGAGGGCTCGATGCCGTGCACGAGCACCACCGTGCGGTCGAGCACGGGGGTCTGGGCGATCGCGAAGTGGGTCGTGGGCCACGAGATCCGGCGCGCCGAGGTCTCGGGGTCGTACGCGACGACGGGCCGGTTGACCTGGAAGTCGTGGAACTCCTCGGGATCGAGCGAGTCGACGATCTGCGCGCCCCACACGTCGTGCAGGTGGTGGAGCGCTGCGGTCGCGGCGCTCCCGGCATCGTTCCAGCCCTCGAAGGCGGCGATGACGATCGGTTCGCGGCCGAGAGCCGTGGTCGAGTCTTCGGTCATTCGACCCAGCCTAGACTCCAGGGGTGACACCTTCCGAGCCGACCCTCCCCGAACCGCCCGCGCTCCCTGACGCCGTCCTGTGGGACATGGACGGCACGCTCATCGCGTCCGAGCCCTACTGGATGGACGCCGAGCGCACGCTCGTCGAGTCGTTCGGTCTCGCGTGGAGCCACGAGGACGGGCTCGCCATGGTGGGCCTGCCGCTCCTCGCGGCGGGTGAGGTCATCGCCGCGCACGGGGTGCCGCTCCCGCCACAGGAGATCGTCGACCGGCTCGTCGCCGTCGTCGCCGATCACCTCGCGCGTGAGGTGCCGTGGCAGCCGGGGGCGCTGCGACTGCTCACCGAGCTCCACGAGGCGGGGGTGCCGAGCGCGCTCGTGACGATGTCCTACCGGGTGCTCGCGGAGAAGATCCTGGCCGCGGTGCCCGGTGGCGGGTTCACGACCATGGTGTGCGGTGACGACGTGAAGCACGGCAAGCCGCACCCCGAGCCCTACCTCATGGCGGCGTCGAGGCTCGGCGTGGACCCCACGCGGTGCGTCGCTGTGGAGGACTCCCTGCCGGGACTGTCCTCCGCTCTCGCCGCGGGAACGCGGACGATCGGCGTGGAGGTCATGGTGCCCATCCCCGTGGTCCCGCACCTCTCGCGCGTCGCGTCGCTCGAGGACCTGGACCTCGCCGACTTCGCCTCGGTGGCCTCGGGCCAGATCCTCGACCAGCTGGCGACGCGCTAACCCGGTCGCACCCCGAACGCGATCTCGACCTTCGACGGATCGAGCGGTGGGGTGACGCCACCGAACTCCGGGCACAGGTCTTGGTGGGCGCACCACCCGCACAGCGGTGTGCGCCGGGGACGGAACTCTCCCGAGCGTCCGGCCCGTTCGATCGTGTCCCACAGCGACCGGACCTGTTCCTCCGTGGACTCGAGGTCCGCAGCGACGGGGTCCTTGTGGCGGATCTGGCCGTCGCCGAGATAGATGAGCTGCAGCCGGCGGGGCACCTCCCCGCGAGAGCGCCACAGCATGAGCCCGTAGAAGTGGAGCTGGAAGAGGGCGCCCGAGGCGTACTGCGGGCGTGGCGCTCGACCCGTCTTGTAGTCGACGACGCGCACGGCACCGTCCGGCGCGACATCGATGCGGTCCACGATGCCGCGCAGCAGCGGTCCGCCGTCGAGCTCGACCTCGAGATAGGTCTCCCGCTCCGCAGGCTCGAGCCGTTGCGGGTCCTCGAGCGTGAAGTACGTGCCGAGCAAGGAGCCCGCGGAGTCGAGCCACGACCGCACGGCGTCGTCGTCCGCGAAGAGGTTCGCGACGGTCGGATCGGCTTCCTGGAGCCGCGACCACGCCGGACCGACGAGCGCGCGGGCCGCGTCGAGCGTGCGTTCGCCCGCGGGAAGGTCGAAGACCTTGTCGAGCACGGAGTGCACGAGGGTCCCACGGGCGGCGGCCGACGACGGCGGCTCGGGGAGCTTGTCCACGACGCGGAACCGGAAGAGCAGCGGGCACTGCTGGAAATCGTTGGCGCGCGACGGCGAGAGACCTGGAGGACGGACCGCTGCCGGGCTGAGGGAGGTCATGGATCGAGCGTAGGCCCGACCACCGACTCGCCTACGCTGGGCTGGTGACCTCGCCCCCGCTGCCCGCCGCCCCGCACTCGAAGGGCTGGGTCATCGGCCGGGTCGCGGGAGCGCCGCTCATCCTGCAGCCCATGTGGTTCCTCGTCGCCGCCGTGGTGACCGCGCTGCTGGTCCCGCTCGTGCGTTCCGCGCTCCCCGGGGTCGCGGTCGGGTGGACGGTCGTCATCGCGGGAACCTTCGTCGTCGTGCTGTTCGCCTCGGTGCTCTTGCACGAGCTCGCGCACGCGTACGTCGCGAGGCGCCTCGGGCGGCACGTCCACGAGGTCGTGCTCAGCGCCCTGGGTGGCCACACCGCGTTCTCGCGGGGATCGCTGGGCCCCGGGGGGAGCGCCCTCGTCGCCGCCGCCGGCCCGGCCGTGAACCTCGTGCTCGGTGGCGTGCTGCTCGCGGCGGCCCAGCCCTTGCTCGCGGGCGCGACGCTCACCCAGCGCGCGACGGGCGTGCTCGTCACCGCGATGGCGAGCGCCAACCTGCTCGTCGCGGCGTTCAACCTCGTTCCCGGGCTGCCGCTCGACGGCGGTCAGCTGCTCGCCTCGCTCGTGTGGCGACTCACGGGCCGCCAGCACGCGGGAACCGTCGCGGCGGCGTGGGTGGGTCGGCTCCTCGCCGTCGGGCTCGTCGCCTGGGCGCTCGGTGGCCCGATGCTGTCAGGTCGGACCCCCGACGCCTTCACGCTCGTGTGGACGCTCGTCATCGCCGTCGCCGTGTGGTCCGGTGCGAGCGGCGCCCTGCGGCAGGCCATCACCCAGGAGCGGGCGGCGCAGCTCTCCGTCGCCTCGGTCGGGCGTGACGCCGCGTGGCTGCGCGAGGACGCCACGGCCGCCGACGCCGTCGCGACGCTCGCTCGCGAGGCAGCAGAAGGTTCCACGGCCGGGGAGGTCGTCCTCGTCGCGCCCGACGGCGTGCCGGTGGCCTACGTCGACAGGGCCGCGCTCGACGCGGTCCCGCGCGGCGCCCTGGCGACGACGCCGGCGTGGTCGGTCGCTGCGCCCTTGCGGCCCGGTGCCGTGGTCGACGCCGAGCTCGTCGGCCAGGACCTCCTCATGGCGCTCGTGGGCGCATTCCGGGTGCAGCCCGTCGTCGTCGCCCTGCGCGGTGGGATCCCCGTCGCTCTCGTCGTCGACGGCGAGGTCGCGCGGCGGCTGCAGCGCTGACCGGGAGGGCCCTGGGGTCACGCACCCTAGACTCGGGGACCGTGACCCCGACCCCCGCCGGCGCCGAGCAGCGCCGTGGCCCGCTCCGTGCGGGCGACCGAGTCCAGCTGACCGACCCCAAGGGGCGGCGCAACACGATCACGCTCGAGGCCGGGGGGCAGTTCCACACCCACAAGGGCTACTTCGGCCACGACGAGATCATCGGGCAGCCCGAGGGCATCGTCGTGCGGGGGACGAACGGCATCGAGTACCTCGTGCTCCGTCCGTTGCTCGCCGACTATGTCCTGTCGATGCCGCGGGGCGCCGCCGTCGTCTACCCGAAGGACGCGGGCCAGATCGTCACGATGGGCGACATCTTCCCCGGTGCCCGCGTGGTCGAGGCCGGCGTCGGTTCGGGTG
>CAZECM010000042.1:0-308 GCA_964510785.1 uncultured Cellulomonadaceae bacterium | reverse complement strand
CGACGCGGGCACCGGGGAAGATGTCGCCCATCGTGACGATCTGGCCCGCGTCGTCGAGGCCGGGGTGGGCTCGGGCGCGCTGACGTGCTCGCTGCTGCGCGCCGTCGGCGACGGCGGGTCGTTGCACTCGATCGAGCGCCGCGAGGACTTCGCCGCGATCGCCCGCGGCAACGTCGAGCACCACTTCGGGGAACCGCACCCCGCGTGGGAGCTGTCCGTCGGCGACCTCTCGGACGTGCTCCCCACCGTCGCCGAGCCGGGCAGCGTCGACCGTGTCGTGCTCGACATGCTCGCGCCGTGGGAGAACC
>CAZECM010000041.1:0-27624 GCA_964510785.1 uncultured Cellulomonadaceae bacterium | reverse complement strand
TCCTGGTACTCGGAGTGGATCGACCACTTGTTGTGCGGCGTCAGGTACCGCACCGTGACGCCGAGCTCACCCGTCGACCCGATCTCCGTCTCGCCGAACATCGCGTTCATGTCGAGCGGCGGGCGGAACACGATGAGCCCCTCGCCGAGCTCGGTCATCCAGTCGTGGTCGAGGTAGAAGTGCTGGCGGCCCGTGAGGGTGTGCCACGGCTTGAGCCGCTCGACGTTGACCGTGAAGGGCGAGTACCGGCGTCCGCCGTGCTCGGTCCCGGACCACTCGGGCGAGGTGATGACCGTCGTCGGCGCCCCTTGGGTGTCCGCGAAGGTGACCTGCTTGCCCTCGTGCTCCGCCGCGAGGTCCGCCAT
This sequence comes from uncultured Cellulomonadaceae bacterium, assembly GCA_964510785.1. Taxonomy (GTDB): domain Bacteria; phylum Actinomycetota; class Actinomycetes; order Actinomycetales; family Cellulomonadaceae; genus JAAYZM01. The sequence continues at coordinate 27,259 of CAZECM010000041.1, read as the reverse complement.
CTTCGTGCCCGTGCGCTTCTCGAGCGTCTCGAAGCCCTGCACGGCGAGCCGGCCGTTCGTGGTGCCCGACAGGGCGAGGATCATCTCGCACGCGAACCGGTCCTGCGTGAGCAGCGGCCGCCCGTCGACCTTCGGGTCCCCGGTGTCGCGCGCCACGCCGTTCTTGCGGCCGAGGTACGCGATCTCCTTCGCGACGTCGAACGTGATGCCCTTCGTGGTCGCGCCGAGCGAGTCGAGGAGCGGGCCGAGCGTCGCCATCTTCGCGGCGATCGCGCCGTAGTCGCGCTCGACGACGACGAGCTTGGGCATGGTCTTGCCCGGGATCGGCTCGACCTCCCCCGACTTCCAGTCCGCGACGACGCCGTGCGGGTTCGCCATCTCGTCCGGGGTGTCGTGGGTGAGCGGCACGGCGACGACGTCCTTGCGGACGCCCAGGTGCTTCGCACCGAGCACGGAGAACTGCCTGGCGAGGGTGTGGAAGATGTCGAAGTCGGTGCGCGTCTGCCACGGTGGTGCGATCGCCGGGCTGAAGGAGTTCACGAACGGGTGCATGTCCGTGGTGTTGAGGTCGTACTTCTCGTACCACGTCGCCGCAGGGAGCACGACGTCGGAGTAGATCGTCGTGCTCGTCATGCGGAAGTCGAGGGAGAGCAGCAGGTCGAGCTTCCCCGTGGGCGCCTCCTCGTGCCAGACGACGTCGCGCGGACGTTGCTCCTTGGCCGCCTCGCTCGCCCGCAGGTTCGAGTCCGTGCCGAGGAGGTGGTGCAGGAAGTACTCGTTGCCCTTGGCCGAGGAGCCGAGCAGGTTGGCCCGCCAGACCGTCAGCACGCGGGGGAAGTTCTCCGGGGCGTCGGGGTCCTCGGCCGCGAACCTCAGGGCACCGGTCTTGAGCTCCGTCGGGACGTACTCGCCGATCTCCTGCCCCGCCGCCGCCGCCTCTTCCACGAGGTCGAGCGGGTTGCGGTCGAAGGTCGGGTAGGAGGGCATCCATCCCATGCGCGCGGACTGGGCGATGAGGTCAGCCGTGGACATCCCGGCGAACCGGCCCTCGGCGCCGGCAGGGGTGGCCGCCGTGAGTGCGTCCGCCGCGAAGGTGTCGTAGCGGTACTGGTCGGTGTTGAGGTACCAGAACGCCGTCTGGATCATGTTGCGCGGCGGGCGCGACCAGTCGAGGGCGTTCGCGTACTGGTTGAAGCCCGTGAGGGGGCGCACCTTCTCCTGGCCGACGTAGTGGGCCCAGCCGCCGCCGTTCACGCCCTGGCAGCCCGTGAGCGTGGTCAGGGCGAGGAACGCGCGGTAGATCGTGTCGGAGTGGAACCAGTGGTTGGTGCCGGCACCCATGATGATCATCGACCGCCCGCGCGACTCCTCGGCGTTCGCGGCGAACTCACGCCCGATGCGCTCCGCCTTCGCTGCGGGCACGCCCGTGAACTGCTCCTGCCACGCCGGGGTGCACGGCTCGACCCCGTCGTCGTAGCCCGTGGGCCACGTACCCGGGAGCCCCTCGCGCCCGACGCCGTACTGCGCGAGCAGCAGGTCGAACACGGTCGTGACGAGGTGCCCGCCCACGGTCCGTACGGGCACCCCGCGGTGCAGGGTTGCCGCCGCCCCGTCGGTCGTGTCGAAGCGGGGCAGGAGCACCTCGGCGGTCTCGCCCACGGGCCCGTCGAACGAGCCCGCCGCCGAGAGCATCGGGTCCACCTCGCCGAGGTCGAGGTTCCACTTCCCCGCGCCCTCGGGGCCGTAGTGGTAGCCGAGCGAACCACCGGGGACGACGGCGGTCCCCGTGGCACCGTCGAGCAGCACCGTCTTGAACTGCAGGTTCTCGTCCCCGGCGTCGGCCCGCTCCGTTGCCGGCAGGTCCGCCGCCGTGAGGAACTTGCCGGGCACGAAGGCGCCGTCGCGCTCCTCGAGCCGCACGAGGAAGGGCAGGTCCGTGTACTTCTTGACGTACTCGGTGAAGTACGGCACGTCACGGCGCACGAAGAACTCGGTGAGGACGACGTGGCCCATCGCCATGGCGAGCGCGCCGTCCGTGCCGGGCGCGACGGCGAGCCACTCGTCGGCGAACTTGACGTTGTCGGCGTAGTCCGGGGCGACGGCGATGACCTTCTGGCCCTTGTAACGGGCCTCCGTCATCCAGTGGGCGTCCGGGGTGCGCGTCACGGGGATGTTGGAGCCCCACATGATGAGGTACCCGGCGTCCCACCAGTCGCCCGACTCGGGGACGTCCGTCTGGTCGCCGAACACCTGCGGCGAGGCCACGGGCAGGTCCGCGTACCAGTCGTAGAACGAGAGCATCGGGGCACCGATGAGCGCGTGGTAGCGCGCGCCCGAGCCGTGGGAGACCATCGACATCGCGGGGATCGGCGAGAAGCCCGCGACGCGGTCCGGTCCGTACTTCTTGATCGTGTAGACCTGCGCGGCCGCGGCGATCTGCGACGCCTCTTCCCACGTGGCCCGCACGAGCCCGCCCTTGCCGCGCGCGCTCTTGTAGGCCTTGGCCGAGGACGGGTCCTCGACGATGCTCGCCCACGCCTCGACGGGGTCGCCGGTGCGCGCGAGTGCTGCGCGGTACAGCTCGAGCAGCACCCCGCGGACGTACGGGTAGCGGATGCGCGTGGGCGAGTACGTGTACCAGCTGAACGCGGCGCCGCGGGGGCAGCCGCGCGGCTCGTACTCCGGGGAGTCCGGGCCCACCGACGGGTAGTCGGTCTGCTGGGTCTCCCACGTGATGATGCCGTCCTTGACGTACACCTTCCACGAGCACGAGCCCGTGCAGTTGACGCCGTGGGTCGAGCGCACGACCTTGTCGTGGCTCCAGCGGTCCCGGTAGAACACGTCGGCGTCGCGCCCGCCCTCGCGGTGCACGGTGCGCAGGTCGTCGGAGACCCGGCCCGGCCGCAAGTACCTGCCGAGCTTGAGCAAGGCGTCGCTCGCGAGCCCGTCGAGGCCCGCCCTGGCGGCCGTCTGGTCTGCGGTGGGGTTCATTCCAGCTCCCTTGCTAGCCATGAGGTCGTTCGCGTCAGCCGGGCTTCGGTGCGCCGGGGCGGGCGTACTGCTGCCACGTGAGGACCGTGCACGCGGCGAAGAACACCGCGCAGCCGATGAAGAACGCCCTGGGCGACCACATCGAGAGCGCGACGCCTACGAGGAACGGCCCGAACGCGGCGATCGACGCCGTGAAGCCGATGACGCCGCCCGCCTGACGTCGGTCGAAGATCATGGGCATCTGCTTGAACGTGCCGGCGTTGCCGATCCCCGCGAAGGTGAAGATCGCGAGCATCCCCGCGAGGAAGAGCCCGAACTGGCTCACGTCCGTGGGTGTCAGGAAGAAGATCGTGAAGACCGTGCTCAGCGTCATGCCGATGCCCGCGACGAAGGTCCACAGGGCACCGCCGAAGCGGTCGCACAGCGGACCCCACGCGGCGCGGGTGATCGAACCCAGGAGGGGCCCGAGGAAGGCGAACTTGAGCGGGTCCGGCGCGTCGGCGAAGCTGCCGTACTGCGCGTTGATGAGCAGGCCGAGCTGGGCCGCGAAGCCCGAGAACGCCCCGAACGTCATGGTGTAGACGGCCGTCATGTACCACGTGTGGCGGTCGCGGAAGATGTCGAGCTGCTCGCGGAAGTTCGCCTTGATCGGCACCCGGCGCAGGTAGACGGCGGCGAGCACGATACCGAGGATCACCCACGGCACGAGCACGAGGCCCGCGTTGTGCAGCCACATGTGGCCGCCGTCGATCTTCTCCTGCGGGCTGATGGCCGTGACGCCGAGCAGACCGAAGCCCACGACCCACGGGGTGAGGAACTGGATGAGGCTGACCCCGAAGTTGCCGATGCCGGCCTGCAGACCGAGCGCGGTCCCGGAGAGTCGCCTGGGGAAGAAGTAGCTCGTCGACGGCATGAACCCCGAGAACGCGCCACCGCCCACGCCCGCCATCGCCGCGAGGAGCAGCAGCACCGAGTACGGGGTGTCGACGTTGCGCACCGCGAGCGTCCAGCCGATCATCGGCAGCAGCAGGAGCGTCGCCGAGCCGCCGACGAGGGTCCGCGTGCCGACGATCGGCGGCAGGAACATGTAGATGAGCCGCATGAGGCCGCCCGCGAGACCGGGAACCGCGACGAGCCAGTAGAGCTGCTCCGACGTCAGGTCGTAGCCGATCGTCGTGAGCCGCGGTGCCACCGCGCTCACGAGGTACCAGACGCAGAAGGCCAGCGTGAGGTTGTACGTCGTGATCCACAGCGTGCGCCACGCGAACGAGGAGTCCCACTTCGCGGGATCTTCCGGGTCCCACGTGCGGAGATCGACCTTGGGTGTCACGTTCAGCATGGGAGCACCCCTCGGTTCAGGCACTGGAAAGACCGTCAGGCCTCAGTCTCTCCACCCCGTGGGGATCCTGCAGCGGAACCTGCCGGTTTTATTCACCTGGCCCGCCGACCTCGTCGCCGCGGCGCGCGAGGTGCAGGATGCAGTGGCTCGGTCCCACCATCGGATCGAGTCGTTCGGCCACGATGGGGCCGCCCTCGTGGCTCAGGATGCCGCGCGCCACCCCCAGGTGGACGCTGCACACCACCTCGGTGCGCTCGCGCGCGAGGTCGACGAAGGGGCACCGGTGCAGGTGCACCTCGAGCTCTGCGACCGCGACCTCGGGGTGCAGCCCCAGCTCCTCGAGATGGAGCTCGAGCGCGGCGAGCTGCCGCAAGCCGTCGTCGTCGTCGTCCTCCTCGACCCTGGGCCCGCGCTCCCCCAGCGCCTCGGCGGCCCACGTCGCACCCGCCTGCTGTGCCGCACCCGACGGTGAGTCGAGCGCCGTGCCGTACCCGGCCACGAGCACCCGCATGAAGTGCTCGCGGAAGTGGGTGTCGAGGCTGCGGTGGCCGGGCGCCTCGGCGGCACGGTAGAGCATGCGCGGCCGCCCTCGTGTGCCACGGTGGTCCGGCTTGCGCTCGACGAACCCCGCCTCGACGAGCCGGTCGAGGTGCTCGCGCGTCGTGTTGTGGTGCAGGCCGACGGCGCGGCAGATGTCGTCGAGGGGGAGCTCCCCCTGTTCCTGCAGGATGTGCAGGATCTCCACGCGACTCGGCGAGGCCAGTGCGCGGTAGGTGCTGACCGGTGCTGACGCCATGAACCGATTATTACCGGTTCGCGCCGTCGTGGGGTGGGACCTTCGGGCGATAGCCTGACGAGATGCCTTCTCCCCGGGTTCGGGCCGCGGTGGTCGTCGTCTCCGACCGCTGCGCGCGAGGCGAGGCCGAGGATCGCTCCGGCCCGCGCGCGGTCTGGATGCTCGAGTCGGCGGGGTACGAGGTGGGGCCCGTCGTCGTCGTGCCCGACGGCGCGGACACCGTGGCCGCGGCACTGCACGACGCCCTCGCCACGGGCGCCCGCTTCGTCGTCACGAGCGGCGGCACGGGGGTCGGCCCTCGGGACGAGACCCCCGAAGGCACGCGCCCGCTGCTCAGCAAGGAGCTGCCGGGCATCCCGGAAGCGCTGCGCGGCCACGGCTACGCCCGCGTGCCGACCGCCGCGCTCTCGCGGGGTCTCGCGGGCACCACGTCGTACGGCGCCCTCGTCGTCAACCTTCCCGGTTCCCCGGGGGCCGTCGCGGACGGGCTCGAGGTGCTCCTCCCCCTCGTGCCGCACGTGCTGCACCAGCTCGGCGGCGGTGATCACGGATGAGTGTGACGACCGCCGTCGTGGACGCACCGCTCGACGTGACCACCCACCTCGCCCACGTCCAGGACCCGGCCGCAGGGGCCGTCGCCGTCTTCGTGGGCCAGGTCCGCGACCACGACCCGAGCGTCGACGGCGAGGTCGTCGCGCTCGAGTACTCCGCGCATCCCGACGCCGCCCGGGTGCTCGCCGGGCTCGCCGAGCGCATCGCCGCCCGGGAGGGCACGCTGGGGGTGGCGGTGAGCCACCGGGTCGGGCGGCTCGCCGTGGGTGAGCCCGCGATCGTGTGCGCCGTCTCGACCGCGCACCGCGCCCTCGCGTTCGACCTGTGCCGCGAGCTCGTCGAGTCCGTCAAGGAGGGGCTGCCCGTGTGGAAGCGAGAGCTGCTCGCGAGCGGTGCGCACGTCTGGGTGGGGCTGACATGACCGAGCCGCTCGTCGACCGCTTCGGCCGCGTCCACCGTGACCTGCGCATCTCACTGACGGACCGGTGCTCTCTGCGGTGCACGTACTGCATGCCCGCGGACGGCGTGCCGTGGCTCGCGGGTGCCACGATGCTGAGCACCGACGAGATCGTCCGCATCGCCCGGGTCGCCGTGGGCCTCGGCATCACGGAGATCCGCCTCACGGGGGGCGAGCCGCTGCTGCGGGCCGACATCCTCGACGTGGTCGCGCGCCTCGCGAGTCTCGAAGGGGCCGACGGCGCACCGGAGATCAGCCTCACGACCAACGCCCTGCGTCTCCCGGGACTCGCCGCCCCGCTGCGTGACGCGGGACTCGCTCGCGTCAACATCAGCCTCGACACGCTCGACCGCGCCCGGTTCGCCGAGCTCACCCGCCGCGACCGGCTGCACGACACCCTCGCCGGCATCGCGGCCGCCGACTCCGTGGGCTTCACCCCGATCAAGCTCAACGCCGTCGTGATGCGCGACGTCAACGAGGACGAGGTGGTGCCGCTCGTGCGGTACGCCGTGGACCACGGCTACCAGATGCGGTTCATCGAGCAGATGCCGCTCGACGCCGGACATACGTGGGACCGCACGACCATGGTCACGCAGGCGGAGATCCTCGAGCGGCTGCGCGCGGAGTTCCGCCTCGACGAGGTGCCGGGGCGCGGCTCAGCCCCCGCCGAGCTCTGGTACGTGGACGGTGGCCCACACACCGTGGGTGTCATCGCCTCGGTCACCGCGCCGTTCTGCGGGGCGTGCGACCGGGTGCGCCTGACGGCGGACGGCCAGCTGCGCAACTGCCTCTTCGCACAGGACGAGTCAGACCTGCGCACCTTGATGCGCGAGGGCTGCGACGACGGCGCGATCGCGGACGCCATCCGCACCTCGCTCGGCGCCAAGAAGGCCGGCCACGGCATCGACGACCCGGGCTTCCTCCAGCCGCGCCGCCCCATGAGCGCGATCGGCGGCTAGCCGCCCGCGAAGGGGGGCAGCACGTCGACCGTGGCGCCCGGGGAGAGCGGCGTGGCGGGGTCGTCGAGGCGCACGCCGTCGGCCAGGAGCGAGCAGCGGTCGAGCACGCGGGCGAGCTCGGGACCGTGGGCGGCGACCATCACGGCGCGCAGCTCGCCCGCCGTGGCTGCGGCGAGCCGTTCGGAGTCGGTCCCCGCGGCCTCGGCGGCACCGGCGAAGTACCTGACGCTCAGCTCGGTCACGGCTCGTCCCGCCACGCGTTCGCGCGCCGCGTGACGTCCGCGACGATCCGCTCGAGGGACTCGTGGTCCCCCTCCGCCCTCGCCACGGCGTAGCCGACGAGGAAGGTCGTGAGCGGCACGGCCGGACGGGCCACGCCGTGGGCGACGTCCCGTGCGAGGTCGAGCAGCAGCTCGACGTCCACGACGTCGGGGTCCACGCCGAGCGCGTCCCCGGTCTCGAGCAGCCAGCGGTGCAGCTCGCTGCCCACGGGTTCATGTCCTGCCATGGTTCTCCTCCTCGAACAGCGCGTCGAGCGCGCGCACGTCTTCCCAGGTGTCCGCGTCCCGGCCGAAGCCCCACGCATCCGGCACGGGCTCGAGGTCGAGCTCCGCGACGAGCCGCTTGACCGAGGCCCCCCACGTGCCGTGCCCGTCGCCCAGGCGCGTGAGCGCCGCGTGCAGGGCCGGCGCACGCACGAGCATGACGAGCTGCGACCGACCTTCGCCGTCGGTCAGGTGCGCCCCGTCCACGTCCGGCCGTTCCGCGACCGCCGCGCGCAGGTGCGGCAGGGCCGCCGGCGCGAGGGGCACGTCGCACGCGAGCACGGCCACGAGTCGTTCGGGTGGCGCGGCTCCCGAGGTTCCGGCGCCGTCGTCGGCCGTGGCCCCCGGTCCGTGGTGCCGCTCGTCGAGGAACCGCAGCCCCGCCTCGATCCCCGCGACGGGCCCGCCCCCGGGCGGGTGCTCCATGACGGTGGGCGCACCGGGCCGGGCGAGCGCGTCGGGGCCGACGACGACGACGCCCCTCGCGCCCGCCGCCACCTCGAGCACGTGGTCGAGCATCGCGCGCCCCGCGACCGGGACCTCCCCCTTGGCGACCCCGCCGAGGCGGCGCGCCTCTCCCCCGGCCAGCACGATGACGTCGAGGACGACGGCGGCGGGAGGCGTGCTCATGCGTCCTCGCGCCGCCAGTCCCCCGAACGTCCGCCGGACTTCGCGGTCACGCGCACGTCCGTGATGCTCGAGGTCTTGTCGAGCCCCTTGACCATGTCCACGACGGCGAGGGCGGCCACGGTCACCGCCGTGAGCGCCTCCATCTCGACCCCCGTCCGGTCCGCCGTGCGCACGGTCGCGGTGATCTCGACGCCCGCGTCCACGACCTCGAGGTCGACGACGACGCCGTGCACCCCGATCACGTGCGCGAGCGGCAATAGCTCCGGTGTGCGCTTGGCCGCAGCGATCCCGGCGATGCGCGCCACGGCGAGCACGTCGCCCTTCGGCACGGCCCCGTCACGCAGCGCGGCCACGACGTGGGGGGCGCACACGACCCGCCCTGCGGCGCTCGCCGCGCGCACGGTCGGCGTCTTGCCCGTGACGTCGACCATCCGGGCGTGCCCGGCGTCGTCGAGATGTGTGAAGCTCATCGGTCCACCCGCATGACCCGCACCTTATCGCCGGGGAGCACCCGCTCCACGTGCACGGGCACGACGGCGAGCCCCTCGGCCAGTGCGAGGCTCGCCACGAGGTGCGAACCGGAACCACCGCCGGTCGCTCGCCGTACCCGCGTCCCGCCGTCGGCGAAGACCACGGGCATCACCTGGGCGCGGCCCGCCGGGCAGGACCACCCGTCGGCCACCTCGAGCTCCGAGCTGGGCCGGTCCACATCAGCGAGGCCCCGCAGCCGCAGCAGCGCCGGGCGCACGAACATCTCGAAGGACACGAACACGCTCACGGGGTTGCCCGGCAACCCGAAGAACGGCGTGCCGCCCGCGAGCCGGCCGAGCCCTTGCGGCTTGCCCGGCTGCATCGCGACGCGCACGAACGCCACGCCCGTGCCCGCGAGCAGCTCCTTGACGACGTCGTAGTCCCCCATCGACACCCCGCCCGTGGTCACGACGGCGTCGACCCCGGCGGACTCGGCAGCCTCGAGCGCCGCGCGCAGGGCCTCGGGGCGGTCGACGACGACGTCGAGCCGCACGGCCTCGCACCCCGCGGCCTCGACGCACGCCGCGAGGAGGAAGGAGTTCGAGTCGGGGATCTGCCCGCGGCGCAACGGGGTGCCGGGTGCCACGAGCTCGTCTCCCGTAGCCAGCACGGCGACCCGCGGCCCGCGGTGCGCGCTCACCGCCCCGACGCCCGTCGAGGCCACTGCCGCGAGCTGCGTGGGCCCGAGCACCGCGCCCGCGCCGAGTACGAGGTCCCCCGCGGCGAGGTCCTCTCCCGCGCGGCGGATGTGGTCCCCCACGCTCGGCTGCCCACAGAACGTCACCTCGCCCGCGCCGCGTTCGACGAGCTCGACCGGGACCACGGCGTCCACGCCGGGCGGCACGGGCGACCCCGTCATGATCGCGACCGTGGCACCGGCCGGCACCTCGGCATCGGCCGCGGCCCCCGCCGGCAGCGCGCCGACCAGCGGGAGCGTCACCGGGTGCGCGTCGCCTGCGCCGGTGAGGTCCGCGGCCCGCACCGCGAAGCCGTCCATCGCTGAGTTGTCCCAGCGCGGCAGTGGTTCGGGGGTGCGCACGTCCGCCGCCAGCACGAGCCCGCGGGCCGAGCCGAGCGCCACCTCGGCGGCCGGCAGGGGCGCGACGAGGTCGAGCGCGGCCGCGCGGTGCTCGTCGATCGTGCGCACGCTGCTCCTTCTGGTCGAGCCGGCCCGGTTCCCCGTGGGCTCAGGTCGTTGCGGCCTGGCCCTCGTGGCGCAGCCAGGCGACGATGCCGCCCTCGAGGTTGTCCACCCGGGAGAACCCCCGCGCGACCAACGCCTCCCCGGCGCGCTGGGACCGCGCCCCGGAATGGCAGTGCACGACGACGGCGCGTCGCGGGTCCAGGTCTACCAGGGCGGACCCGTCGAGCACCGTCGCGAGCGGCGTGAGAATTGCCCCGGGGATCGCCGCGGCGGCGTGCTCGCCCGGTTCACGGACGTCGAGCAACACGAAGTCGTCGCGGCCCGCGGCCCGTTCGGCGAGCCGCACGGCGAGCGCGGCCGGGTCGGTGGCGCCGACGGCGAGGGGCACCACGGCTCCGGTCGGCGCGTTCTCGCCGTCGACCAGTGGTGCGCCGTCGGCCACCTCCTCGCCGCCGTGCGCGGCCCGCGCCGGCTGGACGGCCGTCCCCGCGAGCGGCACCTCGTGCCATCGCGAGGCGAGGGCGTCGAGCACGGCGACCCGTCCGATCAGGGGTGACCCCGCTCCCGTGATGAGCTTGATCGCCTCCGTGGCCATGAGCGAACCGACCTGCCCGCACATGGGACCGAGCACCCCGCCCTCCGCGCACGAGGGCACGCTTCCGGGCGGGGGCGCCGTCGGGAAGAGGTCGCGCAGCCCGACGGCGGCGACCCCGGCCCCGGTGGGCGGGTTGGCCCAGAAGACCGTGACCTGGGCGTCGAAGCGGTAGATCGAGCCCCACACGTGCGGCAGGCCGAGGCGTGCGCACGCGTCCGCGACGAGGTAGCGCGTGGGGAAGTTGTCCGTGCCGTCGACCACGAGGTCGTAGCCGCCCAGGACCTCGTCGACGTTGGCCTGCGTGAGCCGCACGGCGTGCACCACGACGTCGACGGCGGGGTTGAGGGCCGCGACGGCGTCGCGCGCCGAGTCGACCTTGGGGCGGCCGACGTCGGCCTCGGTGTGGACCACCTGGCGCTGCAGGTTGGTGACGTCCACCTCGTCGAAGTCCACGATGCCGAGCCGGCCCACCCCGGCGGCCGCGAGGTACTGCAGCACCGGGGCGCCGAGCCCGCCCGCGCCGACCACCGCGACGCGCGCGTTGCGCAGCCGGCGCTGGCCGAGCTCACCGAGCTGCGGGAGCAGCACGTGGCGGGAGTAGCGGAGGAACTCCTCCGCGTCGAGCGGTGGCCCGGGGTCGACGAGCGGTGGCACCTGGACGGGTGGACGGGTCATGACGCCACGGTAAGCCTTCCCGCGGGCCCATGGCGTCGACGGTCAGGGCCGTGCACCGCATTTTCTCCGAGACAGACCTCACAGAACCTCAGGTGCGCTCCTGCTGGTCCCTGCGAGCCGCATCTGCGTAGGCTTCACGCATGCCCCAGTACCGCATCCGCGAAACTGCCCAGCTGCTCGGTGTGAGCTCCGACACGGTCCGTCGCTGGGCCGAGGCCGGCAAGCTCGCGACCACCACCGACGAGTCCGGCAGGCAGGTCGTCGACGGCGTGCTGCTCGCGGCCTTCGCTCAGGAGCACGCCGAGACGGTGAGCGCCGGCCAGAGCGCCACCGGCGGCACACAGCAGTCCGTCCGCAACCGGTTCACGGGACTCGTCACGCGCGTCGTGCGCGACACCGTGATGGCCCAGGTCGAGATCCAGGCCGGGCCCTACCGCATCGTCTCCCTCATCAGCCGCGAGGCCGCCGACGAGCTCGAGCTCGAACCCGGCGTCCTCGCGGTCGCCACCGCCAAAGCCACCAACGTAGGAATCGAGCGTCCCTCACGATGAACCGCACCCGCCAGATCCTCACCACCGTCGTCACCGCGGGCCTCGCCCTGGCCCTCGCCGCGTGCGGCCAGTCCACGGCTCCCGCCGCTCCGGACGCCGACTTCAGCGTCAGCCCGGGCGACACCACGCCGAGCCCGGCCGCCGAGCAGCTCACGGGTGAGGTCGTCATCCTCGCCGCCGCCTCCCTCGCCGACGCGTTCACCGAGCTCGGCACCGAGTTCGAGGCCCGCAACCCGCAGCTCACCGTGACGTTCAGCTTCGGCGGCAGCTCGGGTCTCGCCGAGCAGATCGTCTCCGGTGCACCCGCGGACGTCTTCGCCTCGGCGAGCACGGCGACGATGGAGACCGCCGTGACGGGGCTGCAGGACGCCGGGGTCGAGGGTGCCGACGCCCTGGCACCCGCGCTCTTCGCGACGAACTCCATGATCCTCGCCGTGCCGAGCGGCAACCCCGCGCAGATCACCGGTCTCGCGGACCTCGAGCGTGACGGCGTCACGTTCGCGCTGTGCGAGGAGCAGGTGCCGTGCGGCGCCGCCTCGGTGCGCGTGTTCGAGGCCGCGAACATCACGGCGCTGCCCGTCACGTACGAGAAGGACGTCACGGCGGTACTGACCAAGGTGCGCAGCGACGAGGTCGACGCCGGCATCGTCTACGTGACGGACATCGACGACACCGTCGAGAGCATCGAGATCCCTGCCGACGTCAACACGACCACCTCGTACCCGATCCTCGCGCTCCCCGAGGCGCCGAACCCCGACGCGGCCGCCGCGTTCACCGCCTTCGTGCTCTCCGACGAGGGGCTCGCCGTCCTCGCCGGCTACGGCTTCGCGGCACCGTGACGCGCAGGCGGGTGGCCCCCCGCGGCGTCCCCGCCGTCGCGCTCGTCCCCGCGGCGATCGCCCTCGCGTTCCTCGTCCTGCCGCTGCTCGGCCTCGCGCTGCGCAGCCCGTGGGCGCGGTTCGGGGAGATCCTCACCACCACGGTGGTGCGTCAGTCGCTCTTGCTCTCCCTGTGGACCTCGATCACCGCGACGGTCATCTCCGTCGTGTTCGGCGTCCCGCTCGCGTGGCTGCTCGCCCGGGGCAGGTTCCCGGGCCGGCGCCTCGTGCAGGCCGCCGTGACCCTGCCCCTCGTGCTGCCGCCCGTCGTGGGCGGTGTCGCGCTCCTCGGCGTGCTCGGGCGGCGCGGCCTGCTCGGCAGCTATCTCTACGACTGGTTCGGGACCACGATCACGTTCACCCCGGCCGCCGTCGTCCTCGCCCAGACCTTCGTCGCGATGCCGTTCCTCGTGGTGAGCGTGGAAGGCGCGCTGCGGGGCGCGGACGCACGCTTCGACGAGGCCGCCGCGAGCCTCGGCGCCTCGCGGTGGACCACGATGCGGCGGGTCACGCTGCCCCTCGTCGCACCCTCGGTCGCGGCCGGCGCCGTGCTGACGTGGGCGCGGGCGCTCGGGGAGTTCGGCGCCACCATCACGTTCGCGGGCAACTTCCCGGGTCGCACCCAGACCCTGCCGCTCACGGTCTACTCGGCCCTCGAGACGGACCCGGACGCCGCGATCGCACTGAGCCTCGTGCTGCTCGCCGTGTGCCTCGGGGTGCTCGTCGTGCTGCGCGGGCACTGGCTCGGGCAGGTGACCCGATGACCGGGCCGGGCACCCCGACGGCAGGTCTGCGGCTCGCGGGGACCATCGAGCGCGGCGCCTTCTCCGCGACGGTCGAGCTCGGCGTCGCCCCGGGCGAGGTGCACGCGATCCTCGGGCCCAACGGCGCGGGCAAGTCCACCGTGCTGCGTACCGTCGCCGGGTTCGAGGCGCTCGCCACGGGTCGCCTCACGGTCGACGACGAGGTGTTCGACGACGCGGACGCGGGCATCCTGCTGCCTCCCACGCGACGGCGCGTCGGCACCGTGTTCCAGGACCACCGGCTCTTCCCCCACCTGAGCGCCCTCGACAACGTCGCCTTCGGTGCACGGTCCCAGGGCACACCACGCGGGCCGGCGGACCGGTTCGCCGCCGAGTGGCTCGAGCGCCTCGGTGTACAGCACCTCACCGCCCGCCGTCCGGCCGAGCTCTCCGGGGGCCAGGCGCAACGCGTCGCGATCGCACGGACGCTCGCGGCCGAACCCCGGGCGCTCGTGCTCGACGAGCCGCTCGCAGCCCTCGACGTGCACGCCCGCGAGGAGGTCCGCGAGGCCCTCGCCCGGCACCTGCGAGAGTTCCCGGGCCCGTGCCTGCTCGTGACGCACGACTTCGCCGACGCGGTGGCGCTCGCCGACCGGGTCACCGTGCTCGAGCGCGGGCTCGTGGTTCAGGCCGGCACCGTGGCCGAGGTGGCCGCTGCCCCGGGGACGGACTACGTCGCGCGCGTGCTGCGCGGCACCGGGGGCTCGCCGTCGTCGGCCCCTTCCTGACGACCGTCCTTACGAGCCGCGGCGACGCGCTCCTCCTCGGCCTTCACGCGCCTGTACGTGGCGCGCTCCGCCTGCAGCCAGGCGGGCGGGTCCTGGCGCAGCGCGGCGATCTGCTCCGTGGTGAGGGCCTCGTCGATCCCGCCGCGGGCCAGACCCGAGATCGAGATGCCGAGCCGACCCGCGACCTCCGGGCGCGGGTGCGGCCCGTGGCGGCGGAGCTCCGTGAGCCACTCCGGCGGGCTCTGCTGCAGCTCGTCCAGGTGCGCCCGGGTGATCCCGCCGGCGCGGAACTCCTCCGGCGTCGCGGGCAGGTACACACCGAGCTTCTTGGCCGCCGTCGCGGGCTTCATGGCAGCGGGCGACGGTCCGGGCGTCGGGGAGTCTGTGGTCATGGCACCCAGCGTAGGCGCGCCGAGCCGTCGTCGGCGCACCTACGCTGGAGACGTGGAGCACCGAGGAGCGGCCGAGGCGGGCGAGCAGGGGGAGGTCTTCCGGCTCGGGTTCGTCCCGGGCGTCACACCGGCGAAGTGGGCGCAAGTCTTCCGGTCTCGACACCGTGACGTGTCGCTGCTGCTCGTTCCGGTCGCTGCCGGTGACGCCGAGCTCGCCGTCGTCGGCGGTGAGCTCGACGCGGCGATCCTCCGGCCGCCCGTCGACCGCGCCGTTCTCCACGCGATCCCGCTCTACGCGGAGGACCCGGTCGTCGTCGTGCCCCGCGACCACCTGCTCGCCGCCCTGGACGAGTCCGAACCCGTCGATCCCGCCGACCTGGCGGACGAGGTGCTGCTGCAACCCGCTGACGACGTGCTGCGCTGGGCGAACACACCCGGGGCGGACGACGACGCGATCGCACCACCCGGGAGGCCGGCGCCCCAGGTGCCGGCCTCGACCTCCGACGCGATCGAGCTCGTCGCCGCCGGCCTGGGCGTCGTCGTGGTCCCTCGGTCGCTCGCACGCCTGCACCAACGCAAGGACGTGACGGTGCGCACGTTGGCGGACGGACCGACGGCGCCCGTCGTGCTCGCGTGGTCGATCGAGCGCGAGGACGAGCGCACCGAGGACCTCATCGGGATCGTGCGCGGTCGAACCGTGAACAGCTCGCGGGGCGGGCCGAGCCCGGCTCAGGGTGCGCCGACGGGGGTGCCGCCCTCTCGACGAGCGCAGCCCGACCCACCTGGGCGCGGCCGGCGGAGGTCGCCGCGCAAGGGCCGGCGTCGTCGCTGAGCCCTGCTGACGCCCGCTACTCGGTGACCCGCACGATCCCGTGGGCACCGCGCTCGGCGTCGAGCATGAGGTGCGAGACGAGCGGGTAGTGCCCCGCCTCGGGGAGCTCCAGCTCGACGAAGCCGCCCTGCGCAGGCATGAGACCGAGCACCTGGGACCCGCCCGTCGGATCACCCCCGACCGCGTGCGGACCTCCCAGGGACCACCCGCCCTCGAGGTAGACCGTGTCGAACTGGCCACCGACGATGTGGAAGGAGCTGAGCCGGTTGGGACCGACGTCGAGCACCCAGAACCGGACCCGCTCCCCGACGCGCGCCTCGAGCGGGTCGTACCCGTACTGGTTCGCGTAGCCGTTGAAGACGACGGCGTCCGGCGACTCGGCGAGGATCTTCGCCGAGTCGGCGATCTCGCCCTCGGCCCCGAGGTAGTACTCGGACTGCACGAGCAGGTACTCGCGGTCCACCTCGGGCAGGTCGGGCGGGTCGATGACGACCGCCCCGAACATGCCGTTGGCGATGTGCAGCGTCATGGGCATCGTCGAGCAGTGGTACATCCAGATGCCCGAGCGTGTGGCCGTGAACGTGTAGGTGAGCGACTCCCCCGGCTCGATCGTGCGCATCGGCTCGTCGGGAGCGAGGGCACCGGCGTGGAAGTCGATCGAGTGGCCGAGCGTGCCGTCGTTGACGAGCGTGATCTCGAACGTGTCGCCGACCTTGCCGCGCAGCGTCGGTCCGGGGACCTGGCCGTTGTACGTCCACAAGGTCTGGGTCACCCCCGGCGCCACCTCCATGACCTGCTCGCCCACGGTGAGGGTCTGGCGGTGCACCGTGCCCGCCGGGGCCGGGTCGAGGGTCGCGTCGAGAGCCTCGAACCCGGGAGCCGGGTCACCGTGCAGGTCGACGGCGCCCACCTTGCCGTCGTCGGCCCCGCTCGTGCCCTCGTCGCTCCCGCCGCCCGTGTGGGAGGCGTGGTCGTGGCCGGCCGCCCGGGTGTCGGTGGGAACTTCCCCCTCGACGACGACGGCGAACACCATGCCCATCTGGCGGTGACCCGCGATCGAGCACCAGCCGTCCATCGACCGCCCCACGACGCCGAGATCGAGCCGCGCCGTCGACCCCGGGGCGATGCGCCCGCTCGAGGCGCCCGAGTCGAGGACGAGGTCGTGCACCGTGGAGTCCACGTTCGTGATGACGAGCACGAGCTCGTCCCCGGCGGTCACGGTCACCGACGACGGCGAGAAGCGCATGTCGCGCGCCTCCACCTCGATCTCGACGACCGTCCCGCTCGCCGCGACCCCGCCGTCCGCGGCGGCACCGAGGCCCACCGCGGCCGGGTCCGCACCGACGGACAGCGCGACGGCGAGCAGCAGCACCACGCCGGCGGCGATGCCCGTGCCCCGCGGCGCGCGGCTCGAGGCCGCGAGCACCTCGGCCGGACGCAGCGTCGTGGGGCCCGTCGGCGCCGTCGCACGGGCGCGCCGAGAGACGAACACCGCGGCGACGATCAGCGCGAAGGTCCATGCGGCACCCGCGAGGGCGAGCATCGATGCCAGGACGCGCACGAGGCTCGGTGCGGGCAGGGCGAAGAGCAGGAGACCGCCGTTGAGGAGCACGAGCCTCGCGCCGGCGCCCCGCTCGACGGTGGCACGCGCGGCCCGGACGGCCGTGGGGCCACCGCCGAGGATCATGGGTCCGAGGTGGCACAGCGAGCCGAGGAGCACCTGGCCGGCGAAGCCACCCGCGAGGGGGCCGAGCAGGTCGGCAAAGTGCTGCTCGGCCTGGGCCCAGCTCGGCGCGGTCGCCGAGACGACGGCCCACACGAGCACCGAGCCCACGAGCCACACCTGTGCAGCCCCGACGGAGCGCGCCGCGAACGAGTGCGGGCTGCGCATCCGCGCCTGGAGCACGAGGGGCCACGACGTGCGCACGAGGCCCGCCGCGTAGACGACGAGGGCCACGACGAGCAGCCACCGCCAACCCGTCAGGACTGCGACGATCTGCCCCGCGAGCGCGCCGCACAGCACGACGAGCCCCTGGCGCGCGGCGGCGAGGGAACCGTCCCCGAGCCCCGTGCCGAGCATCGTGGGCCACAACGACACGAGCGTGCCGACGACGGTCAGCCCGACCCAGCCGAGCAGCATGACGCTCACGTGACCCACGTACGCGCGCGAGGCGAGCTCTCCCCCGGCCCGCGCGAGCATCACGCCGAAGCCCGCGCCGACCGGCAGGGCCGCCGCCGCGGCGACGTAGTACCAGGCCGTCCAGCCGAGCTGCGTGCCGAGGCCGCGCCGGGCGTGGACCACGAGGACGACGCCGTGCCACACGGTCGCCGCGACGACGAGCGCGGAGCCCGCCACGAGCACCGGCAGGCGGTCCCCGACGAGCCCGAGGAGCACCCCGAGCGAACCGAGCGTGTGGGCGCCGAGCCGGATCGCCTGCCCGCGGTAGCCGCCGGGCAGCGGGTGGCGGCGCAGGGCCTCGGCGAAGTGGGCGCTCCAGACGAGGATCGCGGTGCTCACGCCGCCGAGCAGCAGGAGGTGGACCATGAGCCACTCGGCGTTCGGCACCCAGCGGTGCACGATCGACACGACGGCGGCGGCGAGCAGCCACGCCGCCACGAGGGCGTTGGCTCGCAGGTGCCAGCGGCTTCTCACGAGACGGGCTCCAGTCGGGACTCGGGGTCGGTGACGGCGACGGACCTCGCGGCTGCCACCCGACGTACGCGCCGGGCGGCGACCACGGCGGACGTCACGGCGAAGGCGAAGAACGCGAGGACGGCCACGATGTTGAGGGCCCCGCCCAGCTGCAGGGCCCAGGCCTGGCCCTTGAGGTCACCGCCGACGACGCGCAGCGCGAGCGAGGCGTGCAGCAGGACGACCGGACCGTAGAACGCCGGGTGGTACGGCAACGGGGTGCGCAGCACGGCGGGCAGGATCACGGAGGCGTGGGCCATGATCATGGACAGCACGAAGCCGAGGAAGACGGCATGGACGACGGCGTCGTAGGCCGGTCCCTCCGGGACGTACCCGGCGAGCAGCCAGATGCCCCCGGCCACCGTGAGCCAGACGTAGCCGCCGATGAGGCACCAGGCCATGAACCGAGGCGCTCCCGTGGCTGCGACCGTCCGGCGCACGACGTCGTGCCGCACGAGCCACCCGACGAGGACGAGCAAGGCCGCACCGAGCGCGACGTGCCCGACGGCGGGCCAGAGCGTCGCTGCGACGACCGCCGCCGCGAGCAGCCACGTCGCGGCGAGCGCCGTCCCTTCCTGGACCGGTGTCACGCCGTCGACCCGGGAGAGCTCCACGCGTTCGCCGGCGATGGTCGCGACGAGGAACCCCGCGAGCCACGGCAGGGTCGTCGCGACGGGCGCACCGCCGAGCCAGAGGACGGCGGCCCCGGCGGCGAGCCCCGCGCCCACGACCTGCATCCCGATGGCCGCGGCGGGCTGGCGTCGCCACAGCGCCGCGTACACGCAGAGCAACGCGAGAGTGCCCCCGACGAACAGCCCCTTGCCCACGTGGAGGGGCAGTGGGCTCAGCAGCGCGATCGCACCTGCGCCGAGGCCGATGGGTGCGGAGAATCCCCACCAGCGGCGCAGGGCGACCGCGCGCTCCGCGGCCACGAGGGTGCCCACGAAGCCCAGCACGAGCAGCACGCCGTGGAGATCCGGCAGCCGCTCCGTCGTCAGCGGTGCCGGAAGCCCGAGCAGGAGGAGCGCAGCATCCAGTCCCAGGAGCAGCGCGATCCCACCGGGCAGCAGGAGCAGCAGCCGCCGAATCTTTTGCACGCCCCCAACTGTAGAAATTGAGAGCGGCCCTGTCTAGGACTTGTGTCCTGCAGCACTCCCCCTGGGCGTGTGCCTACGGCTTGCGGAATCCTTGCGCGAGCTCGACGAGCAGCCGAGCACCGAAGCCGCTGGCGCCCTTGGGCCGGTAGCCCTCGGTCGACTCCCAGCGCATGGGGCCCGCGATGTCGAGGTGGGCCCAGGGCGTGTCCCCCGCCCACTCCGCCAGGAAGAGCGCCGCCGTGATCGCGCCGCCGGAGTCGCCACCGATGTTCTTGACGTCCGCGATCTCGGAGTCCATGAGCTTGCGGTAGCGGCGGTCGAGCGGCAGGTGCCACACCGACTCGTCCGAGGACGTCGCGGCCGCCTTCACCTGCGCAAGGATGCCGTCGTCGTTCGCGAAGACGCCCGCGCTGAGGGGACCGAGCGCCATGAGGCACGCCCCCGTGAGCGTCGCGATGTCGACGACGGCGTCCACCTCGTCCTCGACGGCGAGCGCGATCGCGTCGACCATCACGAGCCGCCCCTCGGCGTCCGTGTTGAGCACCTCGATGGTGCGACCGGAGCGGGTGACCGCGACGTCGCCAAGCTTCTGTGCGTGCGACGAGGGCATGTTGTCCGTGCACGCGAGGTACCCCGTGACGTCGACCTTGACGTCGAGCTCCGCGAGCACCGACATCGCGGCGAGCACTGCTCCCGCACCGGCCATGTCCATCTTCATCTGCTGGTGCGAGGAGTTGGACGGCTTGAGGCTGATGCCGCCCGAGTCGTACATGATCCCCTTGCCCACGAGACCCAGGTGCGCCGTGGCACCCTCGGGACGGTAGGTCAGCTTGATCATGCGCGGCTCGTCGGCCGAGCCGCGGTTGACGCCGAGCAGGCCGCCGCAGCCCATCTCCTCGAGCGCGGCCTTGTCGAACACCTCGATGCCGAGGCCCGTGGCCTGCGCGACGCGGGTCGCGAGCTCGCCGAAGGCCGGCGCCGTGAGCAACGAACCCGGCGCGTTCGACAGGTCACGAGCGACGGCGGTGGCGCGGGCGAGCGACCTGCCGCGCTCGGCGCCCGCACGCAGCCCGTCGTGGTGGGCCGCACCCGCGACCACGGTGACGGCCTCGAGCGCCGTCACCTCCGAGGACGAGCGCAGCTCCTCGTAGCGGTAGCGGCCGAGGACGGCGCCCTCGACGATCGCCTGGCCCACGGCTGCGGCGTCGAGCGGGCCGGCGCCGAACGGCACCTCCCAGCTCTCCGTGCCGGCGAGCGAGATCGCGATCGCCGCGTCGTGGTTCGCGGACCTGGCGAACGCCCCGGCGGCGTCGCGCACCGCGGCGGCGTCGACCTTCGCCGGGTCGCCGAGGCCGACGGCGATCACGGTCCGCCCGTCCGGTCGCGGCAGCGTGAGCGTCTGTCCGGTGCCACCGGTGAAGCCGGCGCGCTTGAGCGCGTCGCGGCTCAGCCCGACCTCGGCCGGCACGTCGCCGGACTTCCCGACGAGGACGCCGAGCACGGTGGCGTCCCCGGCCGGTGTCTCGCGCACGTCGATCGTGAGCGCGCGGACGGGGGTCTCGGACGGGACGGGGTCGAACGTGGTGGGCATCCGGTGCTCCTTGTTGGCGACTACCTGCGGGTTCATCGTCGACACTAGTCCCGACCACCGACTACTCGTGCACGGCGCCCTCGTGGGCGGCGTGCGACACCGGCTCGATCTGGAAGGTCGAGTGCTCGACGTCGAAGTGCTCTCGCAAGCACTCCCCGAGCCGGTCGAGGATCCCCTCCCGCCCGCAGCTCGCGAGCGCTTCGTCACCGACGACGACGTGCACCGACATGACGTGCACCCCGGAGGTGAGCTGCCACACGTGCAGGTCGTGGACGTCCTCGACGCCGTCGGCGCGCAGGATGTGGCCACGCACCGCAGCGAGGTCGACGTCGTCGGGCGTGCCCTCGAGCAGCACGTGCACCACCTGGCGCGCCAGCATGGCCGCGCGCGGCAGGATCAACGCCGCGATGGCGAGCGACGCCACGGGGTCCGCGTGCGCCCAGCCCGTTGTCGCGAGCACCACGCCGGCGACGACGACGGCCACCGAACCGAGCAGGTCGCCGAGCACCTCGAGGTAGGCGCCGCGCACGTTGATCGACTCCTTGGCCCCCTGCCGGAGCACGAGCAGGCCCACGAGGTTCACCACGAGCCCCGCCGCGGCGAAGATGATCATGAGGTCGGGCCGCACGTCGGGCGGTGAGCCCCAGCGCTCGAGCGCCTCGATCACCACGAGCACCCCGACGACGATGAGCAGCACGGCGTTGAACAGCGCCGCGAGCACCTCGAAGCGCTGGTAGCCGAAGGAGTGGCGGGGCGTGGGAGGGCGCAGCCCGAGCCGGACGGCCACGAGCGCGACGGCGAGGCCCGTGACGTCGGTCAGTGCGTGGCCGGCATCGGCGAGCAGGGCGAGGCTCCCGCTGAGTGCCGCACCCACCACCTGGGCCACGAGCACCAGAGCCGTGGTCACGAGGACGAAGCGCAGCCGCCCGGCATGCCGAGCCCCGGCGCTGCCGTGGTGGGAGTGGTCGTGCATACGACAACCCTAACCAGCGCCGCGGCGGAGGCGCCCCGGGCGTCCGCCGCCCGCTACGGCGTGTGGTGCTCGAGGTCCTCCCGGCCCAGCAGGTCCTCGCGCACGGTGCGGCGCAGCACCTTGCCGAGCTGCGAACGTGGCAGCTCGGAGACCACCGCGAACACCCGGGGCAGCGCGTAGCGGGTCAGCCGCTGCTCGCCCCACGCACGCACCCCCTCGAGGTCGACGAGGTGACGCACCCCGGCACCGTCCTCCTCCGGCTCGAGCACGACGGCGGCCGCCACCCGCTCGTCCGCGCCGACGCCAGGGAGCCCGACGACCGCGACGTCCCGCACACCGGGCATGGCGCGCAGGTGGTCCTCGACCTGCGAGGGGTACACCTTGAACCCGTTGCTGATGATCATCTCCTTGATGCGGTCCACGAGCACCGCGACGCCGTCGGGCCCGACGCGGACGATGTCGCCCGTGCGGAGCCACCCGCCCTCGAGGAGCTGGTGCGCGGTCTCCTCGGGCCGGTTCCAGTAGCCCTGGAACACCTGGGGGCCGCGGACGAGGAGCTCGCCGCGCACCGTCCCCGAACCGTCCGGGACGGCATCGCGGGGCGCGACGTCGTCGTCCGGGTCGACGACGCGGATGTCCGTGCTCGGGAACGGCAGGCCGAGCGCGCCGGGGCGACGGTGGGCGGAGCACGGGTTGCCGAGCGCCACGGGCGAGGTCTCCGTGAGTCCGTAGCCCTCGATGAGCAGGCCGCGCGTGGCGCGCTCCCAGCGGGCGGCGGTCTCGGTGGGAACAGGCATCGCACCGGCGAAGGAGAGGCGAATGCCGCCGAGGTCGACCGCTGCCACCTCCGCCGCGGTGACGATCCGGTCGAACATCGGTGCCACGCCGGGGATGAAGGTCGCGGGCCGCCGCGCGTGGGCCGCCACGAGCGCCGAGGCGTCGAACTTGGGGAACGCGACGAGCGTGGCTCCGATGCGGACCGCGAGCGTGAGGCAGAAGGTCAGTCCGAAGGCGTGGAAGAACGGCAGTGCGCCGTACACCGTCTCCTCACCTTCGACGAAGCGGGCCCACGCCTGCCCCTGCAGCGCGTTGGCGACGAGGTTGCGATGCGTCAGGACGGCCGCCTTGGGGGTACCCGTCGTGCCGCCCGTGTACTGCAGCAGCGCGACGTCGTCGGCACCGGGGCCGGGGACGGGCTCGTCGATACGCTCCGCGCGCCGCAGCAGACCGTGCCAGTCGGGCACGGTCGCGGGCACCTTGCCGCGCATGGCCCGACGCAGGGACCGGGCCTTGGCGACGGGAAGCCGCAGCGCGATCCGCTTGGCGACGGGCAGGTCACGCGTCATGTCGAGCGAGAGGACGCGCGGCGCCGCGTCCGGACCGATGGCCTCCGCGGCGGCGAGCGAGACGGGCACGGCCTTGGTCCAGACGATCGCGACGCTCACGCCGGCGTCCGCGAACTGGTGCGCGAGCTCGCTCGCGGTGTAGGTCGGGTTGCACTCGACCACCACGGCACCGAGCCGCAGCAACGCGTTGAAGGCGATCACGTGGGACGTGCAGTTCGGCAGCACGAGCGCGACCCGGTCGCCGTGGCGCACCCCGAGCCCGTGCAGCGCCGCCATCGCGCGCTCGACTTCCGCCGCGAGCTGCGCATAGGTCGTCACGGCACCGAAGAAGTCGACGGCGATGCGTTCTGGCCACCGCTCGGCCGCCACCTGCAGCCCCCGACCGACCGCCTCGTGCGGTATCTCCACCTCCGCGGGCACGCCGGAGGGGTAGTGGTCGAGCCAGGGCCGCGAGGCGAGAGCGTTCATTACTCGACAGTAACTTACGGTCCCGTAGGTTCGATAGGGACCTCCCGGGAGTATCGCCTCGAGCCGCGCTCGACGCTACGAGTACGTCTCCGCGGTCCAGAGGTGGAAGAGCGCGTAGGCCCGCCATGGACGCCAGGGCTCCGAGAGCGCCTCTGCCTCGCGGGCACTACGTACACCGAGCGCGCGCTGCAGCACCAGGTCCCCCGAGGGGTAGGCGTCCCGGTCCCCGAGCACGCGCACGGCGAGGTAGTCCACGGTCCACGGCCCGATCCCCGGCACGGCGAGCAACCGTTCCCGTACGACGCCCGGCTCGTCGCGGGCCAGGTCGAGGCCACCCGCGCACAGTGCCGCGAGCTCGACGACGCACCGTCCCCGGGTCCCCGTGACCCCCACGGCGGCGCGCAGCTCGTCCGGGTCCGCCGCCGCGACGACCTCGGGCGACGGAAAGGCGACGAGCTCCCCGTCCGGCGCGAAGAACTCGACGAACCGCGCCCCGAAGACTCGCGCGGCGGCGAGGCTCACGCGCTGCCCCAGCACGGTGGTCACCGCGGCCTCGAACGGGTCGGGATGCCCCACGATCCGCAGCCCCGGCCGCACGGCGAGCAAGGGTCCGAGCCGCTGGTCACCGCCGAGTGCCGCGTGCACCGCGGCCGGGTCCTGGTCCAGGTCGAGCCAGCCTCGCACCGCCGCGACCGCGAGGGCACCGCGAGCCGGATCGAGCCCGTCGGGAGTGTGAAGATCGACCGCCCCGTCCCGGATCTCCACCTCGATGGCGACAGGGATGCCCTCGAGGTCCAGGACGCGGCGCACGACTCCCCGTGCCGCACCCGCGCTCGCAGCAGCACCCGTACCCGCGACGCCGCCGCCGACCCGCCCGCCGGTCTCCGTCTCGGTGACCTGGACGCGGGGCAGGCTGTGCGCCGCGAGCGCTGCGAGCACCGGTGCCGCGGGAAGCGGACCCGTGAGGTCGAGCGCGACGGACGTCACGCCGCCCATACCCCCGAGACCCCGCGCAGGTAGCTCCCGACGAGGTGGGTGTCGACGATGCCGACCGCCTCCATCAGCGCGAACGCCGTGGTGGGACCCACGAACGAGAAGCCACGCCCGCGCAGCTCCTTCGCGAGCGCGACCGACTGGGGTGACGTCGACGGCACCTCCGCCATCACACGGGGCTCGGGCGTGCGCTCGGGCTTGAAGGACCAGAGGAGCTCGGGGAGGCCACCCTCGTCCCGCAGCGCGACGGTCGCCTGCGCGTTGCGGATCGTGGCGCGGACCTTCGCACCGTTGCGGATGATGCCCGGGTCGCCGAGCAAGCGCTCGACGTCCGCGTCGGTGAACGCCGCGACCACCTCGGGGTCGAACTCGGCGAACGCCGCACGGAACGCGTCGCGCTTGCGCAGCACGACGAGCCACGACAACCCCGACTGGAACGCCTCGAGCGAGAGCCGCTCGAACAGCCCCTGCTCGTCGCGCACGACCCGGCCCCACTCCTCGTCGTAGTAGGCGAGCAAGAGGGGGTCGCCGTACGCCCACGGCGTGCGTGCCCTGCCGTCCTCGCCGATCACGACCGCGCTAGCAGGTCCGCTCATGCCGCGGCCTCCATCGCGAGGAGGAATCCCTTGGCCTCGTGCCCGCCGCGGTACGCCCCGAACGTGCCGTCGGAGCGCACGACGCGGTGGCAGGGCAGGAAGAGCGGCAACGGGTTCGTGGCGCACGCGCTGCCCACCGCGCGCACCGCTCGGGGGTTGCCCACGGCCTCGGCGACCTGGGCGTAGCTCGCCGTGCGTCCGAACTCGATGCGGCTCAGGTAGGTCACGACCTCGGCCCGGAAGCCTCGCGTGAGGCTGAGGTCGACGCTCACGTCGAAGTCCCGCCTGCGCCCCGAGAAGTACTCCTCGAGCTCGCGAGCGGGCGCGTCGAGCCGTGCGGGGGCGGCCAGGATGCGCGGGCTGAGCTGGGACGCGAGCGTGGCGAGCACCGCCTCGTGGTCCTCGTTCTCGAAGGCGAGCCGGACGAGACCCACCGGGCTCGCGACGAGCAGCAGCTCACCGATCGGCGAGCTGACCGTCCGATAGGCGAGGTCGAGGGCCCCCTCACGCTCCGCCGTCGTGGTCAGTTCCTCGTGCAACCGTTCCAACTCCGCCTCCAGTCCCATCGACACCCCTCCATCGAGCCGTTCCAACCACGCTTCGCTCATGCCACACCTCCGTGGACCTTCTCGCGCCCCGCGAGCGCGCGGCGTAGTGCCGCGACCCCGTCGGCACCCGCCCTGCGCGCCGCCGCCTCGGTACCACCGACGATCTGGGCCACCTCGCGGTAGCCCAGCCCGCCGATGTAGTGATACGCGACGACGGCCCGCTGCTTGTCCGCGAGCTCACC
Organism: uncultured Cellulomonadaceae bacterium; assembly: GCA_964510785.1. Lineage (GTDB taxonomy): Bacteria > Actinomycetota > Actinomycetes > Actinomycetales > Cellulomonadaceae > JAAYZM01. The sequence continues at coordinate 1,315 of CAZECM010000041.1, read as the reverse complement.
GAGCGCCGCCCACAGGTCGAGGTCCCGGCCGTCCGCACGGTCCGCCGCGACGCGGTCCGGTGGCTCGGCGACCGAGCTCACCCGGTCACGTGCACGCACGACGTCGATGGACTTGCGATGGGCGATCGTCACGAGCCAGGCCTCGACGTTGGCGCCCGCGTCGAGGTCCGGGTATGCCCGCAGCGCCGCAAGGAACGTCTCGGACCACGCGTCCTGCGCGTCGTGCGGACCGAGGACCGCGCGACACACCCGGAGCACCGTGGCGCCGTGACGCTCGACGACCGCCTCGAAGGGTTTCTTTGCTGTCACACCCTGTAGACGTGCCGGAGCCACGGAACGTGAGGTCCCAGCTTCGACACTCCGAGCGCTCGCTGACATGCCACCCATCCTTGCGCAACGATCCGACACGTCGCAGCCACCTCCGGCGGGCTGTGGACCACGGGGCGCCGTCGTCGTCGTAGGCACGCCGCACCGCGCCCTGGCACTCTGAACCCATGGACCTGTGGCCCGGAACCCCCTACCCCCTCGGCGCGACCTATGACGGCGCGGGGGTCAACTTCGCGGTCTTCTCCGAGGTCGCGGACCGCGTCGAGCTGTGCCTCTTCGACGAGGACGGCACCGAGACCCGCGTCGACCTGCCCGAGGTCGACGCATTCGTGTGGCACGGCTACGCCGTCGCCCTCACCCCCGGCCAGCGCTACGGGTTCCGTGTGCACGGCCCCTACGAGCCCGCGCAGGGCCACCGCTGCAACCCGAACAAGCTGCTCCTCGACCCGTACGCGAAGGCCGTGGACGGCCAGATCGACGGGGACCCCTCGCTCTTCTCCTACGAGTTCGAGAGCCTCGACGTGCGCAACGACGAGGACTCCGCGACGCACGCCATGAAGTCCGTGGTCGTCAACCCCTACTTCGACTGGGGGCACGACCGCCCGCCGCGGCGCGAGTACCACGAGTCCGTCATCTACGAGACGCACGTGCGCGGCTTCACGATGCGCCACCCGGACATCCCGCCCGAGCTGCGGGGCACCTACGCCGGCCTCGCCCACCCGGCCGCCGTCGAGTACCTGACGTCGCTCGGTGTCACGGCGGTCGAGCTCATGCCGGTGCACCAGTTCGTCAACGACCCGACCCTCGTCGCGCGCGGGTTGTCGAACTACTGGGGGTACAACACGATCGGCTTCTTCGCCCCGCACAACGGCTACGCGGCCTTCGGTCGCCCCGGTCAGGCCGTGCAGGAGTTCCGGGCGATGGTCAAGACCCTGCACACCGCGGGCATCGAGGTCATCCTCGACGTCGTCTACAACCACACCGCGGA
>CAZECM010000040.1:0-28080 GCA_964510785.1 uncultured Cellulomonadaceae bacterium | reverse complement strand
CGAGATCTGGCAGTGTCCCGTGGTGCTGCTCGCGGACGTGCGCTCGGTGGGCGTCCAGGGCGACGGGCGCACCTACGGGCACCCCGTGGTGCTGCGCCCCGTGTCGAGCGAGGACGCGATGACGGCCGACTGGTCGCGCCTGCCCTACGAGCTGCTCGCCACGGTCTCCAACCGCATCACCAACGAGGTGCGTGAGATCAACCGCGTGGTGCTCGACGTGACGAGCAAGCCCCCGGGCACCATCGAGTGGGAGTGAGTTACCGCATGCGGGTGTTGCTCGGTCCGGTGTTCCTGATGGGGTAGTCATTTGGCACCCATGACCCCCCTCCTACCTCTATGGCATGGCCATCTCATTCACGCATCGTGTGAGTCAGATGCCCACCCGGGTCGGGTGAGGGAATGGAATGCCGACTGACGTCGGTGTGACACAGGGGGTGCCGATGAACCGGGCTCGTCGCAGCGACGGAGCGATGGCGCATACGCCGCTAGTGAACCGACCGTCATTGACGGCGCTCGCTACGCGAGTTCTGGCCGTGGGTCTTGTCGCGGCCTTGAGTAGCGGTTCCGCGGCCGCAGTACCTCTGTTGCCCGAAGTGATCCCGGCGGGTGATTCGCGAACCCTGGGCGCGGCACACTGCCCGGACGCGGTGGCACGCGCAGACGAGGCCGCAGCCCGGGCTGCGGCCTGCGCCCACGATGTCGAGATCCTCGACGCCCGCACCGTGTACGACACCCAGTACGCGACTGCTCACGGCACGACACGGCTCGAGGTCTCTACCCTCGCTGTGCGCACCGACATCACCGGGGTGTGGCAGCCGGTCGACCCGACGCTGGTGATGGTGGGCGACCGGATCGAGGTGGCGTCGCCCGTTGTCGCCATGTCGTTTGGCGGCGGTGACGATTCGCAGCTCGCCACGATCGAGCACGAGGGCACATCGCTCTCGATCGACGCGCCCTTTGCCATGACCGCGCCGGTCCTGGACGGTGCGATGCTGACCTATCCCGAAGTGTTGCCGGGTGTCGACATGATCGTCGTGGTGGACAGCGACGCGACCGGATTCTCCCAGGCGCTGCGTGTGTCCTCGCCGGAGGCGGCTGCCCATCCGGCGCTGGCAGAGCTGGAGTTTCCCGTCGAAGCCGCACAGGGCTTGGAGCTCCGAGAGGCGGATGGCGCCTTGGAGGTCGTCGATGCCGACAGGGATGTCGTCCTGCACAGCCCGGTCCCGGTGATGTGGGACTCCTCCGGCTCGAAGACTGGTCCGTCTGCGTGGCGAGGTGGTGCGGTGGTTCCCGACAACATTTCGCCCGATCTCGCTTTCGACGCTCCTCCGCTGCGGGTCACGAGTGAGAAGGAACGCGCGTCCGCGCCCCAGGCCGGCGACGCTGTCGCCGAGCTGGGGTTGGGCCTCGAGAGCGGTGCCGTTGTCGTGACACCCGATGCCGAGCTGCTGACCGCCACGGACACGGTGTGGCCGGTGTACATCGATCCAGAGTTCTACCGGAATGCCCACGAGTGGACCTGGGTGAGCGACGGGTACTCACCGCAGTGGAAGTTCAGCCCAGACCAGGGCGTCGGTCGGTGCGACCGCCCGACGTCGAGCACGTGCCCGAAGACCTTTCGAAGCCGGCTGGTGTACGAGTTCACCAACATGAATACGATGAACAACCTTGTCGGCTCCGACATCGTGAGCGCAGAGTTCAGCGTGTACGGGACGCACTCGTACAGCTGCTCGAAGAGCACGGTCGAGGCATACCGAGTCAACAACATCTCCCAGTCGACCGGGTGGTCGGATGCCGGACCCTGGACGTCGGCTCGCCTGCTCGACGCCCGATATGTGGCGCACAAGCCGGGGTGTGCGAACAGTCTCCCGCAGTGGGTGGAGTTCGACGCGAAAGAGGCGGTCAGGTTCGCGGCCGACAGCAGCAACACGACCTTGTCGATCGGTCTCAAGGCTGCGGACGAGACGACGATGACGGGGTGGAAGCGCTATCGGAAAGATGCCAAGCTGACGATCGAGTACAACCGCGCACCGAACACACCGACATCAGCCGTGCTGACGACCACGAGTGGAACAGCCGCGTGCGTCACCGGGGCAGGACGGCCTGCGTTCAGGGACGAACGGCCAACGCTCAACGCGGTCGTCTCGGATCCTGATGGGGACAACTCACGTGCGCAGTTCGAGATACTGACGACATCCGGCTCTTCCGTGTGGAAGCCTGCGCTCACCACAGCGGCGGCATCTGGCACCAACCACTCGAGAAGAGTGCCTAGCGGGACTCTCAGCGAACGGTCCTATCGCTGGACGGTCCACGCTCGGGACACCGCGAGCCCGGCTCGCACGAGCGCCACCAAGACGTGCGAGTTCCGGCTGGACCTGACACCACCGGTCGCTCCGAGGGTGACGTCGGTCCCCGTGGCCACCTTGGTAGCCGGGGGTCATGCGGCGCAGGGACAGGCCGCTGTGTACCCGCAGAGTGCACCGACCGGAGGCACCGTCATGGGGGGTGGCATTGGCAAGACGGGTGGCTTCCAGATCGACGAGAATGGTTCGACGGACGTCGTGCGGTTCCACTACTCATTCAACAACGACGCGAAGAACAGGTCGGTCAGCGCACCCTTGGGCTTCGCGACCATCACCCACACCCCGACCAAAGTTGGAGTGCATACGCTCCACGTGCAGTCCGAGGACGAGGCGGGTCACAAAGGGCCGGAGACGGTGTTCCGATACATCGTCGCGTTCACAACCGTCGTCGGGGACTGGCGGCTGGACGAGGGATCGGGGACACAGGCGGCCGACATCAGCGGGGTGCAGCCGCCGAACCCGCTCACGGTGTCGACCAGCACCCAGTGGGTCAACGGCCCGGGGGCCGAGTTCGGAACGAGCGCAGCAGACAAGGCCCTGCGCTTCGACGCCACGAACGACGTCGCTTCCGCGGGCAGACCCATCTACGACACCCGCGACAGCTTCACGGTCACCGCGCTCGTGAAGCTCGACTCGACGACGGGCACCCGCGCAGCAGTGAGCCAGGGAGGCTTCTTCGCGAACGGGTTCGCGCTCGGCCACCGCAACGACGCAAGCTGCCCCACGGGCGTGGCCTCTTGCTGGGCGTTCTGGATGGACGCCACTGATGTCAACGCGCCAAGTGTCACCGCAGCGCGCTCTGCGGTCCCGGTGCAGACCGGTACGTGGGTGGGGTTGATCGGTATCCACAATGCCGGCAACGACACGCTGCGGCTGTATGTGTGCAAGCCCTCCGCCGTTGACGCCGTGGTGCCGGTCGCCTCCGCGTCGACGAGCTTCACAGCGAGCTGGATCGCTGGCGGCAGCTTCCAGCTCGGGCACGGTCTGGTGCAGGGGGCACCGGGCCAGCACTGGTTCGGATCGGTCGACCGCGTACGGATACATGACGGCGTGCTTGGTGACGACGCGCTCCGGCAGAGCTGCAACCCGGCCTAGGGAGGCGATGATGAAGCGACAGTACGCACCCAGGGTACGCGCCACGGGCGTATGCATCGGATCAGGGATCACGTTCTTGGTGACGACAGCGCTGGCCATGGGCCTCGTCGCTGGCTCACCGGCTCCGGCCAGCGCCGACGGCTCAGCGCTCAAGGGACGCTCGTCCTCAGGAGATCTCCAGGTCGAGGACGTCGCCCCCGTCGAGTCGAGTCCCGCCAGAGACGATGACACGCCGCGGCTCGATGCGATGGAGAGTTATGGGCCGTCGTCGCCCAAGCCCTCCGGGCTGACGGCGATCCTGCAAGGCGACTTCGTCGCCGCGGACGGTAGAGCGAGGCGCGCGGAACAACCGATCGACGTCGGTGTCCTCGAGCGCGTGGACGCCGTGCGAGCCGGCGTCGAGGGATATCTACTTGACCTCAACGTCGAGCCGGACGCCGTCGACCTGGGCGGGCGGGCGAGGCTCACGATTGACTATGCAGAGCTTGCGGGGACATCCGGCGGTGACTGGGCCAGTCGGTTGAAGCTCGTCGCTCTGCCGGATTGTGCACTCACGACCCCTGAGCTTGACGAGTGTCGGCAGCAGACACCTCTCGACGCCGAGGTCGACCTCGACGCCGGCACGGTGACGGCCAGCGTGGTGCCGTCGTCTCTCGGGGTGGTCGCCATGGCGGCGGGGGCGTCCGGCCCGACGGGTGACTGGTCTGCAAGTCCGCTCTCCCCCGCTTCGTCATGGCAGGTCTCACCACAGACCGGCAGCTTTGCGTGGAGCTACCCCTTGGTGGTGCCACCTGCATTGGGGGGCCCGGCGCCAGACCTGGCGCTGTCCTACTCCTCGGGCTCGTTGGACGGCAGGGTCGCGACGACCAACAACCAGTCGTCCTGGGTCGGTGACGGCTGGGATCTCACCACGGGATTCGTCGAGCGCCGGTACGTGACATGCTCGGAGGACCGCGGTGGGACTCCGAACAACAAGACGCATCCGACCGGTGACCTGTGTTGGTCCACCGACAATGCCCTCCTCGTGTTCCAGGGCAAAGCCGAGGAACTGGTCAAGGACGAGACGTCCGGAACCTGGCGGCTGAAGAACGACGACGGCACGCGCGTCCAGCGGCTCGGCGGCGGAGGAGCCACAGGTGAACATCGTGAGCACTGGAAGGTCACGACGACGGATGGCACCCAGTACTACTTCGGCCGGGACCGTCGCGACGACCCCGACGGCGTCGCGCTGAACTCGGCGTGGACGGTGCCCGTCTACGGCAACCACACCGGCGAACCGTGCTACGCGGCGAGTTTCGCCAGTTCCCGGTGCGAACAGACCTGGCGGTGGAATCTCGACTATGTCGTGGATACCTCGGACAACACGATGACATACTTCTACGAGAAGGAGACCAACCGGTACGGCCGCAACCTCAACGATGCTGTGTCCAGCTACGTGCGCGGCGGCTACCTGTCCCGTATCGACTACGGTCAGCGCCGTGGCGCCGAGACCGCGACCTCCCCGATGCGGGTGGAGTTCACGGTCGAGGAGCGTTGTATCCCTTCCGAGTCGGTGACGTGCGCCCCGTCCCAGCTCACCTCGTCGAACGCGGGGCACTGGCCTGACGTGCCTTTCGACCAGATCTGCACCTCGTCGAGCTCGTGCCCGAACCGGGTGTCGCCGACGTTCTTCACCCGCAAGAGGCTCTCGGCCGTGATGACCAAGGTCCGGGTAGGTTCGTCCTACCAGTCGGTGGACGAGTGGAACTTGATGCAGGGCTTCCCGACCATGGGCGACGGCACGAGCCCGACTCTCTGGCTGGAGTCGATCGAGCGCAAAGGTGTCGCTGAGGGCCAGATAGCCCTGCCCAAGAACACCTTCCACGGGGTGCAGATGGCCAACAGGGTCGACTCGATCGGCGACCTTGGCCCACGGATGAACCGCTACCGCATCTCCTCCATCACCACCGAGTCGGGCGCAGTTCTCTCCGTCAACTACTCCACCCAGGATTGCACCACCGCCAATCTGCCCTCGGCACCCGACACCAACACCAGACGTTGCTTCCCGGTGATGTGGACGCCGGAAGGCCAGCCGGAGCCGATCCGGGAGTACTTCCACAAGTATCTCGTCACCTCCGTCGTAGCGAACGGTCGCGATGGTCTGAGCCCCGGTATCGAGACCCATTACTCCTATGTCGGTGGCGCGGCGTGGCACTACGACGACAACCCGCTCGTCCCCAAGGACCAGCGCACCTGGGGGGAATTCCGTGGTTACGGCACCGTGGACGTGATCACCGGTGCACCGGACTCCGGACCGCGGTCGAGGGTGCGCCACCGGTACTTCCGGGGTATGGACAACGACAGGCTCTCGAGCGGTAGGCGAGAAGTCAGCATCGGGGGCATCGTCGACCACGACCGCTTCAACGGCTTCCAGCGCGAGCAGGTCGTCTACAACGGTGTCGGCGGTGCCGAGATATCGAATGTGCTCTTGACACCGTGGCGCTCGCCTGCCACGGCCACCGGGCCGGACGGCGCCAAGGCCTATCTGTTGGGAGAAGCGGTCCGTGAGGAGACCGTCGTGGCGCCGGAACTGCCGGGCGGTTCCCGAACGACGAGGACGTCGACGACCTTCGACGACGTGTACGGGATGCCCATCGAGATCGATGACCGCGGTGACACCTCGACCACGGCCGATGACCTGTGCACCCGGTTCGAGTACGCCCGCAAGGCCTCGGCCCACATCGTGGCCACCGTGCGGCGCACCGAGACCGTGTCGGTGCGCTGCTCCGCCACCGTCTCGCGGCCGGCGCACGTGGTGTCCGACGCACGGATCTCCTACGACGGCGGCACCTACGGTACGACGCCCAGCAGGGGACTCGTCACCCGCACCGAAGCCCTCTCCGGCTACTCGGGCTCCACGCCCAGCTACGTGACACAGTCGACGACGGGGTATGACGCGCAGGGACGGACCACGTGGGTCGCTGACGCGCTCGGTCGCACGTCGACTACTGCGTACACCCCGGCGACGGGTGGTCCGCTCACCCGGATCGTCTCGACGTCCCCGGACCCAGACGGCACCGGGCCGCTGACCGCCCATGTGACGACCACGGACCTTTCGCCTGCCTGGGGCGCCGCGGTGAAGGTGACGGATGCCAACGGCAGGGTGACGAGCGCCACCTACGATGCGCTAGGACGCGTCACACAGGTCTGGCTGCCCGGGCGGGCGCAGGGCACCGCGTCCCCGCACCGCACGTTCGCCTACACGATCCGGACGAATGGGAAGAACGCGGTCACCACGCAGAACCTCATCCACGATGGCACGTACCGCTCGACGGTCGAGCACTTCGACGGCCTGCTTCGTGCGCGCCAGACGCAAACGCCGACGGCGGTAGGTTCGGGACGTGTCGTCACCGACGCCTTCTACGACTCGCGTGGGCTGGTGGAGACCACGCACGGGGCCTGGGTCACCACCGGCGCTCCGTCGACCACGCTGGTGACGGCGTCGGCAGCGGTGCCGTCGCGCACACGTCACGTGTACGACGGAGCAGGTCGTGTGACGGCCGAGATCTTCGATGTGTACGAGTCCGAGCGGTGGCGCACCACCACCAGCTACGGCGGCGACCGCGTCCTGGTGGTGCCACCGACAGGTGCGGTTCCCCAGATGACGGTGAACGACGCGCGCGGACGCACGGTCGAGCTGCGCCAGTACGCGGGTCCGGTCCCAGCCGGGCCGCTCCATGCCACGCACTACACCTACGACAAGGCAGGTCGGCTCGCCTCGATGACCGATCCCGCCGGCAACTCCTGGACCAATACCTACGACCTCAGGGGCAGGCTCATCTCTGCCACCGACCCGGACCGAGGGACGACGACGACGAGCTACGACGACGCGGGGCAGGTGGTGAGCACCACCGACGCACGCGGAGTGACCGTCTGGTCCGGCTACGACGGGCTGGGGCGCGCGGTCGAGCAGCGAGAAGACGGCCCCGTGGGAGCCTTGCTGGCGACCTGGGTCCACGACACGCTCGTCAAAGGGCAGTTCACGTCCTCGACGAGCTACAGCGACGGAGCCGCCTACACGACTGCGGTGACGGCGTACGACGCCGCGTACCGGCCGTTGGGACAGTCCGTCACCATCCCGGCGGCGGAGGGTGCCCTGGCCGGGACTTACACCACCGGCTATACCTACACCGCCGACGGGCAGCTCAAGACGTTGCGGCATCCTGCAGCGGGTGGCCTCGGTACCGAGACCGTCACCACGTTCTACGACTCGGCGAACATGCCCGAGTGGATGAGCGGCGGCTTCGGGTGGGGGGTATATGTCGCAGACACCGACTACTCAAGCTTCGGTGAGCCGTTGCGGGTGTCGCTGGGCAATACGTTCACCCAGCAGATTGCGTACCAGTACGAGGACGGGACACGGCGGCTGAGTGCGGCGATGCTGGTCCGCCAGGGTTTCGACGGGTTCGCCCAGGACGTGTCGTACACCTACGACGACGCCGGGAACCCGACGTCCATCATTGACGACCCTAGTGGTAGTGGCCTTCGAGACGCGCAGTGCTTCAGGTACGACGGGTTGCAGCGCCTGGCAAGGGTATGGACCCCGGCGAACGCGAACTGTGCCGTGGCACCCAGCGTCGCCGCCTTGGGTGGTCGCTCGCCCTACTGGACGGACTATACCTACGACGTTGTGGGTAACCGCACCACAGAGGTGCGGCGTTCGTCGTCGGGAACGGTGACGAGGTCCTTCGTGTATCCATCGGCTGGTGGTGCGCGGCCGCATGCGGCGACCGCTGTGGCGCAGTCCGGTGCGGGGGGCAATGCGAGCGAGTCGTATGCGTATGACGCTTCGGGGAATACGGTGGGGCGTACGAAGTCCGGGGTGTCGCAGTCGTTGGCGTGGGATGCCTATGGCCGGTTGGAGTCTGTAGCGGGCACGGGTGCTTCATCCTTCGTGTACGGCGCTGATGGTTCGCGTCTGGTGCGCCGCAACGGGTCCACGGTGACGGTGTATCTGGCTGGGGGGATGGAGCTGACGCTTGCGGCCGGGCAGGTCTCGGCGTCGCGGTACTACGCCTTCGGGGGACAGGCCGTGGCGGTGCGTACGGGTGCTGGTGGGGAGCGGGTGTGGAGCTTGGTGCCTGATCGTCATGGGACGGCGTTGGGGGCGGTGGGGAACGTCGCGAACGCGTTGGTGCGTCGTGACGTGGATCCGTTCGGGAACCCGCGCGGTGGGGTGTCGTCGTGGCCGGGGGACAAGGGGTTCTTGGGCAAGCCGGTGGATGCGACGGGTCTGGTGCAGGTGGGGGCTCGGTACCTGGACGTCTCCCTGGGTCGGTTCATTTCGGTGGACCCGGTGATGGATCTGTCGGATCCGGGGCAGTGGCACGGGTATGCGTATGCGAACTCCAACCCGGTAGCGTTCTCCGATCCGACGGGGTTGTTGGCGATGCGTGGGGACTGGGGCAGCCGGGCACCCACGCATCCGCGTGACGCGAAGCCCTCTCCCGGGGGTAGTGGGAGTCCGCCGGTGACGGCTGCGCCACCGGTGCAGTCCGGGTCGGGGCAGGGGGCTGCTGCGAAGGTGTCGGTATGGCAGATGGCCTGGCAGGGGTACACGTCGTGGCTTGCCGGGGTGGGCGACGGGTTGGTGACGTCGCAGCAGAACATGCTGATCGACGGGTTTAACTACTCGGCCGGTGGTCTGGTGTTGGGGTATCTGCGGGGCAAGCAGGTCGAGCGCGCGGTGGCGATCGGCAACCCGAACGGCGGCGACGTCAACGAGATGATCTATTCGTTGGGCAACGTGGCACCGGAAGCCGCTACGCTGGCCATACCGGGGGCTGCGGGTGTCAAGGCACCAAGCCTGGCAGGCAGACTCGCAGCGTTCGGCTCCAAGCTCAAAGGCATGGTCGGAAGGAGCGCCGCAAACAGTGGACGCACCGTCGCGATGGGACGGAATATGGCAGAGCGTGTCGTTCCGTATGCAGAGAAGAACGGCTACGACTGGTACAAGGGAACGCCCGTCTGGGTACCACGAAACTCCATTGAGAAGGTCTCGCCGCGGGCGCTAGAGAGGACCGATCTGTGGTTCAACAAGCGCTGGATTAATAGTGAGATGCGGGGCGGCTCGCGCATCGTGGATATCGGGGAGCCCCCGGGCTACCCATCGTCGAGCTTCTACAACATGGAACGTCAGCAGGTCAGCGGGTACTGGAACTACGTTCAGGACTTTCAGCCATGATCCGCATCCGACGCACCTCGCCCTCGCTGATCCTCCGTCGATCCCGCTATGAAATTGAGGCCGTCGACGAGGAACGCGGAGCGGTCGAGTGGCGTCGTGAAACGTCCACACCTGTCACGGTCATCGATCCACACGTCGGTGTAGCTGAGGCCTGGGCCCTCGTGCATGCTGCCGATGAGGCTTGGAACCGAGCGTCCCCCGAGTGGGTAAGCCTGCCTAGGTCTGCAACATGAGAAGTCTCTTGCCCCGATTGGCTGCCGTCCTGACTTTGGCGCTTGGCATCTTCGTCGGTCTGATTGCGCCGTCCGCCGCCGCAGGCACCTACGACCCAGTGCGGCACGCGTACGACGCCCCCTCGACGCAGTCTGTACAGAACAACAGGGTGCTGTCGCGTCTCGGGCCATCGATCGATGTTGTCGCCGCACACGGGGGCAGGCCCGCCCTCGCTTCCTCTGGCGGTGTTGCCGCAAACGGCGCAAGGGTCGCACCATCGCCAACTGGAACCAGTTCGGTCAGTAGTCCAATATTTGTCGGGTTTACAGACGGGCCTCCGGCTATCGTTCCTCAAGGGGCGGTGGGTCCGACCTTGACCAGGGGCACTGGGGTCCAGTACACCGGTGGTTCCGGGGGCCTAGGTCTTCATCCGAACGCTAGCGGAGTAAGGATCATGGATCAGACAGCGCATCATGGGCCGCGCGTTGTGTACATGAACCGAACGGGCCAGACGATTAACCCGGTGACGGGACGGACGGTGGCGAACAGCGATCCATGGGCGCATCTCCCGTGGTGACGGCACTAGAGATGCTTGTGGGAGCCGAAGTAGGCAGCGTCTCCTTCGTCCGCGACTATGTCGAGCTACACTTCGATGGCCCGATTCTTCGCGCTTTGTCCGCCCCAATCGTGGAGATCGATGGAACAGAGATCACGTTTCCTTCCGAGGGTTCGCGAGATAGCCTTTGTCTGCTAATTGGCAAGGAAGTAGTCGCCGCTCGAGAAGACACTGAGGCTCTCATTCTAGAGTTCGGTGGCAGCACGCTGCTCCGAATTCCACTGGTCACGAGCGAACTCGTGCCCGAGGCAGCGCACCTTGTTCCGGCCTCTGAGGGCCGCCCGGATGTTGCGAACATGGTGATATGGGAATCGCTTCCGTGAGCGGCTGTTACTGCCTCCCCGCACTGATCGCGCGGAGCGTGCGCGAACTGTCGTGGGCGGCTGGGCCACGCGTTCAACGAAGACCTTCTTGGACCGCTTCACGCCCTGCACTCCGGCGGCTTTCATGAGCCTGCCGGTCTGGTCGCAGCCGATCGCCCAGCCCTGCCGGCGTAGCAGCGCATGCATCTTGCGGACCCCGTAGACGCGGTAGTTCATCTCGTGCAGCTGAACGATCTCCGGAATCAACAGCTCATCGCGCAGCTGCCGGGCCGAGGCAGGTCGCGTCTTGGCGGCCCGGTAGCCACGAGCGGTCACGAACCCCACCTCGGCCTGCCGCATGACCCGGCAGACGAACTCGACCCCGAAACGAGGCTTCATCTGATCGATGAAGCCGATCATCTCGACGAGGGGCGGCCGAGCTCGGTCGCGAAAGACACGCTCACCGACCGCAGGATCTCATTCGCCTTCTCCAGCTTCAATGACTCGTGGGTCGAGTCGATCGTCGACGTGGATCTCTACTTCGAAGAGAGTGGCTGGGACGTCGAATGGCTCGACTAGCGCGAAGGCCGTGAGCCGGTGTCGCGCCAACGGCTTCGGGTCTGACTCGGTTCCACGGCGCGGCGCCCGTGCCTGACGGCGAGATGCGCACACTCTCTGGTGGCCGAACTGGCTACCGGTAGAACGGGCGGTCGTGATCCGCAACCCTGGCGCGGTCGACGGTGTCACTGAAGCGCCCCAGGTTTGATGCCGCTTCCTTCTGAGTCTGGAAGGAAGATGTTTGCCACCCGAGCTGGGGGTTTATGGCTGAGTTCGGGTCGACGCTCCGGCTGAAGGCCGCGCAATAGCTTTCACCGCCGCACCAGCGCGCCGGAGCCGTGCTCGCTCACGGTGCCGGCGACCTTCGCGCCCCGGTAGAGGTACAGGTTGCCGGCGCCGCCCTCGCGGACGTTCCCGCCCACGTCGGCGGTGCGGCGCAGGTAGACGTCCCCCTTGCCGGTCTCGGAGACGTTGCCGCGCACGCGGCTGCGGATGTCGATGTTTCCGGTCGAGCCCGCCTCGGTGATGTCACCGTCCACCTGGCCGGTCGAGTGGACGATGACGCTGCCGGTGCCGCTCTCGAAGATGCTGAAGCCCACACGGCCGGAGATCCGCACGCCCCCGCTGCTGGACTCGGTGATGTTGCCCCAGACCTCGCCCGTGTTGGCCACGTAGACCCCGCCGGGTCCGCGCTGCCGGATCTCGCCCTCCACGATGCCGCGGACGGTGAGGGTGCCGTTGCGGACGGTCAGGTCGCCTTCGAAGACCTCGCCCCGCGGGATGGTCAGGCTGCCCTCGTGCACGTACTCCCACTCCGCTGCGGCGGGAGAGGTACCGGCGAGCAGGAGGGTGGCGGCCGCTCCGGCCACCACGACGCGTCGTAGATCCATGGTGGGAGTCCTCTCGGGTGCGTCCACCGGGACAGCCTCGAGACTGCCTCGGCCTTCTCTCCACCCTAGGTCGAGGTACGGGGGTGTGCGAGAGATGGCGGTTCCGGCGCGCAGCCCCACCGCGCGTAGCGCCGCTGTGCCAGGTCGTAGACGGCGTCGTGGGCGGCGACGACGGCGTCCCACGAGGTCTGGGGTGTGTGTGCCTGGACGGCACCCTGATCGCCACCGACCGCTGTGCGGCGAAGAACCCCGACACCGGTCACGATGCCTGGTACTCCGGCAAACACAAGCGCCACGGCGGGAACGTCCAGGTCCTGTGCAACCCCTGCGGCTATCCCGAGTGGGTCTCCCCGGTCGAGCCGGGCTTGACCCACGACATCACCGCCGCACGCATCCACGCCCTGCCCGCGCTCTACACCGCAGCCGCCAAGGGTCTGCCGACGCTGACCGACAAGGGCTACCAAGGAGCCGGGATCGGGATTCTCGTGCCGGTCAAGAGACGCGACCTCGCGGTCGACAACCGCGCCCGCAACACCATCATCGCCGCGCTCCGAGCGCCCGCAGAGCGCGGCAACGCGTTGTTGAAGCAAACCTGGAAAGCACTGCGCCATGTCACCCTCGATCCCCGTCGGATCACCGCCATCAGCGCCGCCGCGCTTGTCTTGCTACACCTTCAGCGAGGAACCCGGTGAGAAAACCTCACTGAACATATTCCCTCCGCGAGTGGGAGGGCGGCGTACCGCATACCTGATGAGTTGAACTCGTCGGTGATCGGCGAGGTCAAGAACGTTTCGCGGTTGAGCTATTCGAGCCAGTTACGAGATTTCTCGGCCTACGCCGGTAGCAACGGGCTTCAGTTCAATCTGTATGTCCGCGGCGGCACCCAGCTTTCCGGGCCGTTACAGGGTGCGGTCGACTCGGGAGGGATCAATCTGATCAGGAACCTCCCGTGACGCTGGAAGAGCCTCCAGCGCCGCAGGAAGGGCCGATTCTGGCGAAGCTTGTCGAGGCGGGCTACGACGTCGGGTCGTTGGCCGAGTTGCGGCACTCCGGGGTTCGCTACCGCAAGGCCGTTCCGATCATGACTGCAGCGCTGTCAGAGACCACCGAGCAAAAGACGCTCATGGAGCTTGTCCGGGTCCTGAGCGTCCCGTGGGCAAAACCGGACGCGACCGGGCCGTTGTTGGACCTGTTTCGCCGGGTCGAGGATTCGACCGGGCTCGGCTTGAGGTGGGCAGTCGGTAACGCTCTGGACGTCACCGGGGACGACGCCCGCTTCGACGCCCCTTGTCGAGTTGGCTCGCGATCGTTCCTACGGACGTGCCCGCGAGATGATCGTGCTTGGGCTGGCACGATCGAAGCGCCCTGAGGCCGGTGGGGTGCTCATCGAGTTGCTCGGTGACACGGACGTGAACGGCCACGCGGTGAAGGCGTTGCGGAAGCTCAGGGTGCCATCGGCGCGGGCTGGGCTGGAGCGGATGCTCGGCGATGAACGAGCGTGGGTGCGTAAGGAGACGCAGCGCGCGTTAGCCGCCTTGGGCTGAATCGCTGGGCCAGATGAACGCTGCTGCTGCTCCAGCTTGGAGATCACCGTATTCGACGTCACGCCCGAATCGGCGAGACCGGTACGGCAGCAGGACAGTGAGCGCGACCTGTTCGGAGTGCTCCAGCGTGACGCGGATGGCGTCGCTGTCAGTTTCTGGCACGCGGACGTCGGCCACGATCGCGGCCCCGCGCAGTTGGTTTCGTTGGCCAGCGAGAGCGCCGATGAGTGTGGTGATCAGGTCGGCTGATTCCGGCTTTTCGGCGCCCGTGTCGGCAGCGACCATCCGCTGTTTGCCGTCGGTGTCCACGACGATGGCATAGGGATAGAACTCGCCATACTTGTCGAGCTGCTGCTGGGCGAACCCGAGAGCGGCGTCGAGCAGCCCGTCGAGGTCGTCCTGGGCCTGCTGCGAGGCAGCGTCGCGCCACGAAACCATGAGTCGTCAGCTGGCTTGGCCGGTGAGTGCTTGTTTAGCGTGGTGGCGCAGAAGTGCGCCTTCGATGAAGGCGGCGACGTGTGCTTGTTCGTCGGGGGTGAATTGGTCGACGGCTTCGAGCTTGAGTCGCAGTGATGGGCTTTGGGGGCCGCGTTCGTCTTGGTCGAATAGAAGCGAGTCAGCGCTGATGGTGAGGGCGAGCGCCAATGAGCGGAGAACGTCGAGGGTGGGTTGACTGCTGCCAGCTTCGTAACGACGGATCTGGGTCACGTGGGCACCGGAGCGGTCGGCGAGCTGCTGCTGGGTGAGCGAGGCAGACTTGCGCGCTGCCATGAGGCGGGCGGCGAAGTTGGTGTCGGTCACGGGCTCACTTCTAGGTGCATGCAGCGGGGTCGGTGTCGTGGGAACCATATGAGCCACCTTCGGGTGTCGTTGACGAGACAGAGCGAACTAGGTCTATCCTAGCGAGCGAAGTAACGTTCTTGACAGGAATTGGCCGTGGCGAGGATCCCCGACGCAAACTGGTGAGGCTCAAAGCCAGGGCCCCGGAAAGGTCACGTTTCAGCAGGTCAGTGTGCATGTGATGGTTTGATCGGGATGGTGTGAGTGGTGTCGGGTTGCGGCCGCGATCTCGGTTCTGCCGATCAGTCGGAGCAGGTTGAGCGCGGTGTTGCGCAGACTGGCCATGATGCGCGGCAAGGGACCGGTGCGTACTTGGGAGCGGTCCTCGTCGAAGGTGACGTCGCGTACCCAGTGGAGCCGGTTCTCGATTCCCCAGTGGTTCTGGACCCACGCGGCGAGTACTGCTGGCGGGGCGTCGTGGCGGTCCACGGAGGTGATGAGGTAGACGACCTCGACGCTCTTTTTCCCAGCTTTGGCGACGGTGCGGCGCAGTTGCGCGACCTGGGAGACGCCGACGAACTCGGGCCAGCCCGGCAACGCCGGCAGATCGATAACCTTGATGGTTCGGGTCGCACGACGACCGTGCCCGGTCTCGGTGGAGCGCGAGCCGGTCGGGACCTTGTTCCGGGGCAGCTTCTTCAACGCTGCCAGGAGCTTGGGCCGGTTGGCCTTGACGGTGAACACGTAGTCCGCGCCCGCATCCCCGATGGCTTGTGCGGTCTCGTCCTGGGTGTGCATCGCATCCACCGTGATCACGCATCCGTGCAGGTCAGCGGCAGCGAAGCCCGCCAAGAGATCGCGGACGGCGGGGATCTCATTCGATTTCGCATCGACCTGATGCTGGCCGAGCACGACACCGGTGGCGTGGTCGAGCGCGGCGATCAGATGCGGTGCTGTTGCCCCACGAGCGCGGGCGCCGCGTAAGGTCTTGCCGTCGATCGCGATCACCCTCCTGCCACCGACCTGACGGACCCGGCACCACGCCCACGCAGCGAGTACGGCATCGAGCTTGGCAGCGTCGAGCCGGGCGAAGAGCTTGCGCAGCGTGGACTCCACCGGCGCCGTGACCAGGGTGAACCGAGTGAGCTGATCAGTCGGAAGATCGGCAGCGAACTCGCCGATCGAGGCGAACGACTTCGCGCCGGCGAGGACTGCGGACACCGCAACGGCTAGCATCCCCGCCAGTGGGTAACGGACTTTGCGGGGATCGCGAGGGTCGGGGACGCGGGCAAGAGTGGTGAGGAGACCGGCGCGTTCGTCAGAGTTCGCGTCGGCCATTGGGGAAGATGGCATCGACGGGTGGGGCTCTCAGGCTCGGACTGTTGTATGAGAACTCCAATCACAAGCCCACCAGCCCCATCCGTCACACCCGCCACGCCGCTACCCGGCCATGTCTCCCCAGGTCACACGCCTGCCAACCGACCTTTCCGGGGCCCTGCCGGTCCACGACTGGCTACGACTACTTCCTGAACACACTCCACTGAGGTTGGTGCCGTGGGACTGGTTGACTCGGACGACGATCTTGTTGTCGCGGTGACGCTGGACGAGCTGCAGACTCCTGCAACAATCAGGTGCGATACCCCAGGTCAGAGCAGACCCATGGGGCGGGCCTACGTACTGCCAGGCGTGCGGCGCCGTTACACGTAACGGAGATCGATGTGTCAGCTGTGAGAACGAGAAGTAATCCCTGACCTGTTGTTGATGGGTTTCTTGAGTCGGCACAAGGTCGAGTCACGTACGCACTGAGGATTGGCGACTGCGCAACCGGCGGATCCGCGCAGAGCCGCTCCCCACGTGCACGAGGTCAAATCGCTGACATGCATACGGTCGACCTGACCGTATGCAAAAGGTCGACTTGACGGCATGCAGAAGGTAGAGTTGCACCGTGGCAACCTACCTGCAGCGCATCGCGGACCGAGAGCTCGACGAGCGACTTGGCTACATCGGCGCGGTCCTGATCGAGGGCCCGAAGGCCTGCGGCAAGACCGCGACGGCGAGCCGGCGCGCCAAGACCGTGTTCCGGTTCGACGAGGATGCTGTCGCGCGGAGTTCCGTCCAACTCGCCCCTGAGCGGCTCTTCGAACACCCCACCCCGATCTTGTTCGACGAGTGGCAGATCGAACCACGCATCTGGAACCTGGTGCGCCGCCAGGTGGATGACCGCAGGGGGAAGGGCCACTTCATCCTCACCGGATCAGCCACCCCCAACGACGACGTGTCGCGCCACTCCGGGGCGGGGCGATTCTCCGTGATGGCGATGCGGCCGATGAGCCTGTTCGAGTCGGGGCACTCCACGGGCGAGATGTCGCTCGCGACCCTGCTCGACGGCGAGCGGCAGACGGGCCTGGGGACGCACCTGTCCTTCGACGAGCTTCTCCGGCGGATCGTTATCGGTGGCTGGCCCGAGCTCATCGACGCCGACGAGCCCAGTGCTCGACGCTGGCTGGCCGACTACCTGACCAACATCGTCGAGGTCGACGTGCCGAACCTCGGCTCCCGGCGGGACCCGACCAACCTGCGACGGCTCATCGAGTCGCTGGGCAGGTCGGCCGGGACCGCGGTCAAGGCAGCCGAGCTGGCGCGAGACGTCGGCGGTGAGGCCGGACCTGTCGCGAAAGAGACTCTCTCCGGCTACGTGAGCGCACTCGAGCGACTACACCTCCTCGACAACTCCGAGGCGTGGCTCCCTCACATGCGTTCCCGCACGCGACTGCGCACCGCACCCGTGCGGTATTTCGTGGACCCGTCGCTCGGTCTCGCAGCGCTCGGAGTCGGCACCGCTGATCTGGCGACCGATCTGGGCGCGCTGGGGCTGCAGTTCGAGTCGCTCGTGGTCCGCGACATTCGCATCTATGCGCAGGCGCTACGTGCGCAGGTCGACTCCTGGCGCGACTCGAACGGGTACGAGGTCGACGCCGTGGTTACTGCTGGCCCGGGCAGGTGGGGAGCTTTCGAGGTCAAGCTCGACCCGGACGCCGTCGACGAGGCGGCTGCCTCCCTGCTTCGCTTCGCGTCCAGGGTCGACACGGCACGACATGGCGAGCCTTCGTGCCTCGGCGTCATCACGAGCACGGGAGTCGGTGGCCGCCGTGAGGACGGCGTGCACGTCATCCCGATCGGGTGTCTCGGCCCCTGAACGCTGAGCTACCGCGCGTAGCGCCGCTGCGCCAGGTCGTACACGGCGTCGTGGGCGGCGACGACGGCGTCCCACGACGTCTGGGGCGCCGTGGTGCGGTTGTGCGTGACGATCCGCTCCAGCAGCTCCGGCTCGCGCACGAGGCGAACCAGCGCGAGGGCCAGTGCTTCGTCGTCGTCGGCGAGCAGTCCTTCCATGCCGTCGGTGACGAGCTCGGCCGCACCGGACTGGGACCGCGTGACGATCGCGAGGCCTGCCGCTTGCGCCTCCTGGCTCGCGACGGAGAACGCGTCGAGCACGCCGGGCGCGAGGTAGACGTCCGCGCGGCGGTACAGCTCCTTGAGCTCGGTGCGGCCCAGCCGACCGGGGAGCGAGACCCAGTCCGTCATGGCGTGCGCGTCGAGGAACGCCCGCGCCTTGCCGAGCTCCTCGCCCTCACCGGCGATCGTGACGTAGAGCCCGTCGCCGTCCGGCCCGAGCAGCTCGCGCGTGCGGCGCAGCGACTCGAGCAGCGGCAGCACGCGCTTGCGGGGAGCGAACCGGGCCGCGTAGACGGCGTGCACCCCGGGTCGTTCGCGGGGGAGCGGCTCACCGAGCCACTCGCCGACGTCGACGCCGTTGCGCAGCACGTGGACCGGTGCCCGGTCGCCCGCGACGCGCCGCAGAGGGGCCGCGGCCATCTCGGAGACCGTCGCGAGCTCGACGGGCAGCCGCGACCAGCCCGCCACTCGGTCGAGCAGGCGCAGCGCGTGCTCCTGGGCGGGCCCCCACACGCTGTGCACGGTCACGACGGCGGGCAGACCGAGCCGGCGCACCACGCGGAAGGTCGCCTGCGCGGTGGGCGCGAGGATGCCCATGTGCAGGTGCACGACGTCGGGCCGCTGGCGGCTCAGCGCCGAGGCGACGTGCCGGGCCGCGCGCGGGTGGATCGGGTAGCCGCCGGGGATGCGGGCGGCGATGCGGTAGACGTCGAGCCCGTCCTCCACGGCCCGGGACAGACCGTGGGCGCCGGGGGTGCCGGGGGTCGTGGTGATGACGCCGACGGCGTTCCCCGCCGCGGACTGTTGCCGACCCAGGTGCGCGATCTGCGTCTCGATGCCGCCGAGCCCCGGCAGGTAGGAGTCGGAGACGTGCACGATGCGGCGGTTCACCCGGCGATCTTGCCACGCGCGCGTCGCGCCGCAGGTCAGCCCTGTGACCGGCGTCACCTGCGCCGCGCGACCCGCGGTGACCTAGGTCCCGAGCACAAACGGGTCAACGTCGGCAGGATGGGGACCACGGGAACGGAAGAACCCGCCGGACCAGCGGTCACCTCACGGTCCGGATAAGTCGGAGAATCTGGAAGGAACCGCTGCCATGTCTACTGCTGTCACCACACAGCGTTCGAACGGCGTCCGCGTCATCGGCCTGCTCACCATGATCGCTGGCCTCGTCCTCATCCTTGCGGGTGGCGTCACCTGGGGTGCCGTCTCCTCGCAGCTTGCGTCCGAGAACATCACCGTCCCGGACGACGCGGCGTTCGCGGCCGGCACGAAGGTCAACAACCCCATCTCGGCATTCGCGCAGGCGGACATCATCAACACCCACGCACTCAAGGGCTCGGGCGGCCTGACGTACGCCGAGCTCGGCGCCAAGGCCAACGAGCTCGAGGCGCAGGGTGCCTCGGAGGAAGAGGTCGCCGAGGTTCGCGCCCAGCGCGCGAGCGTCATGAACGGCTCGTTCCTCCGCGCATCGCTCTTCACGTCGGTCGTCGCCTTCGGCATCGCGGCCCTCGTGATCGGGCTCGGCGTGCTCTTCATCCTCGTCGGTTGGGCGCTGCGCCGGTTGGTCCCCGTGGCCCCCGCAGCCCCCGGCATTGCCACGGAGTGAGGCAAGGACGTTGAGCTAGCACCACGCCGAACCATCGAGGCCGGCACCACGACCCTCCGTCGCGGTGCCGGCCTCGAGCTCTGTGCGGGGCCGCTCAGACCTTGTTCCTCGTGCGGACCAGCGAGCTCACCACGAGCAGCACGCCGGCCGCGGCGAGCACGCCGATCGCGGCGAGCTGCACGTCGAAGCGCAGTCCCTGGCCCCAGGCGATGACGGCCGTGCCGACGAGGGCCACGATGAGCCCCCACACGACGGTCCCGACGCGCAGCCGGTCTCGCGGTGCGCTCGCCGTCGGCGACTCGTAGCCCGTGGGGTGCAGCGGTGTCGTGTCGGCGTCGTCGTGCTCGGGCAGGTCCGCGGTGTTCGGGGTGCTCATCTCAGCCCTCCTGGGTGATGTCGATGTTGCCGAGGCCCACGTTGATCTGGAGGTCGAACGTCGGGTCCTCGTCCGAGGTGGCGGCCTCGTTGGTGATGGTGCGCCGGACGCCGAGGCCCGAGGTCGAGCCGTCGGCACCGTCGATGTCCCACGTGGCCTCGCCAGCGCCGACGTTGAGCGCGATCCGTGCCGCCTCGTCGGCCGGCAGCACCACCTCGACGGAGCCCGTGCCGGCCTGGATGGCCAGCTCGACGGTCTCGCCCGTGGGGACGTCGAGGCCGGTCAGGTCCACGGTGAGGTCACCGAGCCCGACGGCGAAGCCGCCCGTGGTCTCGGCGATCGTGGTGGGTGCGTAGCTCGTGGAGCCGACGCCGTCCCAGCGGTCGACGCTGCGCCACGGGCCGAAGTCGGTGTCCGCCGCGACTGCCGCGGGGAAGGACAGGATGATGCTCATCACGGCGATGAAGCCGAGCACGCCCGAGGAGCGGCCCCGCAGCCCGGCGACGATGATGCCGAGGCCGAAGACGACGGCGGTGATGCCGAGCGTCGTGAGCACCATGGGACCCGTGAAGATCCCCACCCGCTCGGCGAGCAGCAGCCCGGCGAGCGCGAGGATCGACAGGCCTGCGCACACCGCGAAGAACCTGGCACCGGCACCCGGCACGGGCGGGGTGCTCGGGCGGGGCGGCACGGGCGGCGGCGGGGGCGTCGGTGCGTGCGGGGGGCCGTACGCGTACTGCGGTGCGGGGGGCGGTGGGGTGGCGGTGCCGGTCATGGGACTCTCCGAGCTGAAGGGAGCGGCGGTGGCCGCCGGGGGACGGTACGCAGGGGCGGGGGGAGGCGGCGCCGCGCCGGGCACGGGCGCTCGAGGTCCGGACATGCGGGCGCCGGACACGACGATCGCGACGACGACGCCGACGACGGCGAGCCACAGCAGCCCGTTGATCCATCCGAGGCCCGCGGCGTTCCACCAGCCCGCGAGCGTCCACCGACCGTCCCCAGCGACGAGGCCCGCGAGGACGAAGCCCGCGGCACCCAGCAGGGCGACGTCGGTGTTGCCACGACCCAGCTCCTGGGCGTGGATGCGTCCGTCGGACTCCTCGGGCAGCAGCGCCCACCCGATGCCGTAGAGCACCAGACCGATGCCGGCGAAGAACACGGACGCGACGAAGAGGGCGCGCACGACGAGGGGATCGATGCCGAGGCGTCGAGCGACCGCGCCGCTGACGCCGCCGACCCAGCGCTCCGCCGGACGGGCCATGTCCGCCCGACGGATCGACGAGAAGAAGCCGTGCTCGGCGGGGACCTCGGGCGTCGGAGGCCCGGCGGTGTCCGCCGTGGGGGGTGTGTAGTCAGGTGTCTCGCTCATGACTCGATCGTGCTCCCCCACGGGGTGAGCGGACTATCGGGTACCACCCTGAACGGACCCTGAAACTCCCCGGAGTCCCCCGCACCTCCACCCTGGTTCCCGCGTCCGGGGGTGTGCCACGGGCCTGCGAGCAGGGATGATCGACCCATGACCGCGACCGGGACCACGGCGCACGACGGCAGCCTGACGCCGCGCCTGCCGCTGCTGCGCCCACTCAAGGGCCGGTGGGTCGGCGGGGTGTGCGCGGGGCTGTCCGCGCACCTGGGGATCTCCCTTCCCTTGTTGCGCGTGCTCGTGCTGGTGCTGGGAGCCATGGGGGCCGGCGTCGTCGTCTACGTCTTCCTGTGGGTCACGGTGCCCCCGGGCGACCCCGTGCGCGCCGCCGCGGAGAAGCTCCCGGCCGACCAGCGGCGCCTCGCCGCGCGCCCCCGCATCGACCCGCGGAACGTGCCCGTCAAGGACATCGCCATCGGGCTCATCGCGCTCGCCGGCGCCGGGCTGCTCGTCGCCGACCGCCTCGGTGCCACGGTCGAGGCGCGCTGGGCGGTCCCCGTGCTCGTCGCCGTCGCAGGCCTCGCCCTCGCCTGGAGCCAGCTCGACCGCACCGCACGGGCCCGCTGGGTCGCCGGCGGCCGCACGCCCGTGAGCGTGCTCCGGCTCGCCGGCGGTGTCGTGCTCGCCGCGGCGGGCGTGCTGATGCTCGTCTCGCAGGGCACGAGCATGTCGACGACCATCAACGCGGCCGTCGCGGCGCTCGCGGTGCTGCTCGGGGTCGCGCTCGTGCTCGCGCCGTGGTGGCTGCGGCTCGTGCGCGAGCTCACCGAGGAGCGGGCCGCCCGGGCGCGCGAGGCCGAGCGCGCCGACATCGCCGCCCACCTGCACGACTCGGTGCTGCAGACCCTCGCCCTCATCCGCAAGCAGGCGGACAACCCCGAGGAGGTCG
Source organism: uncultured Cellulomonadaceae bacterium (assembly GCA_964510785.1). Taxonomy (GTDB): domain Bacteria; phylum Actinomycetota; class Actinomycetes; order Actinomycetales; family Cellulomonadaceae; genus JAAYZM01. The sequence goes on along the minus strand of CAZECM010000040.1, from coordinate 5,743 downwards.
CGCGTGTCGCGCGGGCCCAGGAGCGGGAGCTGCGCGCGTGGCTGTACGACGACCGCCCGGCGCCCGGCACGTCGCTCGCGGCGGAGCTCGCCACCGTCGTCGCCGAGGTCGAGGACCTGGAGGCCATCGCCGTGGAGACCGTCGTCGTCGGCGACCGCACGCCGGACGAGGACACGGCCGCGCTCCTGCTCGCCACGCGCGAGGCCCTCCTCAACGCGGCCCGGCACGGCAAGGCGCCCGTCACGGTGTACCTCGAGGTCTCGGACCACCAGGTCGAGGTGTTCGTCCGCGACCGCGGCGAGGGCTTCGACCTCGACGACGTGCCCGTCGACCGGTTCGGGGTGCGCGAGTCGATCCTCGGGAGGGTGCGCCGGCGCGGCGGTACCGCCGAGGTCGAGTCGACGCCGGGTCGCGGGACCGAGGTGCGGTTGGGCTTGCCCGTGCTCGCGGGCGATGAGGAGGGCTAGAGACATGACAGATCCCGTCGACGTCGTGCTCGTGGACGATCACGACATGTTCCGTACCGGGGTGCGCGCGAGCCTCGACGACCGCGTGCGCGTGGTCGGTGAGGCGGACTCGGTGGACTCGGCGATCGCCGTCGTGCACGAGCTACGCCCGCCCGTGGTCCTGCTCGACGTGCACCTGCCCGGGGGAGACGGCGGGGGCGGCGCCGAGGTGCTCGCGCGCTGCGCCGACCTGCACGGGGAGGTCCGCTTCCTCGCGCTGTCCGTGTCCGACGCCGCGGAGGACGTCGTCGCCGTCATCCGGGCCGGCGCGCGCGGGTACGTCACGAAGGCGATCTCGGGGCCCGAGCTGTGCGACGCCGTGCTGCGCGTCGCGGGTGGGGATGCCGTGTTCTCCCCGCGGCTCGCCGGGTTCGTGCTCGACGCGTTCGGGACGGGGGCCGGGGACGTCGCGACGGGGGACGACGAGCTCGACCGCCTCTCCGCGCGCGAGCGCGAGGTCATGCGGCTCATCGCGCGCGGGAACACCTACCGCGAGGTCGCGGGCGACCTGTTCATCTCGATCAAGACGGTCGAGACCCACGTCTCGGCCGTGCTGCGCAAGCTCCAGCTGTCCAACCGGAACGAGCTCACCCGATGGGCGGCGGCGCGGCGGCTGCTCTAGGGGCTGCCTTTGTGCCCGGCTTGTGCTTCACCCTCAGGGAAATGACGAGTGCGTCACAATAAGGCGCGCCTTCGTTGCCCCGACGCAGGTGGGGGCCTAGCGTGACGCGCATGGACATCGTCATCGGAATCCTCGTCGTACTCCACCTCGTCGGCTGGGCCATGACCCTGGGCGGCGCGCTCGCCACGATGAAGGCCCCCAAGGTCACGCCGGGCATGCTGCACGGCGTGCTCACCGCGCTCGTGACCGGCCTGCTGCTCGTGGGGCTGCGCGAGATGGGCGACGGGGACGTCAACCACGTCAAGATCGCCGTCAAGCTCGTGATCGCGCTCGTGGTGACGGCGCTGGTGATCGTCGGCAAGCGCCGCGAGAGCGTGTCGACCGGCTACCTCGGGGGCATCGCGGGCCTCGTGGTCGTCAACGTCGCGGTCGCCGTCCTCTGGTAGGTCGCACGCTGGAATACTGACCTGCCATGAGCCCAGGTGGGGAAGTCGTCGTCGGGCTCGTCATCGCGCTCGGGCTCGTGGGCGTCGTCGTCCAGGTCCTGCCCGGCAGCCTCTTCGTGCTCGGGGCGATCCTCGTGTGGGCCGTCGTGACCGGGGAAGCGCCGGCCTGGATCGTGCTCACGGTCGCGGCGCTCGCCGTCGTCGGCGCGAACATCGGGAAGTACTTCCTCGCTGCGCGTCACCTCACCAAGGCGGACGTGCCGAGCTCGACCCTGTGGTGGGGCGGGCTCGGCGGCGTGATCGGCTTCTTCATGATCCCGTTCGTCGGACTGTTCATCGGCTTCCCGCTCGCCGTCTTCGTCGCGGAGTACCTCCGACGGCGCGAGGCCGGGCCCGCGTGGCGCGCGACCGTGGTCGCCCTCAAGGCCACGGGCCTGACGATCCTCGTCGAGCTGGCCGGCGCCCTGATCGCCACCGCCGCCTGGATCGTCGGCCTCCTGGTCACCTAGCGGCGCGCGACCGCCCGCGGGGCGACGGGGCGGGGGCGTGGGGGTGTGGGTGGAGGGATCTAGGCTGGGCGCGATGACCACGCTCTTCGACAACCTTCCCCTGCCCGGGCCCCGGCACGACCCGACGGCGGCGCTGCCGCGACTCGGTTCCGTGGCGGTCTCGGCCGCCGACGACGACTCCTGGGTACCCGGCGAGGCCCCCGACGACCCGGAGCTCTTCGCGCCCGAGGCGCCCACCCGCGAGCCGCTCGACCCCGACTCGCTCGTCGAAGGGCTCAACCCGCAGCAGCGCGAGGCCGTGCTGCACCACGGCGGGCCGCTGCTCATCGTCGCCGGGGCCGGCTCGGGCAAGACCCGCGTGCTGACCCACCGGATCGCCTACCTCCTCGCGACGGGCCGGGCCCGCCCGGGGGAGGTCCTCGCCATCACGTTCACGAACAAGGCCGCGGCGGAGATGCGCGAGCGCGTCGAGCACCTCGTGGGTCCGGCGGCGCGCTCGATGTGGGTCTCGACCTTCCACTCCGCGTGCGTGCGGATCCTGCGACGCGAGGCGAAGACGATCGGGCTGCGCTCGTCCTTCTCTATCTACGACGCCGCGGACTCCTTGCGGCTCGTCACGCTCGTGTCCCGCGAGCTCGACCTCGACCCCAAGCGCTATGCCCCCAAGGCGATCGCCCACCGCATCGGTGCGCTCAAGGACGAGCTCGTCGACCCGGACGCGTTCGCCGCACAGGTGGGCGGCATCGACCTCGACGCCAAGCCGGGGCACGGCCACTCGGACTTCGACAAGATCGTCGCGCAGGTCTACGCCCGCTACCAGGAGCGGCTGCGCCAGGCGCACGCGCTCGACTTCGACGACATCATCATGACGACGGTCCACCTGCTCCAGGCGTTCCCGGGCGTCGCCGAGCACTACCGCCGCCGCTTCCGCCACGTGCTCGTGGACGAGTACCAGGACACGAACCACGCGCAGTACACCCTCGTGCGCGAGCTCGCCGGGGCGGCGGGGGACACGACCACGGGCGAGCTGACCGTGGTGGGCGACTCCGACCAGTCGATCTACGCGTTCCGCGGCGCTTCGATCCGCAACATCCTCGAGTTCGAGAAGGACTACCCGAACGCGCGCACGATCCTGCTCGAGCAGAACTACCGTTCGACGCAGAACATCCTCTCCGCGGCCAACGCCGTCATCGCGCGCAACGAGGGGCGCCGGGTGAAGCGGCTCTGGACGGACTCGGGAGCGGGCGAGAAGGTCGTGGGCTGGGTCGCGGACTCCGAGCATGCCGAGGCGCAGTTCATCGCGGACGAGGTCGACCGGCTCGCGGCCGACGGCGTTCGCCCGCGCGACGTCGCCATCTTCTACCGGACGAACGCGCAGTCCCGAGCGCTCGAGGAGGTCCTCATCCGGGTCGGGCTGCCGTACCGCGTGGTCGGCGGTACGCGGTTCTACGAGCGCCGTGAGATCAAGGACGCCGTCGCCTACCTGCGCGCGATCGCCAACCCGGACGACGACGTCAACCTGCGCCGCATCCTCAACGTGCCCCGACGCGGGTTGGGAGACCGCGCCGAGGCGCAGCTCGCCGTCTTCGCCGAGCGTGAGCGCATCTCCTTCGGGGCGGCGATCGACCGGGTCGACGAGGTGCCGGGGCTCGCGACCCGATCGCTCAACGCCGTCGAGGGTTTCGCCGAGCTGCTGCGCGGGCTGCGCGAGCTCGCCGAGTCCGGTGCGGGCCCGGCCGAGGTGCTCGGCGACGTGCTCGATCGCACGGGCTACCTCGCCGACCTGCGTGCGAGCGACGATCCCCAGGACGCCCAGCGCGTCGAGAACCTCGCTGAGCTGCACGCCGTCGCCGCGGAGTTCGAGGAGGCCGAGTCCGAGGGCGACCTCGCGGACTTCCTCGAGCGCGTCTCCCTCGTCGCGGACTCCGACCAGATCCCGTCGCCCGACGACGGTGTCGACGACGACGGCGAGGCGGCGAAGGTTGCCGCAGAGGCCGGTGTCATCACGCTCATGACGATCCACACGGCCAAGGGGCTCGAGTTCCCCGTCGTCTTCGTCACGGGGCTCGAGGACGGCACCTTCCCGCACCAGCGCTCGCTCGCGGACACCGACCAGCTCGCCGAGGAGCGTCGCCTCGCGTACGTCTCCATGACGCGAGCGCGCGAGCGCCTCTACCTGACGCGCGCCGCGGTGCGCACGGCGTGGGGGGTGCCCAACGAGTTCCCGCCGAGCCGGTTCCTCGACGAGGTGCCCGAGGAGGTCCTGGACTGGCGTCGGCGCGAGTCGAGCATGCAGACCTTGCGTTCGGGCTGGGGTTCCTCGAGCGGCTCGCGCTCCGGCGGCGGCTGGTCGGGTTCGCGCGGCGGCTCGCGCGGCGGCTCGCGCGGCGGCTCGCGCGGCGGCTCGGCAGTGCGTGACTCCGAGGTCTCGACCCGCAAGCTCGCCCCGACGGGCGCGACCTTCGGCTCCGCGACGCCGCGGCCCGCGGGGGACGTCCCGAACCTCGAGGTCGGGGACCGCGTTACGCACGACTCCTACGGGCTGGGCACCGTGGTGGCCGTCGAGGGCTCGGGAACCAACGCGGTCGCGAAGGTCGACTTCGGCTCGGAGGGCACCAAGCGGCTCTTGCTGCGCTACTCGCCCGTGACGAAGCTGTAGCCCGGCGGGGTGTCGGTGCCTTCCGGTTGCGGTCGGGCGGACGGTTTGACTTCAGGTTGACCTGAACCAACACGCTGGAGCCCTACTCGTCCCAGGAGGTTCCCGTGCCGTTCGTCGATCGCATCGTCCACCGCTTCATCCACCGTGCGAAGCGGGGTGACGCCGATCGGCCGCGCGACGAGATCGGGCGGAACGGCGCGCACGCCCACGGCCCGGGCGGGCATGGCTCCGACGGGCACGGCCGAAGCGGTCATGAGCACGCCGGTCATGAGCAGGCCCAGCACGGTCACCACGAGAACGACCTTCACGAGCCGGGACGGTTCAGCGGCGAGCACGCCGAGCGTTACGACCGGCGCTCGCGGTCCAAGGCGCGCTTCTACCGGCGCACGGCCCGGGACGTGGTCGCCGTGACACCGGCGGACGGGCACGTGCTCGACGTCGGCACGGGGCCCGGGCGGCTGCTCGTCGAGGTCGCCCGCGCGCGGCCCGACGTGCGCGTGACCGGCGTCGACGTCGAGCCCGACATGGTGCGGCTCGCCGAGCGGGCGGCGCGCGACGAGGGGTTCGCGTCCCGGGTGCGGGCCGAGGTGGCCGACGTCGCGGCGCTACCGCTCGAGGCGGCGAGCGTGGACGTCGTGGTCGCGACCCTGGCCGCGCACCACTGGCCCGAGGTCGATGCGGCGGTGCGCGAGCTCGCCCGGGTGCTGCGGCCCGGTGGGGTGCTGCTCGTGGTCGACTTCCGCTCGGTGGTCGAGGGTCCGCTCAGCGAGGCCGTCGCCGCCGCGATGCCCGGTGCGACCACGCGACGCCGGGCCCGATGGGCGTGGGGGCTGCCCGCGCTCTCGACGTGGGAGGTGCGGCCGCCCGCCATCCCCTGACCCGCCTGCGCCGAGTTCGTGAGTTCCGCGCGAGTTCGTGAGTCCGTCCTCACGAACTCGCGCACTCTTCACGAACTCGGCGTTGACGCGAGCGCTGGGTCGCCCTAACCTTACGTTGTATGA
>CAZECM010000039.1:995-28260 GCA_964510785.1 uncultured Cellulomonadaceae bacterium | reverse complement strand
CACGCTGCGCCTGCGCGGGCGGTACGACGCCGTCCTCGAGCAGTGCTCGCAGCGCCCCCTCGCGGACATCGAGGCGGCCGTGCTCGACATCCTGCGACTCGGCGTCCACCAGCTCCTCGGGATGCGCGTCCCGCCGCACGCCGCCGTCTCGGAGACCGTGGGCCTCGCCCGTCAACGCACCGGGGCCGGTTCGGCGCAGTTCGTGAACGCCGTGCTGCGCCGGGTCTCCGAGCACCCGCTCGAGGAGTGGCTCGGGGTGATCGCGGGCGCGGCGGACCCGGCCGGCACGAACGACGAGGCACGCCTCGCGGCCGTCGAGTCCCACCCGGCCTGGATCGTGCGGGCGCTGCGCGGCGCGCTCAAGGCGAACGGTCGCGACGCCGGGGAGCTCGAGGCGCTACTCGTCGCCGACAACACCGCACCACGCGTCACGCTCGTCACCCGCCCGGGCCTCACGGGGGAGGGCGGCCTGCCCGACGACGCGGTCCCGGGCCAGTGGGCGCCCACGGCCCACGTCCTGACGGGTGGTGACCCGGGGTCGCTCTCCGCGGTGCGCGAGGGCCGGGTCGGTGTGCAGGACGAGGGCTCGCAGCTCGTCGCCCTCGCCCTCGCCGGTGCGCCGCTCGACGGACCCGACCGGCTCTGGCTCGACCTGTGCGCGGGGCCCGGAGGCAAGGCCGCGCTCCTGGGGGCACTCGCCGCCGAGCGCGGCGCCAAGCTCGTCGCGAACGAGGTGGCCGCCCACCGCGTGGACCTCGTGCGCCGCGCCGTCGTCGCCCTACCCGAGGCTGCCGTCGAGGTGCGGCACGGCGACGGGCGCGAGGTGGGCGCGCTCGAGCCCGGCCGCTACGACCGCGTGCTCGTCGACGCACCCTGCACAGGACTCGGCGCCCTGCGGCGTCGGCCGGAGTCCCGCTGGCGCCGCCAGCCGTCCGACCTCGCCGGCCTCGGTCCGCTCCAGCGAGCCCTCCTCGCGTCGGCGCTCGACGCCGTCCGCCCCGGGGGCCTCGTCGCCTACGTCACGTGCTCGCCGCACGTCGCCGAGACCCATCTCGTGGTGGAGGACGTGCTGCGCGGCCGCGAGGACGTCGAGGTCGTGGACACGGCCGACGCCATGCGCGCGGTGAGCCCCGAGATCCCGCTGAGCGAGCGCCAGGACGTGCAGCTCTGGCCCCACGTCCACGGCACGGACGCGATGTTCCTCGCGCTCCTGCGACGCCGCGCGGAGGGGCATCCGAGCTCGATCTCGACGCTAGGCTGACGCCGTGTCAGTACTTCTCAACCCCAGCATCCTGGCCGCCGACTTCGCCAACCTCGAGCGCGACATCAAGGCGATCGCCAACGCCGACTGGGTACACGTCGACGTCATGGACAACCACTTCGTGCCGAACCTCACGATGGGGATGCCGGTCATCGAACGGTTGGGGCAGGTCAGTTCGCTGCCGCTGGACCTGCATCTCATGATCGCCGATGCCGACCGTTGGGCACCGCAGTACGCCGAGACGAGCGCCCAGTCGGTGACCTTCCACTTCGAGGCCGCCGCCGACCCGCTGCGCCTGGCCCGCGAGCTGCGACGCCTCGGTGTCCGTGCCGGTATGGGGCTGCGGCCGAGCACCCCGTTGTCCGCCGTCGAGCACCTCCTGCCCGAGCTCGACATGCTGCTCATCATGACCGTCGAGCCCGGGTTCGGCGGCCAGTCCTTCATGCCTGCTCAGCTGCCCAAGATCAGGGCCACGCGCAAGCTGATCTCCGAGCAGAACCTCGACGTCTGGATCCAGGTCGACGGCGGCATCGCGCGCGGCACGATCGAGCAGGCCGCTGACGCCGGGGCCAACGTCTTCGTGGCCGGCTCAGCCGTCTTTGGCGCGGAGAACGTTCCTGACGAGGTGGACGCCCTCCGCTCCCTGGCCACCGCCCACTTCCACGATCACCTCGCGCCGAGGTAGCCGGAGCCGCGGGGCCGCGCCATGGCGCCGGCGTCTCGCGGAGTGGGAGCGGCTTCGCTCGAAGCGCGAGGTGATGGCATGCTCTGAGGAGAGATCGTGCTCCGGGGTCGGTGTAATTCCGAGCCGGCGGTGATAGTCCGCGACCCAACCGCGACAGTTCGTGCGGGTGGTTGACCTGGTGGAACTCCAGGACCGACGGTGAAAGTCCGGATGGGAGGAAGCACGAGCGGGCACCGCGCAGCGGTGTCCGCGACGGCCGTGGTGCCTCGGCACCACCCGTCCACCCCGGAGCGCACCGATGCGCGAGAGGGGAGGACGAAGTGCCGGACCACGACACCGCGGGCCGCGAGGCCGCCGCGCCCACCGAGCTCGCCGCAATGTCGCAAGCCTTCGAGCTGGCGCGGCGCGGGCCTGCGCACGGCCCGAACCCGCGCGTCGGTTGCGTCCTGCTCGCCGACGACGGCGCGCTCCTGGCGATCGGCTTCCACCGCGGCGCGGGCACCCCGCACGCCGAGGCTGATGCGCTCGCCAACGCCCGGGCGGCGGGCCACGACCCCCGAGGCGCGACCGCCGTAGTGACCCTCGAGCCGTGCAACCACACCGGACGCACGGGGCCGTGCTCGCAAGCGCTGCTCGACGCGGGGGTGCGACGCGTGGTCTTCGCCCTCGCCGACCCGAACCCCGTCGCAGCCGGGGGAGCGGCGCACCTGCGTGCCGGCGGCGTCGAGGTCGTGGGTCCCGTCGCCGAGGCGGAGGGCCGCGAGCTGTTGCGCACGTGGCTCAGCGGTGCCGAGCACGGCCGCCCGTTCGTCACGCTCAAGACGGCGACGACCCTCGACGGCCGCATCGCCGCGTCGGACGGTTCGAGCCGCTGGATCACCTCCGAGCACTCCCGCGCGCACGCCCACGCCCTGCGCGCCGAGGTCGACGCGATCCTCGTGGGCACCGGGACGGCGCTCACGGACGACCCATCGCTCACGGCGCGCGTCCCGGGCGGCCCAGGTCAGACCGCGACCGGTCTCGCGGAGCACCAGCCGCTACGCGTCGTCGTCGGGCACCGCGAGATCTCTGCCGATGCTGCCCTGCGCGGCCCGGGCGGCGAGCTCGTCCACCTCCGTACGCACGACGTGGCCGAGGTTCTCGCCGCGCTCCAGGCCCGCGAGGTGCGCCACGTGCTCGTCGAGGGCGGCCCCACGCTCGCGAGCGCACTCCTGCGCGCCGGGCTCGTCGACGAGCTGCACACGTACATCGCCCCCGTGCTGCTCGGCGCGGGCAAGCCCGCCGTCGGCGACCTCGGCATCGCCACCATCGGCGACGCGCTGCGCTGGCACACCCGCGAGGTGCACCAGCTCGGCCCCGACGTCCTTGTCATCGCAGTCCCCACCACCACCAAGGAGTCCTGATGTTCACCGGCATCGTGGAAGAGATCGGCGAGATCCTCGCCGTCGAGCTGCTCGACGGCGGCACCGACTCGCGGCTGCACGTGCGCGGCCCGCTCGTCGCGTCCGACGCGGCGTTCGGCGACTCGATCTCGGTGAGCGGCGTGTGTCTGACGGTCACGAGCCTGCCCGGGGACGGCACGTTCACGGCCGACGTCATGCCCGAGACGCTCCGCTACACGTCGCTCGGTGACCTTTCCGCGGGAGACCCCGTCAACCTCGAGCGCTCGTTGCGCGCGGACGGGCGCCTCGGCGGCCACGTGGTCCAGGGGCACGTCGACGGCGTCGGGACGGTCCGCTCCCGCGAGCCGGGTCCCCGGTGGGACGACGTCGTCGTCGAGCTGCCCCGCGAGCTGGCCCGCCTCGTCGCGCGCAAGGGCGCGATCACGGTCGACGGCGTCTCGCTCACGGTGACCGACGTCGGCGAGGACTTCTTCGGCGTCTCCCTCATCCCCACCACGCTCGAGCACACGACCCTGGGCGACGCCGAGCCCGGCACGCGCGTCAACCTCGAGGCGGACGTGCTCGCGAAGTACACCCAGCGGCTGCTCGAGACGGCAGGAGACCACTGATGGCCGACGTCGTGCTCGGGACCATCGAGCAGGCCCTGGACGAGCTGCGCGCCGGACGGCCCGTGCTCGTCGCGGACAACGAGGACCGCGAGAACGAGGCCGACGTCGTGCTCGCGGCGACCACGGCGAGCACCGAGTGGGTCGCCTGGACCATCCGGCACTCATCTGGCTACCTGTGCGCGCCCATGACGGCGGCCCGCGCGGACGCCCTCGACCTGCCGCTCATGGTGCCGCACTCCCAGGACCCGCGCCGCACCGCCTACACGGTGACGGTCGACGCGGCCGACGGCGTGACGACGGGCATCTCCGCGGCCGACCGGGCCCGCACCATCCGCGTGCTCGCGGACCCCTCCGCCACGGCGGCCGACCTCATCCGACCCGGCCACGTGCTGCCGCTGCGCGCCGTGCCCGGTGGGGTGCTGCACCGCGGGGGCCACACCGAGGCCGCCGTGGACCTGTGCCGGCTCGCGGGCCTCGAGGAGGTCGCCGCGATAGCCGAGCTCGTGCACGACGACGGCACGATGATGCGACTGCCCGCTGCGGCAGGGCTCGCGGAGCGCGACGGCCTCGTGCTCATCACGATCGCCGGCCTCGTCGCGTGGCGCCGCGAGCACGGTGACCTGCCGGGCGTCGCCGAGCCGCTCGACGCGGGCGACAGCCACCTCCGCGTCGAACGGACGGCCGAGGCGGCGCTGCCCACGAAGCGCGGCCGGATGCGCGTCCACGGCTTCCGCGACCTGCGCACCGGGGCGGCCCACGCGGCGCTCGTGTCCGAGGTCGCGTGGGAGGGCGCGCCGCTCGTGCGCGTCCACTCCGAGTGCCTCACGGGGGACGCGTTCGGCTCGCTGCGCTGCGACTGCGGCCCGCAGCTCGACGCGGCGATCGCGCGCGTGGTCCACGAGGGCGGCGTCGTCGTCTACCTGCGGGGGCACGAGGGTCGCGGGATCGGCCTGCTCGGCAAGCTCGACGCGTACGCCCTGCAGGACGAGGGTCGCGACACGATCGACGCGAACCTCGAGCTCGGCTGGCCCGTCGACCGGCGCGAGTACGGGGCTGCCGCGGCGATCCTGCGCGAGCTCGGCATCGACCGCGTGCGGCTCATGACGAACAACCCCGCCAAGGTCGCGGGGCTGCAGGCGAACGGGGTGGCCGTGATCGAGACGGCGCCCATCGAGGTGGGCCGCGGGCCCGACAACGAGGCGTACCTGCGCACGAAGGCCGAGCGCATGGGCCACTGGCTCACGGGCCACACCCCGAACGACGAGACTGACATCGAGAACGAGGAGAAGCACGCATGAGTGGAGCGGGAAGCCCCCAGCTGGACCTGGACGGGAGCGGGCTGCGCGTCGTGGTGGTCGCGGCGAGCTGGCACGCCCAGGTGATGGGCGGGCTCGTCGACGGCGCGCTGCGCGGGCTCGAGGCGACGCACGTCACGGACTACGAGGTCGTGCCGGTGCCCGGCTCCTTCGAGCTGCCCGTCGTCGCGCAAGCCGCCGCCCAGCAGGGCGCGGACGCCGTCGTCGCGCTCGGCGTCGTCATCCGCGGCGGCACGCCGCACTTCGAGTACGTGTGCCAGGCGGCCACGTCCGGTCTCACGGACGTCGCGCTGCGCACGGGTGTGCCCGTGGGCTTCGGCGTGCTCACGTGCGACGACGACGCGCAGGCCCTCGACCGTGCCGGCCTGCCCGGTTCCTCGGAGGACAAGGGCTTCGAGGCCGTCCAGGCGGCCGTCGCGACGGCCCTCGCGCTGCGCGGGCTGCGGGGTGCGCCGTCGGGTACGGACGCGCCGTCCGCCCCGTGACGCGAAGGGCCTAGGCTTGGCGACCGTGAAGACCTTCGAGTCCCTGTTCGCCGAGCTGTCCGAGAAGGCGCGCACGCGCCCCGCCGATTCCGGCACCGTGAGGTCCCTCGACGCCGGCGTGCACACGATCGGCAAGAAGGTCCTCGAGGAGGCGGCGGAGGCCTGGATGGCCGCCGAGTTCCAGAGCGACGAGGAGACCGCCGAGGAGATCGCGCAGCTCCTGTACCACGCCCAGGTGCTCATGATCTCCCGGGGCCTGACCCTCAACGACGTCTACCGCTACCTGTGAGTGCCGCCATGCTTCGAGTTGCCGTCCCCAACAAGGGATCCCTGTCCGAGCCCGCCGTCGAGATGCTGAGCGAGGCCGGGTACCGCAAGCGCCGCGACACGCGCGAGCTCGTGCTGCCCGACCCGGACAACGACGTCGCGTTCTTCTTCCTGCGCCCGCGTGACATCGCGGTGTACGTCGGGGCGGGCACCGTCGACGTCGGCATCACGGGCCGCGACCTGCTGCTCGACTCCGGCTCGGCCGCCGTCGAGCACCTCCCGCTCGGCTTCGGGCGCTCGACGTTCCACTTCGCGGGACCCGCCGGGACGCTCACCGATCACACCCAGGTCTCGGGCAAGCGCATCGCCACGAGCTACGAGATCCTCGTCGAGAACTACCTCGCTGAACGGGGCATCGTCCACAACGGGGTCGTGCGGCTCGACGGGGCCGTCGAGACGGCGATCCGGCTCGGCGTCGCCGACGTGATCGCCGACGTCGTGGAGACGGGCTCGACGTTGCGCGCCGCGGGCCTCGAGGTGTTCGGCGAGCCGATCCTGCGCTCGGAGGCCGTGCTGGTGCGCCGCGCCGGGGACGAGCCTCCCGCAGGCCTCGACGTGCTCGCCCGGCGCCTGCAGGGTGTGCTCACGGCCCGTCAGTACGTGCTGATGGACTACGACGTGCCGCTCGAGCTCGTGGACCGCGCCGTCGCCGTCACCCCCGGCCTCGAGTCGCCCACGATCTCCCCGTTGCACGACAAGGACTGGGCCGCCGTGCGTGTCATGGTGCGCCGCGACGAGACCAACAAGGTCATGGACGCCCTCTACGAGGTCGGTGCGCGGGCGATCCTCGTGACGTCGATCCACGCGTGCCGGATCTGACCCGTGCCCAAGCCGTGAGCACGCTCTACGCCCCGTTCCGTCCCCGGCTCGCCCGGACGGTGACGCTCGTGGTCGTTGTCCTGCTCGCCGTCGGAACGATCGCGCTCGTCGCGCTCCTGCCGCAGTTCTACGACCGCGACGTGACGCTCGACCTCGTCGGCATCGCCCTCGTGGGCCTCTTCGGCGTCTGGTTCTGCTGGCGCCAGGCGAGCGTCGTCGCCGTCCCCGACGACCGCGGGCTCTACGTGCGCAACCTGATCTTCACGCGCCGGCTCGAGTGGGCCGAGATCGTGCTCGTCCGGTTCGGGCAGGGGCGCGCGTGGGCGCAGCTCGACCTGGCCGACGGCGACACGCTCGCCGTGATGGGCATCCAGCGGTCCGACGGCGAGCGGGCGGAGCGCGAGGCGACCCGGCTCGCCACGCTCGTGCAGCTCCACGGCGCCGCCTAGGGTGGGAATCAGCCCGGCACCGACCCGAAGGAGCTCCATGAGTGTGCTCGAGATCGACCACGTCTCGAAGTCCTACGCCGCCGTCCGAGCCCTGCACGAGCTCACCTTCGACGTCCGCGCGGGGGAGATCTTCGGCTTCGTGGGCTCCAACGGCGCGGGCAAGACGACGGCGATGCGCATCATGCTCGGTGTGCTCGCGGCCGACGCCGGTGAGGTCCGGTGGAACGGCACCCCGCTCGACCTCGAGGCACGGCGCACCGTCGGCTACATGCCCGAGGAGCGCGGCCTGTACCCGAAGATGAAGGTCGGCGAGCAGCTGCGGTTCTTCGCGCGGCTGCACGGCATGTCCGACGACGAGGCCGCCGAGGCGGTCGACCGCTGGACTGACCGCCTGGGTGTCGGCACGCGGCGCGGCGACAACGTCGAGAAGCTCTCGCTCGGCAACCAGCAGCGGGTCCAGCTCGCCGCCGCCCTGGTGCACAACCCCCTCGTGCTCGTGCTCGACGAGCCGTTCTCCGGCCTCGATCCCGTCGCCGTCGACGTCATGAGCGACGTGCTGCGCGAGCGCGCCGCCGCCGGCGTGCCCGTGATCTTCTCCTCCCACCAGCTCGACCTCGTGGAGCGGCTGTGCGACCGGGTGGGCATCATCCGGGCCGGTTCGATGGAGACCGTCGGCACGATCGACGAGCTGCGCCGCACGGGTGAGGCGCCGTGGCTGCTCGCCTGGTCTCCGCGCGCCGACCCCGACGCGGTCGCCCGAGCCCTCGCCGCCGCGCCCGGCGTCTCGACGAAGCCCGTGGCCGGACGCACCGACGCCGTCCACGTCACGGCCCCACCCGGCCGGCCCGGAGCGGAGCAGGCCGCGCTCCGTGCCGTCCTCGAGGTGGGCGACGTCGTCGAGTTCGCTCCCGACCTGCCTTCGCTCACGGACCTTTTCCGCGACGTCGTGAGCCAGAATGGCGCCGAGGACGACGGCGAGGCGGCCGCGTGAGCGCCCCCCGGCCCGTCATGCTCGTCGCGCGGCGCGAGTTCACCACGCGCATGGTCACGAAGTCCAACATCATCTCGATGGTCGTCATGGTCGTGGTGATCGCCGTCCTCGCCATCGGCGCCAAGCTCCTCATCCCGGGCGACACCGAGCCCGAGGCGACCAGGCTCGGGCTCGACCCGGCCACGTCACAGCTCACGGAGTTCCTCACGGGCTCGCCCGCCGCCGGCCCCGGTGGCGTCGAGGTCGAGGCGCTCGACGAGGACGCCGCGCGCAGCGCGCTCGGTTCGGACGACGGCGAGCCCTTGGCCGCGTGGGTCTCCGGCACCACCGAGTCGCCCACCGTGCTCTTCGAGGACTCTCCGGATCCCGCGATCGTCATGCTCGTCGAGCAGGCCGCCCGCGACGCCGTGCAGGCACAGGCCGTGACGGACCTCGGCGGTGACCCGGCCCAGGTGCGCGCCGCCGTCGCGGCCGTGGCCATCACGGTGGACCAGGTGTCCGCTCCCGACGAGGGGCTGGACCCCGGGCAGTGGGTGGTCGCCGTCGTGCTGATCTCGCTCTTGCTGTTCGCGCTCATCGGTTCGGGCTCGATGATCGCGATGGGTGTCGTGGAGGAGAAGACCTCCCGCGTGGTCGAGCTACTGCTCTCGACCATCCGCCCTGGCCAGCTCCTCGCGGGCAAGATCCTCGGCATCGGCGCCTACGGGCTGTTCCAGATGGTGGTGCTCGGCGGGGCGCTCGCCGGGGTCGTGAGCCTGCTCGGGCTGTTCCCCGACCTGCAGGTCAACCTCGGGCTCGCGCTGCTGGTCATGCTCGTGTGGTTCGTGCTCGGCTTCCTCGTGTTCGCGCTGCTGTTCGGCGGCTTCGCAGCCCTCGTCTCGCGCCAGGAGGACATCGGCTCCGTGACGACACCGCTCATGTTCGCGCTCTTCGTGCCCTACTACGTGACGATGTTCCTCGTGCCGGCACAGCCCGACTCGACGCTCTCGAAGGTGCTCTCCCAGATCCCTCTCTTCGCGCCGTTCATGATGCCCACCCGGGCGGCGGCCGGCGTGCTCGAACCGTGGGAGATGCCGTTGGCGCTCGCCATCACCGCGGCGACGATCCCGTTGCTCGTGTGGATCTCGGGGCGGGTCTACCGGCGCGCGGTGCTCCACACGGGCGGCCGCATGAAGCTCTCCGACGCACTCCGCTCGACCTCGGCGTAGTCAGGGAGCGCTGAGCAGGTCGGCGGCGTGGACGCCTGCGGCCGCGGACGTGAGGAAGGCGCCGGGGTCGTCCTCGAGGGAGCGGCCCATGGTCGACAACCGCACCGGGGTCGTGGCCAGGGCCGTCATGAGCTCGGCACCGGCGGCGACCTCGACGAGGCGGTGCCGCCCGGCGGGGGCACCGAGCGCGGCGGCCTGCTGGCGAACGCGTGCCCCGAGGGCGGTCAGGGTGCCAGGTTCGAGCGGGGGGACGCCGTCGTCGTCCGGCACGCCGAGCACGGGACCCACGCCGAAGGCCGGCACCACGACGTCCGCGGGCAGCAGCGCGACGCGACCGTAGGCCGTGAGCGAGTGGTGCGAGACGCCGAGGTGCCGTTCGCGGGCGTCCGCGCCGGAGACGCGCAGCGCGGCGACGGGCCGCCCGCCGAGCACACCCGTGGCGTTGACGGCCTCGCCCGCCGCGACACCGGAGAAGCCCCACCGCGTGCCCGTGCCGAGGTTGCCCGGCCCCTGGGCCACGACCGCGACGTCGGCGGCCGCGACGAGCCTCGCCGCGAGGAGCCCGGTGTGCACCGTGACGGCTTCGAGGTCGCCGCCGTAGGCCTGACCCACCGTGACGCAGGCCTCGAGCCAGCCCGCCTCGCGCAGTCCCGCGACCGTGCGGGAGAAGGCCGCCGGGAGCGCGCCGCCGTCGGTCATGACGTAGGCGACGCGGGGGAGCGGGCGTCCCGCGCGCAGCGCGGCGTGCCGGATGCCGGCGACGATCGCGGGGACGGCGGAGTGCAGGTCCGCGACGACGACGGGCAGCCCCGCGAGGTCGTCCGCGTCCCGCAGGGTCTCGTGGTGGGTCGACTCCTGGTCGTCGACGCCGAGCACGAGCTGCTGCAGGGGGGTGAAGCGGGCCTTGACGAGGTGCCCGGGTGCGGACGGCGGGTCGGCGGGGAGCTCGTCCGGCGCGGCGACCACGAGCGCGTAGCCACCCGTGCCGAGCCCCTTGGCGAGCGTCCCGACGGTCACGAGCACGCGCTGGCCCACGCGGGGCACACCCGAGATCGCGGGGTACGCGAGGGTGCTGAGGCGCTCGCCGTCGGCCACGTGCACCACCAGTTCTTGCGCCCCGGCCCACGCCGCACCCACCGACTCCACGACCGCATCGCGCCAAGAGATCATGTCCCCACGCTATCGGCCGCTACCGTGGGGGCGTGGCCGACGAGACAACTCCCGCCGAGCGGCTGCTCAACCTCGTGATCGCGCTGCTCAACACGAGCTCGCGCATGACGAAGGAGCAGGTCCGCGCGAGCGTGACGGGGTACGACTCCGAGTCGAACGACGCCTTCGAGCGGATGTTCGAGCGCGACAAGGACGCGTTGCGCGACCTCGGCATCCCCGTCGTCACGGTGCAGGCGGACGGGCGCTCGGACGAGGTGGGCTACCGGATCGACCCCGACGCCTACACGCTCGGCGACATCGAGCTGAGCCCCGCGGAGCTCGCCGTGCTCTCGCTCGCGAGCGGGTTCTGGCGGGACGCGTCGCTCAACCGGGACGCGAACCGTGCGCTCACGAAGCTCCGCGCCGTCGCGGAGGGCTCGGCCCAGGACGACCTCGCCGCGGGACTCGTGCCGCGCGTGCAGCCCGCCGGCCAGGCCCTGCCCGTGCTCCTCGACGCGATCCTCGATCGCCGCGCCGTGCAGTTCACGTACCGCGCCGCGTACACCGGTGAGGTCACCGAGCGCGAGGTCGAGCCGTGGCGCGTGCGGACCCGCGGGGCCGGGTGGTACCTGTTCGGGCTCGACCGGGGTCGTGGGGAGCCGCGCTCGTTCCGGCTCAACCGCATCCTGTCGGTGGCCAAGGCGGTCGGTCCGGCCGAGGCGTACGAGATCCCGGCGGACGCCCTCGACCAGGAGCAGAGCGCGCCCGCACCCGAGCGCGAAGCCGTGCTCGCGGTGCTGCCCGAGCGCGCCGAGGCACTGCGGGTCCGCGCGAGCGCGGCCCAGGAGTCCGACGGCGAGCGGTTCGCCGACCGGGACGTCGTTCGCGTGCCGTTCCGGTCCACGATGGAGCTCGCGTACGAGGTCGCGGGGTACGGGGCGACGGTGCTCGTGCTCGAACCGCCGGAGCTGCGCGACGTCGTGGTCGGGCGCCTGCGGCTCGCCGCGGGGCTCGCGGAAGGGGGTAACCGTGGCTGAGCACTCCACCGAGCGCCTCGTGCGCATGCTCGGCATGGTCGCCTACCTCGACAAGAACGAGCGCGTCCCCGTACCGGAGCTCGCCCGCCACTTCGGGGTGAGCGAGCAGCAGGTCGTCGCCGACGTCGAGCTGCTGTGGGTGTCCGGCACGCCGGGCTACGCCCCGGACGACCTGATCGACTTCGACTACGACCAGTTCGAGCGGGGCGTCATCTCCATCACGGCGGACCGCGGGATGCGTCGCCCGTTGCGGCTCGGTACCCGGGAGGCGATCGTGCTCCTCTCCGCCCTGCAAGGGGTGCGCGAGGTTCTCGGCTCCGGGATCTCGCCCGCGGCGACCGAGGTGCTCGACAGCGCCGTGACGAAGCTGCGTGCCGCGACGGGTGACGCCGTGGACGCGCTCGACATCCACCTGTCGGTGGACGGGGACGAGACGACGCGGGCCGCGGTGGGTGCCGCGCTGTCCGGTGGGCGACGGCTGCGCATGCGCTACGTCAACTCCGGAGACGTGGTCAGCGAGCGCGACGTCGACCCGGTGCGGGTCTTCACCGACCAGGGCGTCACGTACCTGCAGGGCTGGTGCCACCGCGCCCGCGGCGAGCGCACGTTCCGGCTCGATCGGATCCTGGCCGCATCGGTGCTCGAGGAGACGGTGGAGCCCCGGAAGGTCGCCGTGGACCCGCAGTCCTTCCGGCCGGCCGCGGGCGACGCGCTCGTGACCCTCGACCTCGACCCCCACTCCCGCTGGCTCGCCGAGCAGGTGCCCGTCGAGTCCGTGGTGGACCTCGAGGACGGCGCCCTGCGGGTGACGCTCAGGGTGGGCGACGAGGCCTGGCTGCGCGCCCTGCTCCTCCGCGAGGCGGGGCACGTCCGCGCGGTGCTCCCGCCGTCGGCGGCCCTCGCGGCCGCGACCGCCGCCCGGGCCGCCCTCGCCGCCTATGCCGCCCTACCCGCTGGGTAGGCTGGGGGGATGCTCTGGGGTGTCGTGTGGGTCGTGCTGGCGGCGGGGACGCTCGTCGGCGCGTTCTTCCTCGGACGGGACCTGCTGCGGCGCGGGGGGCGGCTCATGGTGGCCCTCGAGGAGGCCGGCGACGTCGTGGCTGCGCTCGAGGCGAAGGTCGCCGAGCTCGACGCCCAGCGCCAGGAACCTGAGCCGTACGCGCCCGATGCCGCCGCGGCCCGGGCCAGGCGCGAGGAGCTGCGAGCCGTACGCGAGGACCGTGCCCGACGACGCCAGGAACGCCACCTGGCGACGCTCGAGTCGTGGCGCCAGCTCACGCGGTGACGGCCACTACGAGGACCACGAGCTCGGCCGGCCATGCGGCGACCTGCCAGCCTGGATGCGGCGTTCGCCGGGATAGAGTGAGGCGTCGTCGACGAGGAGGGACGTGTCCATGGGCAACCTGAGGGGCTGGGAGTGGGTCATCCTGCTCGTGCTCGTGCTGCTGCTGTTCGGCGCCCGCAAGCTGCCCGATCTCGCGCGCAGCGTCGGCAAGTCGATGAAGATCTTCAAGTCCGAGGTCAAGGACCTCAGGGCCGACGACGACGCCCCACCGGCCCCGGGTGCGAACCCCTACACGGCGGACGCCCCGGTGCCCTCTCCGACGGACACCGCCGACGACGGTGAGCCCCAGCAACCCTGAGACGGCTCGCGCCCCGCGTCGGCGCTCCCGCGACCCCGAGGGCCGCATGCCGCTGCGGGAGCACCTGAGGGAGGCGCGACGCCGGATCATCCTGGTCATGGTGGGCCTCGCGGCGGGCACCGTCGTCGGCTGGATCCTCTACCCCCGCATCTTCGACGCGCTCCAGGCCCCGGTCACACGCGTCTCCGACGCCGGTGCGCTCGAGATCGCCCTCAACTTCGACGGCGTCGCGACGGCCCTCGACATGCAGATCAAGATCTCGCTGTTCGCCGCCGTGATCCTGACGAGCCCGTGGTGGGTCTACCAGCTCTGGGCGTTCATCACCCCCGGGCTCACGAGGCGCGAGCGCTGGTACACGGCCGGCTTCGTCGCCGCCGGTGTGCCGCTCTTTCTCGCGGGCGCCGCCCTGGCCTGGTGGTTCATGCCGCAAGCGGTCGGCATCCTCACGGGGTTCACCCCGGAGAACGCGATCAACCTCATCACGGCGCAGCTCTACCTGACGTTCATCATGCGCATGGTGCTCGCCTTCGGGCTCGCGTTCCTGCTGCCCGTGGTCATGGTGGGTCTCAACCTCGCAGGGACGGTCCGGGCGAGCACGTGGCTCGCGGGATGGCGGTGGGCAGTGCTGCTCGCCTTCGTGTTCGCGGCTGTCGCGACGCCGACGGCGGACGCGATCTCGATGTTCGCCCTCGCGGTCCCCATCTGCGCGCTGTACTTCCTGGCCGTGGGCGTGTGCGCCCTGCACGACAGGCGCGCGGACAAGCGTGCCGCCCGCGAGGAGCTCGTGCCCGACGGCGGGAACCTGCCCGACGACGAGAGC
Organism: uncultured Cellulomonadaceae bacterium; assembly: GCA_964510785.1. Lineage (GTDB taxonomy): Bacteria > Actinomycetota > Actinomycetes > Actinomycetales > Cellulomonadaceae > JAAYZM01. Next base: position 14,059 of record CAZECM010000039.1, on the reverse strand, counting down.
GATGCCTCATGAGCACCTTCGGGGTCGTCGTGAACCCCACCTCGGGCCGTGGCCAGGGACGCTCGGTGGGGGAGCAGACGATGGTTGAGCTGCGCCGGCGCGGGCACGAGGTGCTCGATCTCTCGCGCGGCTCCGCCGCCGAGGCGAGCGCGGCCGCGCGACGGGCCGTGGCACACGGGCTCGACGCACTCGTCGTCGTCGGCGGGGACGGCATCGTGAACCTCGGGGTGAACGTCGTTGCCGAGACCGACGTCCCGCTCGGGATCGTCGCGGCGGGCACGGGCAACGACGTCGCGCGCGTGCTCGGTCTGCCGCGCCACGACGTCCCGCGCGCCGTGGCGGCGATGCTCGCGGCGCTCGAGTCCGGCCCCCGCACGGTCGACCTCGTGAGCGTGGGCCCACCCGCCTACGCGGCGCGGAAGTGGTTCGTCGGCGTCATGTCGTGCGGCTTCGACGCGGCCGTGAACGCACGCGCCAACCGCATGACCTGGCCACGCGGCCCGCTCAAGTACTGGTTCGCCATCCTCGCCGAGCTGGGCCGCTACCGCCCGTACGGCTACAAGGTGACGACCGACGACGCGGCATGGGAATCGCGCGGCACCCTCGTCGCGGTGGGCAACTCCTCGCAGTTCGGCGGCGGCATCAGGATCACCCCGGACGCACGGCTCGACAGCGGCGTCGTCCAGGTGCTCGTGGCCTCGGCGCTGACCCGGCGCGGCATCCTACGGGTGCTCCCGCTCGTCAAGGCGGGCCGCCACCTGAACGATCCGGCGTGCCAGGTGTTCGACACGACGTCGGTGCTCATCGAGCCCGTCACCCGGCTCGGCCAGCACCCGCCGGACGTGTTCGCTGACGGCGAACACATCGGTCCGCTCCCGTTGCGGGCCGAGATCCACCCGGGCATCCTGCGGATCCTGGCTCGGGGAGACTGATGGACGACGGACCGCAGCTGACCGCCTTTCGCGGCCTCTTCGACTTCCCGCTCGACGAGTTCCAGCTCGCGGCGTGCCGGGAGCTCGAGCTCGATCGTGGCGTGCTCGTCGCCGCTCCCACGGGCGCCGGCAAGACGGTGGTGGGCGAGTTCGCCGTGCACCTCGCGATCGAGACCGGGCGCAAGGCCTTCTACACCACGCCCATCAAGGCCCTGAGCAACCAGAAGTACTCCGACCTCGTGCGACGCTACGGCGAGGACAGGGTGGGCCTGCTCACGGGCGACACGTCAGTGAACTCCGAGGCGCCCGTGGTGGTCATGACCACCGAGGTGCTGCGCAACATGCTGTACGCGGGCTCGCAGACCCTCGTGGGGCTCGGCTACGTGGTCATGGACGAGGTGCACTACCTCGCGGACCGTTTCCGCGGCCCCGTGTGGGAAGAGGTCATCCTGCACCTCTCCGCGGACGTCCAGCTCGTCTCGCTCTCCGCGACCGTCTCGAACGCCGAGGAGTTCGGCGACTGGCTCGAGCTCGTGCGCGGCGACACGGCCGTCATCGTCTCGGAGCACCGACCCGTGCCGCTCGGCCAGCACGTCCTCGCCCGCGACGACCTCTACGAGCTGTACGCGGGACACGTCGACCCCACCAACCCGGGCGTCGACCCGCCCATCAACCCGGACCTCCGCGACGCGCTCGGCCGCACGGAGCGCCGCGGTCCGCCCCGCACGCACGGTGACCCGGGGTACCGCGGCCGCGGCCGGGGCGCACCCGGACGGCCCCGGCCGACACGTCCCACGCCACGGTTCGCGGTCGTCGACGTCCTGGCCGACGCCCGGATGCTCCCCGCGATCTACTTCATCTTCTCCCGCGCGGGCTGCGACGGGGCCGTCGCCCAGTGCCTCGCCGCCGGCGTGCGGCTCACGAGCAACGCCGAGGCGGCCGAGATCCGCCGCATCGTCGAGGAGCGCTGCGCGGACGTGCCGCGCGCCGACCTGCAGGTGCTCGGCTACTGGGAGTGGATCGAGGCGCTCAGCCGGGGCGTCGCGGCCCACCACGCGGGGCTCCTGCCGCTCTTCAAGGAGACCGTCGAGACGCTCTTCGCCCGCGGGCTCGTCAAGGTCGTGTTCGCCACGGAGACGCTCGCGCTCGGCATCAACATGCCGGCCCGCTCCGTCGTGCTCGAGAAGCTCGTCAAGTGGGACGGCTCGGCGCACGTCGGTCTCACCCCGGGGGAGTACACCCAGCTCACGGGGCGAGCGGGGCGGCGGGGGATCGACACCGAGGGGCACGCCGTCGTCGTGGCCCACACCGGGCTCGACCTGCAGGCCCTCGTCGGCCTCGCGTCCCGGCGCACCTACCCCTTGCGGTCCAGCTTTCGACCCACGTACAACATGGCCGTCAACCTCGTGGCCCAGGTGGGGCGCACGCGGGCGCGCGAGGTGCTCGAGATGTCCTTCGCGCAGTTCCAGGCGGACCGCGGGGTGGTCGGGCTCGCGCGCGAGGCCAAGGCACACGCCGAGGCGCTCGAGGGCTACGCGAAGGCCATGGAGTGCCACCTCGGCGACTTCGCCGAGTACGCGGGGCTGCGGCGACGCATCAGCGACCTCGAGAAGTCCCAGCGGCAGGAGTCGAGCCGCGAGCGCCGCGCAGCCACGGCCCGGGCCCTCGAGGCGCTCAAGCCGGGCGACGTGGTCCAGGTGACGGGAGGACGGCGCTCGGGCTTCGCCGTCGTCGTCCAGGTGGGCCAGACCGAGGGCTTCAGCGGCCCGGCCCCCACGGTGCTCGCCGTCGACCACAAGCTGCGCCGCCTCGACGCCCGCGACCTGCCCGGCGGCGTGCGCGCCGTCGGTTCGCTCGCCCTCCCCAAGGGGTTCTCCGCGCGCCGCCCCCAGGCCCGCAAGGACCTCGCCGCCGCTCTGCGGCACTGGCTCGACGAGCGCGAGCCACCGGCCCGCGGCAAGCGCGCCCCCAAGGAGCGCGCGGAGCACGACGACGCCGAGATCGCCGCGATCCGCCGCGCGCTGCGAGCCCACCCGTGCCACGGCTGCAACGACCGCGAGGACCACGCCCGCTGGGCGGAGCGCTGGCACAAGCTCGACCGGGAGCACGGCGCGCTCCTGCGCCGCATCCAGGGACGCACGGACTCGATCGCGCGCGACTTCGACCGCACGTGCGCCGTGCTGGCCCAGCTCGGCTACCTCTCGGGGGACCGCGAGGAGGTCACGGCGCCCGGGGAGGTGCTGCGGCGCGTCTACGCGGAGAGCGACCTGCTCGTGGCCGAGTGCTTGCGGCGCGGGGTGTGGGAAGGGCTCGACGCACCAGCCCTCGCGGGGGTCGTCTCGGCGGTGGTCTACGAGGCGCGGCGCGAGGAGTCCGGCGCCGCGCACGTCCCGGGTGGGCCGTCGTCGGCCCTCGCGAAGGCGCTCGACGCAACCCTCGCCGTGTGGTCCGAGCTCGAGGACCTCGAGGGGAAGCACCGCCTGGAGACCACGGGCGTGGTGGACACGGGCATCGTCGAGCCCGTCGTGCGGTGGGCCCAGGGGCGAGGGCTCGAGTCGGTCCTGCGGGGCGGCGAGCTCGCGGCGGGGGACTTCGTACGCTGGTGCAAGCAGGTGATCGACCTCCTCGACCAGCTCACCGTCGCGGCACCCACGCCCCGGTTGCGGGCGACCGCGGGCCGGGCCGTCGGTGCGCTGCGGCGCGGAGTCGTCGCATACTCCTCTCTGTGAGCACCCTGTACCGCGGGGGAGTCATCCACTCCCCGGCCGATCCCTTCGCCCAGGCCCTCCTCGTCGACGACGGTGTCGTCACCTGGCTCGGCGACGACGACACGGCCCAGCACCTCAAGGCCGACGAGATCGTCGAGCTCGACGGTGCGCTCGTCGCCCCGGCGTTCGTCGACGCCCACGTCCATGTGCTCGAGACGGGGCTCGCGCTCGAGGGGCTCGACCTGTCCGGGGCCGTCACGCTCGCCCAGGCCCTCGCGGCCGTCGAGCGTGCCGCCGCGCGGGTGCGCGCCGACGGCGGGACACAGCTCCTCGGCCACTCGTGGGACGAGACGCACTGGCCCGAGGGGCGGGGTCCGACGGCGGACGAGCTCGACCGCGCCTCCGGTGGGCTCGAGGTGTACCTGTCCCGCGTGGACGTGCACAGCGCCGCCGTCTCGGGCACTCTCGCCGCAGCGGCCGGTCTCGCCGAGCGCCCGGGCTGGACCCCGGAGGGCCTCGTGCGCTTCGAGGCGCACCACGGCGCACGCGCCCACGTCCGCCGGCTCAGTCCCGAGCGACGCAGCGCGCTGTACCGGCGCGCACTCGACGCCGCGGCGGCGCAGGGGATCGTCAGCGTGCACGAGCAGAGCGCCCCGCACATCGACACGCGCGAGGGCCTCGCCGAGCTGCTCGCCACGACCCGCGAGGCCGCGAGCGGGCTGCCGCTCGTGGTGGGCTACCGTGCCGAGCTGTGCGAGACGGTCGACGACGCGCGCGCCGTGCTCGAGGCGCTACCGGGCCTGACGGGCATCGGGGGAGACCTCAACATCGACGGCGCGATCGGTTCCCGCAGCGCGGCGCTCCGCACGCCCTACGCCGACGACGGCGCATCACGGGGCGAGCTGTTCCTGACGGCCGAGCAGATCACGAACCACCTCACGGCCGTCACACGGGCCGGCGTGCACTCCTCGTTCCACGTCATCGGGGACCGGGCCATGGACGAGTACCTGCTCGGCCTCGAGGCGGCCGCGAGCGTCGAGGGCATCGCCGCGCTCAACCGGGCCGGCCACCGCCTCGAGCACGCCGAGATGCTCGACGCGCGTGCGCTCGCGACCCTCGTCCTGCACGGCGTGCGGCTGAGCGTGCAGCCCGCGTTCGACGCGCTGTGGGGCGGCGAGGACGGCATGTACGCCCGGCGGCTCGGCCGGGTGCGCTCCTCGGGGCTCAATCCGTTCGCGGACCTCGTCAGCGGTGGGGTGCCGCTCGCGGTGGGTTCCGACTCGCCCGTGACGCCCTTCGACCCCTGGGGTGCCGTGCGGGCCGGCGTCTACCACCACGAGGCCGAGCAGCGGATCACGGCGCGTGCGACGTTCCGCGCCCACACGCGCGGCGGCTGGCGGCTCGCGGGCCTCGATCACACCGGCGCGGGAGAGCTCCGGGTCGGATCGCCGGCGCACCTCGCCCTCTGGCGGACCGACGCGCTCGTGGTCCAGGTCCCCGACGGCTCGGTCCCGACGTGGAGCACCGACGCCCGCGCCGGTACCCCGCTGCTGCCCGATCTCGGCGACCCCGCGAGCCGTCCCGAGTGCCTCCGCACGGTGCGCGCCGGGGTACCGATCTTCGATACTTTCGGGTGACGGTGGTCCAACAGGGTGAATGTCCCCGACACGCCGCACGACACGCCGAGGATCGGGGCGAGTCCGGGCAACTTGGCGATTCCTTGACCTGCACAAATGGCTCTGACCTGCGGAGATGCTCAGGTTGAACACCAGGCGACTTCTGAGTAGGTTCTGCGTGTCCGGCAATGCCGGGCCGAATGAAGTACCGCAAACCGGGCCCCCAACGGCGAGGGTCAGGCGTGCGCGAACCAGGGCCGGCCAGGTCCGCGTGGTCAACAGAAAACGGGCGGTCGCCTCGGCGATGTCCGGTACGAAGGCCACGCGGGCCGGTCGGCCGTTCGCGTCCCAGGTCCCGTCACCCCAGGTCCCGTCACCCCGGGGGGCGCGCCGCGCTCCCGTAGGCTGACGTGGTGCCCGCGCAGATCCCCCGCCTCCTGACGCTCGCGCTCGCCGTGGCCGGGGGAGTGGTGACCGATCTGGGCTTCCCCGGGACCGACCTGTGGGGCCTCGGCTTCGTCGGTGTCGGGATGCTCTTCCTGGCGCTGGGACGCGACTCGGCGCGCTGGAACACGCTCGTCGGGCTCGCCTGGGGGCTAGCCTTCTTCGTCCCGCACCTGTCCTGGACGGCGATCGTCGTCGGCCCCGCCGTGGCCATCGCGCTGCCCGTCCTCGAGTCGCTCTTCATCGCCCTGTTCGGCGCCGCCTGGTCCTGGGCCCGCCGGGGCGCCGTGATCTGGCGGAGCCCCACGCTGCAGGTGCTGGGCTTCGCCGTGCTGTGGGTCGCCGTGGAGGAGCTGCGCTCCGTCGCCCCCTTCGGCGGCTTCCCGTGGGGGCGGCTCGCCTTCGCGCAGGCCGACTCCCCGCTCCTGCGGCTCGCGTGGCTCGGTGGGGTGCCCCTGCTCTCCGGGGTCGCCGCGGCGATCGGCGCGCTGCTCGCGATCACCGTGCTCGCGGCCCGGCAGGTCCGGGTGCTGCGCACGCTCGTGAGCCTCGCCGTCGTCGTCGGGCTCCTCGTCGTCGGCCTCGTCATCCCCGTCGGCACCCGGGCCGAGGCGGGCACCCTCCACATCGGTGCCGTGCAGGGCAACGTCGACATGGACGAACCGGACCCGTGGAAGCGTCAGTCGGGCGTCGTCGACAACCACGCGGCGGGCACGATCGCCCTCCTCGACACAGTGGAGCCGGGCGAGCTCGACGTGGTGCTGTGGCCCGAGAACGTCACGTCCACGAACCTGGCCGACGACGAACGCTCGGCGGCCGTCGTCGAGGCGAGCGCGGCGGCCCTCGGCGCCCCGATCCTGCTCGGGACCATCGAGTACCCGACCGACAGCACCCGCTACAACACCTCCGTGCTGTGGCAGCCGGGGGAGGGGATCGACCAGGTCTACCGCAAGCAGCGGCCCGCTCCGTTCTCCGAGTACATCCCGCTGCGGGACCTCGCCCGGCGCATCACGCCGATCGTGGACTCGGTGTCGCACGACATGGTCTCGGGCACCGAGCCGGGCTTCGTGACGGTCGACTCCCGGTCCCTCGACCGCGAGGTGGGCCTCGCTGTCGCCATCTGCTTCGAGGTCGCCTACGACTGGGTCGTCCGCGAGGGCGTGCTCGCGGGCGGGGAGTTCCTCGTGGTCCAGACCAACAACGTGACCTTCGGGCACTCGGACGAGTCGGTGCAGCAGCTCGCGATGTCCCGGGTGCGCGCCGTCGAGACCGGTCGCGCGACGCTGCAGATCTCGACCGTGGGCGTGAGCGGTCTCATCTCGCCGCACGGCGCCGTGAGCCATCGCACCGAGCTCTTCACGGCCGACCAGTTCACCGCCCACGTGCCGCTGCGCACCTCGATCACGCCCGCCGTGCGCCTCGGCCAGTACATCGTGTGGCTCTTCGCCGCGCTCGGGGTGGCCGTCGTCGTGACCGGGACGGCGGGCGCACGTCTCGTGCGGCGTACAGAACGCGGCAAGATGCTCGCATGAACGCACGAGCCGATGGAGCACGACGCGACGCGACACGGGCGGGCGAGGGCGTCGTCGTCATCGTGCCCACGTACGACGAGCGAGAGTCGCTGCCCAAGACGGTGCGCCGGCTCCGGGCCGCCGTGCCCCGCGCGCACGTGCTCGTGGTCGACGACGGCAGCCCCGACGGCACGGGCCAGATCGCCGAGGAGCTGGCGCGCGAGCTCGGCCGCATGGACGTGCTGCACCGTGCGGGCAAGAGCGGGCTCGGGAGCGCGTACGTCGCAGGATTCGGCTGGGCCACCGAACGGGGCTTCGCCGTCGCCGTCGAGATGGACGCGGACGGCTCCCACCGCCCCGAGGAGCTGCCGGAGCTGCTCGAGGCGCTCGAGACCCGCGGTGCTGACCTCGTGATCGGCTCGCGGTGGGTGCGCGGGGGGCGGGTCGAGAACTGGCCGCGGCACCGCGAGGTGCTCTCCCGGGGCGCGAACACCTACACCCGGCTCGCGATGGGCATGGCCGTCCACGACGCGACGGCCGGGTTCCGCGCCTACCGGGCGGACATCCTCGGCAAGCTCGATCTGGGCACGGTCGCCTCGCAGGGGTACTGCTTCCAGGTGGACCTCACGTGGCGCACCGTACGGACCGGTGGCGTCGTGGTCGAGGTGCCCATCACGTTCGTGGAACGCGCCGAGGGGCACTCGAAGATGAGCCGCGCCATCATCGTCGAGGCGCTGTGGCGCGTCACGGCGTGGGGAGCGACGCACCGGTTCGGGCAGCTGCGGTCCCTCGGTCGGAACCGCGCGGGCGCAGCAACAGGTTGAGCCCCGCACCGTGACCGGGCGGGGCTCAACGAGAGGTGCTGCTCAGGCGCTGCGGCGGAGCTTCCCGGCGCGCAGGAGCTCGAGGCGCTCGTCGAGGAGCTCCTGGAGCTCGGCGGTGGTGCGACGCTCGAGGAGCATGTCCCAGTGCGTGCGCTGGTGCTTGCCCGGCTTCGTCTCGGGCTGCACCGCGTCCCGGAGGAGGCCTGCGGCGCCACAGCGGCACTCCCACGTGGGCGGCACGTCGGCCTCGACGGAGAACGGGAGCACGATCGTGTGACCGTTGGGGCAGTCGTAGTGCGCCTGGAAACGCGCGGCGAACTCGACACCCTCCTCGGTCTCCATGCTGAGCGCACCGATGCGGGTGCCTCGCAGTGAACGGCTGGCCATGCTGACCTCCATGGGGGTCCGCTTGTGGCGGACCCGATAGCTGGATCGCGGATCCCGCGCTCCGGATGCTCAAAGTGTCTCGACGTCAAGAACGTTCGATCTCCCTGAAGTGTTCCAGGTCGTCGTGAAGGACCGGTGAACATCCCTGTGAGATGGGGCACTGCTTGGGTGTCAGTCCTGGCGGCGCCCCCGCGGGGCGAGCAGCACGCCGTCGGTGAACATCACGCCGTCCTGGAACCGTGCCTCCACCCGGCCGCCACCGAACTGCTCGGCGTACAGGCGCGCGTACAGGCCGTCCGCCTCGACGAGCTCGTCGTGGTTGCCGCGTTCCGCGATCACACCTCCGTCGACGACGGCGATCACGTCGGCGTGCCGGATCGTGGAGAGGCGGTGCGCGATCGCGATCGTGGTGCGACCCCGCATGGCCTCGGCCAGGGCGGTGTGCACGAGCTTCTCCGAGGAGGAGTCGAGCGCCGACGTCGCTTCGTCGAGCACGAGGATCCGCGGGTCCTTGAGGAGCACCCGCGCGATCGAGATGCGCTGCTTCTCACCACCGGAGAGCCGGTAGCCCCGCTCGCCCACGACCGTGTCGTAGCCGCCCTCGAAGCTCATGATGCGGTCGTGGATGTTGGCCGCGCGGCACGCCTCGACGAGCTCTGCCTCCGTGGCGTCGGGACGGGCGTAGGCGAGGTTCTCCCGGACGGTGGCGTGGAACAGGTACGTGTCCTGGGTGACCATGCCGACGAGCTCGGCGAGGCTCGACAGCGCGAGCGAGCCGACGTCGGTACCGTCGATGCGCACGGCCCCGCTGCTCACCTCGTAGAGCCGCGGCACGAGGTAGCTGAGCGTGGTCTTCCCGGCACCGGACGGGCCCACGAGCGCGGCGAGCTCGCCCGGGCGCACGTCGAACGAGACCCCGCGCAGCACCCAGGCGGGCTCGCGCGCGACGGTGGCCTCACCGGCAAGGCTCCCGCCGTCGTCGGCCCCCGCACGACCCGAACCGTGGCCCCCGCCACCCGTCGCCACGCCGGGCACCGGGGCGAAGCCGAAGCGCAAGCCCATCCCGCCGCGACCCCCGCCACCGCCACCGCCTCCTCCGCCACGACGCGCGGGCGGCGGCGGCTCGACGAGCGTGGGCGGCGGCGGGTAGGCGAACCACACGTCGTCGAACTGGACGTGCCCCTGCACCTGCCCCGGGGCGATCCGCACGGCGTCCGCTCGGTCCGTGATGGCCGGCCGCATGTCGAGGTACTCGAAGATGCGCCGGAACAGGGCGAGCGAGGTCTGCACGTCGAGCGCGACCCGCATGAGCGAGACGGTGGGCCACAGCAACCGTGCCTGGAGCGTGGAGAACGCGACGAGCGTCCCGGCGGACAACGTGGAGCCACCCGTGAGGAGGTACCCCGCGGCGAGGTAGACGAGCGCCGGCGTGATGGCCATGAATGCCGTGACGACCCCGAAGAACCACTGACCCGTCATCGCCTGGCGCACCTGGAGCCCGGCCTGCCGCTCGTTCTCGGCCCGGTAGCGATCGACCTCGGCGTCGGCCCGGTTGAACACCTTGGTCAGGAGGATCCCCGAGACGCTCAGCGCCTCCTCGGTGATCGCCGTCATGTCGGAGAGCGACTCCTGCGTCTTGCGCGCGATGACCTGGCGGCGCTCGCCCACGCGCCGCTGGGCGACCACGAACACGGGCATGAGGACGAGCGCGACGAGCGTGAGCTGCCACGACAGCAGGATCATCGCCACGAGCGAGGCGATGACGGTGACCGTGTTGGAGAGGATCGAGGACGCCGTGCTCGTCAGCACCGATCCCACGCCGCCCACGTCGTTCGCGAGCCGGGACTGGATCGACCCGGTCTTGGTCGAGGTGAAGAACGCGAGCTCCATGCGCTCGAGGTGCTCGAAGAGCTGGGCCCGCAGGTCCGCCATCGCTCGCGAGCCGACCGTGGTGGTCAGGTACGTCTGCCCCACACCGATCGCCGAGGAGAGCAGCGGCACGGCCACCATGCCCGCGACGAGCCACCAGAGGAGCGGCAGGTCCACGCCGGAGCCGTCCGCGGGGAACAGCGCGCGGTCGAACGTCGCCTGGGTCAGGAACGGTGTGACGATGCCGAGCAGCGCCGAGATCACGATGGCGACGCCGACGAGGACGAGCTTGGACCGGTACGGGTACAGCAGGCCACCGATGCGGCGCAGCAGCGCGGCCTCGTCGCGCGGGCGCCCTTCGGGAGCAGACATGCCGTCCAGTCTTGCGTACCCCACCGACATCAGGGGGACGGGTGCTGGGCGTCGTAGCGCAGGAAGCCCCGCTGCCACGCCGCGAGGGCCAGCACGACGACGACGCACGCCAGGCCGCCGGCCACCGCCGCACCACCGACCCCGATCCCCGTGGCGAGCGCACCGAGGAGGAGTGTGCCGAGCTGCGGACCACCCGCGACGACGACGATGAAGACCCCCTGGAGCCGCCCGCGCATCTCGTCGGGTGTCGCGGCCTGCAGGATCGTGCTCCGGAACACCGAGCTCACGGTGTCCGCGACGCCCGCGACGACCATGAGGGCGAGCGCGGGCCACAGGGTCCAGTGCGCGGGCGCCCCCGGGGCCGCACCGGGGGCCGTGGCGACCACGAGGCCGAACGCCGCGACGGCGGCGCCCCACACGACGATCGACACGACGATCGCCCGCCCTTGCCACCGCACGCGCCCGAGCGGCCCGGACAGCAGCCCGCCGAGCACGGCCCCGAACGCGATGCCGGCCACGAGGATGCCCGCCGTCGTCGCCCCACCACCGATGAGCACCATCCCGATCGCGGGGAACAGCACCCGGGGCATCGCGAACACCATCGCGGACAGGTCCACGAGGAAGGTCATGCGCACGTTGGGGCGCGTACCGAGGTAGCGCAGCCCCTCGAGCACCGACGCCAGTCCGGCCTTCCGCACCTCGCCCTGGGGCGGGAGCGCCGGCAGCCCGGCGAGGCACGCGACCGCGGCGACGAGCAGCACCGCCTCGACCCCGTAGGCCCACGCGTACCCGGCGCGCGCCACGATGACGCCGGCGAGCAGCGGGCCGATCGTCATCGCGACCCCGAAGGACAGGCTCGACAGCGCGTTGGCGGCGGGCAACAGCTGGCCGGGGATGAGTCGCGGGACGATCGCCATGCGGGCGGGGGAGTTGATCGCGAAGAGCCCGCTCTGCACCGCGACGAGCGCGTACAGGTACCCCGGGCTCGCGACGCCGAGCCACGAGATCGCCACGAAGGCGCACGCGACGGCGAAGATGCCGAGCTGGGTGACGAGGACCACCGAACGCCTGTCGTAGGCGTCCACGAGCGCCCCGCCGTACAGGCCGAGCACGACGAGCGGCACGAGCGCGAAGAGGCCGACGAGCCCCACGGCGAGGTTGGAGCCGGTGAGGTCGAAGATCTGCAGCGCGACTGCCACGTTCGTGAGCTGGGTCCCGATCCCCGACAGCGAGGTCCCGACCCACATCCGTCGGAACGGAACGCTGACGCGCAGCGGAGTGATGTCGGCAAGGAGTCGGGCCACCTGCACATCTTCCCCGACCGGCCGGATTGCCCCGGACACCGTCCGTTCGCGATAGTGGGGGAATGGCGAGAACCAGGGCGGTGTCCGACGACGTCGCCCCCGAGCGGCTGCGCCACCTCGTGCGGCTGCGCCGGGTGCGCGACCGGATCGACCGCGAGTTCGCCCAGCCGCTCGACGTCGAGACGCTCGCGCGCGGTGTCCACATGTCGGCCGGCCACCTGAGCCGGGAGTTCAGGGCCACGTTCGGCGAGTCGCCGTACTCCTACCTCATGACGCGGCGCATCGAACGCGCGATGGCGCTGCTGCGGCGCGGCGACCTGTCGGTGACCGAGGTCTGCTTCGACGTGGGCTGCTCCTCGCTCGGCACGTTCAGCACGCGGTTCACCGAGCTCGTGGGGGTGCCGCCGAGCGTCTACCGCGTGGACATGGCCGCGGTCACCGGTGAGCTGCCGCCATGCCTGGCCAAGCAGGTCACCAGACCGGTCAGGAATCGAGAAGCGCGACCCGTCGGGCGCCGTTAGCGTGACGAGCATGAACAACGTCACCATCCACTACGCCTTCCTCCCGCACACCGACGCGGACGCCGCGCTCGGCTTCTACCGCGACACCCTCGGCTTCGAGGTCCGCCAGGACGTCGGCTACGAGGGCATGCGCTGGATCACCGTGGGACCACCGAACCAGCCCGAGACGGGGATCGTCCTGCACCCGCCCGCCGTCGACCCCGGGATCACCGACGACGAGCGCCGCACCATCCTCGAGCTCATCGCCAAGGGCAGCTACGGGGCGCTCACGCTCGCCGCCGACGACCTCGACGAGCTGTTCGAGCGCATCGCGGCGAGCGGGGCCGACGTCGTGCAAGAGCCCACCGACCAGCCGTACGGCGTGCGAGACTGCGCCTTCCGGGACCCCGCAGGGAACTTGCTCCGCATCAACCAGGGCGCCTGACGCACCCGCACCGCACCACCCCGAGGGAGAGCACTTGAGCACGACGACGGTCACCCCTGTGCCGCACGCCGCCGACAGCCACGACCTCATCCGGGTCCACGGCGCCCGCGAGAACAACCTCAAGGACATCAGCGTCGAGATCCCGAAGCGCC
>CAZECM010000039.1:0-985 GCA_964510785.1 uncultured Cellulomonadaceae bacterium | reverse complement strand
GTGTCGGGCTCGGGCAAGAGTTCGCTCGTGTTCGGCACGGTGGCCGCCGAGTCGCAGCGGATGATCAACGAGACCTACAGCGCGTTCCTGCAGGGCTTCATGCCCACGCTGTCACGGCCCGACGTCGACCTCCTCGAGGGGCTGACGACGGCGATCATCGTGGACCAGGAACGCCTCGGCAACAACCCGCGATCGACCGTGGGGACCGTGACCGACGCGAACGCGATGCTCCGCATCCTGTTCAGCCGCCTCGGCCAGCCGCACATCGGCTCCCCGAACGCCTTCTCCTTCAACGTGCCCTCGGCCCACGGCTCGGGCGCCATCACGATCGAGCGCGGCACGAAGGTCAAGGAGAAGGCGAGCTTCTCGATCCTCGGTGGCATGTGCCCGCGGTGCGAGGGCATGGGGCGCGTGAGCGACATCGACCTCGCCCAGCTCTACGACGACAGCAAGTCGCTGGCCGAAGGCGCACTCACCATCCCGGGGTACGTCGCTGGCGGGTGGTACGTGAAGCTCTTCAGCGAGTCGGGCTTCCTCGACCCGGACAAGCCCATCCGCGACTACTCGAAGCGCGAGCTGCACGACTTCCTCTACAAGGAGCCGGTCAAGGTCAAGATGGCCGGCGCCAACATGACCTACGAGGGGCTCGTGCCGAAGATCCAGAAGTCGATGCTCTCGAAGGACCGGGAGGCGATGCAGTCGCACATCCGTGAGTTCGTGGACCGCGCGGTGGCGTTCGGCACGTGCCCGGACTGCGGCGGGACCCGGCTCGCGGAGCACGCGCGCTCCTCGAAGATCGCCGGGATCAGCATCGCGGGCGCGTGCGCGATGCAGATCACGGACCTCGCGGCCTGGGTGCGCGAGCTGGACGAGCCCTCGGTCGCGCCGCTGCTCGCCTCGCTCGCCGGCACGCTCGACTCCTTCGTCGAGATCGGGCTCGGCTATCTCTCGCTCGAACGCCCCTCGGGGGCGCTCTCGGGCGGCG
>CAZECM010000038.1:29667-30747 GCA_964510785.1 uncultured Cellulomonadaceae bacterium | reverse complement strand
CTCCGACGAGGACGGCGCAGCGCCTGTCGGCCGTCGTCGGACCGGTGCTGTCGTGCGGGTGCTCCTCGTGCTCATCGGCGTGGTCGTGCCGGTGCTCATCGTCGTCGTCTGGCACTTCGTCACGACGCGCGGCCTCGTGCCGCCCCATCAGCTGCCCTCCCCCGGGTCCGTCATCGACGCGGGCATCGACCTGTGGCAGCGCGGGCAGTTCCAGGTGCACATCGCGATCTCCACGCAGCGGGTCCTGTCGGGCTTCGCGATCGGCTCGCTGCTCGGGCTCGTGCTCGGCTCCGCCGTCGGGCTCTCTCGCTGGTTCGCGGCGGCGCTGTCCCCCACCATCGGCGCGATCCGCGCCGTCCCCTCGCTCGCGTGGGTGCCGCTGCTCATCCTGTGGATCGGCATCAACGAGGACTCGAAGATCACCCTCATCACGATCGGCGCGTTCTTCCCCGTCTTCACCACCGTCGCCGGGGCGCTGCGCCACGTCGACCCGCACCTCGTCGAGGCCGGCCGGGCGTACGGCCTGCGCGGCGTCCAGCTGCTGCGCACCGTCCAGCTCCCCGCCGTCCTCCCCTCGGTCGTCTCGGGGCTGCGCCTCGCGCTCGCCCAGGCATGGCTCTTCGTGGTCGCCGCCGAGCTCATCGCGTCCTCGATGGGGCTCGGCTTCCTCATCATCGACTCCGCCAACAACGGGCGGATCGACCGGATGCTGCTCGCGATCGTCTCGTTCGCGATCCTCGGCAAGCTCACCGACACCCTCATCGGTCTCGGCGAGAGATACCTGCTCAAGCGCTGGACGTGACGGGCACGTCTGCGAGAACCGCGGCTAGCGTCGTCACCCCACGGCCCGAGGAGGCCCCCGCAGCATGACCGACCGTTCCTTCGGCTTCCGCACCCGCGCCCTGCACGCCGGGGGCATCCCCGACTCCGCGACGGGCGCGCGCGCCGTGCCGATCTACCAGACCACGTCCTTCGTGTTCGAGGACACCACGGACGCCGCGAACCTGTTCGCCCTGCAGAAGTACGGCAACATCTACTCGCGCATCGCCAACCCCACGGTCGCGGCGCTCGAGGAGCGCA
>CAZECM010000038.1:9320-29657 GCA_964510785.1 uncultured Cellulomonadaceae bacterium | reverse complement strand
AGGCGATGCGCTCCTCGAGCGCATCGCCTCGCTCGAGGGCGGCATCGGGGCGCTCGCCACGGCGTCAGGGATGTCCGCAGAGTTCCTCGTGTTCGCCGCGCTCGCCGGAGCGGGCGACCACCTCGTCGCCTCGGCGCAGCTCTACGGCGGCACGGTCACCCAGCTCGACGTGACGCTGCGGCGCTTCGGCATCGAGACCACGTTCGTGCCCGGCACGGACCCGGCGGACTTCGCGGCGGCCATCCGGCCCGAGACGAAGGCCGTCTACACCGAGGTCATCGCGAACCCCTCGGGCGAGATCGCCGACCTCGCCGGGCTCGCCGAGGTCGCGCATGCGGCGGGCGTGCCGCTCGTCGTGGACTCGACGCTCGCGACGCCCTACCTGCTGCGGCCCATCGAGCACGGCGCGGACATCGTCATCCACTCCGCGACCAAGTTCCTCGGGGGGCACGGCACCACGCTGGGCGGCGTCGTCGTCGAGGCGGGCACCTTCGACTGGGGGAACGGTCGCTTCCCCACGATGACCGAGCCCGTGGCCTCCTACGGCAACCTGCGCTGGTGGGAGAACTTCGGGGAGTACGGCTTCCTGACCAAGCTGCGCTCGGAGCAGCTGCGCGACATCGGGCCGAGCCTCTCGCCCCACTCGGCGTTCCTGCTGCTGCAAGGGGTCGAGACGCTGCCGCAGCGCATCGACGCGCACCTCGCGGGGGCGCACGCCGTCGCTCGGTGGCTCGAGGAGGACCCGCGCGTGTCCTACGTGAACTGGGCCGGGCTCGAGAGCCACCCGCACTTCGAGCGGGCCGCGCACTACCTGCCCTCGGGCCCGGGTTCGGTGTTCGCGTTCGGGGTCGCCGGTTCCGCGGAGCGTCCCGCGCGCGACGTGGGCCGGGTGTTCATCGAGTCGCTCGTGCTCGCGAGCCACCTCGCCAACATCGGCGACGCACGCACGCTCGTGATCCACCCGGGCTCCACGACGCACCAGCAGCTCACCGCCGAGCAGCTCGCGGCGGCCGGCGTGCCGGAGGACCTCGTGCGCATCTCGGTGGGCCTCGAGGACGTCGAGGACATCCTCTGGGACCTCGATCAGGCGCTGACCGCGGCGACGGGGAGGACGCGATGAGCACCAGCTTCCTCGGCGTCGACGTCCCCGCGCCCACCGGCATCGCGTGCTCGGTCGCCGAGACCCCCCGCGAGGGCCGCACGTGGGTGGGCCCGAGCGCCTCGGACCGGCTCGCGATCCTGCGCCGCACGCGCTCCGTCGCGATCGTCGGCGCCTCGAACAACCCCGCGCGGGCGAGCTACTTCGTGGCGACCTACCTGCTGTCGAGCTCGCCGTTCGACGTGTACTTCGTGAACCCGAACGCGAGCGAGATCCTGGGCCGGCCCGCCTACCCCTCGCTCGAGGCGCTGCCCGTGGTGCCCGACCTCGTGGACGTGTTCCGCCGCCACGACGACCTGCCCACCGTGCTCGCCGAGACGATCGCCGCGGGAGCGAAGACCCTGTGGCTGCAGCTCGGCTCGTGGCACGAGGACGTCGCGCGCGACGGCGAGGCCGCGGGCCTCGAGGTGGTCATGGACCGCTGCATCAAGATCGAGCACGCGCGCTTCCACGGCGGCCTGCACCTCGCGGGCTTCGACACGGGCACCATCTCCTCCCGCCGCGCCACGTCCTAGGCCCCGGGCGCGAGGCCGACGACGGCGGTCGCCGCGAGATCGTCGTCGTGGACGACCCTCGGGGTGAGGCCAGCGGCAGACATCGCGGCGGCAGTCAGGGGTGCCTGGCGCTCGCTCGACTCGATGACCAGGTGCCCGCCCGGCGCGAGCCAACGGGGTGCGAGCGCGGCGATCCGCCGGTGCAGCGCCACGCCGTCCGACCCGCCGTCGAGGGTGTGCACCGGCTCGAAGTCCCGGGCCTCGCGCGGCATGAGCGCGATCTCGTCGCTCGGCACGTACGGCGCGTTCGCGGTGATGAGGTCGACGCGTCCGGCGAGCGAGGGCGGCAGCGGCCCGTCGAGGTCACCGAGCAGGACGCTCGCACCCGTGCCCGCGAGGTTGCGGTGCGCGCACTCCACCGCGACGGGGTCGACGTCGACGGCGTACACCTCGGGCCACTCGCCGGGGAGGAACCTGTGCGCGTCGAGGAACGCGCAGGGCACGGCACCGACCCCCGTGCACAGGTCGACGAGGACCCCGCCGTCGCGCCACCGTGCGAGCGCGAGCCGGACGAGCAGCTCGGTGCGACGCCGCGGCACGAAGACGCCGGGTGCCACGGCGAGCCGCATCCCGCAGAACTCGGCCCAGCCGAGCACCGTCTCGAGCGGTTCGCCCGCTTCTCGCCGTCGGACACGTTCCTCGAGCATCATCGCGGGCAGCCCCTCGCCCAGCAGGAGTGCGGCCTCCTCCTCGGCGAACACGCAGCCCGCCGCCCGCAGCCGCGACACGAGGGTGTCGAGCGCCTCGTCGGGCCGAGCGCTCACTCGGGCCACCACACGGCGAGACGGACGCGGACGCGGGCGTCGTCGTCGTCAGACGTGAGCGGTGCGTCCTCGGCGCGCAGCGACCGCAGCGCGCGCGAGCGGTGGTGGGCGGGGACCCGGCCGTCGGCCGTGACGACGCGCCACCACGGCACGTCCGCGCCGGCGTGCGCCATGACGGAACCCACCTGGCGCGGTCCACCGCGCGACGACCCCCCGGCGCGCTCGAGGCCCTCGGCGACCACCTCGGCGATCAGCCCGTAGGTCATGACGCGTCCAGGTGGGATCTGCCGCACGACGTCGAGCACGGCCTCGAGGTACTCGACGTCCACCCCGCGGTTCCCGCCCGCTGCCACCGGCTACTCCCGGTGCACGAGCACGAGGGCGCGGTCGTCGCTCTCGCCCGTGCGCATCGCGTCGAGCACGGCCTCGGCGTCGCCCCGCCGCGTCGTGACGATGCGCTCGGCGACACCCATGAGCCGGTCGATGCCCAGGTCGACGTCGGCGCCCGGCGTCTCGACGATGCCGTCGGTGTAGAGCATGAGGGAGTCGCCGGTCTCGAGCTGGCCGCGGTGCGGGGTGTAGCGGGGCGCCGCCATGACCCCGAGCGCCGGGGCGCCCACGGTGTCGAGCAGCTCCATGCGCCCCGAGCCAGCGTGCAGGTGCACGGCCGGCGGGTGGCCCGCCGTCGCGATCCAGTACTCCCCCGTGTCGAGCCGGACCGCGAGGTGCACCGCCGTCGCGAAGCCCTCCTCCCACGCCTGGCCCAGCAGGTAGGTGTTGGCCGCACCGAGGAACTCCCGGCGCGCCGTCGCCCCGAGCAGGCCGCCGAACGCGCCGGAGAGCAGCAGCGAACGCACGCCGGCCTCCTGCCCCTTGCCGGACACGTCGACGAGCACGATCTCGAGCAGCCGCCCACCTTCACCGCGGGAGGCGACGATGAAGTCACCGGAGAACGCCTCACCGTTCGCCGAGCGCAGCACGGAGTCCACGCGCCAGTCCGGCGGGAGCACCGGGATGCGCCCGTGGGCCTCGAGCCGGTCGCGCAGGTCGACGATCATGAGGTCGCCGGGGACGCCCTGCAGGCCGAGCCGGTCCCGCGAGCGCACGAAGGCGAGCACGGCGACGACGACGAGCCCCTGGGCGATCGCGACCCCCGGCTGGACCCGTGACAGGTCGAGGAAGTGCAGGAGCGCGAGCTCGATCATGACGACGGCGCACAGCACGATCGCTCCCGGCATGCGCAGCGCGTAGCCCCCGAGCAGCACGATGAGCACGAGCATCGACGGCGGCCACCACGCGGGCGAGATGCTGATGAGGAACGTGACGAGCACGCTCATCGCGACGAGCAGCGCGCAGACGAGGACCTGCAACGAGATGCCCGCTCGACGCAGCTGGAGCCGCACCGCTCGATCGGTGCGCCGCAGGACCCGCCCGCGACGACGGCGCACGTGCTGCCCCCCGTGTGCCACCTGCCCTCCCGCGTCCATCCGGTGAGGCTATCCGGGGCGGGGCGGCGCAAGCCAGATGCGTATTCGACTTTCCGCCGGGGCGCGCTTCCTCCACGATGGGTGGATGAGCACCGTGCCACAGCCCGCCGCCCCGACGCTTCCCGACGGCTACCGTCTGGTGGACGTCCCCGACGGGCGCAAGGAAGACATCACGGCCATCAACACGTGGGGCTTCCCGAGCTCCACCACCCCGGCCCAGCGCGAGACGCTGAGCTGGCCCCTCGACTTCTCGCGCACCCGCGGCGTGGAGCACGACGACGAGCTCGTCGCCTTCCACGCCTCCTACGAGTTCGCCGACCATCCCGTGCCCGGCGCCCGCATCCCGATCTCGGGGCTCACGTGGGTCACCGTGCACCCGGCACACCGTCGTCGCGGCCTGCTCTCGGCGATGATCTCGGACCACTTCGGTCGCTCCCTCGCCCGCGGCGAAGCCGTCTCGGCGCTGTGGGCCTCGGAGATGAGCATCTACGGCCGCTTCGGGTACGGGCTCGCCGCGCGGTGCGCCATGGTCAAGATCCCGCGCGGCGCCACGCTGCGCGACGTGCCCGGGGCCGACGACGTTCGCGTCCGGCTCGAGGTCCTCTCCACCGAGAAGCACCTCGCGCTCTTCCAGGACCTCAACGCGCGAGTGGACCGGCCGGGGTGGAGCCGGCGGTCGACCCCCGGGCTCGAGGCCGGTGCCTTCCAGGACCCGGAGTTCTGGCGGAACGGCTTCGAGGCGGTGCGGATCGCCGTCGCCGAACGGGACGGCGTCCCCGTGGGCTTCGCGCGGTTCCGGCGCAAGCTCGCGTGGGCGGCCACGGGTCCCGACGGCACGGTCGAGGTGCTCGACCACGTCGCCGTCGACGCCGCGGCGACGCGCGCGCTGTGGGGCGTCCTGCTCGACCTCGACCTCATGGCGAACGTCGACGTCGACTACCTCGCCCTCGACGACCCGTTGCTCGCCCTCCTCGTCGACTGGCCCGCGGCCAGGCCCCGGCTCGCGGAGAACCTCTGGATCCGCTTGCTCGACGTGCCCACCGCGCTCGCCTCGCGCCGCTACGCCGCACCGGTCGACGTGGTCCTCGACGTCACCGACGACCGGCTGCCCGCCAACACGGGACGCTGGCACCTCGTGGGCGGGCCCGACGGCGCACAGGTCACGCGGACCGACGCCCCCGCGCACCTCTCGATCGGCGTGCGGGAGCTCGGCACCCTCTTCCTCGGAGGGTTCCCGCTCACGCAGCTCGTCGGTGCGGGCCTCGCGCGCGAGCTCGAACCGGGATCGGCCTTCGCGGCGAGCACCGCCTTCGGTTGGCCCTACGCCCCGGTCGTGAACTGGATCTGGTGACGCGCGTCCAGAAGGACGCTGTTCGCCGACGGCCGAGTACCGGAGCGAGTCAATACCCCTGGGTCGCGACCATAATGTCTCCATGGAACGCGTAGATCCCGGAGTAAATGTCAAGGAGCACAACAGGCGGCGCATCGTTGCTGCATTTGCCGGGGTCGCCTCGCTCTCTCGCACCGAGATCGCTGCACGCACGATGCTCTCGCGCACCACGGTCAGCGCGCTCGTGGACGAGCTGCTCGCCGAGAACACGCTGCGCCTGTCACCCGAGCCCGCCCACGGTCAGCCCGGCGGGCATCAGAAGGCCGGCCGGGGCCGGCCGCCGGAGCTGCTGGCTCTGGTTCACGAGGCGGGCTACGGCGTCGCCCTCGACTTCGGCCACGAGACGCTCCAGGTTGCCGTGGCGGACCTCGGTGGACGGGTCATCGGCGCGCGGCAGATCGTGGCCGGTGAGGGTGCGACAGCGGCGGAGCTGGCGGCGCACGCCCGGGCGCTGCTGGACACCCTCGTCAAGGAGCACTCGCTCGCCGGGCAGACCTGCCGCGGCGCGGTCGCCTCGATTCCCGAGCCGATCGGCCGGGACGGCGTGATCGCCCGGCAGAACATCGACAGCCGCTGGCACGACCAGAACCCGGCCCAGCTCGTCGGGGAGCATCTAGGGCGCCCCGTGCACGCCGAGAACGACGCGAACCTCGCGGTGCTCGGCGAGTCGACCTTCGGCATCAGCCGGAACGTCGCGGACGTGCTGTTCGTCAAGATCTCGCACGGCGTGGGCTGCGGCATCGTCGTCAACGGGCGCCTCGTCCGCGGCTCGGACGGTCTCGCAGGCGAGATCGGGCACATGCAGGTCAAGCCGGACGGTGTCATCTGCATGTGCGGCTCGCGGGGCTGCCTCTACACCGTGGCCTCCTCGCGCTACCTCGCCCAGGCGCTCCACGCCGCGACGGGCAACTACGGGCTGTCGATCAAGGACCTCGCCGAGCTCGCGGAGAACGGGCACGAGGGTGCCGGCCGCGTGCTGCGCGACGCAGGCTGGGAGGTGGGTCGGGTGCTCGCGAACCTGTGCAACGCCCTCAATCCCCGCCACATCGTCGTCGGCGGACGCCTCGCCCACGCCGGCGACTGGGCGATCGTCGGGCTGCGCGAGTCCGTCGGCTACTACACGGAGTCCCGGGTCGCCCAGGCGCTCGACGTCTTGCCGAGCCGGTTGGGCGAACGTGCGGAGCTGTGGGGGGCCGTCGCCATGGCGACCGGGATCAGCGCTCCTGTCTCGGGCACGCCGGCACCCACGACGGTCGGGTAGACCGAAGGGCTACCAGAGCCGGGGTCCCACCGGCAGCGGCTCGCCCGCGACGTCCCACTCGAGCGTCACGACCCGGCCGAGCGCGGCCTGGGTGACGAAGATCGTGCTCCCCCGGTCTCCGCCGAAGCACAGGTTCGTCACGTCACGGTCGGACATCGGGATCCGGTCGAGGTGCCCCGCTTCGTCCGTGACGAAGAGCGCACCGGAACCCGTCCCGGCAATGATCAGCCGTCCGGCGGAGTCGAACGCCATCCCGTCGGGAAACGCGTCGCCACCGAGCTCCGCCCACCGGCGCGGCTCTCCGAGCCTGCCCGGCCCGAGTACCGGGAACGCGACGATCCGCCCGGTTCCGGTCTCCCCCACGAGCAGGTCCGAGCCGTCGGGCGTGAGCACGAGCCCGTTGGGGAAGACGAGCCCCGTGTGGCACCTCACCGCATACCCGCCCTCGTCGACGAAGCACACGGAACCTGGGGGGCTCGCACTCGCTGGGGCGCTACCGCCCCCGTCCCGCTCCGCCCACGCGGGGTCGGTGAACCAGATCCCGCCGCGCGGGTCGAGGAAGAGGTCGTTGGGGCTGTTGAGCGGGACGCCGTCGATCTGCGTCAGGACGGTGGTCCAGGTGCCGTCCTTCGCGACGGCCTGGATCGCCGCCGTGCCTCCGCCGAGCCCCGGGCGCTGACCTGTCGACTCGTTGGGTCCCCAGTTGCCGCCGTTGTTGCAGATGAACAGGGTGCCGTCGTCCGCGAAGCCCGCCCCGTTCGGCGAACCACCGGGCTCGCTCAGCACGAGCCTCTCGCCCGCGACGACCCGGCTCACGACCCCGCCTGCGAGCTCCACCACGTGCAGCACGCCGTCGGCATCGAAGCGCGGCCCCTCGGGGTAGGCGAAGCCGCTCGCGTAGACCTGCTCGACGGCGGTCGTCACAGGGAGCCATCCTTGAAACGCCGCAGTGCCTCGGCGATCACCCCGTCGGCACGCAGCTCGTCCTGAGCGACGTCCGTCCAGTGGTAGACGGAGACCCCGTCGGCCGACGTCCCGGCGATCGCGCGCAGCGCGGCGGCGACCTCCTCGGGCGGGAGCACGGGGCGGCGTCCCGTGCCGGCGTGCAGTCCTTCGGTGTAGGCGGGCGTCGTCTGGATGCAGGGCAGCAGCGTGCCCTGGACCCGCGGGCGCAGGTCCGCGACGACCTGGGGGATCCAGCTCGTCGGATCCTGCTTGAGGATCTGGTGGTACACCATCGCCTCGATGTGCTCCGCGACGGTCGAGAGACCGCCGAGGTCCTGGCCGAAGATCTCCTCGGACAGATTGCCACGCTCGGTGCGCGGGAAGGGTAGGCCGTTGATGAGGCACTCCGTGCCGGGCCGCACCCGGCTAGCGGCGTCGACCAGCGTCTTCGTCGCTTCCCTGATCACCGAGCACTTCCAGGACGTCCAGCGCGACCGCAGGTCGCCGAGGACGACCCGCGCCTGGACGGACACCGGGGCGTCGGGCAGGACGATCCCCGTGTCTTCCTGGAACCGGGCAAGGCTCCCGGCCGAGAAGCCGTAGTCGCGGACAGCCTCCCGCGGCACGTCGACCGTCAGTTCCTCCCAGAACCCGGGAAACCGGATGAACGACAGGAACACGCCGTCGGGCTGGTGGGTGGAGACGACCTCCTCCATGATCTCGACGCGCCGGGCGAGATAGTCGCGCGAGTGTGGGCTGACACCGAGGTACCAGTCGAGCATCGTCATCGGCGTACCGTCGTCGGCCACCGGACGTAGCTCGGGGTGCGCCTCGACCTCGTGCGGCTGGAAGAACACGGCGGTGGACTCGAAGACCCTGATCCCGCGTGCACGGATCTCGTCGCGGAAGCGTGTCTCGTCGTAGTGCGCAGGCATGACCTGGGCCACCCCGCTCGTGGGGAGCGGATCGGCGACGTTCTGAACGAGCGCCCAGTCCACGCCGTGCGAGGCCATGGCTGCGGCAGCAGTCGCCTCGTCGAACCCGAGCTCGGTCATCCACTCGAAGCCGTAGCACTTCACGGCCACAACGGGGTCGGTCACTGTTCCTCCGCCTTTCGGCTCATCGCACTCAAGAGCTCCGCGCGGGTGAGCGTCGCAGGATCGAGTTCGTGGGTGATGCGTCCTGCCGTTACGACGAGGACACGGGTGGCGAGCTCGAGCATCTCGTCGAGGTCGTCAGAGATGAGGACGACGGCCGTCCCGGAGCGGGCGAGCGCGTCGACCTGCGCGTGGAGCTCGGCCTTGGCCCCGACGTCGACGCCCGCCGTGGGCTGGTCGAGGATGATGACCTTGGGCTCGGCGGCGACCTGCCGCGCGAAGAGCACCTTCTGCGCGTTGCCGCCGCTGAGGTTGCGCACGATGTGCTGCGGCTTCGCCGGGCGGATGGCGAACCGCGCGACGAGCGCGTCCACGAGGCGGTCGACCGCCCTGCGGCGCACGAGTCCCCACCTGCCCAACGAGGTCCCGAGCGCGGTGAGCTCGACGTTGTCGCGCATCGTCCCCGTCAGGACGAGCCCGTTGCGCTTGCGGTCCTCGGGCAGGAAGAGCAACCCGGCGCGCGTGGACGTCCCGGGGTTGCGCCTGCGCAGCGTGCGACCGTCGACAGCGACCGAGCCCGGCACCTTGAGATCACCGACGACGGCCCGGGCGAGCCTCGTGCGGCCCGAGCCCACGAGTCCGGCGAGCGCGAGGATCTCTCCGCCGCGGACCTCGAACGAGACCGGTCCGCCGTCCCCCACGTGCAGCGCGCGCACGTCGAGCCGGACCGGTGCGTCGGGCGACGTCGTCTCCGGACGCCGCTCGAGCACGGCGTGGACACGCTCGCCCTCCTCGCCGACCAGCTCGGTCGCGAGCCCGTCCGGTGTGCACTGCGAGGCGGGCTCGTGGAAGACGACCTGACCGTCCCGGAGGACCGTCACGACGTCGGCCACCTCGACGACCTCGTCGAGGAAGTGGCTGATGTAGACGACACCGACGCCCTGCTGCGCGAGCGACTTGATGATCGTGAAGAGGTGACGACGCTCGGCGGGCGCGAGGCGGGCCGTGGGTTCGTCCATGACGAGGTAGCGGCAGTCGCGGGCGAGGGCCCGGACGATCTCGGTGAGCTGCTGGTCCGCGACGCCGAGCTCCCGCACCGGCTTGTGCAGGGGAATCCGGATCCCGAAGCGGTCCGCCTCCGCTGCCGAGCGCCTCACGAGGGAGCGGTGCGGGACGACGAGCCCCCCGCCCGCGAGCGGCTCACGGCCGAGCGCGATGTTGTGGGCGGCGTCGAGGTCGGGGACGAGCGCGAAGTCCTGGTAGATGATCGCCACACCGGCGTCGAGCGAGGCGCGTGGCACCCGCAGCTCGTGGAGCTCGCCGTCGATCGACAGGCTCCCCGAGTAGTCGGGGTACATCCCGCCGAGCACCTTCATCAACGTGCTCTTCCCGGCGCCGTTGTGGCCGACGAGCGCGTGGACCTGTCCCGGCTCGACGGTGAAGTCGACCCCGTGGAGCACCTCGATACCGCCAAAGCTCTTGCGGATCTGCGTCATGGTCAACATTCGAGGTGCTCCACGGTCAAAGGGGTCGGTTACTTCGGCGCGCTGACGCCCGGTGGCGTCACTCGCCCCAGGCCGCGGGGAGCTCCTCGACGTTCTCCGCGGTGACGAGCGGCATGTCGATGAAGGCCTGCGGCTGCGGGACGCTGTCGGTGTCGCCGCTCAGCCACGCCACGGCGTACCGGATCGCCTGCTCACCCTGGGGGTCCGGCATCTGGTTGGGCGTGCCGAACACGGCACCGCTGCGGATCGCTGCGCGGACCTCGGCGGGGTAGTCGCCCGCGATGAACTTGACGTCGGTCCGCCCGCTCTCGAGCGCGAAGTTGGCGCCCGTGACGATCTCGGGGCCCTGGCCGACGATCGCGTCGATCTCACCCGGTCCGAACCGGTTCAGGGTGTCCTGGGTCACGGCGAGCGCCTCGGCGTTGTCCCAGTTGGCGCTCACCTCGGAGAGCCGGTTGATGCCCGGGTACTGCGCGAGCACCTCTTCGAGACCCTGCTGGCGCTGCAGCTGGGCGGAGGTGCCGAGCGTGCCCTGGATGTAGGAGTAGTTCCCCTCCTCGCCGATCGCCTGGACGAGAAGCTCGCCCTGGAGCCTGCCGAACTCGACGTCGTCGACGCCGACGTAGGTCACGATCTCGGCACCTGTGCTCGTGTCCGCCATGGTGTTGACCGCCATGACGGGGATGTTGGCCTCGTTCGCCTTGCGCACGGCCGGGACGATGCCCGTCGGGTCGCTCGGGCTGATGAGGATCATGTCGAAGTCCTCGGCGATGAACTGCTCGATGACTCCGATCTGGTCGGCGAGCTCGGCGTTGCCGTTGCGGATGCTCAGCTCGACGCCGAGCTCGTCCGCGGTGGCCTCAGCCATCGCGATGAGTCCCGAGTAGAACGGGACGGAGGTGTTCCAGATCATGTAGCCGATCCGGAAGTCCCCGGCCGCCGGGTCGCCGCCTCCGCCAGACGTCGTCTGCTCCGGGCTGGTGGTCGGGTCCGACGGCGTACCGTCGCCGGAGCACGCAGCCAGAGCCATCACGGAAACGACACCCGCGACGACCGGCAGTACTGCTCGACTCCTGAGTCGCATCTCTTCTCCCTAGTTCTGCCGCAGACCTTGTTGTCCGCGGGTAGTGCCTTGGATGGTTCGTACGGGTTCAGCGCAGCTCTCGCCGCTTGCGCTGGTAGCTGTCGACCCCGACGGCGACGAGAATCACGAGGCCCGTGACGAGGGGCTGCCAGTAGGACGACACGCCGTTGAGGTTGAGCGCGTTCGCGACCACCCCGAGCAGGAACGTGCCGAGGACGACGGAGGACACCCGGCCGACCCCGCCCGAGAGCGGCACGCCGCCCACGACCACCGCCGCGATGGCGGAGAGCGCCCAGGTGGAGGCCGCAGATGGTTGACCGATGCCGGTCTGCCCGAGCAGCAGGATCCCGGCGAGACCCGCGAGCATGCCGCCCATGGCGTAGGTGCCGATCGTCACCCAGGTCACGTTCACCCCGGCGAGCCGCGCGGCCTCGCGGTTGCCCCCGACGGCGTAGATGTAGTGGCCGAACTTCGTGAACTTCAGCAGCGCCCAGACGAGCACGACGACGGCGAGGAAGAACAGGGTGACGATCGGCACCCCGAACATGCGGCCGAGGCCCAGGCGGGTGAAGGACTCCGGCACGCCGTACACCGGGCTCGCCTGGGTCGTGATGAAGAGCACCCCGAGGACGACGCTCTGCGTACCGAGCGTGACGACGAACGGACTCATGCCGAGGAATGCCACGCACGCGCCGTTGAGGGCGCCGACGGCGAGACCGGCGAGGAGCGCCACGACGATGCCGGCGGGCGTGTTGACGTTGACGATCATCGCTGCGGCGACCACCGAGGTCATCGCCCCCACGGCACCGACCGACAGGTCGAAGCCGCCGAGGATGATCATCAGGAGCATCCCGCAGGCGACGATCCCGATGATGGAGTTCTGCTGCAGGATGTTCGAGATGTTCGCCCAGCGGCCGAACGCCGGTGTCGTGAGCAGCTGGCTCACGACGAGGAGCACGAACGCGGCGGACAGGAGGCTGGAGCCCTTGCCGCGCAGTCGGTCCCGCAGACCGGAGGTGCGGCCCGCTACGCCACGTGCTGCCGTGGGCGCGGAGGGTGCTTGCGTCATGAGTCGTCCTTGACTACTGGGCGGTTCGGTCTGGCGCACCCATGGTTGGCGAGCGTCATCTTTTTCGTCAAATCACTTTCGTGATTTCCAGACCTTTAATCCGCGAATTGGTTGTTAATGGGCATCACTGCAGTTCAGAGCTCTCTTGTGAGAGCGCGCGAACGCCGTCGCCGGTGAGCAGACTTCCGGGCGACGGCGGACGAAATCAATCCGTGATCTGATCGTGCCCGCAACGCGCTCAGGAGTGTCCCGGTCCCTCGACGCGCGTCCGGCAGTGGGTGGCGCTAGGAGCGACCGGCCTCGTACGCGGCGAGCAGGTCGATGCGCCGCTGGTGGCGGGCCTGCCCGGAGAACGGCTCGTCGACGAAGGCGTCCACGAGCGCGAGCGCCTCGGCCACGGAGTGCTGGCGCGCACCGATCGCGATGACGTTCGCGTCGTTGTGGGCGCGCCCGAGCCGGGCCGTGTCCTCGCTCCACGCGAGGATCGCGCGCACGCCGGTGACCTTGTTCGCCGCGATCTGCTCACCGTTGCCCGAGCCGCCGAGCACCACGCCGAGGGTGCCGGGCTCCGCGACGACGGCCTCGCCCGCCGCGAGGCACATGGGCGGGTAGTCGTCCTCGGCGTCGTAGGCCTCGGCACCGTGGTCGACGACGTCGTGCCCTGCCTGGGCGAGGTGAGAGACGATGGCCTGCTTGAGCTCGAAACCCGCGTGGTCTGCGGCGACGTGGATGCGCATGGTCCCATCTTGCCGCATCCGGGCGGGCCGGCCGGAACGTATCCTGGCTGCGCCGGAGAGATCCCCCGGCGCCCCGGCACCGCAAGGAAAGCAGAGTCAACCTATGGCCCGCAGCGGCATCGACCCCTCGCACTTCGACCTCACGACGAGCCCCGGCGACGACCTGTTCCGCCATGTCAACGGCACGTGGCTCGACGCGTACGAGATCCCCGCCGACCGGTCCCGCGACGGCGCGTTCCGTCGGTTGTACGACCAGGCAGAGCTCGACGTCCGGGCGATCATCTCCGACGCCGCCGCGAAGGGCGAGGGCGCGTCGGGGGTCGAGGCGAAGGTCGGCGACCTGTTCGCGAGCTTCATGGACGCCGACGTCGTGCAGTCCGCGGGGCTCGCCCCGGTGCAGACCGATCTCGACCTCGTCCGCGACGCCGCGGGGCGCGACGGGCTGACGGTGGCGCTCGGCGCCCTGCAGCGCACGGGAGCCGCGAGCGCGACGGCGTTCTACGTCGACAACGACGCGAAGGACCCCGAGCGCTACGTGGTCCACCTGTACCAGTCCGGGCTCGGCCTGCCGGACGAGTCGTACTACCGCGAGGAGCAGCACGCCGAGACGCTCGCGGCGTACCGCCCGCACGTGGCGCAGATGCTGGAGCTGGCGGGGTGGTCGGCTTCCGCGACGGACGCCGACGACGCCGCGGCACGGGTGGTCGCGCTCGAGACGCGACTCGCCGGTGCGCACTGGGACGTCGTGAAGGACCGCGAGGCCGACCTCACGTACAACCCGATGACGCTTGCCGAGCTGGTCGAGCGGGCGCCCGGCTTCGACTGGGCGGCGTGGACCCGGGCCCTCGGGGCACCCGACGGCGCGCTCGACAAGCTCGTGGTGCGCGAGCCGGACTTCGCGGTCGAGTTCGCCCGGGCCTGGGCGGACGAGCCCGAGGCGGCGTGGGCCGACTGGCTCGCCTACCACGCGATCGCGGCGCGCGCCCCGTACCTCACGGACGAGCTCGTCGAGGCGAACTTCGACTTCTACGGGCGGCGGCTCACCGGTGCCCAGGAGCTGCGCGAGCGCTGGAAGCGCGGCGTCTCCCTCGTCGAGGGAGCGATGGGCGAGGCCGTGGGCGAGGTATACGTCGCGCGCCACTTCCCGCCGAGCCACAAGGCCCGCATGGACGAGCTCGTGGCGAACCTCGTGGCCGCGTACCGCGAATCGATCGCGGCGCTCGAGTGGATGGGTGAGGACACCCGCGCGAAGGCGCTCACCAAGCTCGAGAAGTTCAACCCCAAGATCGGCTACCCGGTGCGCTGGCGCGACTACGCGGCGCTCGAGATCGACCGCGACGACCTGCTCGGCAACGTGCGCCGGGCCAACGCGTTCGAGCAGGACCACGAGCTCGCCAAGATCGGCAAGCCCATGGACCGCGACGAGTGGTTCATGACGCCCCAGACCGTCAACGCCTACTACAACCCGGGCATGAACGAGATCGTGTTCCCCGCGGCGATCCTGCAGCCGCCGTTCTTCGACCCGGACGCGGACGACGCCGTCAACTACGGCGGCATCGGGGCCGTCATCGGCCACGAGATCGGCCACGGCTTCGACGACCAGGGCTCGAAGTACGACGGCGACGGCCGGCTCGAGGACTGGTGGACCGAGGCGGACCGCACCGAGTTCGAGCTACGCACCACGGCGCTCATCGCGCAGTACGACGCGTACTCCCCCGCCCAGCTCGACGGCTCGCACCACGTCAACGGGGCGCTCACGATCGGCGAGAACATCGGTGACCTCGGCGGCCTCGCGATCGCCCTCAAGGCGTACCGGATCGCGCTCGGCACCCCGATCGAGGACGCGCCCGTCATCGACGGCTACACGGGCACCCAGCGCGTCTTCCTCGGCTGGGCGCAGGCGTGGCAGTCGAAGTCGCGCGACGAGGACGCGATCCGACTGCTGTCCGTGGACCCGCACTCGCCCGCCGAGTTCCGGTGCAACGGCGTCGTGCGCAACCTCGACGAGTACTACGCCGCGTTCGGGCTCGGCCCCGACGCCGCGCTGTGGCTCGCCGAGGACGAGCGCGTCTCGATCTGGTAGCCCGGCTCGACGCCGGCTCGCGGTTCAGTCGAACTGCGGGCCGGCGGTGCGCGAGCGCTTGAGCTCGTAGAACCCGGGCACGCCCGTCACGAGCACGAACCCGTCCCACAGGCGGCCGGCGTCCTCGCCCTTCGGCGCGGGGGTCATCACTGGACCGAAGAAGCCCACGCCGTTGATCGCGACCACGGGGGTGCCGACGTCCTCACCCACGAGGTCGATGGCCCCCTGATGGGACGCCCGCAGCGCGTCGTCGTTCGCGTCGGTGTGCGCCGCGGCTGCGAGCTCGGCGGGCAGGCCCACCTCCGCGAGCGCCTCGGCGACGACGGCGTCGAGGTCGTCGCTACGCCCGCCCGGGTGGATCCGCGTGCCGAGCGCGTCGTAGAGCGGCTTGACCACGGCGTCCCCGTGCGCGGCCTGCGCCGCGATGACGACGCGGACGGGCCCCCACGCGCGCTTCAAGAGCTCGACGTACTTCTCGGGCAGGTCGCGGCCCTCGTTGAGCACCGCGAGGCTCATGACGTGCCAGCGCACGTCGACGTCGCGCACCCGCTCGACCTCGGTCATCCACCGTGAGGTCATCCACGCCCACGGGCATGTCGGGTCGAACCAGAAGTCCGCCGTCGTCCGCTGCTCCGCGCTCGCGCTCGTCGTGCTCATCTACGCACCTTCGTTCCTGGTCACCGGGTCGCCCCGCTCAGCTCCCCAGGCTACGTCGCTCCGCACCCTCCCACGGTTGCGGGACACCACGGTCGCGATTCGGCCCTTGCGGGACGTCGCGGCACTCTGACGTCCCGCAACCCGAAAGGGCGTCCCGCAACTCGAGGGGGCGTCCCGCAACTCGAGGGGGCGTCCCGCAACTCGAGGGGGCGTCCCGTGGGTGGCGGGGGTCAGAAGAGGGACGAGCCGGCGCGGGCGATCGAGAAACCGTGGCCCGTCGCGTCGTGACGGCAGATCATGCCGGAGCGCGAGCTCGTGCACGTGTAGCCGAAGGCCGACGCGGACTGGTCGTAGTCGAGCTGCGGCGTGGCCTCGGGCGCCTTCCCGGGCGGGTCGCTCTCGAGGCACGGTCGCTCGGCGCCGCCGTCGGCGGTGACCAGCACGACGTGCCCCACCGTCCCGTCGCACGCCTCGTCCTCGACGAGCCCCTCCTCGGCGAGCTCCGCGATCGAGCACGAGGCGCTCTCCGCCGAGATCGAGCACAGGATGTTGCCGCTCGGCGAAGCGAAGAGCTGCGGTTCGTCCCTGGGCGCGGGTTCGTCGGACGCCGACGGCGCGTCCTCGGGTGCTGTCGCCTGCGAGGCCGCGACCTCGCTCGTCGACCGTTCCGGGCTCGCCGCCTCCGGCTCGCCGCCACCGGAGCGCGTCACGAGGAAGACGACGAGGAACACGACCACGAGCACGACGTCGACCACGAGGAAGGCACGCAGGGCAGGGTTCATCCCCCGGCGCACGGGGCCGGATCCACTCGTCATCGCTCCACTTCCCACACGTCGTCGCTCCCCCGGCGGCACCCAGCATCACACGGACGAACCGGACGCTGCCACCTCGGCAGATCCCGGCTACGCGAGCAGCGCCATCGCCGCGGACCGGCCGGCGACGGCGCTCACCCCGCCGCCACGTCGCGCCCCGGCGCCCGCGAGGAGCACGCGGGGGTGCTCCGTCTCGACGCCCCACGTCCCAGCGAGCGCCTCGTCCTCGGCCCACGGCCACTGCAGCTCGCGGTGGAAGATGTTCCCGCCGGGCATCGCGAGCTCGGCCTCGATGTCCACGGGGCTGCGTGCCTCGACGCACGGCTCGCCGTCCGGCCCGACGGCGAGGCAGTCACGGATCGACTCGTCGAGCACGGCGTCGAGCGAGTCGAGGCTCGCCGCGAGCGCCGCGTCCCGAGCGCCGTCAGGGTCGGCGCGGAAGAGCGCGGCGGGCATGTGCAGACCGAACATCGTCAGCGTGTGCCACCCAGCGGCGCGCGGGCCCGGCCCGAGGATCGAGGGGTCGCTCAGCGTGTGGCAGTAGATCTCGGCGGGCGGGACGGTGGGGATCTGGCCCGCGGCGGCCTGCCGGTACGCCGCCTCGAGCTGGCTCGCACGCTCGTTGATGTGGAACGTCCCAGCGAACGCGGCGGCGGGATCGACGTCGGAGCGCAGTCGCGGCAGTCGCGTGAGCACCATGTTGACCTTGAGCTGGGCTCCCTCGAGCGCGACGTCGTCCGGCCCGGGCGCGCGGCCCAGCAGCCGGTCGAGCACGGCAGGGGCGCACGCGGCGAGCACGTGCGCGGCCTCGACCTCGTGGGAACCCCCGTCGTCGTCCGTCCACGCCACGGTGGCCGGCGCCCCGGACGTACCGGGATCGACGGCGCTCACCTCGGCCCCCAACCGCAGCTCCGCCCCGGCCTCGCGGGCAGCCCGCTCGAGCTCCCCCGCGACGGCCCCCATGCCACCGACGGGCACGTCCCAGTCCCCCGTGCCGCCCCCGATCACGTGGTAGAGAAAGCAGCGGTTGGCGCGGCCGTCGGCGGCGGCGGGCCTTGCGAAGGTGCCGATGAGACCGTCGGTGAGCACGACCCCGCGCACGAGGTCGGACTCGAAGGTCCGGTCCACGAGCTCGCCGAGCGGGCGCTCGACGAAGTCACGCCAGTCGTCCTCGCCCAGCAGCGCCCGCGCCTCGGCCGGTCCGGGCAGCGGACCCGTCATGGTCGGGAACACGCGCTGCGCGAGGTCCGTCGTCCGCTCGTAGAACCGCTGCCACGCGACCGCGTCGCGAGCGGCCCCGACGCTCGCGAAGGACGCCTCGGTCGCGGCGCGGTCCCGCGTGTCGACGAGGAGACCCCGCGCCGGGTCGCCGGGATCGGGCGTGTACGAGGAGAACCTGCGCCGGTGCAACGAGACGCGCAGCCCGAGCTCGTCGCGCACCTGGGCGGGCAGCAGCGAGACGAGGTAGGAGTAACGGCTCAGCCGCACGTCCACGCCGTCGAACACCTGCGCCGAGACGCTCGCGCCGCCCGCGTGCGCCGACCGTTCCAGTACGAGCACGGAACGCCCGGCGCGGGCGAGGTAGGCGGCTGCGGCAAGGCCGTTGTGGCCGGCGCCGACGACGACGACGTCGTAGCGCGGGCTCGTCTGCTGGGCTGGCACGGGGTGAATCTAGTCGAACTCGGTGACCTCGGTCCGCCAGTACCTCGCGCCGTCGGGGGTCCGCCGCAAGAGGCCGACCTCGACGAGGCCGCGACGCACACCCACCGGGTCGTCGGCGAACGCTGCGAGGCGGTCCGTCACCTCGCGCTCGGGCAGGTCCTCCGCGAGCGGGATCACGCGGGACGCGATGTACCGCCGCACGAGCTCCTTGTCGCGCGCCCGGCGCGGCAACGTGACGAGCCGCCCGTGCAGCAGGAAGCGCTCGGGGTCCGGGGCGGAAGCTGGACGGGGAAGGGCGCGTGCTGCTGTCATGACTGGATCTCCTCGATACTCGCCCTCCAAGGTAGGTCCCGGGGCGCGCGGCGGGCGATACATTTTGGCCAGGTACCCGACACCCCGGGAGGAGACACATGAGCACCCAGGGCAAGGACTCGACCCCCCTCACGCGCGCCGAGATCGTCGCGCGACTGTGGTGGTCCGCCGGCGCCGGCCTCCTGGCGTTCCTCGTCCTCATCACCCTCGGCGGCGCGGTGGCCGGGCGCTCGGTGCGGCAGTTCATGGAGGCGGGGGTCGACGGCGCCGTCCTCGCGTGGCTCGCGACCGCGGTGCTCGGGCTCGCCCTCGCGTGGCTCACCGCGAGGCTCGCCCTCGGGGCGGCCGACCACGTGCGCTCGGCCGGCCGGCGCAGCGCCGTCGTCGGCACCGTCGGTCTCTACCTCGCGCTCCTCGCGGCCGTGCTCTACTCCTCGCTCGTGACACAGGCGATCTCGGACGGCACGATCGTGGCCGTGCTCGGCACCTCGGGGGCCATGACGGGCGGCCAGGCCGTGCTCGGCCTCGCCGCCGTCGTGCTCACGGTGTTCGCGATCCTCGTGCTGCGCCGCTGGTACCGCGCGCTGCCCGACGCCTGAGAGAAATCGACGACGCAGCACGGTCCCTCGCGTGGGAGGATCGACGGCGGCCACCCACGACCTGGAGGACGCCTTGCCCGCAGAGAACCTCACGCGCGCCGAAGCCGAAGAGCGCGCCGAGCACATCACCGTCAGCTCCTACGAGATCGACCTCGACCTGACCACGGGTCCCGAGGTGTTCCGGTCCACCACGGTGCTGCGCTTCGACGCGGAGGCGGGTCGCTCGACGTTCGTCGACCTCATCGCCCCCCGGGTGCTCGAGGTGAGCCTCAACGGCACGGCGCTCGACCCGGCGGTCGTGTTCGCCGAGTCGCGCCTCCAGCTCGACGGCCTCGCCGCGAGCAACGAGCTGCGCGTGGTCGCCGACTGCGCCTACACGAACACCGGGGAGGGCCTGCACCGCTTCGTGGACCCCGTCGACGACGAGGTCTACCTGTACTCCCAGTTCGAGGTGGCTGACTCGCGGCGCGTGTTCGCCGTCTTCGAGCAGCCCGACCTCAAGGGGACCTTCCGGTTCACTGTCACGGCGCCGAGCCACTGGACCGTCGTGTCCAACTCCCCCACCCCCGAGCCGGTGCCCGCCTCGGACGGCCGCTCGGGTCTCACGTGGGCCTTCGGGGCCACCCCGGTCATCTCGAGCTACATCACCGCGATCGTCGCCGGCCCGTACCACCGGGAGGCGGGGACGCTCACGTCGAGCGACGGTCGCGAGATCCCGCTCGGCGTGTACTGCCGCAGCTCGCTCGCCGAGTACCTCGACACCGACGAGATCCTCGACATCACGCGACGCGGCTTCGCCTTCTTCGAGGAAGCCTTCGACCACCCCTACCCCTTCACGAAGTACGACCAGCTCTTCGTGCCGGAGTTCAACGCCGGGGCGATGGAGAACGCGGGCGCCGTGACGTTCCGCGAGTCCTACGTCTTCCGCTCCAAGGTGCCCGGCGCCACGGTCGAGCGCCGGACCGTCACGATCCTGCACGAGCTCGCCCACATGTGGTTCGGCGACCTCGTCACGATGCGCTGGTGGGACGACCTGTGGCTCAACGAGTCCTTCGCGGAGTTCGCCTCGACCCTCGCGACGGCCGAGGCCACGCGCTGGACACAGGCGTGGACCACGTTCTCGACGCTCGAGAAGAACTGGGCCTACCGCCAGGACCAGC
>CAZECM010000038.1:0-9310 GCA_964510785.1 uncultured Cellulomonadaceae bacterium | reverse complement strand
GCCGACATGCGGGACCTGGCCGACGTCGAGGTCAACTTCGACGGCATCACCTACGCCAAGGGCGCCTCCGTGCTGCGCCAGCTGGTCGCCTACGTGGGCCAGGACGAGTTCCTCGCCGGGGTGCAGCGCTACTTCCGCAAGCACGCGTGGGGCAGCACGACGCTGCGCGACCTGCTCGTCGAGCTCGAGGCCACGAGCGGGCGCGACCTGGGCGCATGGTCCGAGGTATGGCTCGAGCGCGCGGGCGTCACGCTGCTGCGCCCCGAGATCGAGGTGGACGACGACGGCGTCATCATCGCGTTCACGATCACCCAGGAGGTCCCGGCCGAGCATCCCGTGCAGCGTCCGCACCGGCTCGCCGTCGGCGGCTACGACGTCGTGGAGCAGCCGGACGGCTCGGTCGCGCTCGAGCGCACGCTGCACGTCGAGCTCGACGTCGACGGCGAGCGCACCGAGGTGCCCGCGCTCGTGGGCGAGGAGCAGCCCGACCTGCTGCTCGTCAACGACGACGACCTCGCCTACGCCAAGGTGCGCCTGGATGCCCGATCGCTCGCGACGGCCGTCGAGCACCTCGCCGCGTTCACGGACTCGCTGCCGCGGGCACTCGTGTGGAACGCCGCGTGGGACATGACGCGCGACGCCGAGTGGTCCGCCCGGGCCTTCGTCGAGCTCGTGCTGGGCAACGTCGCCGCCGAGTCGGACTCCTCCGTCGTCCTCGTGCTGCTGCGCCAGCTCCGGCTCACGGTCGACTCCTACGTCGCCGACGAGTTCCGCGTCGCGACCAAGGAGTCCGTCGCGGACCGGCTGTGGCAGCTCGTCGAGGCGGCCGAGCCGGGCGCCGACACCCAGCTCCAGCTCCTCAAGGCGTTCGCCGTCCACGCCACGACCCCCGCCCAGCTCGACGTCGTGGCGGGACTCGTCGACGGTTCGCGCACCGTCGCGGAGCTGCCCGTCGACACGGACCTGCGCTGGGAGCTGCTCCTCTCCCTCGCCGCCGGGGGGCGCGCCGGCGAGGCGGAGATCACGGCGCAGCTCGCCTCGGACGACACCGCGACGGGCCGGCAGGCCGCCGCCGCCGCCCGGGCCGCGATCCCCACCGCCGAGGCGAAGTCCGCCGCGTGGCACGCGATGGTGGTCGAGGAAGGCATGCCCAACGCGATCCTCGAGAACTCGCTCCTCGGTTTCACCCGGACGCACGATCGCGCCCTGCTCGAGCCCTTCGTGGAGCCGTACTTCGCGGCGCTCGAGACGGTGTGGACCACGCGCGGCAACGACATGGCGCAGGACCTCGTCCAGCTCCTCTACCCGACGGCCCTCGTCACCCGTCCCGGCGTGGACCTGCTCGGGCGCACGGACGTGTTCCTCGCGGGGCTCGGCGACCGGCACCCGGGGCTGCGGCGCATGCTCGTCGAGGTCAAGGACGGGGCCGAGCGGGCACTGCGCGTCCAGGCCGCGGACCGGGGGCACACCGCAGGGTAGGTCCCGGTCAGCCCCGGACCGCGGCGAGGAGCGAACGCAACCGGGGGTGCGTGAAGAGCTCGTCGAGCAGCACCGTGCGGCCCGAGGCGTCCCCGAGGGGAACCTTCCAGTTCGCGTACTCGGTGTCCGTCCCGGGCTGGTTCTGGGCCCGGCGCTCGCCCACGGCATCGACGAGCGCGACGCCGAAGAGTGCCGACGGGCCACGCCGGACCAGACGGTGCATCGCCTCGATCACCTGACGTTCCGAAGGGTCCGCGCCCAGCAGCCCTCGTTCGCGCAGCACCGCGAGCAACGCGTCCCGCTCGCGGCGCGCCTCGGCCCGCACGAGGTGCACGGGCTCGGCGAGGAGCCCGAGGCTCTCGCGCAGCGCCACGTGCTCCTCGGCGAGGTAGCCCGCCGTCGGCGGCAGGTCGTGCGTCGTGACGGTCGCGAGGGCGAGGCGCCGGTAGTGCTCGGGCGGCAGGAGGCCGCCGTCGTCGGACTTCTCGAACCACAGGACCGACGTGCCGAGCACGCCCCGCTCGGCGAGGTAGTCCCGCACCCACGGCTCGACGGTGCCGAGGTCCTCACCGATGACGACGGCGCCCGCGCGCTGGGCCTCGAGGCACAAGATGCCGACGAGCGCCTCGTGGTCGTAGTAGACGTACACACCCTCGGTCGCGGGGAAGCCGGCGGGGATCCACCACAGGCGGAACAGCCCGATGACGTGGTCGACGCGCAGCGCGCCCGCGTGCCGCAGCACGGTGCGCAGCATGTCGCGGTACGGCCGGTAGCCGGCGCGCTCGAGGGCGTCGGGCCGCCACGGGGGCTGTGACCAGTTCTGGCCCTGCTGGTTGTAGACGTCCGGCGGGGCGCCCACCTCGATGTTGTCCGCGAGCGTGTCGCCGAGCGCCCACGTGTCCGCCCCCTCGGGATGCACGCCGACGGCGAGGTCGTGCATGATCCCGATCCGCATGCCACCCTCGCGGGCCGCACGCTGCGCGGCGCCGAGCTGGCCGTCGGCCACCCACTGCAACCAGCAGTAGAAGTCGACCCGCCCTGCGAGGTCACGGCGCAGCTCCTCGACCTCGGGCGAGCCGAGCCGCGCCTCCACGGGCCACGGGTGGCCCTCGAAGTGCTCCTCGAGCGCGCACCACAGGGCGAAGTCCTCGAGGCCCTGGCCCTGCTCGGCCCGGAAGGCGTCGAAGTGTGCCTGGCGGCCCGCCGAGCGACCCGCGGCGAACACGGTCTCGAGCGCGGACTTCTTCGCCGTCCACGCGGTGTCACGGTCGATGGGGCCGGACTCCTCGTTGAGCGCCTTGGCCGGCTCACCGGCCCACTCGACGAGCGAACGGTCCGCCGCGGAGAGGTACGCGGTCTCGGTGATCTCCTCGACGCGGACGTAGAGCGGGTTGACGAAGCGGCGCGTCGTGGGCAGGTAGGGCGAGGGTGTCAGGGGCGCGACGGGCTCGGCCGCGTGCAGCGGGTTGATGAGCAGGAAGTCGGCGCCGTGCCGCCCGGCGAGCCAGCCGAGCTCGGCGAGGTCAGCGAAGTCGCCCACACCCCACGAGGCGCGTGAGCGGACCGAGTAGAGCTGCGCCATGAAGCCCCAGCACGAACGGTCACCGCTGAGGAAGTCCGGGAGGTCGAGCCTCGAGGGGACGACGACGACGGTCCCCCGGGCCCTCGCCGTCGGCCCCACCGCCTCGAGCTCGTGCCAACCCAGGGGCAGGTCGTCGGGCAGCTCGAACACGGCCCGGCCGGTGAGGCGCCCGTCGACGTCCCGCGGCTCGGTGTAGTGGTCCACCTGGCGGGGTCGCCGGGTGCCACCGCCCGCCTCGGGGTCGAGGTGCAGCGTGAGCTCGACCGGGTCGCCGTGGGCCACGTGGACCGGGACGGTGCGCCCGTGGCCGTGCCGCAGCACGAGCGTGGGGGGCAGGACGCGGCGCCACTGGTCGAGCTCGCGGTGCGCGAGGGCGACCTCGACCTTCTCCGGGCTCGAGGCGTCGATGCCGAAGGCCGCGAGGGCCGCGATCACGGTCCGCTCGTCGGTCGGGTGCGTCCCGCCGCCGTAGCCCGTGCGCGAGGGCACGATGCCGTAGGCGTGCGCGAGCGCGTCGAGCCGCTCGCTCGGCTCTCTCCAGTCGATAGCCACCGTCCGATCCTGCCAGAGGTGGGCGCCTCGAACCGTGGGACGTCGCGGCGCGCCTGCGCCGACTACTGTGCATCCATGCCTGCGTTCTGGATCGACGACCTCCCCGAGGGGCTCGAGCGGCTCGAGACCCCGCTACGGATCCTGCTCGTGCTCGTGATCGGCTCGCTCGTGCTCTGGCTCATTCGGGCGACGATCACGCGCACCGTGCGGCGGATCGACCGCGGCCGCACGGTGCTGCGCCAGCGCGCGAAGCGGCTCATCGCGCGGGGCGGCAAGTACTCGCCGCCCACCACCGACCCGCTCGTCTCCGCGCGCCGCTCGCTGCGCGCCAACACGCTCGCCTCCGTGCTCCGCTCGGGGGCCACGCTCGTGGTCGCCCTCGTCATCATCACGGTGATCCTGACCATCCTGGACGTCAACCTCGCACCGCTCATCGCCTCGGCGGGCGTCGTCGGCGTCGCGCTCGGCTTCGGTGCCCAGACCCTCGTGAAGGACTACCTCTCGGGCGTCGCGATCCTCATCGAGGACCAGTACGGCATCGGCGACGTGATCGACCTCGGCGACGTGTCCGGCACGGTCGAGGAGGTGGGCCTGCGCGTCACCCAGGTCAGGGACTTCAACGGCACCCTCTGGTACATGCGCAACGGTGAGCTCATGCGGGTCGGCAACCTCACGCAGGGTTGGTCGCGCGCGATCGTCGAGGTGCGCGTGGACCCCGACGAGAACATCGCCCACGTCCAGGACGCGCTGCGCATGGCGGCGTCGCGGGTCGCGGAGGATCCCGACCTCGGGCCGGTCATCCTCGGACCCGCGGTCGTGAGCGGCATCGAGGACCTCACGGCGGAGTCCGCGATGCTGCGGATCCTCGCCAAGACGGCACCCGCGCGGCAGTGGGAGGTCGCCCGGGCGCTGCGCGGGGCGGTCAAGGACGTGTTCGCGGCCGAGGGGATCGCCATGGTGCTGCCCGGCCAGCGCGTGCTGCTGCGCCCGCCCGTCAACCGGGTGGACCAGGACGGCCTGGGCCACGCGTAGCCCGACGAACCCTCAGTCGAGCCAGTCGAAGAGCGGGTCCCCCACGGCGACTCGCGAACCCGGCTCGGCCAGCAGGCTGACGACCTCCTCGGACACCCCCAGCGCGAGGACGGGGCACACGGGGCTGCGACCGCTCGCGAGCACCTGCACGGGCGACCACGTCACGATCGCGTCCCCGAGGAGCACCTGCTTCCCGAGCTCGCTGCGCAACGTGAACCCCTCGCCCTTGAGCTCCACGGTGTCGAGGCCCAGGTGGACGAGCACCGGCCGGTCCCGGCGTCCCGCCACGAGCACCACGGCGGCGTGCGGGTAGAGCGAGCCCAGCGTCCCGGCCACGGGCGCCACCGCGTCGAGCTCGACCGCGTCGTCGGGCAGCACGGCGAGGCCCGGCCCGAGCATCCGGGTCGCGAAGACCTCGTCGGGGACGTCGTCGAGCGCCACCACCGTGCCGGGCACGGGCGCGTGGACGAGCGCCACTGGTCAGCGCAGCGCGTGCATCTGGGCGGCGAGGTCATCGGCCTCCGGGCCCACGATGACCTGCACCACGCGGCCCGACCGCACCACCCCGAACGCCCCGGTGGCGCGCAGACCCTCCTCGTTGACGAGTGCCGGGTCGCTCACCTCGACCCGTAGCCGCGTGATGCACGGCTCGAGGT
Organism: uncultured Cellulomonadaceae bacterium; assembly: GCA_964510785.1. GTDB lineage: Bacteria > Actinomycetota > Actinomycetes > Actinomycetales > Cellulomonadaceae > JAAYZM01. Next base: position 4,009 of record CAZECM010000038.1, on the reverse strand, counting down.
CGACCACGTTCGCGTCCCCACCGAGCGCCGCGAGAATCTGCTCAGCCTTGCTCATCACACACTCCACCTCGTCCGAACGGCCCGCCCCCGGCCGTCTACCTCCTCCAGCGTAGTCCGCGCCCGCTCGCAGCGGGCACCTATGCTCTGGTCAGGTTGGCGCGCGTACGCCGCGCCGCACGAGCTGCACCGCGAAGGGACACCCATGGCACACGGGAACGGCCGCGCACTGCACGGCATCCCCGTGAGCCCCGGCCGCGCCGCCGGCCCGGTGGTCCGCCTCCCGGCCCCCGTCTCGGAGCCCCCCGCGGGTGTGCGGCTCGCCCCGGGGACGGACGTCGAGGCGGCCGTGGCGCGCATCGGCGAGGCGTCCGCCGTCGTGCAGGCCGAGCTCACCGCCGCCGCGGAGCTGGCCCAGGGCGAGGCCCGCGACGTCCTCGGTGCCACGGTCGCGATGGCGGGCGATCCCTCGCTGCTGACGGACGCGGCCGAGCGGGTGCGCACCGAGCTCCTCGTGCCCGAGCGTGCCGTCTGGGAGGCCGCCGCGCAGGTCAGCGCACAGTTCGAGGCGCTCGGGGGCTACCTCGCCGAACGCACCACCGACGTCGCCGACGTGCGCGACCGCCTCGTGGCCGCGCTCACGGGCCGCCCCGCCCCCGGGGTTCCGCTGCGCGCCGAGCCGTTCGTGCTCGTGGCCGACGACGTCCCCCCGGCGATCACCGCGCGCCTCGACCCCACCCAGGTGGTCGCCCTCGTGACGCAGGCCGGCGGGCCAACCGCCCACACGGCGATCCTCGCGCGGGCGCACGGCATCCCCGCCGTGGTCGCGACGCGCGGCCTGCTCGACGCGGTGTCCGACGACGACGTCGTGCTCGTGGACGGCACCCTCGGCACCGTCCGGCTCCATCCCGGGGTGGACGAGATCGCCGAGGCCATCGCGAGCGCGAGCCGCCCCCGGCACTTCGACGGCGTGGGCCGCACCGCGGACGACCACCGGGTCGCGCTGCTGGCCAACGTGGGCGACCCGCGCGACGCCGCTGCGGCTGCCGAGGCCGGGGCCGAGGGCATCGGGCTGTTCCGCACCGAGTTCTGCTTCCTCGACCGCACCGAGCCGCCGTCGCTCGACGAGCAGGTCGAGGCCTACCGCGGCGTCCTGCGCCACTTCCCCGGGCGGCGCGTGGTCGTGCGCACCCTCGACGCCGGCGCGGACAAGCCGCTGCCGTTCCTCACGGATGCCGCCGAGGCGAACCCCGCGCTCGGCGTGCGCGGCCTGCGCACCGCGGTCATGCACGCCGACGTGCTCGAGACCCAGCTCGAGGCCATCGCGCTCGCCGCGGGCGCCGAGCACGCCGAGGCGTGGGTCATGGCGCCGATGGTCGCGACGGTCGACGAGGCGGCAGACTTCGTCGCCGCGGCCGCCCGCCACCGGCTCACGACCGCGGGCGTCATGATCGAGGTGCCGAGCGCCGCGCTGCTCGCCGGGCAGATCCTCGCCCACGCGTCCTTCGCCTCGATCGGCACGAACGACCTGACGCAGTACGCGATGGCTGCCGACCGCCAGCTCAGCTCTCTCGCCGAGCTCGCCGACCCGTGGCAGCCCGCCGTCCTGCACCTCGTCGCGGCCACGTGCCGTGGTGGAGAGCTGCAAGGGCGTCCCGTGGGGGTGTGCGGCGAGGCGGCGGCCGACCCGGCGCTCGCCGTCGTCCTCGTGGGTCTTGGCGTGAGCTCGCTGTCGATGACCCCCGCGGCGCTGCCCGACGTCGCGGAGTTCCTCGCCGCCGTCACCCGCGCCGAGGCCACGCGCTTGGCCCGGCTCGCGCTCGACGCCCCGACGGCCGCCGACGCGCGCGCCGTCGTGCTCCGCGAGCTCGGCCACTGAGCGGCTCCGGCGCCGAGGTACCCGCCAAGGCGGTGCGAGAATGGCCCGTGTGACTGACACGTTCTACGACGCCGTCGGCGGCCGGGAGACCTTCGCCAAGATCGTCGCGCGCTTCTACGTCGGGGTGGCCGACGACGAGGTCCTGCGGCCGATGTACCCCGAGGAAGACCTCGGCCCCGCCACCGAACGCCTCACGATGTTCCTCGAGCAGTACTGGGGCGGGCCCACGACGTACTCCGAGCAGCGCGGCCACCCTCGGCTGCGCATGCGTCACGCGCCGTTCCACGTCAACCCCGACGCGCGCGACCGGTGGTTGCGGCACATGCGGGTGGCCGTGTCCGAGGCGGGACTCGCACCGCTCCACGAGGCCCAGCTGTGGGACTACCTCGAGCGTGCCGCCCACTCGCTCATCAACACTTTCGAGGACACGCCGTGAGCGCCGGCCCCGAGGGGCAGGACGCACCCGGAGCGGGGGCTCCGCCGTCGGACCCCGTCGGCGCCCTGCTCGACGCGCTCGACCTGCGCCAGGACGACCCGGACACGTTCACGGGCCACTCGCTGCCCCAGCTGAACGGGCGGGTGTACGGCGGCCAGGTGCTCGCCCAGTCGCTCCTCGCCGCGGGGCGCACCCTGACCGACGGCCGGCTCCCCCACTCGATGCACGGCTACTTCCTGCGGGCGGGCGCCCTCGACGAGCCCATCACGTTCCAGGTCGAGCGGCTGCGCGACGGGCGCTCCTTCTCGGCGCGGCGCACGCACGCCATCCAGGGTGGCCAGCCGATCCTCTCGATGATCGCCTCGTTCCAGGAGGACCAGCCCGGTATCGAGTTCTCCGACGAGATGCCCGACGTCCCGCACCCCGACGACGTCACCTCGGCCCACGACGAGCTGAGCGTCGTGGACCATCCCGTCGCGAAGTTCTGGACGTCGCAGTCGGCGTTCGACCTGCGCCACGTGGGCGGCTCGCTCTACCTCACGCCCGCCGAGCGCGCGGAGGGCAAGCAGCTCGTCTGGATGCGCGCCCGTCGACCCGTCGAGGCGGACCAGCTCCTGCACCGCGCGCTGCTCGCGTACGCGTGCGACATGATCATGCTCGAGCCCGTCCTGCGCCGCGGCGGGCTGTCGTGGCGCAGCAAGGGCCTGTCTCTCGCGAGCCTCGACCACGCCATGTGGTGGCACCGCGACGTGGCCGTCGACGAGTGGCTGCTCTACGTGCAGCACGCGCCGAGCGCCCAGGGCGGCCGTGGTCTCGGCGCCGTGCGGGTCCACGCGGCCGACGGCACACTCGTGGCCTCCATGGCCCAGGAGGGCATGGTGCGGGTCCCGCAGGACTGACCCGCGCGCAGTCGATCGGCGTGACGGGAGGGTCAGGTCCTGCGGCGGTGCGGGACCGGTGCCTCGAGGAACGGTTCCCAGGCGGCACGCTCGGCATCGCCCAGGCGGCGCGGTGCGTTCGTGCGCGCGTCGAGCATCACGAGGGTCGACGTCGCGCGGACGAACGGACCGGCTCGGCGGGCGCCGTCGTCGGCCCCCTCCTGCGCCGTGGAGTCGTTCGCCGTGCCGAAGACCTCGTAGCAGATCTCGATGCTCGCGCCGCCGAGGTACCCGATCCACAGCTCGACCACCACACCGTCGCGCAGGTGCCCGAACGGCGCGAGGTACTCGACCTCGTGCTTGGCCACCACGGTGGTGGTCGCCGAGCCGGGTCCCGCGTGCAGCACGGCCGTCGGGTACTCCGGCTCCCCGTCACCGGGGTGCCAGAACGCCGCGACCCGCGCCTCCTCGAGCAGGCGCAGGATCGCGACGTTGTTGACGTGCCCGTACGCGTCGAGGTCGGCCCACCGCACGGCGACGGGGATGGCGAGACGCGCCACGGCTCAGTCCCGCGTGAGCTTGCGGTAGGTGATGCGGTGCGGGCGGGCGGCGTCGGCCCCGAGGCGCTCGACCTTGTTGGCCTCGTAGGACTCGAAGTTGCCCTCGAACCAATACCAGTTGCCCGGCTCCTCGTCCGTGCCCTCCCACGCGAGGATGTGGGTGGTGACCCGGTCGAGGAACCACCGGTCGTGGGAGACGACGACGGCGCAGCCCGGGAACTCGAGCAGGGCGTTCTCGAGCGAGCCGAGGGTCTCGACG
>CAZECM010000037.1:30048-31188 GCA_964510785.1 uncultured Cellulomonadaceae bacterium | reverse complement strand
CGCTCGAAGTAGACGCCGGGCGAGCGGACGAGCTGGGAGACGACGACGCGCTCCGTGCCGTTCACGATGAACGTGCCGCGCTCGGTCATGAGCGGGAAGTCGCCCATGAAGACGGTCTGGCTCTTGATCTCACCAGTGGTGAAGTTGACGAACTCCGCCGTCACGAAGAGCGGCGCGGAGTAGGTGAGGTCCTTCTCCTTGCACTCCTCGGGGGTGTACTTCGGGTCCTCGAAGCGGTGCTCGCGGAACGAGAGCGACATGTTCCCGCCGAAGTCCTCGATCGGGGAGATCTCCTCGAAGATCTCCTCGAGGCCGGACTTCTCCGGGACGTCGTTGCGGTTCTCCTCGACGGCGGCGGCCGACCGGGCCTGCCAGCGCTCGTTGCCGAGCAGCCAGTCGAAGCTTCCCGTCTGGAGGCCGAGCAGATCGGGGACCTCGAGAGGTTCGTCGATCCTGGCGAACGAGAGGCGGGGGGAGGTGGGGTGAGCGTTCAGTGCAGTGGCAGAGGTGCGCGAGGCAGCCAAGGGGGGGTCCTTCCCGGCGGATCGAGTGCACGTCGCACCGCTTGGCGGAGCGCGATCCCCCGGCCTCGAGCCGCTTGCCGCCACGCATGACGACGGTAGTTCGGTCTCGGGTTATACGGGATCGCGGGCACAAGTCAGCGCGAAGCGCTAGCATACTCGACCTTTGCAGCCCTGTCCATTCCGGGTCGCGGGACGACGACGGCCCGCCGCCACCGGGGTGGGAGCGGGCCGTCGTGCGAGCCGCTACGGGTGGCGTGCCACCCGCGAGGTCACTTGAGGGTGACCGTGGCGCCGGCGCCCTCGAGGGCGGCCTGAGCCTTCTCGGCAGCTTCCTTGGTCACACCCTCGAGCACGGGCTTGGGGGCCTCGTCCACGAGGTCCTTGGCCTCCTTGAGGCCGAGGCTCGTGAGGGCCCGCACCTCCTTGATGACCTGGATCTTCTTGTCACCAGCGGCCTCGAGAACGACGTCGAACGAGTCCTTCTCCTCCTCGGCGGCCGCGGCGTCGCCGCCACCGCCGGCCGGGGCAGCGACCGCGACGGCGGCCGGGGCAGCGGCGGTGACCTCGAAGGTCTCCTCGAACTTCTTCACGAACTCGGAGAGCTCGATGAGGGTCA
>CAZECM010000037.1:0-30038 GCA_964510785.1 uncultured Cellulomonadaceae bacterium | reverse complement strand
TGCTGAGCTTCGCCATGATTGGCGTTCCTTCCGTTCAGATCCGGGCGAGTGAGCCCGAACGTGGTGGGGGGCGGTGAGCCGGTTGGCTCAAGCCGCCTCGTCGGCCTTCTTCTGGCGAAGGGCGTCGATGGTGCGCGCGGCCTGGGCCGTGGGCGCGGTAAAGAGGTACGCCGCCTGGTAGAGCGACGCCTTCATTGCGCCGGCCAGCTTGGCCAGCAGGACCTCGCGGGACTCGAGGTCCGCAAGCTTGGTGATCTCCTCCGCGGTCATCGGGCGGCCGTCGAGGACGCCCCCCTTGATGACCAGGGCGGGGTGCGCCTTGGCGAAGTCACGCAGTCCCTTCGCGGCTGCGACCGGGTCACCGGTCACGAACGCGATGGCGGACGGGCCGGCGAGCTGGGCGTCGAGTCCTTCGACACCCGCCTCCTTGGCCGCCACCTGGGTCAGCGTGTTCTTCACCACGGCGTAGGTTGCGTTGCCGCGCAGCGCGGTACGCAGCTCCTTGAGCTGCGCAACGGTGAGCCCGCGGTACTCGGTCAGCACGGCCGCGTTCGACTCGCGGAAACGGTCCGCGATCTGCGCGACGGCTGCTGCCTTGTCCGGCCTCGCCATGGCAATCCTTCCGGTGGTGGGGCCACCGGTCGCGTCCCGAGCCCGACAACGACAAAGCCCCGCGCAGTGGCGGGGCTCGGCTTGCGGCTGGGCACACGGCCCGCCGGGGCTTCCTCCGCACCTGCGCTGGACCCCGCGTCAACGGGACTTCGGCACCTGCTGCACGGGGCAGCCGGCACGACCGGCGGTCTGTGGTACGCGGGACACAGTACGTGCCGCGGGGCTCCCCCGCCAAATCGGCCGCTACGGCACGGCCGTCACGAAGCACGACAACGGCACGGCTTCGCCGACGACGGCGCCCGCCCCGGCCAGCGCCGCCGCGGGCGACTCCCCGCGTGCGAGCGCCTCGTGCAGGAGCGGCATGACCTCGGCGGCCAGCTCGTCGCGCAGCGGCGCGAGGGCCGCGACGACGGCGCGCGCACCGAGCCGCAGCAGCACGCTCGCGAGCCCGAGGGCCTCCCCGCCCGGCCGCTCGGTGACCCGCCCGACCTCGCACGCGGACAGCACGACGACGGATCCCGGGAGCCGCACCCCCGCGAGCTCGTGCGCGAAGAGCGGCCCGTCGGCGAGCCGCACCCACGAGAACAACGGGTTGTCGGTCTCGTGGTGCCCGTGCGCGGCGAGGTGCACGATGTCCGCCCCGGCGAGCGCGCGGGCGGCGGCGGCGCACGTGGCCGCCGAGCCTTGGCGCACCTCGGCGCGCGGCCAGCACCGGGCCACCGCGTCGACCTCGCCGTCGGCGTGGGCGAGCCCGGGGCCGGCGACCGCCACGACCGACGGCCCACCGGGGTCCCGCGCCGTGCCGGGAACCACCGGGCCGTCGAGCGTCAGTCGCGACGCGACGCTCGTGGGCCGGCCCCGCCGCGAGGGCAGCGCCCCCCACGGCACCGTGGCGAGCTCGCCGGTCGCGACGACGTGGAGCGCGTCGACGCCCACGACGGGCGAGAGCAGCAGGGCATCGAGGGCCCGGAGCCCGCGCTCGAGGGACGCCCGAGCCACGCCGGCGACCGGCGGTGCGAGCGGCCGGGCGAGCACGGCGAGGTCGGTGCGTACGCGCCGCAGCGGCTCCGCGAGGTCCGCGACCGTGCCGAGCCGCTCGAGCCGCTCCCCCGCGGCGTCGACGGCGACGGCGAGCACGTCGTCGCCGTGGACCAGCACGTCGAGGACGGTCGTGGCGACCCCGGACCGCAGCGCCGCCCGGATCTCGTGGGCCCGTGGTGCGCGGTCGGGCGAGAGCCCCTCACCGAGCTGCCACGACCGCTCGCGAGCCTGGCGTCGCAGCCGCACCGCGAGCCGGGCGAGGTCCTCCCGCTCGGCCAGCTCCGCCGGCCCGCCGTCCGGCGCGAGGGCGCGGTGGTGCTCGATGCAGCGCCGCAGCTCGCTCAGCAGCTCGCCGAGCACGGGATCCTCGGGGGGGCGGACGCGCACGGGTCCCGCGAACGTCGCCCGGCCCCGCTCGACCGCCTCGAGGACCGCGGCGGGATGCCCCGTCGCGAGCGCCGAGCCGACATCGAGCTCCGTGAGGCGGACGCCGTGCACTGCGGCGGCGGCGACGGCCTCGACGGAACCGAACTGGCTGCGGTGCTCGGCGAGCAGGCCCTGCCCGGCGCGGACCTGGCGACGCGCCCCCGGCCGATCTCCCGCGACGAGCGCGAGCTGGGCCTTGACGAGCCGGGCGCGCACGGCGAGCGGCAGGGGCGAGCGCAGCGCACCGCGACCCGCGCGAGCGAGTGCCGCCGCCGCGTCGGCGGGCCTTCCCGCGGCGGCGAACGCCTCGGCAGCCGTGAGGTGCGCGTCCCGGACGAGCCGTGGCGCGCCGGGACCGGCCTCGCGATCGGCGAGCACCGTGGCGAGGCCGGCGACCCGGACGAGCTCGTCGGCCGAGCGCCGCGGGGCGTCGAGGAGCCCGGCGAGCAGCGCCTGGTACTCCGCGAGCTCGGCCCGGGCGAGCCACGGCTGGTTGCCGCGGGCCGTGAACCGCTCCCCCGCGCTGCGGGCCCAGCGCAGCGCCCGCTCGGGCTCGCGGACGAGCAGGGCGCAGTGCGCGCGCGTCAGCTCGACCTGCGCGAGGTCGTGCTCGAGCCGTTCCGCGGCAAAGAGCTCTGCCGCCTCGGCCAGGAGCTGGTCCGCCTCCGTGACGAGGCCGGCGTCGACGAGCACCTGGGCCCGATCGAGGAGCGCGACGGCGGGCGAGGCGCCGTGCTCGACGCTCGCGGCCTCGGCCATGGCCGCGAGCGCGGCGGGCAGGTCCCCCGCGAGGAAGTTGGCGTAGCCGAGGTTGTGCCGCGCCTTGAAGACGCGCAGGGGGTCTCCCGCCGCATCGGCCCGCTCGGCGCTCGCGCCCAGGTCGGCCCGTGCCTCGTCGAGCCTGCCGAGCTCGAGCAGGAGCGTCCCCCGGTTGAGCAGGATGCGGCACGCGTCGACGGGCTCGGCGGCGTCGAGCCTCGTCACCGCCTCGTCGAGCGCCTCGAGCGCACCCGTGACGTCGCCGGTACGCATGCGCGCGAGCCCGAGCTGACCGAGGACGGCGACCTGGAGCCCGTCGGAGCCGGCCCGGCGCGCCCACCCGGCGGCGACGGCGAGCCGCGACTGCGCGGCCGTCACGTCGCCGGTGAGCTCGAGCTCGCTCATCGCGAGTCCCAGGAGGCTACGGGCACGCACGTAGGCGCCGTCGTCGTCGACCCCGGCCGTGCCGCGCGTCCGCGCGGGCCCGAGGTGACGCAAGGCGGTGCGAAAGGCTTCCGACGCCTCGCCCGGCCGGCCCCCCGAGTTGCTCTCGAGGCCGGCGTCGAGCGCGCGGCGCGCCGCCGCCACGTCTGCCATGCCCCACCACCTCGTCGCTCGCGCTGCACGGGCGGTGGAGCAGGGCGCGTCAGGCGTCCGGCTCGATCCCCGTCGTGGCCGTGATGGCCCGCCAGGTCTCCTTGCACCGCTCTGGCACCGTAGCGGTCGCCGGCCCCCCACCGGTAGCACCGATCGCGTGCGCGCGCTGGTCGAGGAGCTGGGCGGCGATCTCCCCCGCGAGCACGGGGGCCGCGAACGACGTGCCGCTCCACACGCCGAAGCCGCCCGTGAAGTCGTCGGGGTCGATCGTGGCGCGCCGCTCGCCGGGGTTGCGCCCGGCGAGCTCGGTCGAGGGGCCACGGGAGCCGGACATCGTCGTCGGCATCGTGCTCACGATCCCCGCGCCGGGGCGACGGCACGTGACCCACGGCCCGTCGTTGCTGAACAGCGCCGTGGTCCCGTTCGGGTTCGTGGCCCCGACCGTGAGCACGGGCGGGTCGTCGAGCGGGAGCGACGAGGGCGGGACGGCGGCCGGTGGCGTGACCGACCAGTCGAGGCGGGGTGCGAACGCGGCGGGGTAGAGCGGTCGCAGGTCCCCGGAGTTGCCCGCGGAGACGACGACGGCGACCCCCCGGCGGCGCAGCTCGTCGAGCAGGTGACCGAACGGCGTGTCGAAGAGCGCGTCCTCGGGTCGCTCGTGGCGGTAGCCGAGCGAGAGGACGAGCACGTCGACGGGGTAGTAGCCCTTGCGGCCGAGGAGACCGAGGACGTGGAAGATCAGGAGGCGGCGCAGCGAGCGCAGCAGGTCCCACTCGGCGATGAACCCCGTGCCCCCGTAGAGGCGGCACGCCATGACGACGGCGTCGGGGCACTGCTGGAAGACGACCCCGGTGATGAACGTGCCGTGCCCGGCGACGGGGTCGAGCGGACCGGTGAGCGGCGCGATCGACATCCCGCCGTACTCGCAGTCCTCCTCGGGTGACGCGGGCACGGGGTAGGCGCCGATGGGCTCGCCGTGCACGCGTGGGTCCCGGACGACGACGGCGTCCGTGAGCCAGGGATGTCTCCCCGCCCCGGAGTCCAGGACGGCGACGACGGGACGCTCGATGCCCTCGGCGGTGCGGTTGACGGTCCGCCCGTCCTTGAATCGGCGTCGCGGCTCGGGACCCACCCAGCTCACCGGGCTGCGCCCGCCCTGGCCCGCGCGGCCGTACTCGGCGAGGCCGGGGGCCGGGTGCGGGTCGGTGTACGGGTGCGGGTCGGTGTACGGATGGGGATCCGTGTAGGGGTGCGGGTCGGTGTACGGGTGGGGATCGGTGTACGGGTGCGGGTCGGTGTAGGGCGAGGCGACGACGACGTGGTCGAGGCTCAGCGAGATCTCCGAGCCGGGCGGCCGCCCGACCCGCTCGAGCAGGTCCCACGCGTCCGGCGGGCCGGCGGCCTCACCGGGAGCGGGCTCGATCCGCAGCCCGAACCCGAACACCGAGGCGAGCTGCGCCACGAGGTCGTCGCCGAGGTCCGCGCTGCGCAGCAACCGGGCGTCGGCATGGTCCTCCGGCTCGATCTCGACGCGCCACCCGAACTCCGCCGCTGCCTTCTCGAGCTCGGACAGGACCGAGCCGAGCCGGCCGGCGTCGTCCGCGGGCACGCCCTGGACGAGGATGCGGTCCCGGACGTACGCCGTCTGCTGCGGGGTGCTCAGCCCGCCCCGCCGCACGGCGGTCGCGGGGTTGAGCGTGCGCACGCGCCACCGCAGCGGGGGCGGCGGACCCTCCGGGTACTCGCCGCGGGGTTCCTTGCCTCGGTCGTTGCCCTCGCTCATCGGTGTCCTTCCTCGGCGGGTCGCTCAGAGCTCGATCACTGGGGTGCACACGGTGGGGCCGGTCCCGTCGGCCCGGCGCAGGGCCAGGCACGTGGGCCCCTCGGGGACGTCGAACAGCACGAAGGCGCCGTCCTCGTCGGAGTCCACGGAGACGCGCGCCCCCGGCTGGTAGATCTCCACGCGGTAGTGCTCGGCCGGGGCGACCCAGCCGTCGATGCACAGCCCGCCCGTGGGACTCTCGGAGAGGTTGATCATGACGGTCACGGGCTCGCACGCGAACGTGATGGTGCCGGTGCGCACCACCTCGCGCTCGTCCGCCTCGTTCGCGCGGGCCGCGAGCGCCGGGGTGTCCACGTGCTCGAGCTCGAGCATGTCGGCGCGCAGCTGCTCGACCGTGATGGCGAACAAGGACAGTCCCGCGAGACGGTCCGGCACGGGGTCAATCGTCGAGAACACCCCCGACAGGTCGCTCAGCAACGCCTCGTCACCGGCGTCGAACGGGTCGTCCGCATCGAATCGTTCAGTCATGACTCCCCCAACCCTCGTCCTCGGACAGCAGCGTGCGCAGCGTGGCGAGGCACCGGCCGCGGGTCGCACCCACCGACGTGACTCCCATGCCCGTCGCCTCGGCGATGTCCCGGTAGCTCGGCCGGTCCGCGAAGGCCATGATCCGCAAGATCTCCTGGCACCGCTCGGGCAGCTCGCGCACGTTGCGCCACAGCACCAGGTCACGCTCTTGGGTCAGCAGCGAGGCGTCCGGCCCGGGATCCGGGTCGGCGAGCGCGCGCTGGGCCCGGGGTTCGTCGTCGGGCAACGGCGCCGTCCGCCTCTCGAGCGCACGCTGCTTGCGCACCGCCTCCCACGCGGCGCGGCGCGCCGTGACGAGGAGCCACTTGAGCGCGCCCTGCGGGTCGCGGATCGTGCCGGCGTTGCGCACGAAGGCGAGCCACACGCCCTGCACCACGTCCTCGGCGAGGTCGCGGGGCACGTTCTGGGCGCGCACGACGTGCCACAGCAGCGGGGTCAGCTCGAGGACGACGTCCGCGAACGGCTCGCTCACCCCCAGGCGGTACGCCTCGACCGCGAGCGCGGCACGGTCGCCCAGCGTCAGCTGGACCGCCCCGCCGTCCGTGCCCGCGGCGTTCATCAGGTCCCGGCTCTCCCGTCCCGTGGCTCCGACCCCTGAGCGTAGGGCGGTGTCCGCTTCCGCCACAACCATGGACATCGTGCACCTCCTCCACCGTACGTGGCGGTCCGCCCCCTGCCGGACCGCCACGACCAACCTCGTCACCACGCAAGGAGGGGCGTCGGGCCGGATCGTGACACGGTCGGGCGCACGAGCTTTCGCGCGCCCCGAGGGGACGACGACGGGGCCGGACCTGAGAGCGGTCCGGCCCCGTCGGGGGTCGTGCGGGGTGGCGCCTGGCGCCCGGAGGGATCAGCCCTCGGCGTCGTCACCCAGGAGGTTGCGCGTCACGTTCTGGTCGAGCTGGATGCTCGGGCCCATCGTCGTGGAGACGAAGGCCTTCGTGATGAAGCGGCCCTTCGAGCTCGAGGGCTTGAGACGCAGCACCTCGTCGAGGGTGGCGTTGTAGTTCTCCACGAGCTGCTTCGCGGTGAACGACGCCTTACCGATGATGAAGTGCAGGTTCGAGTGCTTGTCGACGCGGAACTCGATCTTGCCGCCCTTGATGTCGGACACGGCCTTGGCCACGTCCATCGTGACGGTGCCCGTCTTCGGGTTCGGCATGAGGCCGCGGGGGCCGAGGACCTTGCCGAGGCGGCCGACCTTGCCCATGAGGTCGGGCGTCGCGACGGCGGAGTCGAAGTCGGTGTACCCGGCCGCGACCTTCTCGATCAGCTCGTCGCCGCCGACCTCGTCGGCGCCCGCAGCGCGGGCCTGCTCGGCGCGCTCACCGGTGGCGAAGACCAGGACCCGAGCGGTCTTGCCGGTGCCGTGCGGCAGGTTGACGGTGCCACGGACCATCTGGTCCGCCTTGCGGGGGTCGACACCGAGGCGGAACGCCACCTCGACGGTCGCGTCGTACTTGGTGGGTGAGGTTTCCTTGGCGAGGGTGATCGCCTCGGCGGGGTGGTAGATCTTCCCGGCCTCGATCTTCTCGGCGGCCTTGCGGTACGCCTTGCCGTGCTGAGCCATCTGCTCTCTCCTTCTTGGCAGTCGTGGTGACGGGGGCCGCACACGGCCCTACCACTGGGGGGTTGGTGCTGGTCAGCCCTCGACCTTGATGCCCATCGAGCGCGCGGTGCCGGCGATGATCTTCGCGGCGGCGTCGATGTCGTTGGCGTTGAGGTCCTCGAGCTTGGACTGGGCGATCTCGCGCACCTGGGCGTCACTGATCGTGGCGACCTTGACGGTGTGCGGGGTCGGGGAGCCCTTGTCGACTCCGGCGGCCTTCTTGATGAGCTCGGCGGCCGGGGGCGTCTTGGTGATGAAGGTGAAGGAACGGTCCTCGTAGACCGTGATCTCCACCGGGATCACGTTGCCACGCTGCGACTCGGTCGCCGCGTTGTAAGCCTTGCAGAACTCCATGATGTTGACGCCGTGCTGACCCAGGGCGGGGCCGATCGGCGGGGCCGGCGTGGCAGCACCAGCGTTGATCTGGAGCTTGATCAGGCCGGCGACCTTCTTCTTGGGGGGCATGTTTCGGGTCCTTCGTAGAAACGTTGGGTGGAGCAGCTTGGTGCACAGCGGTGCTGCGCCGCGTCAGATCTTGGCGACCTGGGCGAACGACAGCTCGACCGGGGTCTCCCGGCCGAAGATGGAGACGAGAACCTTGAGCTTCTGGCCCTCGACGTTGATCTCGGAGATCGTGGCGGGCAGCGTGTCGAACGGCCCGTCGGTGACCGTGACGGACTCGCCGACCTGGAAGTCGACCTCGACGGTCGTCGCGGACTTGGGCGTCGACGTCGCCGATGCCGCCGCCTTGGGGGCGAGCGTCGGGGCGAGCATCGAGAAGACCTCGTCCGTGCGCAGCGGGACGGGCTGGTGGGCCTGACCGACGAAGCCGGTCACTCCCGGCGTCTTGCGCACGGCGCCCCACGACTCGTCCGTGAGGTCCATGCGCACGAGCACGTAGCCGGGCACGCGCACGCGCCGCACGACCTTGCGCTGGGCGTTCTTGATCTCGACGACCTCTTCCATGGGGACCTCCACCTGGAAGATGAAGTCCTCCATGTTGAGGCTCTGGATGCGGCTCTCGAGGTTCGCCTTCACGCGGTTCTCGTAGCCCGCGTAGGAGTGGATCACGTACCAGTCGCCGGGCAGGCGACGGAGCTGGAGCTTGAACTCCTCGATCTCGTCGATCTCCTCCGCGTCCGCCTCGACGGGCGCCTCGGCCTCGGGCTCGGCCTCGACGGGCTCGTCGGGCGCCTCGGCGGCAGGTGCGTCGTCGTCGGGCACGATCTCGGCGTCCGCAGGCGTGACGTCACCCGTCGGCTCGACGCCGTTCTCGGCGTCGACGACGTCCGTCTCGTCGACGAGCGTGGGGTCCAGCGACTCCTGGGACACGTACTGACCTGCTTTCTGCTGCGGGTGGAGCTACGGAGCTCAGTTGCTGGCGAAGAGCCAGAGCATGAGCTTGCCGAGACCGAAGTCGATCCCGGTGATGAACGCCATGATCACCGCGACGAACACGAGCACGACGATCGTGTAGCTGATGAGCTCCTGGCGCGTCGGCGTGACGACCTTCTTCAGCTCGGCGATGATCTGGCGCACGAAGAGCACGAAGCGCGCGAACACGCTGGGCTTCTTGTCGCCCTGTGCGCGCGCAGGCTTTCGCGCTGTCTCGGCTGCACCGACGGCGTCGGCTGCGGAATCACTCACCATGGGTCCTTCGGACGGCTGACTGAGACCCGGGCCGGGGATGGACCGGTACCGCAGGGTAGGCGGGACTCGAACCCACAACCGCCGGTTTTGGAGACCGGTGCGCTACCAATTGCGCCACTACCCTTTTGGAGGCGTCGAACCGCATACGAAGAGCCATGCACCGGCCTGACCGATCCGGTGGACCGACCTTCCTATGGGCAGGGTTCAGCATGGCGGGCGTCAACCACCGAGGGACCACTGTACGCGACGCGAGCCGCCCGGTCGAACCGGTGTACCGAGGGGCGAACGGGCCCACGACGTGGGCCCCGCGCTCTGTCAGGATGAGTCACGTGACTTCTGCATCCCCCCGCCGCGTCTCTGCCCGCCTCGGTGCCATCGCCGAGTCTGCCACCCTCGCCGTCGACGCGAAGGCCAAGGCTCTCAAGGCCGCCGGTCGTCCGGTCATCGGTTTCGGCGCCGGGGAGCCCGACTTCCCGACACCGCAGTACATCGTGGACGCCGCCGTCGCGGCCGCCGCCGACCCGGTCAACCACCGCTACTCCCCGGCCGCGGGGCTGCCCGTGCTGCGCGAGGCGATCGCGGCCAAGACGTTGCGCGACTCGGGCTACGAGGTCTCCCCCTCCCAGGTGCTCGTCACGAACGGCGGCAAGCAGGCCGTGTTCCAGGCCTTCGCCGCGATCGTCGACCCGGGTGACGAGGTGCTGCTGCCCGCGCCCTACTGGACCACCTACCCCGAGGCGATCTCGCTCGCGGGCGGCGTGACCGTCGAGGTGTTCGCGGGGGCCGACGCCGGCTACCTCGTGACCGTCGAGCAGCTCGAGGCGGCGCGCACCGAGCGGACCAAGGCGTTGCTGTTCTGCTCGCCGTCGAACCCCACCGGCGCGGTGTACACCCCCGAGCAGACGGCCGAGATCGGGCGCTGGGCCCTCGAGCACGGCATCTGGGTCATCACCGACGAGATCTACGAGCACCTCCTCTACGAGGACGCCGTCTTCACGCCGATCGTGCGCGCGGTCCCCGAGCTCGCGGACACCACGATCGTGCTCAACGGTGTCGCCAAGACCTATGCGATGACGGGCTGGCGCGTGGGCTGGATGATCGGCCCTGCCGACGTCATCAAGGCCGCCACGAACTTCCAGTCGCACCTGACGAGCAACGTCGCGAACGTCTCGCAGCGCGCGGCCGTCGCGGCGCTCACGGGCGACCTCGCCGCCGTCGAGGAGATGCGCACGGCCTTCGACCGCCGCCGGCGCACCATGGTCGAGCTGCTCTCCGCGATCGACGGCGTGGTGTGCCCCGTGCCGAAGGGGGCGTTCTACGCCTACCCCTCGGTCGAGGGCGTGCTGGGCCGCACCATCCGGGGCGTCACGCCGACGACGTCGGCCGAGCTCGCGGCCCTCGTCCTCGACGAGGTCGAGGTCGCCGTCGTGCCCGGCGAGGCCTTCGGCCCGAGCGGCTACCTGCGGCTGAGCTACGCGCTCGGCGACGAGGACCTCGTCGAAGGCGTGACCCGGATCGCCAACCTTCTCGCCGAGGCTCGCTAGTCGCATCGCGGTGTCCACCGGTCGGTGGACGGCAGGTTCCACCGGAACGCCCTGTCGGGCGACCCCGCCCAGGGTGCACGCTGAGGGCATGACACCAGCACCGGCCATCCGTGTCGCGGACCTGCACAAGCGCTACGGCCCCAAGCACGCCGTCGCGTGGCTCGACCTCGAGGTCGGCACGGGCGAGATCTTCGCCGTCCTCGGCCCCAACGGTGCCGGCAAGACGACGACGGTCGAGATCCTCGAGGGCTTCCGCAAGCGGGACAGCGGTGAGGTCAGCGTGCTCGGCACGGACCCGCAGCGCGCCGACCGGCAGTGGCGCTCACGCATCGGGATCGTGCTGCAGAGCTCCGACGACCGCCCGGAGCTCACCGTGCGCGAGCAGGTCCACCACGTCGCGAGGTTCTACCCGCGCCCCCGGGACCCGGAGGAGGTGATCGCCGCCGTCGGCCTGGAGGAGAAGGCCGGCACGCGCTCGCGCCAGCTCTCCGGGGGGCAGCGGCGACGGCTCGACGTCGCGCTCGGCGTGGTGGGCTCGCCCGAGCTGCTCTTCCTCGACGAGCCCACCACGGGCTTCGACCCCGAGGCGCGCCGCTCCTTCTGGGACCTCATCCGCGCGCTGCGCGACGAGGGCACGACGATCCTGCTCACCACCCACTATCTCGACGAGGCGGAGGCGCTCGCGGACCGTTGCGCCGTCGTCGCCGCCGGCCGCGTGGTCGCGCTCGACACCCCCACGAGCCTCGGCGGCCGGGCGACCCGCGTCGCGGAGGTCCGCTGGCTCGAGGACGGCGAGCCTCGCGCGGCCGACACCGAGTCCCCGACGGCGTTCGTCGCCTCGCTCTCGGCCCGGTTCGACGGCGAGGTGCCGGAGCTGCAGGTGCTGCGCCCCACCCTCGAGGACGTCTATCTCTCCCTCATCGCCGGTTCGGAGGACTCCTGATGACCACGACCCACGTCCCGGGACCGGGCGCGACCACCCTCGACCCCCGGCTCCCCGGGGCGGTGCGTCTCGGGATCGCACGCTCGGGCATCGAGCTCAAGACCTTCTTCCGCGAGCGCGACGCGGTGATCTTCATCTTCGCCTACCCCGTGATCATGCTCGCGATCTTCGCCACGGTGTTCGGGGAGCAGACCGTCGACTTCGGCGACGGGGTGACGCTCGACTTCGGCGCCTACTTCCTGCCCGGGATGGTCGCGACGGGCCTGCTGCTGACGAGTTTCCAGAACCTCGCCATCTCGATCGCCGTCGAGCGGGACGACGGGTCGCTCAAGCGGTTGCGCGGCACCCCGATGCCGCCCGCGGCGTACTTCCTCGGCAAGGTGGGCTCCGTGATCGTGACGAGCCTCGTGCAGATGGTCCTGCTCTTCGCCGTCGCCCGGTTCGTCTTCGACATCGCCCTGCCCACCGCAGGGGGCTGGACCACGTTCGCGTGGGTGTTCGCCCTCGGCACGGCGTCGGGCGCGGTGTGCGGCGTGGCGTTCTCCTCGCTGCCACGCTCGGGCAAGTCCGCGAGCGCGGTCGTGACCCCCGTCGTCCTCGTCCTGCAGTTCGTCTCGGGGGTGTTCTTCACCTTCCCGAGCCTGCCGGACTGGATGCAGCAGGTGGCCGCGCTGTTCCCGCTCAAGTGGATGGCGCAGGGCATGCGCTCGGCGTTCCTGCCCGACGCCGCGAAGGTCATGGAGCCGGCGGGCTCGTGGGAGCTGCCCATGGTCGCGCTCGTGCTCGCCGCGTACCTCGTGGCGGGGCTCGTGGTCGGCATCAAGACCTTCCGGTGGCGGCGGCGTGACGACGGCTGAACGGCACGCGCACGCCGAGCCTCGGATACCCGGCGTGCCGCGCGCCGACTTCTGGCGCCGGACCGTGCGCGCCTGGACGGTCGCGTTCGCGGGCGCGGTCGCGCTGACGACCGTCGCTCTCGGCCTCCAGGTCACGGGCGTCCCGCTCGGGCGCGGCCTGGCACTCCTCGGGGTCCTCGTGCTCGCGTATCTCGCGCTCGGCTGGCCCGCGGCACGCAGCGGCTCCGCCCGCCTCGCGCACGGGTACCTCGTCGTGCTGTGCCTCGTGACGACGGCCTCGACGCTCAACGCGCCGATCAGCGTGATCCTGCTGTTCCTCGCCTACAGCCAGATCTGGTTCTTCGGCCCGTCGCGGCTCGTCGGTGCCGCGTACACCGTGGTCCTGACGGTCGGGGTCTTCGGGGGCTTCGCGTGGGCGACCGAGCCGCGCGACGTCGGCAGCGTCGTGCTGCAAGGGCTCCTCGCGGCCGGGTTCGCGACGCTGCTCGGGTTGTGGGTGACGCATATCGCCGAGCAGTCCGAGGTGCGTGCCGACCTGCTCGACGAGCTACACGCGACCCGCGACGAGCTCGCTCGCTCGAGCCACGACTCGGGTGTCATGGCCGAGCGCGAGCGCATGGCCCGGGAGATCCACGACACGCTCGCCCAGGGCTTCACGAGCATCGTCATGCTCGCCCAGACGGCGGAGGCCGACCTCGCCCGCCGCGAGCCCGAGCTGGCGGTCGAGCGCATCCGGCTCGTCGAGGCGACGGCACGCGACAACCTCGCCGAGGCGCGCGCCCTCGTCGCGGCCTTCGCTCCCGTGGGGCTGAGCGGGGCGACGCTGCGGGAGGCCCTCGACCGGCTCGCCTCACGCTTCACCGCCGAGACGGGGGTCGCCGTCGGCGTCGAGCACTCGGCCGGGGCCGGCGAGCTGAGCCGCGAGCACGAGGTCGTGATCCTGCGCGTCGCCCAGGAGGCTCTCACCAACGTGCGGCGGCACGCCGAGGCGGCCTCGGCGTGGGTCCGGCTCGAGGTGTCCGACGACGGCGGTGCCGTGCTCGAGGTCGCCGACGACGGCCGGGGCATCGACCCCCACCAGGTCGAGGGCTTCGGCCTGCGCGGCATGCGTGACCGGGTGGCGGCGACGGGTGGCACGCTCGAGGTCGGCTCCCCCGCCGCGGGTGGCACGCTCGTGCGGGTGTCGCTCGCACCCGCCGACGTCGGGAGGGAGGTCCCATGAGCGTCCGGGTCCTGGTCGTGGACGACCACCCGGTGGTGCGCGCGGGCCTCGTCGGCCTGCTCTCGGGCGAGCCGGACCTCGTCGTCGTCGGCGAGGCGGGCGACGGCGCGCACGGCGTGGTCATGGCCGCCGAGCTCGAGCCCGACGTCGTGCTCATGGACCTGCGCATGCCCGCGCTCGACGGCGCCGGGGCGACCGCACAGATCGTCCGGGCCCGCGCGGCCACGCGGGTGGTCGTGCTCACGACGTTCGAGAACGATGCCGACATCCTGCGGGCCGTGGAGGCCGGGGCGAGCGGCTACCTGCTCAAGGACACCCCGCGCGAGGAGCTCGTCGAGGCGGTGCGTGCGGCGGCCCGCGGCGAGACGGTGCTCGCCCCCGCCGTCGCACGCCGGTTGTTCGCGCAGGTGCGCGGCGGTACCGAACGGCTCACGTCCCGCGAGCTCGAGGTGCTCGCGGCCGTGGCCCGCGGGCTGTCGAACGCGCAGGTCGGGGCGGAGCTGTTCATCGCGGAGGCCACCGTCAAGACCCACCTGTTGCGCATCTTCGCCAAGCTCGACGTGGACGACCGGACGCGCGCCGTGACCGCCGCGATCGAACGTGGGTTCCTCCCGCCCCCCTGAACTCTCATCGGGTTCTCATCGGATGGGTGCGGCGCGCACACCGACCAGCACCGATACTCGAACGATGGACTTCACCCCGGCCCGCCGGCCCTGGCGGGCGAGCGTCAGGGCGCGTGTGCTCGGGGCCGTCCTCGCCCTGACGGCGCTCGGCATCCTCGTGGCCGGCGGCTCGGCGCACCTCGCCAACCGGGAGCGCGCGGACCGCGGCGTGGAGGAGGTGCTCTCCCGTTCCGTCGAGGAGTTCAGGCGGCTCGCGGGCGAGGGAGAGGATCCCGAGACGGGTGAGCCGTTCGCCTCGGCGAGCCGACTCATCTACATCGCCCTGCAGCGCATGGTGCCCGCGGCGGACGAGGGCATGCTCGGCTACGTGGACGGCAAGCGCCGCTGGGACGCCCCCGTCACGGTCGCGGTGCGGCTCGAGGAGGATCCCGAGCTGATCGCCCGCCTCGACGCCTGGGAGCCGGACGGCACCGGGCGCAACAGGACCGAACGGATCACGACCGCGACGACGACGTGGGCCTTCGCCGTCGTGCCGGTCTCGGGCGCCGAGCTCGACACGCAGGACTCCGGCATGTTCGTGGTCGCGGTCGACGTGGACGCCGTCTTCACCCCCGTCCTCGAGACCTTCCGCACCTTCGTGCTGTTCGCCCTCGCCGTGCTCGTCCTCGTGGGCCTCGTGGGGTGGCTCGTGGCCGGCAGGCTGCTGGCGCCGCTGACGTCGCTGCGGCGCACCGCGCAGCGCATCTCGGACTCCGACCTCTCCGGGCGCATCGAGGCGAACGGGAACGACGACGTCTCCGAGCTCGCGCACACCGTCAACGCGATGCTCGACCGCCTCGAGTCGGCGTTCTCCTCCCAGCGCGAGCTGCTCGACGACGTCTCCCACGAGCTGCGCACCCCCCTGACCGTGCTGCGCGGGCACCTCGAGCTCATGGACTCCGACGACGCCGACGACGTCACGGCCACGCGCGCGCTGGCCCTCGACGAGATCGACCGCATGGGTCGGCTCGTGGACGATCTCACGACCCTCGCCGGGGCACAGCGGCCGGACTTCGTGGTCCCCGCGCCCGAGGACCTCGGCCTGCTCACCGACGACGTGTTCGACAAGGCGCGCAGCCTCGGCCCGCGCGCCTGGTCCCTCGTGGCGCGCGCCGACGCCGAAGGCTCGCTCGATCGCCAGCGCATCACCCAGGCGTGGCTCCAGCTCGCCGCGAACGCCGTGAAGTTCTCCGAGCCAGGCTCGGCGGTCCGGCTCGGCTCGCGGGTGGCGGACGGCGTCTTCACGGTGTGGGTCACCGACACGGGCCGGGGCATCTCGGACGAGGACGCCCGGCGGATCTTCGAGCGCTTCGAGCGGGCGAGCTCCGGTCACGTCGAGGGTTCGGGGCTCGGGCTCGCGATCGTCTCGGCGATCGCCACGGCGCACGGCGGGCGCGTGGGCGTGTCCTCGGAGCTCGGGGTCGGCTCCACCTTCTCGATCGAGGTTCCCGTCCCGATGGTGGATGCTGAGGATGTCGACGACATCGAGGAGGCGCTGACGTGAGCCAGGTGCTCATCGCGGAGGACAACGAGGGCATCGCCTCGTTCGTGGCCAAGGGGCTCAAGGCGGCGGGGTACGCCCCCGTGACCGTGGGGACCGCGCACGAGGCGTGGGAGCACGCCCGGTCCGGGGAGTTCGACCTGCTCATCCTCGACATCGGCCTGCCCGACGCCGACGGCTTCTCGGTGCTGCGCCGCTTGCGCGAGTCCCGCAACTCGATGCCCGTGATCGTCCTGACCGCGCGCTCCTCCGTGACGGACACGGTCGCCGCGCTCGAGGGCGGTGCGGACGACTACATGCCCAAGCCGTTCCGCTTCGAGGAGCTCCTCGCACGAGTGCGACTGCGGCTGCGCTCGGAGAACGGGTCCGGGACGGGCGAGGCCACGGTACTCACGGCGGGCGACGTGTCGCTCGACCTGCGCACCCGGCGAGCCCGCGTGGGGAGCAAGGACGTCGATCTGTCCGCCCGCGAGTTCGCCCTCGCGGAGATGTTCCTGCGCAACCCGGGCAACGTGCTCTCCCGCGAGCAGCTGCTCTCCCGGGTGTGGGGGATGGACTTCGACCCCGGCTCGAACGTCGTAGACGTCTACGTGCGCTACCTGCGCAAGAAGCTCGGCCAGGACACCATCGAGACGGTCCGCGGCATGGGCTACCGCCTCCCCGCCCAACCCCTTCCCCACCCTTCGCCGAAGTAGAGATGCACGCGGCGAAGTAGAGGGTGCGTGGGGGCGCGACTCGAGGCGCGACGAGACGGCGGTCTCTATCTCGAGACCGCCGTCTCTACTTCGGCGAAGGGAGAGGTCAGTCCGCGGAAGGGGCCGAGGGCGGGGAGTCGGGGCTGTTCGGGGAGCTGGGGCTCGCCGGGGACTTCGGGCTTGCCGGGGAGTTGGGGCTCGCCGGGCTCTGGGGCGAGACGGGCGACTGGGCCGAGGCCGGCGACTTCGGGGACACGGGGCTCTTCGGCGAGACCGGCGACTTCGGCGACACGGGGCTCTTCGGCGAGACCGGCGACTTCGGGGACGCGATCGAGACGGCGGTCTGCGCCGAGGCGATGCTCGCGGCGGTGATCGTCGTGATCGCGGAGGTGTTCTGCGTCGCCGTCGGCGAGACGGCCGTGCCGACCGCGGGTGCACGGGACGTGGTGCCCTCGACGTCGCGGTTCTCGTCGGTCACCTCGGGGGTGGCGAGGCTCGAGTCGGCGAGTGCCGCGCCACCGCCGATGGCGACGACGCCGAGCGATCCGACCACGAGCCACGTGCTGCGGGTGTTGAGCTTCATCAGAGGGTCCTTCCAGGCCTGGTCACCGTGGTGACCGGGGTTCGTGTCTTCTTGACACCTCTACTTCACCGGGGCGCCATGAGACGTCAAGGAGAGGCCGATGAGAGAACTCTCAGGTTCAGTCGCCCGAGTCGGCGGACGGCGGGGAAGCAGGCGAGACCGGCGAGGCGGGCGACTTCGGCGACGCGGGCGACCGTGGCGAGACCGGGGACCTGGGGCTCGCCGGGGTCTTCGGCGAGACGGGTGTCTTGGCCGACGCCGGCGACTTCGTCGAGACCGCGGACCGCGCCGACGCCGGGGTGACCGTCGTCGTCGCCGACGTGTTCTGCGTGGCCGTCGGTGACGCGGCGGGGCTCACGGTCGCGGAGGGCGGCGCGGTGGGGGTGGCCGACGGCGAGTCGCCGGCCGGAGCGCCGTCCAGCTCGACGGAGTCCCACTCGGTGCTCGAACCGGCGTCGCGGGCGAACGGCCCGACTCCGGCGGCGGCGCTCCCGCCGATGCCGATGACACCGAGCGATCCGACTACGAGCCACGTGGTGCGGGTGTTGTAGTTCATGCGAAGGTCCTTCCTCATGGCGCAGTCGCGCCCACGACGTCCACCCTCACCTCACCGCAGCGGCATGAGACGTCAAGGAGAGGCAGATGAGAGAACTCTCATCAACCCGTCAGTCCTCGAGCCTGCCCTCGGTGGCGAGCGCGAGGTTGTACGCCGTCTGCTCCGCGAGCCGCGGGGCGCCCACGATCTGCCACAGCTTGCGCAACGCCGCGCCGTCGAGCCACGCCTCCGCACGCGCGAGCCGCGAGCGCCCCTCGTCCTTCGTCCGTGCGCCGGCCACGAGGGACAGCACGACGCCGGCCGTGCGCAGGCGCAGCGCGACGGGATCGACCGTGTCGTCGAAGGCCGCGAGCCACCGCTCGACGACGGCGGGCACGTGCGGGTAGACGTTCGGCGCGAGGGCCGGGAGCACGTCGAGGTGGCCGAGCAGGCACGCGAGGTCGTCGACCCGCGAACCGGGACCCGCGGTGTCGACGTCGAGCAACCCGACGACCTCGCCGTCGGCCACGAAGAGCTGGGCCTCGTAGAAGTCGCCGTGCGTCGGGACGACCGGCCCCAGGTCGGCGTGCTCGCTGCCCGTCTGCACCCGGGCGACGACGGCGGCGATCCGCTGGGCCTCCTCCGGGAGCGCCGCCTGCGCGGCCTGGCCGTGGTGGGCGATCCGGTCCGTCCACGCGGGCCGGCGCTTGAGGTCGAGGAGCGTCGCGGGGAGCCGGTCGAGCACCTCGACGAGCCGCAGCGGGTCGAGGTCGGCGGCACCGTCGGCCGCGAGCGCCGAGGCGAGCGGGGTCCCCCCGAGCTCGTTGAGCACCACGAGCCCCTCGGTGTGAGCGAGGAGCACGCGCGGCGTCGGGAGCCCCGCCTCGGCGAGGAGGGCGTGGCGGGACCGGATCGGCTCCACCTGGTCGGGGCGCAGCACCTTGAGGTACCACGTGGCCGCGCCCGAACGCACGCGCAGGACGGCCCGCCGGGTGGGTCGGTACGCGAGCAGCTCGACGTCGGCGCCCTGGGGCGAGACTCCGAATCCCGCCTCCGCGAGGAGCTGGGAGACGCGGGCCGGGTCGCACGCGCGCTCGAGGGCCGGCAGCTCCGGGTCGAGCGGATGGCGCCAGGCGAACACCGTGGTGTGACCGTCGTCGAGCACCACGGCGCGGCCGGCCTCGACCGCTTCGTGCGAGAGCCTCGCCGTGCTGAGCAGGAGGTAGTCCGAGCGGGCGACGCCTTGCGCCTCGTACGTCACGGTGTAGCCGACGGTGACGCCGGCCCCGGGCCTGTGGTGCAGCTCGTGGACCTCCCAGCCCGTGAGCCGCGCCCCGTCCTTGGCGAGGGCCGCTCGCAGCAGGTCCCTCACCGTCGGAGCCGTCAGGAGGGCGAGCGCCGCCCGCTCCTGCGCCGCCACGGACTCGGGTGCGCCGCCGCTCACGCGCGCGCTCGCAGGCACGGCGGCCCCGGACCTCGGGTCGGTGACGGGACGATTCATCGCATAAGCACACCACGTCACGGGCCGCCGTGTGCCGGTTGTCCGGTGAGAGAGCTCTCGTCACCGCCACGCTGCTGGCAGACTCGCGAGGTGCGCGACCTCTCCCTGCTGCCCAAGGCGCACCTGCACCTGCACTTCACCGGCTCGATGCGACCGGCCACGCTCGCGGACCTCGCGGCGCAGCACGGCGTCCGCCTTCCGGCGGCACTGCGGGCGGACGACGACGGCGGCCTCGATCCCCTGCGCCTCCCCGCCGACGAGCGCGGGTGGTTCCGGTTCCAACGGCTCTACGACGCGGCACGCGCGTGCGTGCGCTCCGAGGCGGACATGAGGCGGATCGTCGCCGAGGCCGCCGAGGACGACGCCGCGGAGGGCTCGGGACGCCTCGAGATCCAGGTGGACCCGACGTCGTACGCCCCGTTCGTGGGTGGGATCACGCCAGCGATCGAGATCGTGCTCGACGAGGCACGCGCCGCGAGCGCGCGCACGGGCACGGAGGTCGCTGTCGTCGTCGCCGCCTCGCGGATGCGTCATCCGCTCGAAGCGCGCACCCTCGCCCGGCTCGCCGCCCGCTACGCCGGTGACGGTGCGGGCGAGGTCGTGGGGTTCGGGCTGAGCAACGACGAGCGGCGCGGCTCGACGGCCGAGTTCGCGCCGGCGTTCGACATCGCGCGGCGGGCCGGCCTCGCCGCGGTGCCGCACGGCGGGGAGCTGCTCGGGGCGGATCACGTGGCCGAGCTCGTCGGGGCGCTGCACCCGGACCGGCTCGGGCACGGCGTGCGCAGCGTCGAGGACCCGCACGTCCTGGAACGCGCCGTCACCGCGGGGATCGCGCTCGAGGTGTGCCCGGCGTCGAACGTCTCGCTCGGCGTCTACCGCGACGACGACGCCGTGCCGCTGCGCGCCCTCGTGGCGGCCGGGGCGCAGGTCGCGCTCGGCGCCGACGACCCGCTGCTGTTCGGCTCGCGGCTCGTGGCGCAGTACGAGGCTGCGCGCACGGTGCACGGCTTCGACGACGACGCGCTGGCCGAGCTGGCCCGCTCCTCGATCCGCTCGAGCCGCGCACCGGGCTCGACCAAGTCCCGCCTCCTCGCCGGCGTGACCACCTGGCTCTCCGACCCGCCACCCGCCCCCGCGACGTAGGTCTGAGCGCGCGAAGTAGTGCCGCCACGGACCTACCTCACCGCGCTCCGACCTACCTCGCGGGGCGGGCGGGGCGGGGCTAGAGGGGGGTGGGGACCAGGACGGGTTCGGGGACCAGGGGCACCGCGAAGGTGGCGTGGACCGTGTCGCGGATGTGGCGGGCGAGGGCGAGGAGGTCCTCGGCCGTCGCGGTGCCGCGGTTGGTGAGGGCGAGGGTGTGCTTGGTCGACAGGGCCGCGGGGCCGGGGAGTCCGTAGCCCTTCGAGAAGCCCGAGTGCTCGATGAGCCACGCGGCGCTCACCTTGGTGAGGCCCGGGCCGGCGGACCAGCGGGGCGCCTCGGACGGGACCCCGGCGAGCCCACCGGCCTCGAGCACGGGGTTGGTGAAGAACGAGCCTGCGCTCCACGTGTCGTGGTCCGCGGCGTCGAGCACCATGCCCTTGCCCCGGCGCAGCTCGAGCACGGCCTCGCGCACCTCGGCGAGCGGCGCCCGGGCACCGACCTCGACCCCGAGCCGCGCGGCGAGCTCCCCGTAGGCGATCGGCGCCGACAGGTCGCCCCAACGCAGCTGGAAGGTCACGTCGAGCACGACGTAGCGCGGCGTGGGGTGCCACGCCTCGACGTCGGGTCCGGGGCGCATCGAACGCTTGAGGACGCTCGTGCGGTAGCCGAACCCCAGGTCGGTGAGGGCGAGCGTGCGCACCCGCGAGCGCGCGCGGTCCCACACCCGCACGGTGGAGATGGTCTGGGCGACCTCCTGGCCGTACGCCCCGACGTTCTGCACGGGGGTCGCACCGGCGCTGCCGGGGATGCCGGAGAGCGCCTCGATGC
This sequence comes from uncultured Cellulomonadaceae bacterium, assembly GCA_964510785.1. GTDB lineage: Bacteria > Actinomycetota > Actinomycetes > Actinomycetales > Cellulomonadaceae > JAAYZM01. The sequence continues at coordinate 8,956 of CAZECM010000037.1, read as the reverse complement.
CCACCCAGCGGTTCGCGATCGCGAGCTGGACCACGTCGTCCCAGTCCGTCCCGGCGGCCACGGTGAGCGAGGTGCCCGCGCACGCGGAGGCGTCCGGGGCGTCGAGCTCGGTGCGGGCGTCGCGCAGCACGAGACCGTCGAAGCCGGTGTCACCGACGAGGAGGTTCGAGCCACCGCCGACCACGAGGAGCGGCTCGCCGTCGGCGTCGGCGCCCTGCACGGCCTCGATCAGCTCGGCCTCGCTCTTGGCCTCGACGTAGCGCCCGGCGGGGCCGCCGACACGCAGCGTGGTCAGGTCCGCGAGGCGAGTGCTCATGCCTCCAGGCTAGCCCGCGGGGCCGGCTCCTCGGCCGGGGCGACGGGCCGTGCGACGCCCGCCACGACGAGGGAGAGGACGGCGGGCACGACGATCGCGAGCATCGCGTAGCGGTAGCCGACGACGTCCGCGAGGAACCCGAGCGCCGGCGGGCCCACGAGGAAGGCGGAGTACCCGATCGTGGCCACGACGGGCACCCGCATCGCAGCGTGCGCCGGGTCGTCGGCCGCGGCGGAGATGCCCACGGGGAAGCCCACGGCCGCACCGAGACCCCACAGCACGGCGCCGACGGCGGTCAGCGCGAGGCTCGGCGGCAGCGCGAACAGCAGGAGCCCCGCGATGGCGAGCGCGGCCGAGGCCCGGAGCACCACGACGCGGCCGAAGCGGTCGAGCACCGCCCCGCCCGCGAACCGGCCCACGGTCATCGCCGCGACGAACACTCCGAAGAACACGGCACCCGTCGCGTTGGTCACGTCGAAGCCGTCGACGACGGCGAGCGCCATCCAGTCGTTCGCCGAGCCCTCCGTGATCGCGGCCGCGAGGACGACGAGACCGAGCAGCAGGGTGCGCGGTTCGCTCCACGCGCGCGCTGCGCGGCCGGCGTTCGCCCGGTTCGTGCTCGCCCGGTCGCCGTTCGCCCCGTCGCCGGGGTCGGAGGTCGCGGACGCCTCGCCGTCGGCCACCGTCTCGAGCGGCAGGAAGGCGCGCGTCACGAGGAGCACCACGGCGAGCGAGGGCAGCAGGACCATGAGGAAGTGGGGCACGAGCGAGAGGTGCGTCCAGGCGGCGAGCGCCCCCGTGGCGGCGCCCGCGACGGTGCCGAGCGAGAAGCCCGCGTGCAGGCGCGGCAGGATCGTCACGCCGCGGTGGCGCTCCACGACCGTGCCCTCGAGGTTCATCGCCGAGTCCCACACGGACGTGCCGACGCAGAAGACGAACATGCTCGCCGCGACGAGCACGGGCGCCCCGGCCTCGACCATCGTCGCAGCGAGCAGGAGGCCCGAGACGTTCAGGACCGCGAAGCAGCGCACCGTGAGCGCGGCACCGAACCGCTGCACGAGGAGGCCCGAGACGGGCAGCGCGACGAGCGAGCCGATCGAGCCGACGAGCAGGAGCAGCCCCATCTGCTGCGGGGACAGCTCCAGGCCGTCTCGCACGGAGGGGACGCGCGCGGCGAAGTTGGCGAAGTGGAAGCCGTTGAGCGCGAAGACGACGAAGACGGCGCGCTCGGCACGCCGGACGGCGCTCGGCGCGAAGACGGTCGGGATGAGGGACACGTGATTCCTAGCGGGACGTGGTGGAGGAGAGGACGGTGGCCGGGGCCGGTTCGCGCCGTGCCTGGCGGGCCAGGAGTACCGAGAGTACGAGCCCCACGGCGATGACGCCGAGCGCCTCGCGGATCCCGACGGCTTCCCCGAGGGCGCCGATGGCAGGCGGGGCGCTGATCCGCGCGACGGAGGAGAAGGCCGTGACGACGGAGACCCGCGTCGCGGCGCGCAGCGGATCGTCGGAGGCGGCGGCGACAGTGATGGGGTAGGCGAGCGCGGCGCCCATGCCCCACATCGACACGCCGACGACGGCGATCGGCAGCGACGGTGCCAGCACGAACAGCAAGAGCCCGGCGAGCGCCACGAGGCCCGACGCCCGCAGCACCGCAACACGGCCGTAGCGGTCGAGCAGCCGCGTGCCCGCGAGCCGCACCACGGTCATGGAGGCCGTGAACACGGTCAGGACGGTCGCCCCGACTGCTTCGAGCGCACCGAAGCCGTCGACGACGGCAAGCGGGATCCACTGGTTCGCCGAGCCCTCGGAGAGCGCGGCCGCGAACACGATGAGCCCGAGCAGGAGCGTGCGCCGATCCGTCCAGGCGGAGATGGCCGCACGCGCCGAGCCCGAGCCTCGCCCGGTGCGCGGCGCCGTGGCGGACGCCGGTACCACGAGGGCGCCGTCGTCGGCCGCGACGTTCTCGACGCGGGTGCCCAGGTCGACGCGCGTGTCGTGCACGACGTCGCGCACGCACGCGAGCTGGACCACCACGCCGAGCGCGGCCGCGAAGGTGAGCTGGGCGAACACCGAGACGCCGAGGTAGCTCGCCGTGGCGCCGAACCCCGCACCGACGACGGCGCCGATCGAGAACAGCGCGTGGAACTGCGGCATGACGCTGCGGCCCAGACGTCGCTCGACCCCCGCGCTCTCGACGTTGATCGTCACGTTCACGGGGGCGAAGGCGATCCCCTGCAGCGTCACCCCGGCCACGAGGAGCCACACCGAGCCGACCACGGTCGACAACCCGATCGAGGTGTAGCCCACGGCCTGCACGACGGCGGAGACGCGCAGCACGAGCACACCGCCGAAACGGGTGTTGACGTACCCGGCGGCGAGCGTCATCCCGAGCGAGCCGAGCGAGGCGACGAGCAGGACGGTGCCGAGCGCGCTCGGGGTCAGCCCGAGGGAGTCGCGGACCGAGGGGATGCGCGTGAGCCAGCCCGAGAGGAGGAAGCCCATCAGGGTGAACAGGACGAGCAGCAGCACGCGGGCGCGCCGCGGGTTGTACGGGGAGTGCACGGGGAATCCACCAGAGGACGTGGCGTCGATCGAATCGATTTGATCCAACCGTACTAGTGTGGGAGACGGAAGGATCCTCGTCAACCTGGATCGACGCCCTGCGCCGGTCCACCTGGCAGACCCGGAAGGACGGTGCCGAGTGGCTCGCCCTACTCTCGCGGACGTCGCACGCAGCGCGGGCGTCTCGGTGTCGACCGCCTCCCTCGCGTTCTCCGGCGCAGGTCCGATCGCCGAGCCCACCCGGGAACGGGTCCTGGCCGCCGCCGCGAGCCTCGACTACGCCGGTCCCAACCCGCTAGGTCGCCAGCTGCGATCGGGGCGCTCGGGCATCGTCGGCGTGCTGCTCGGCGGGGTCCTGGGACGCTCGTTCCGCGAGCCCGTCGCCGCGCAGACCCTCGACGGTCTCGTCTCGACGCTCGCCGAGCTCGGTCTCGGCGTCCTGCTCCTGCCCTCGGGGTGTCCCACGGACGGCGCGGGGACGCCGGGCGACGGCGCACCACCCGCTCCCGTCCCGAACCTCGCCGCGACCGCCGCGATGGACGTCGCCGTCCTGCTGTGGGGCGCCAACCCGACCGACGAGGACCTGATGACCCTCGAGCGGCGCGACCTGCCCGTGATCAACGTCGAGGGCCCGCCCGTCGCGGGCAACGCGACCGTCTCGATCAACGACCGCGACGGCTTCGCCCAGCTCGCCGCCCACCTCGTCGCCCTCGGCCACTCGCGCGTCGCGACCGTCACGCTGCCCTTCGACCGCTCGCGCACGAGCGGGCTCGTCGGCCCGGACCGGCTCGACGCCATCAAGCTCGACATCGTGCGCCGCCGCCTCGACGGCCTGCGCGACGGCGGCATCACCCCGGTCGCGGTCTACGAGGCCGCGTACTCCAAGGTCGAGCAGGGGGTCGAGGCCGGCAAGGCGCTCCTCGACCGCCCGGATCGGCCCACGGCGATCGTCGCGCAGTCCGACGCGCTCGCGGCGGGCGTCGTCATCGCCGCGCGCGAGCTCGGGCTCGCCGTACCGGGCGACGTGTCCGTCACAGGCTTCGACGGCATCGACCTGCCGTGGCTCGGCGAGGTCACCCTCACCACGATCGTCCAGCCGCTCGCCGAGAAGGGTGCGGCGGTCGGGCGCATGGTCGAGGCGCTCCTCGCCGGCAAGGAGCCCGAGTCCGTCACCTTCGACGTCGAGCTGCGGATCGGGACGACGACGGCGCCCCCGCACGGCGCGTGAGCGTCAGGGCTCGAGCTTGACGAGCACCTGGGACTTCGCGAGCACCCGCTGACCGCTCACCACCACGGTGAGGTCGATGCGCGCCGTGCCGGCCTCCGGGTCGAGGACGCCGACGGTGGCCGTCACCTCGACGCTCGCCGCACCCGGATCGGGGACGGGTACGGGGCGCGCGAACCGCGTCTGGTAGTCGACGACGACGCCGGGGTCGCCCGCCCACCCGACGACGACGCCGACCGCAGCGCCCATCGTCCACATGCCGTGCGCGATCACGCCCGGCAGGCCCACCTCCGTGGCGAAGCGCTCGTTCCAGTGGATCGGGTTGAAGTCGCCGCTCGCGCCCGCGTACCGGACGAGCCGGGCGCGGTCGACCTCGATCGTGCGCGTCGCCACGACGTCGCCGACGGCGAGGTCGGCCAGGCGGGGGCTCATGCGTCCTCCCCGCGCACCGCGAGCGTCGAGACCACGGTGACCACGGGGGCGCCGTCGTCGTCGACGATCTCGACGCGCGTGGTGACCATGGCGAGCGGGCCGCGCTCGGTCACCGCGTCCACGTGGAGCGTGGGCGTGAGCCGGTCACCCGCGACGACGGGCCGGTGGTGGGTGAAGCGCTCGTCGGCGTGGACCACGCGCGAGAAGTCGATACCGGCGTCGGCGTCCTGGATGTAGACGGCCTCGGCGCGCTGGGCGATCGCCACCGCGAACGTGGGCGGTGCGATGACGTCCGGGTACCCCAGAGCACGCGCCGCCGACGGGTCGGTGTGCGCGGGATGGGTGTTCGCCGTCGACTCCGCGAACTCACGGATCTTCTCCGCCGAGACCAGGTAGACCTCGCCGGGCGCGTAGGAGCGCCCCGCGAAGCTCGTGTTGACCGCCATGGGCGCGAGCGCCTAGGAGCGGGTCAGCGGGTCTCGCGGTGCGGGGTGTGCTTGCCGCAACGCGGGCAGAACTTCGCCAGCTCGAGGCGGTCGGGGTCGTTACGACGGTTCTTCTTCGTGATGTAGTTGCGCTCCTTGCACTCCACGCACGCGAGAGTGATCTTGGGGCGGACATCCGAGGACTTGCTAGCCACGTTCCATCTACCTTTCGCACCCCGATGGGTGCCGATCGTCTTCGTCCGTTCGCCGCCGGCTGGCGACGGACCTTCACTTCGGTAGCGGGGGCGGGACTCGAACCCGCGACACCACGATTATGAGCCGTGTGCTCTAACCACCTGAGCTACCCCGCCGGGTCAGGCCTCGGGCCGTGCACTGCTGCACGGCCCGGTGCCTGCTGCGAGCCCCGAAAGGGAATCGAACCCTTGACCTTCTCCTTACCATGGAGACGCTCTGCCGACTGAGCTATCGGGGCGGCCAGGACAGGGTACACGCGAAGCGGGCGGGCACGAAAATCGTGCGCCCGCCCGCCCGCGCGACCCTGGTCGTCGATACGACCCTAGTCGTTGGTGCGCGCCTCCTGAGCGGCCATCGCCGTCGCACCGAGGGCCATGCCGCCGTCGACGGCGAGCTCGGCCCCCGTGATGTCCATCGCGTCGTCGCTCACGAGGAACGCGACCGCCGAGGCGATCTCCTCCGGCTCGCCCACGCGCTGGATGGCCTGACCACCCATGTGCTCGTCCTCGATGCCAGCGGCCATCGGCGTGCGGATCGCCCCCGGGTGGACCGAGTTGACGCGGATGCCGCGGTGACCCAGGTCGAGGGCCGCAGCCTTCGTCATGCCGCGCACGCCCCACTTGCTCGCGCAGTAGGCGCTGAGCTGCGGCATGCCCACGAGCCCGGCCGCCGAGGAGATGTTGACGATCGCGCCGCCGCCGGCCTCGACCATCTGCGGGACGATCGCCTTGATGCCGAGGAAGACACCCGTGACGTTGACGTCGAGGACCTTGCGGAAGTCCTCCGCCGTCGTCTGGTCGATCGGCGCCTGCAGCACGATGCCCGCGTTGTTGACGAGCGCCGTGACGGGACCGAACGTGTCCTTGGCGAGCTTCGCGACGGCCTCCCAGCCGGCCTCGTCCGTGACGTCGAGGTGCTGGTAGACCACCTTGTCACCGAGCTCGGTGGCGAGCGCCTCACCCTCGGCGTCGAGCACGTCCGCGATGACGACCGCCGCGCCTTCGGCCACGAGCCGACGCACCTCGGCCGCACCCATGCCCCGGGCACCACCGGTGACGAGGGCCACCCGTCCCGCCATGCGGTCGACGGGGAACTTCGCTTGGAACCTGGTCATGACACACCTCCTGCCGGCTCTCGCCGGCTGCAAGCCACCAAGCGGGCGTCCGCGGGATGTGCGGACGCCGCCAGGGGCGTCCTTACCTCCGTGCCTCTACTGTGGCCCGCGCCACACCGCCGCCGTCGGGCCCAAGGTCCTCAGGCCCAGGGTCCCCGCGCCCGAGGTTCCGTGCCCGGGCAAAGAACTGCGGCCCCGTCCTGGTGGACGGGGCCGCGGCACGGTGGCGGGTGAGGGATTCGAACCCCCGTAGGCATTGCCAGCTGATTTACAGTCAGCCCCCTTTGGCCACTCGGGTAACCCGCCGGGGTGATCGTGCGGATGGAAGGATAGCAACCAAACAGCCCTCCCTGCGAAACGGATAGTTCGCGGGGTACCGCCACACCGAGGAGGAACCATGGCGAGCGACTCGTCGTTCGACGTCGTCAGCAAGGTCGACCGGCAGGAGATCGACAACGCCGTCAACCAGGCAGCGAAGGAAGTGGGGCAGCGCTACGACTTCCGCAACGTCGGCGCCTCGATCACCTGGAACGGCGAGGTGGTCACGATGATCGCCAACTCCCCCGACCGCGTGCTCGCGATCCTCGACGTGCTGCAGACCAAGCTCATCCGCCGCGACATCTCGCTCAAGGCCCTCGACACCGGCGACGGAGAGCCCAAGCTCTCCGGCAAGGAGTACCGGCTCGTCGGCTCGATCCGCGAGGGGCTCAGCCAGGAGGTCGCCAAGAAGATCGGCAAGATCATCCGCGAGGAAGGGCCCAAGGGCGTCAAGTCGCAGGTCACGGGCGAGGAGATGCGGGTCTCGAGCAAGTCGCGCAACGACCTGCAGGAAGTGATCGCACTGCTCAAGGGGGCCGACGTCGAGGTCCCGCTGCAGTTCGTCAACTACCGCTGACCCTCGCCGGGCCGACCGCCGGGCCCTCGTGCTTCACGACTCGGCGGGCGGCACCTCGAGGATGCGGGCGGCGGCGAGGGCGGCACGACGGCCGGCCCGGGTCGCACCGATCGTGGATGCCGAGGCGCCGTAGCCGACGAGCAGCACGCGCGGGTCGCGCAGCACGTGCACGCCGTCGGTACGGATCCCGCCGCCGGGTTCGCGCAGCCGCAGCGGTGCGAGGTGGGAGATCGACGCCCTGTAGCCCGTGGCCCACACGATGACGTCGGCCGCCACGTGCTCACCCGGGGCCAGGACCACGCCGTCGGGCACGATGCGCTCGAGGGGACCGCGCAAGACGAGCGCACCGGCCTCGATGCCTGCCCGGTACTCGGCCGTGAGCGGCAGCCCGGTCGCTGCGACGACGCTGAGCGGCGGGAGCCCCGCGCTCGTGCGCTCGTTGACGGAGTCCTCGACGGCACGGCCCCACTCGGTGCCGAACGACTGCTCGGTCCACTGCGGCGGGCGGCGCGTCACCCACGTGGTCGACGCCGCCACGCCCTGGAGCCGTAGCAGGAGCTGGACGGCTGACGTCCCGGCACCCACCACCACGACGCGCAGCCCGGCCAGCGCCGACTCGTCGCGCAGGTCGCGGGTGTGCACGTGGCGCCCCGCGAAGGAGTCGCGCCCCGGGTAGTACGGCCAGTGCGGGCTGTCCCACGTACCCGTCGAGCTGATGAGCACCCGCGCCCGCCAGTCCCCCGCGTCGGTGCGGACGAGCAGGGGCGGCAGGGTGCCGCCGTCGGGCACCACCGCGCCGTCGGACACGACCTCCCGCACCCGGACGGGCCGGCGCACGGGGAGGTCGTGCTCGCGCTCGTACGCCCCGTAGTAGCGCTCGACGACGGCGGACGCCGGCTCGGTCGGGTCGGGAGTGCCCAAGGGCGTCCCGGGCAGGTCGTGCAGGCCGTGCGCCCCGCCGAACGTGAGCGAGTCGGGCCGGTGCCGCCACGCCCCGCCAGGACCGTCGTTCGCATCGAGCACCTCGAAGTCGAGCCCGCGCCGCTGCAGGTAGTACGCGGCGGAGAGCCCGGCCTGGCCGGCGCCGATGACGAGGACGTCGCGTTCGAGCACCTCAGGCGCGGCCGCCCGCCGTCCGTGACGGCGCTCCGACGGCCGACGCTCCTCAGGCGATGAAGCCACGCCGCCCGGCCTGCTCCTCGAGCCGCGCCACGCGCTCGCTCATGGGTGGGTGCGTCGCGAACAGCCGCGACATGCCCCCGCCGCGGAAGGGGTTGGCGATCATGAGGTGCGAGACGTCCACGAGGTCGCGGTCGGCGGGCAGGGGCCGCGCCGTGACGCCGGCCTCGAGCTTGCGCAGCGCCGAGGCGAGGGCGAGCGGGTCGCCGGTGAGCTCGGCGCCGCTCTTGTCCGCGTCGAACTCGCGCGTGCGCGAGATGGCGAGCTGGATGAGCATCGCGGCGAAAGGTGCGAGCAGCGCCATCGCGAGGAGTCCGAGCGGGTTCGCGTTGCGCCGGTCTCCCCCGCCGAAGAACATCAGGAACTGCGCCACGGCCGTGATGACCCCCGCGACGGCGGCCGCGACGGACGAGGTGAGGATGTCACGGTTGTAGACGTGCATGAGCTCGTGGCCGAGCACCCCGCGCAGCTCGCGCTCGTCGAGCAGCTCGAGCAGGCCCGTGGTGCACGCGACGGCGGCGTTGCGCGGGTTGCGGCCGGTGGCGAACGC
>CAZECM010000036.1:20176-31752 GCA_964510785.1 uncultured Cellulomonadaceae bacterium | reverse complement strand
TCGGCCAGGCCGACCTGCTGCGTCGTGCCATGGGCAAGAAGAAGAAGGAGATCCTCGACAAGGAGTTCGTGCCCTTCCAGGCAGGTTGCCGCGAACGGGGCTACTCCGACGGTGCGATCCAGGCCGTGTGGGACGTCCTCGTGCCGTTCGCCGGGTACGCGTTCAACAAGGCCCACTCCGCCGCGTACGGCGTGGTGTCCTACTGGACGGGCTACCTCAAGGCCCACCACCCCACCGAGTACATGGCTGCGCTGCTCACCTCGGTGCGCGACGACAAGGACAAGTCGGCCCTCTACCTCGCCGAGTGCCGCCACATGGGCATCACGGTGCTCCCGCCCGACGTCAACTCCTCGGTCGGCAACTTCGCGGCCGTCGGTGCGGACATCCGCTTCGGCCTCGGGGCCGTGCGCAACGTCGGGGCGAACGTCGTCGAGGAGATCGTCAGGGCGCGTGAGGCCAAGGGCGAGTTCGCGGACTTCACCGACTTCCTCGACAAGGTGCCCGCCGTCGTCTGCAACAAGCGCACGATCGAGTCGCTCATCAAGGCCGGCGCGTTCGACTCGCTCGGTCACTCCCGCCGGGCCCTCATGCTCGTCCACGAGCAGGCCGTCGACTCCGTGGTGGGCGTCAAGCGCAAGGAGGCGGAGGGTCAGTTCGACCTCTTCGCCGACGTCGGGCTCGCCGGCGACGACGGCCTCGCGGGCGGGGTGGCGGTCGAGGTGCCCGATGTACCGGACTGGGACAAGAAGCAACGCCTCGCCTTCGAGCGCGAGATGCTCGGTCTCTACGTCTCCGACCATCCGCTCTCCGGCCTCGAGCACCTGCTCGCGCAGGCCGCGGACGTAACGGTCGCCCAGCTCGCGGCCGACGAGCCACCGCGGGCCGAGGGTTCCCAGGTCTCGCTCGCCGGTCTCATCTCCACCGTGGATCGGCGATTCTCCAAGGCGGGCAAGCCGTGGGCGAAGATCTCGCTCGAGGACATGACCGGCGCGGTCGAGGTGCTCTTCTTCGGCGAGGTGTACCAGACCTTCTCCGCGATGCTCATCGAGGACCAGGTCGCCGTCGTTCGCGGTCGGATCCGCAAGCGCGACGAGTCCGTCGAGCTGCAGGCGGTCGAGGTGTCCATCCCGGACACGTCGCTCACGCCGGACTCCCCGGTACAGCTCATGGTTCCCGAGTCGCGGTGCACGCCCGGGGTCGTCGAGCAGCTCCGGGAGGTGCTCTCGACCCATCCCGGTGGCACCGAGGTGCAGGTCAAGGTCACCGGTCCGGGACGCGCGACCGTGCTGCGGCTGCAAGACTCGTTGCGCGTCCAACGCTCGAGCGCTCTCTTCGGCGACCTCAAGGCCCTGCTCGGGCCGAGCTGTCTCGTGTCCTAGACCGTCCCGAAGGAGCCACGGTGCTGATCGCCAGGTACACCGAAGCACAGGTCGTGGGCTTCGCCCTCGTCGTTCTCGCCCTCATCATCTTCGTCTCGTGGCTCGTGCGTCGCCGGGTGGCCGTGCTGCAGCGCATGTACATCCCCACGGCGGTGATCGGCGGCTTCGCGATGCTGATCCTCGGCCCGCAGGTGCTGGGCGAGATCACGGGCTCACGTGGGCTGTTCCCCGTGGAGATCATCGACGTGTGGCGCACCCTGCCCGGCCTGCTCATCAACGTCGTGTTCGGCGCGATCATGATCGGCAAGCGGTTGCCGAGGGTCGGCGCGCTGTGGGACCTGTCGGCGCCGCACTTCATCCTGGGCTCCACGTTCTCCTTCGGGCAGTTCGCGCTCGGCGGCTTCGCGGTCGCGCTCCTGCTCACGCCCGTGTTCGGTCTGAGCCCTGCCGCGGGCGGACTGCTGGAGATGTCGTTCGCCGGCGGTCACGGCACGATCGCGGGCATGGGCGAGATCCTCGTGAACGTGGGGGCCCCGGAGGTCGTCGACATCGGGCTCGGCCTCGCGACCATCTCGATGGTGACCGGCATCGTCGCCGGCACGATGATCGTGAGCTGGGGGATGCGCACCCCCAAGGTCGAGGTGCTGCGCAAGACGCCGTTCGCCGAGTCGGAGGGCACGGATCTCACCTCGCCCCACATCGCGCCCGTGGACGAGCCGGACGACGAGGCGGTCGGCGTCAACGCGACGACGGCGGCCTTCATGTACATCTCGATCGCCATCGCCCTGGCGATCGTGCTGCTCGAAGCGCTGCGCTGGGTCGCGAACGCCTTCGGCTCCGACGTCTTCGACCACTTCCCGCTCTTCCCGTTCACGGTGATCGGCGGCTTCGTGGTGCAGGCGCTCCTGACGAAGTTCAAGCTCGAGCACACGGCGAACAAGAAGGCCGTCGACGGGATCTCCGGCTTCGCGCTCGACATGCTCATCGTGGCGGCCATCGGCACGATGTCGCTCGCCACGATCGGCTCGAACATCCCGGCGGTCGTGGTGTTCACGGTGCTCGGTGTCGGCTGGAGCGTGTTCGGCATGCTCGTGCTCGGGCCACGGATCCACCGCAGGAACTGGTTCGAGCACTCGCTCGCCGACTTCGGCCAGTCCCAGGGCAACGTCGCCACGGGTTTCGTGCTCGCGGACATGGCGGACCCGAAGCGACAGTCGCAGTCCGCGACGGCGTACGGCTACAAGCAGCTCACTTACGAGCCGATCCTCGGCGGCGGGCTCCTGACGGCGTTGTCCGTCCCCATCATCATGGCGATCGGCTCGCTCACGTTCGCGATCGTCAGTGCCGTGATCACCGTGCTGCTCATCGTCTGGGGTGTCCGGCGTGGCAGGCCGCGCGTCGCCGCTGCCTAGACTCGGCCCGTGACCTCCCGCCCTGCACACGTCCTGACCGAGACCCAGCTCGAGTTCGTGCGTGACCGGCACCTCGCCACGCTCACGACCCTGCGACCCGACGGCACCCCCCACGTAGTGCCTGTCGCCTTCACGTGGGACGCCGAGCGTGGCATCGCCCGGGTCACGACGCAGCGCGGCTCGGTCAAGGCGCGCAACCTCGCGGGCGGCGCGGGGCGCGCGGCGCTGTGCCAGGCGGACGGCTTCCGTTGGCTCACGCTCGAGGGCACGGCACGGATCTCCGACGACGACGGCGAGATCGCGGCCGCCGTCGACGCCTACGCGACCCGCTACCGCCAGCTCGAGCCGAACCCCGAGCGGGTCGTGCTCCTGCTCACCGTCGAGCGCGCCATGGGCTCGGTGCGCTGAGAGCCGCGCCCGTCACGGACGTCGAGCCGCTCACGCGACGACGAACGCCCGTTCGCCCGCCGGCAGCGAGACCGTGACGACGTCGCCGCGCACGAGCTGTCGGCCCCGACGTGCCTCGGGCTCGCCGCCCACCCGCACCGCGCCGTCGTCGAGCAGGAACCGCGTGTCCGATCCGGAGTCGACGATCCCGGCGAGCTTGAGGAACTGCCCGAGCCGGATGGGTTCGGCGCGGATTGCGACGGGTTTGCTCGCCTGCGAGCTCATGACTCGACACTGCCTGGTTCCGGGTGCTCCGCAGTCACGCGAGAACCTCGGCCGCGTGGCGGTCTGGCGGGAACACCGGGTAGATGACGTGATCGACCGTGGCGTCGCTGATCACGAGGGTCGGGCGCCGCAGCAGAGTGGCGCCGTCGACGTCGAAGGTCGGGAGCCTGAGCGCCCGGGTGAGGGCAAGATCCTCGTCGCTCAGCAGGGTGAACGGGAGGTGCAGCCGCTCGATGACCTTGCGCTGGTACTAGGTCTGCTGGACGGACAGCCCGAACACGGCGCGCGCACCCGCCGCGAGCAGCTTCTTGCGGCGGTCGCGAAAGCTGCACGCCTCCGGGGTACAGCCACAGGGCCCGGGGATCGCGCCCCAACCCTCGGGCAGGACGTCCGCATCGGGGCGTCCCGTGAGCGGATAGGCGTGGACTATGTTCCGTCCGCGACTCGGCTCGTCGAGCCGACCGGAAGACGCGTCACTGGTGGCGAAGGGGAGGCACGCATGGACACGGCGTCGCAGGGCGAGTCGGTGCGCAGGAGCGTGCGTCGGTTTCGCCAACATGCATGCTCTTCGAGATGTGTGTAGGGTGCCTACATCTGAGCAGCAGGGGTTCGCCAATGGAGGCGGGCTTGACTCGGAATGGGGAATCGGAATGAAGAGGCAATTTGGCGTAGTTGTCGCGCTGGCGGCCACGGGTCTTCTGGCGCTTGGGAGTGTGATTCCTGCTTCGGCAGTGCTCACCGGAGGCTCGATCTCACCTTCAAGTCAGACGCGGCCCATCAATGTCATGACTGCCTCTTGGTCGGTCAGCGGCACAGGGACCAATCCAGATCGACAGGGCCGCTTCTACTTCGGTGACGGGAACTGGACGGGGATCGGTGGGCCGACCAACTGGACGACCACGGTTGGCTACACCTTCTCCCACTGGTGTGAGCCCACGACTCAGCGGACGTACACCCAGAGCCTCCGAAACATCACCGGAACCACAACATTCGCGACATCGACCACCACGCTTCGTCGCACCGTGACCGGTTGCTAGTGAAGTGTCGCGTTCGTATTGGTTGGCTGTGCCTGGCGGTCCTCTGCTCGACGGGCTGCACGGAGCCGGCGGGGGAGAATGCTGAGATCGACGCGAGAACGTTCTCGCCCGTCGGCGTGAGTGCGGAGGACATCAGCGCGGGATACCAAGGACTCGTCGACTCGATCGACGAATGCCTGCGTGAGCGAGGGTTCGAGTTCCAGTCACGTCCCTTCGTCTCCCTGAACACCGACCTCTTGACGGGCCTGGGACCGATCAGCGGGTACTTGCTGCAGCTGGAAGACCCGCAGATGTTCGTGCAGGGACCCGGCCAGTACGAGGACGCCCCAGCAGGCTTCGCGAGCGCCTACGAGGCATGCGATGGTGAGGTCTCCGAGCGATGGGGAGCAAGCCTGGATCAGGTGAAGGGCGCATTGGCCCGCCTCGAGGCGCAGTGGGTGGAGTTCGAGGCTTCCGGGACGTATCAGAATGCCCTCGACGGTTTCGCAGGGTGCGCGGAAGCCGAAGGCTTTGACTTCGCGTCGCCCGACGAGGCCAACGCGTTTCTCCAGGAGCGTCTCGCCACGGTCACGACCGGCAACCTGGACGACGGCGCTCAGATCACGCAGGTGAGGTCACTTCTCGGTGAAGAGGACCTGGTGCGCGAGCTGGTGCTGAAGTGCTGGGACGAGCATCTTCGCGAGCCGCTCGGCGTGTACAGCGCGGGACTCCACGATGCATACTCCGAGGAGATCGAGGCGGCCCGAGCCGCATATCGCGGCGAAGGCTGAGGTCAGCGGAGATGAACGGCGCGCAAGCATTGGGCGAGTGCTGAGATGCGTCGATCCGCCGTCGTGGTCGTTCTCGTGCTCGCACTGTGCGGCGGTGTGGCGCTCGGCTGGTGGAGCAACGGCATGGTGGCGGACGTGGCCCCAGAGCCCGTGCAGGTTCCCCGGGTGCTTACTGTGGAGGCGCGTGAAGGTGTCTTGGACGACGCGATCCTCGTGGAGGCGGGCTACGACTTCGTGTCGGCCGGGGTGATCCGCGGCGCGGGGGTAGTCACCGCAGCGCCCGTGGCCGACACCGTCGTGGCGGAGGGCGAGTCTCCCTTCGAGTACGAGCTCGTCCCGCAGTTCGTCTTGGTCGGAGAGCGACCGATGTTCCGCGATCTCGTCGCGGGAACTCACGGCGGCGACGTCGTCCAGCTTCACGCAGCGCTGCACCGACTGGGATACGACGTCGACGCCGAGGGGAAGGTCGTCACGACGCAGACGCTTCGAGCGTGGCGGGACTTCCTGCTCGACCGGGACGTGGAGTTCGCGCGCGCTCCGACGCGGATCGGCTCTGGCGAGCTCGCCTTCGTCGCCGACCTCCCGGCTCGTATCGGTCAGGTCGCGACCGGCGTGGGTGAGCTCGCCTCCGGAGTGGTGGCCGAGCTCGAGGAGCTGGAGCCGAGCGTGTTCGTCGTCCTGCCTGCCTCGATTCCCTACGCCCGAGTCGAGGTGAGCCCTGTCTTTCTCATCTCGCCGGTCGATCAGTCCTTGGTCGAGGCGCTCGTGACCTCGAGCCGGACCGGGGACGACGGCGCGCTCCGGCTCGGGCTCGACGCTGACGTGCCCGACGAGTGGCTCGGCCTTCCGCTGCGTGGACGGATCGGCGGGTCTGCTGACTCCGAGGCCGGGACGATCGTTCCCCTGGCGGCGATCTCCACCGTCTGGGACGGGACCGGGATGGTGCACGTGCTCGACGCGTCGGGAACTCAGCGTGCCGTCGACGTGCGCGTCCTTGCGACCACGAGGACAGAGGCGATGATCGCGGGCGACGTCGAGCCCGGCGACGCGGTGGTGATCGGGCAGTGAGTACGGCCGCGGTCGCTCACGAAACGGAAGGACCATGGCTCGCCGTGGCTGACGTGTGGCAGACCTACGGGGACCGGGCCAAGGTCGAGGCCCTGCGCGGGGTGACGCTCGAGGTAGGACGTGGGGACTTCGTCGCGCTGACCGGGCCCTCCGGCTCCGGGAAGTCGACCCTCCTTCACATCCTCTCCGGGCTGAGGACGCCGACCCGTGGCTCGCGAAGCATCTGCGGCTACCGCGATCCGAGCGCGCACGTGCGGACACGGCTCGCCAGGGAGCAGATCGGGGTCATCTTCCAGAGCTTCCACCTCATTCCGTCGCTCACCGCGTGGGAGAACGTCGCCATGGGGACTCTCTACACCCCGTGGCCCGCACGGCGTCGCCACGATGCCGCGATGGCGGCCCTCGACCGCGTGGGTCTCGCCGCCCGCGCGCACCACCGTCCCAGGGAGCTGTCCGGCGGCGAGCAGCAGAGGGTCGCCGTCGCGCGGTCCGTGCTGTCCGAGCCTGACGTGGTGTTCGCTGACGAGCCCACGGGCAATCTCGATTCCACGAGCGGCGAAGCGGTGCTCGATCTGCTCTCGGAGCTTCATGTCGACGGAACGACGGTGGTCCTGGTCACCCACTCTCCCCAGGCCGCGGAGCGGGCCCGGCGGCTCGTGGAGCTGAGGGACGGCGAGGTCGAGGATGACTCGGACGATCGGGCGGATCGATGATCCAGGCCGTGGCGTCACTCGGGCGCGTCTTCGGACAGGCGCTCGACGGCATCGGGGGGCGCCCGTGGCGATCGGTGGCCACCGTGGCGGTCGTCGCCTTTGCTGCGGCTGCTGCCATCGCGGTGCCGGGCGTCGCACGCACCAACGAGGTGGCGATCACCCAGGCGCTGCTGGCGACGCGAGGGGACTTCGTGGTCTTCCGTCCCCCCGAGGGCCAGGGGACGGTGACGGTCTCGCCGAGGGTTCTCGACCGCCTGGACGAGCGCGCTGAGGTGCTCGCGTGGGGCGGGCTGCTCCCGGTGAACGGAGTCGTGGCTAGGTCGACTCTGCGCGGCGCGGACGAGAACGTTGCCGTCGTGGCGGCCTACGGTGATCTCCTGTCCGCGGCTCGACTCGAGCTGGTCCGTGGAGCGACCTGGACCGAGACGATGGCATCGAGCGGGGTGCCCGTTGTGGTCGTCGGCACCGGGGCCGCGGAGCGGCTCTCCCTCGGACCTATCGACGGTCGCACATCCATCGTGCTCGGGGGAGTGCCTTACCTGGTGCTGGGCGTCGTCGCCGACTCCACATCTCTCGGGATCGCTGACCTGGTCATCGCGCCCTATCAGGCGGTGCGGTCCGACTTCCCCGCGGCCGTCGACACCGTGAGTGTCGCCGTGGCACGGACGGAGCCGGAGAACCTTGCCCCGGTCGCTGAGATCGGTGCCCGGCTTCTGGTACCGGACTACCCGAGCCTGGTCTCCGTCGACTACTCCGTGGGCGCCGAGCAGCTCGGTGCGCTGGTCACCGCACGTCTCGGCGCGACGACCCTCGCCCTCGTGGGTCTGGGCGCAGGGGTCGCGGGGATCGTGGTGCTGGCGCTGATGTCCTCGGCGGTTTCGGCGCGTCGCGCGGAGATCGGACTGAGACGTTCCCTCGGTGCCCGGCGGAGCCAGGTCGTGGGGCAGTTCCTCATCGAAGGCAGCATGCTCGGTTCGATCGGCGCTGGTTGCGGGGTCGCTCTCGGCGTGGTCGCGGCGGCCTTGATCACCCCTCAGGGGGCCTCGCTGGTGTTCCCGGAGAACACCGTGCTGCTCGTGATGGGCGGTGTGGTGCTTGCGTCCACGTTCGCCTGCATAGCTCCTGCTTGGCGAGCCGGAGTCGTCGATCCGGTCGATGCGTTGTCCGCTGCCGACTGAGACCCCCGTCGATCTGCAGCCGGTTTCACGCGACGACGAACGCCCGTTCGCCCGCCGGCAGCGACACCGTGACGACGTCTCCGCGCACGAGCTGTCGGCCCCGACGTGCCTCAGGCTCGCCGCCCACCCGCACCGCGTCGTCGTCGAGCAGGAACCGCGTGTCCGATCCGGAGTCGACGATCCCGGCGAGCTTGAGGAACTGCCCGAGCCGGATGGGTTCGGCGCGGATCTCGACGGGTTCGGGGGAGTGGGCGGTCATGGGTCCATCCTGCCCGGTCGGTGCGGCGCCCGCCCCCACGTACCTGCCCAGCAGACGCCCGCGGGCCGAAATGCCCGCGAGCCTGACTCGGTGACCCGCCTAGACTCGGCCTCGTGATCTCCCGAATCGACCTGCGTGGTCGTTCTCTGTCCCGCCGTGAGCTCCTCGCCGCGTTGCCGCGCGCCGAGGTCGACGTCGAGGCGGCCACCGCCTCTGTCGCGCCGATCATCGCGGACGTCCGGGCTCACGGGGCGAGCGCGTTGCGCGACCTCGCCGAGCGGTTCGACGGCGTGCGGCCTGAGCACGTGCGCGTGCCGACCGACGTGATCGAGGCCGCCGTCGGCGTGCTCGATCCCGAGGTGCGTGCCGCGCTCGACGAGACGATCCGGCGCGTGCGGACCGTGCACGCCGCGCAGCGCCCGCAAGATTTCACGGTCGAGCTCGCCCCGGGTGCCCAGGTGCGCCAGCGCTGGGTCCCCGTGCGCCGTGTGGGCCTCTACGTGCCGGGCGGGCTCGCCGTCTACCCGTCGAGCGTCGTCATGAACGTCGTCGCCGCCCAGGAGGCGGGGGTCGCCTCGCTCGCGGTCGCCTCGCCGCCGCAGAAGGACCGCGACGGCCTGCCCGACCCCGTGGTGCTCGCGACGTGCGCCCTGCTCGGTGTCGACGAGGTCTACGCCGTCGGCGGTGCCCAGGCCGTCGCGATGTTCGCGTACGGGGCCGACGGCGAGACGGACGCCGACGGCGCGGTGCTGTGCGAGCCCGTCGACGTGGTCACGGGCCCCGGCAACGTCTACGTCGCCGCCGCGAAGCGGCTCGTGCGCGGGGTCGTCGGCATCGATGCCGAGGCCGGACCCACGGAGATCGCGATCCTCGCCGACGCCACGGCGGACGCCGCGCACGTCGCCGCCGACCTCGTCTCGCAGGCCGAGCACGACCCGCTCGCTGCTTCCGTGCTCGTGACGGACTCTCCCGAGCTCGCGGACGCCGTGGATCGCGAGCTCGTCGAGCGCGTCGCGGACACGAAGCACTCGGGGCGGGTGCGCACCGCGTTGAGCGGGCCGCAGAGCGCCGTCGTCCTCGTCGACGACGTCGCCCAGGGGCTCGAGGTCGTCAACGCTTATGCCGCCGAGCACCTCGAGATCCAGACGGCGGACGCCGCGGCCGTGGCCGAGCGCGTCACGGCGGCCGGGGCGATCTTCGTAGGCCCCTACTCGCCCGTCTCGCTCGGCGACTACATGGCCGGCTCCAACCACGTGCTGCCGACCGGCGGCTGCGCGCACTTCGCGAGCGGGCTCGGGGTGCACTCCTTCGTCAAGGCCGTCCAGGTCATCGAGTACGACCGTGGGGCCCTCGGCGAGCTCGCCGACCGGATCGTCGCGCTCGCGGACGCCGAGGACCTGCCCGCGCACGGCGAGGCCGTGAGCGCCCGCTTCGCGCGATAGCCCACCCGAGCGTCAGCCGACCCCGAGCACGAACGGGTAGACGGCTCCCGCCCCTGCCCGGCGCAGCAGTCGCGCGGCCACGGTGAGCGTCCAGCCGGAGTCGGTGCGGTCGTCGACGAGCAGCACGCTCGCACCGTCGAGCACCGCACCGGGTCCTACCTCGAGCTCGATCCGCCGCGTGACCCCAGCGAGGCGTTGGGCGGAGTTCACGTCGTGTCGCGCAGGCTCGCCGCGCACGTGCAACCGCGCGACGATCGGCACTCCGAGGTGACGCGCGACGCCCTGGGCGAGGTGCGACACGAGCCTGGGACGAGACGCCGAGCCGACGACGGCGACGCCCGTCACCTTCGGCGCCCACGCGTCGAGCACCTCGACGACCGGACGCCGCAGCGCGACGGGGAGCTCGCCTGGATCCACGGGCTGTCCCGCGGGCTCGGCGAACAGCTCGCGCAGCACACCACCCCAGCCGAGCGAGTCGAGCCGACCCACGGCGCGACCCACACCAGCCTGCTCGTCCACCGGGATCCGCCCCGACAGCTCCACGCCGAGGCTCGCCATGCCGGACGGCCACTGCCGCCGTGGCACGACCTCGACCCCGGGCACGGCGAGCCGGTCCCGCGCCGCCGCGACGCCCACGGCGTCAGGCTCGGCAGACGCCGCCGCGCCCCCGCACCGGTCGCAGCGGCCGCACGTCCAGTCGGGCGTGAGCTCGGGGTCGTCGAGCGCGCGGCGCAGGAATGCGAGCCGGCACCCGTCGGTCGTCTCGTACGCGAGCATCGCTTCCTGCTCGGCCCGGCGCGCGGCGTCGACGCGCTCGTAGCGGTCGGCGTCGTACGTCCAGCCGGCCCCGGTGGCCTCCCAGCCGCCCTGCACCCGCCGTACCGCGCCGTCGACGTCGAGCACCTTGAGCATCGCCTCGAGCCGTGACCGGCGCAGGTCCACGTGCGTCTCGAGGGCAGGCAGCGAGAGTGTGCCGCGCTCGGTCAGGGCCTCGAGGGTCTGGCGCACCTGCGGCTCGGCCGGGAAGGACTGCGCGGCGTACCAGTCCCAGATCTGCTGGTCCTCCGCGCCGGGCAGGAGTACGACCTCGGCCCGCGTCGTGGCACGGCCGGCGCGCCCGACCTGCTGGTAGTAGGCGATGGGGGAGGAGGGCGCCCCGAGGTGCACCACGAAGGCGAGGTCCGGCTTGTCGAAGCCCATGCCGAGCGCCGATGTCGCGACGAGCGCCTTGACCCGGTTCGCGAGGAGGTCTTCCTCCGCGAGCTCGCGCTCGGCGGGGTCCGTCTGGCCCGAGTAGGCGCGCACCTCGACGCCTTCGGCGCGCAGGTGCGCCGCGACCTGCTCGGCCATCGCGACCGTGAGGCAGTAGATGATCCCCGAACCGTCGAACCGCGGCAGGTTCGCACTGAGCCACGCGAGCCGGGCGGCATGGTCGCCGAGCCGCTCGACGGACAGGTGGAGGCTCTCCCGGTCGAGCGGGCCGCGGAGCACGAGCACGTCCGCCAAGGACGGTGTGCCGTCGTCGGCCCGCGCCGTCGCGAGCTGTTCGGCGACGTCGGCCGTGACGCGCGCGTTGGCCGTGGCCGTCGTCGCGAGCACGGGGATGCCCGTGGGCAGCTCGGCGAGCAGGGTACGGATGCGCCGGT
>CAZECM010000036.1:0-20166 GCA_964510785.1 uncultured Cellulomonadaceae bacterium | reverse complement strand
GCGGAAGTCGTGGCCCCAGTCGGAGATGCAGTGAGCCTCGTCGACCACGAGGAGTCCGGCGTCCGCGGCGAGCCGGGGCAGCACCTCGTCGCGGAAACGGGGGTTGTTGAGTCGCTCGGGCGAGACGAGCAGGACGTCGACCTCGCCCGCCGCGACCCGCGCGTGCACCGCTTCCCAGTCCGTGACGTTCGCGGAGTTGATCGTCTCCGCGGTGATGCCGGCGCGCGCCGCGGCACCCACCTGGTTACGCATGAGGGCCAGCAGGGGGGAGACGATCACCGTGGGTCCCGCCGTCGGACCCGCGGCGCCCGCGCGCAGCAGGGCCGTCGCCACGAAGTACACCGCGGACTTCCCCCACCCGGTGCGCTGCACCACGAGAGCGCGGCGCCGGCCCGCGACGAGCGCCTCGATCGCGACCCACTGATCGTCCCGCAGCCGTGCGTCGTCGCGCCCCACGAGCGAGCGCAGCACGGCCTCGGCGCGCTCGCGCAGCGCGGGATCACCATCCGGGGGAGTCATGGCGCCCACCCTACGGACCGCACCCGACACTTTCGTCGAGGTAGTGACGAATGCGCGAGGAAGTGATTCCAGAGTCACTACCTCGGGAAATCCTCACTACCTCGGCGGAGGTGGGGCGCGGGGACGGGAGGGTGAGGCGGGGTCCGGGGCGTGGAATGAGGGGGACCGCCTGGCGGGTGCTGCCTAGGATTGGGCCGTGCCACCGCTTCCCCTGAGACCCGACCTCGCCGGCCTGCAGCCGTACGGCGCGCCGCAGCTCGACGTCCCGGTGCTCCTCAACGTCAACGAGAACCCGTATGCGCCCTCGGAAGCGGTCGTCGCGGACATCGCCGAGGCCGTCGCGCGCGCCGCTCGCGGCCTCAACCGCTACCCGGACCGCGACTTCCTCGACCTGCGCAAGGACCTGGCCGCCTACCTCCTCGCGGAGTCCGAGGTCGCCCTCGCCCCCGAGCAGCTCTGGGCCGCCAACGGCTCCAACGAGGTCATGCTGCACCTGCTGCAGGCCTTCGGCGGCCCCGGCCGCACGGTGCTGAGCTTCGCGCCCACGTACTCGATGTACCCCGAGTACGCGCGCGACACGTTCACGACGTGGGTCGCCGGGCGGCGCGAGGAGGACTTCTCGCTCGACCCCGACGTCGTGCGCGCCGCGATCGCCGAGCACGCGCCGTCGGTCGTGCTGCTCGCGAGCCCCAACAACCCGACCGGCACGGCGCTCGGGCTCGACGTCGTGCGCGCCGTGCTCGACGCTGCGGAGCAGGTGCCGGGCGGGTGCGTCGTCGTCGTGGACGAGGCCTACGGGGAGTTCCGCCGGGAGGGCACGCCGTCGGCCCTCACCCTGCTCCCCGCCTACCCGCACCTCGCCGTCTCGCGCACGATGTCGAAGGCCTTCGGCATGGCCGGCGCACGCCTGGGATATCTCGCCGCCGACGGCGCACTCGTCGACGCCCTGCGCGTCGTGCGACTGCCCTATCACCTGTCCGCCGTGAGTCAGGCGGTCGCGCGGGCGGCCCTCGCGCACTCGACCGAGCTCATGGCCCAGGTCGGTTCGCTGCGCGCCGAACGCGACGCGACGGTCGCGTGGCTGCGCGAGCGCGGGTTGACGGTCGCGGACTCGGACGCGAACTTCGCGCTGTTCGGGGTGTTCGACGAGCCCCGCGCCGTCTGGCAGGGTCTGCTGGACCGGGGCGTGCTGATCCGCGAGGTCGGCCCGACCGGGTGGTTGCGGGTCTCCATCGGGAGCCCGCAGGAGATGACGGCGTTCAAGGACGCCCTGGTGGAGGTGGCAGGTCTGTGAGCACATCGGCTGCGGGGAACCGCACGGGACGCGTGGAGCGCAGGACGAGCGAGTCGAGCGTGCTCGTCGAGCTCGACCTCGACGGGACCGGCAAGACCGAGATCACGACGGGTGTGCCGTTCTACGACCACATGCTCACGGCACTCGGCAAGCACTCGCTCATCGACCTGCGCGTCGAGGCGACCGGTGACATCCACATCGACGCTCACCACACTGTCGAGGACGTCGCGATCTGCATCGGCGAGGCGTTGCGTGAAGCGCTCGGTGACAAGGCGGGCATCGCGCGGTTCGGCGACGCCACCGTGCCGCTCGACGAGGCCCTCGCCCACGCCGTCGTCGACGTCTCGGGCCGCCCCTACCTCGTGCACTCGGGCGAGCCCGCTGGCCAGGAGTACCACCTCATCGGCGGCCACTTCACGGGCTCCCTGACCCGCCACGTGCTCGAGTCGATCGCGCACCACGCGGCGATCTGCCTGCACGTGCGGGTCCTCGCGGGTCGCGACCCGCACCACGTCGTCGCGGCGCAGTTCAAGGCGCTCGCGCGCGCCCTGCGGGTCGCCGTGGCCAAGGACCCGCGCGTCGAGGGGATCCCGAGCACGAAGGGCGCGTTGTGACCACGAGGTCGGTGGTCCTGACGCAGGTCCCGATCGTCGAGGCCGTCACCGCGTCGTGCGTGCTCGCGGGTGTCGCGGCGGACGTCGTGCCCTCCGAGATCGGCTCGATCGCGGTGTGCCACGACCCCGCCGTCTCCTACAAAGCAGGCGTGACGATCTCCCAGCTCCTCAAGCCGAGCCTCGTGGTGCTGCTGCAGAACGAGGGCGACCAGGTCTCCGCGATCGGCTTCGCGGACGGCAAGGAGACCGAGGTCCAGGCGGCGGGGTTGTGGCTCGACGCCGCGCCCGTCGTGCTCGAAGACCTCGTCACGGGCGCGATCGAGCCCTCCGCGGTCGAGGGTGCGCTCACGACGGTGGGCATGTCCCGCTGGCGCGCGGCGCGCACGTTGTCGAAGATCTCGCGCCAGCTGCGCGCGCGGGCCGCCCGTGACTGAGCCCGCCGTCGTCGTCCTCGACTACGGCTTCGGCAACGTCCGCTCAGCCGTGCGCGCGCTCGAGCGCGTGGGGGCCAAGGTCGAGCTCACGGCGGACCTCGACACCGCGCTCGCGGCCGACGGGCTCGTCGTCCCCGGCGTCGGCGCCTTCGCCGCGTGCATGCAGGGGCTGCGCGCCGTGCGGGGGGACTGGATCGTGGACCGGCGCCTCGCGGGCGGGCGCCCCGTGCTCGGGATCTGCGTGGGCATGCAGGTCCTCTTCGAGGAGGGCGTCGAGCACGGCGAGCACGCCGAGGGCCTCGGTGAGTGGCCCGGCGTGGTCGACCGCCTCGAGGCCGAGGTCGTGCCCCACATGGGCTGGTCGACCGTGACGCCCCCCGAGGGGTCGCGCCTCTTCGCGGGACTCGAGGACGAACGCTTCTACTTCGTGCACTCCTACGCGGCGCGCAGCTTCCCGCTCGCCGAGCAGGTCGACACCTCGCGCTTCGCCCCGCCGCTCGTGACGTGGGCGGACCACGGCGGGCCGTTCGTGGCCGCCGTCGAGAACGGTCCCCTCGCCGCCACCCAGTTCCACCCCGAGAAGTCCGGCGACGCGGGAGCCGCGTTGCTGTCCCACTGGATCGAGATCGTGAAGGACCACCGATGACCCGCCTCGAGCTGCTTCCCGCCGTCGACGTCGCCGGGGGGCAGGCCGTCCGGCTCGTCCAGGGCGAGGCCGGCTCCGAGACCTCGTACGGCTCGCCGCTCGCCGCCGCGCGCGACTGGCGCGACGGCGGGGCGGAGTGGGTCCACCTCGTCGACCTCGACGCCGCCTTCGGCCGCGGTTCGAACGCCGTGCTGCTCGCCGAGGTCACGGCGATCATGGTGGCCGACGGCGTGAAGATGGAGCTGTCCGGCGGAATCCGCGACGACGAGTCCCTCGCGGCCGCGCTCGCGATGGGTGCCACGCGCGTCAACCTCGGCACGGCGGCGATCGAGAACCCGGAGTGGACCGCGGCTGCGATCGCGCGACACGGGGACCGGATCGCCGTCGGTCTCGACGTGCGTGGCACGACGCTCGCCGCGCGGGGCTGGACGAAGGAGGGCGGAGACCTCTGGGAGGTCCTCGCACGCCTCGACGCCGCCGGTTGCGCGCGCTACGTCGTCACGGACGTGACGAAGGACGGCACACTGAAGGGCCCCAACGTCGAGCTGCTGCGCGAGGTGTGCGAGCGGACCTCCGCCCCGGTGGTTGCCTCGGGCGGGATCTCGAGCCTCGCGGACCTCGAGGCGCTGCGCGAGCTCGTCCCCTTCGGGCTCGAAGGGGCGATCGTCGGCAAGGCGCTCTACGCGGGGGCGTTCACGCTCCCGGAGGCGCTCGACGTCGCAGGGCGGCCGTGACGGGCAAGGAGCTCCCCGGCACGTCGCCGTACGCCGACGACGACGGTTCGGCGGCCCCCGAGCTCCAGGCGGCACTCGACCGGTTCGCGGCCGTGGGGGTTGCCGCGCTCCCGGAGCTCGTGGGTGCGCTCGAGCGGGTCCGCGTGCTCGTGCCGGTGCTCGCGGAGGCCGTCGTCGTCGAGGAGGTGGACGGGCTGCAGGTGGACCGCGAGGCCTCGACGGGCGTCGTCGCCATCTCCGCGCCCGACGGGCGCCAGGTGCTCCCCGTGTTCTCGTCCGTCGCGACGATGGCGGCGTGGCGCACCGACGCGCGGCCCGTGCCCGTCCAGGCGCGTCAGGCGGCGGGCAGTGCGGTGACCGAGGGTTGGGAGCTGCTCGTCGTCGATCCCGGTGGACCCGTGACGGTGCAGGTGCCGCGCACGGCCGTGTGGGCGCTCGCGCGCAGCGAGCCATGGCGGCCCGCCGTCGTGCCCGACGCCGCGGGAGAGCCCGTCGTGGATCCCGAGGTGGCCCAGGAGCTCGCCGTGGCCGCGCTCGTCGTGCGCGGCGTGCGCGCGGCGGAGGCCTTGCCCGGCCGGACCGCCGAGGTCGCCCTGCGCCTGGGTATCGACGCGGGCCTCGACCGAGCGGGCCTCGATGCCGTGCTCGCGCAGGTCAACGCGCGGCTCGCGGCCGCCGAGGTCGTCGCGGACCGCGTCGACTCGCTCGAGCTGCGCGTCCACGCCGTCTAGGGACTCACGCTAGTCGCAGACGTGCGCACCGGCCTCGACCGCGGCAAAGGCGTCGTCGTCCTCGAGCAGCGCGTGCAGCGTGCTGATCGGGACGACGAAGCTCTGGTCGGCGGCGTTCATCGCGTACACGACGCCGACCACGCGCCCGGTGCGGTCGAGAGCGGGGGAGCCGGAGTTCCCGGGCTCGACGAGGGCGTCCGTCACGAGCACCTCGCCGAGGTGGAGGTGTAGCGGGTCCGTGGTGCGGGCGATGACGCGGCCCGACGTGACCGTGAGCTTGCCACCCTGGGGGTAGCCGACGATCGTGATCGTGTCGCCGCGCTCCGGGTCCTCCGCCGCGAGCTCCGGCACGGCGGGCAGCTCGCCGTCGGTGCGAACGACGGCGAGGTCGGCGAGCTCGGCGATGCTCGCAGCCCTGACACCCAGGTCGCGGCCGTCGTACGTGCTGAGCGCGAGCTCGGCGGAGTCCTCGACCACGTGCCGGTTCGTCACAAGGGTGGTCGCGCCGATCGCGAAGCCTGACCCCGTCGACAGGGAGAAGCACCCGAGGTTGCGCACCCGCACCGAGATTCGCTCGGCCACGTCGAAGCCGTAGGGTGACAGCTCGCCGGAGTGCGCGGCCGCGGGATCGGTGGACGCCGTCGGGGCTACGGCCGTCTGGATGGGGCCGGGCATCTGCGGGACCTCGGGGAGCTGCGCGCACGCCGAGGGGAGGAACAGCGCGACGACGCCGACGGCGACCAGGGCGTGCCGCCTCATCCGTCGAGCTCCTCCTGCAGGGCGTCCTTGGCCTCCTGCGCAGCGCTGCACACCTCGTCCACGATGCCCGTGAGGTTCTCGAGCTCCTCGAGCTCTTCCGGCTCACGCTCGACGTCCTCGGCCTGCCACAGGATGAGGCGTTGCTGGCTCGCGATGCACGAGTCGAGCGCGGAGACGACGGCGGCCGCCGCGAGCGAGACCCGTTCCTGGTACTCGGCGAGCTGACGCACGACGGCGTGCTCGTCGCCGAGCTGGGCCTTCTCGTCCGCGAGCTCGCTGATGCGTGTCTGGGCCTGGTCGAGCTGACCCCGCACGACCTCGAGCTCGGCCATCGTGTCCTCGAGCTCGCTCGTCGTCTCGCCGATCGTGGCCGTGAGCGAGCGTGAGTGGGCCTGCCACTCCTGGTCGCGCTCGATCCAGGCCTCGGACACCTGCCACAGGTAGTAGCCCGCCCCCACGGCTCCGAGCAGGAGGATCACGAGGACGGAGACGAGCACCCAACGACGGTGGCGCGCGCGCACCCGGGGGCGCTCCGGCGTCGGTGTCTCTTGTGCGAGGGCGACAGCGGGAGCCGTGTCGCTCTCGTGCGTGGGTGGGCTCGTCACTCCCACAGGATAGGAGGAATCAGACAACGGAGCCCGTGTACGTCTCACCGGGCCCCTCACCGGGGGCGTCCGGGAACGGTGAGGCCTCCCGGAAGGCGAGCTGCAACGAGCGCAGGCCGTCCCGCAGCGAGCGGGCGTGCGTGCTGCCGATGTCGGGTGCCGAGCCGGTGACGAGCGCCGCGAGAGCGGTGATGAGCTTGCGCGCCTCGTCGAGGTCCATGAGCTCGCTGCCGCGGACGCCGTCGGAGTCCGGGGCGAGCCCGACCTTCACCGCCGCGGCGCTCATGAGGTGTACGGCCGCCGTCGTGATCACCTCGACGGCAGCGACGTCGGCAATGTCCCGCACGGCTTCACTGTTCTCCTGACTCATACCCCCATCCTCCCACCGCCCCCACCCTCTCAGTACCCCGCGAGGTAGGTCTGGCGGCCTCGACGTAGTGCCGTGACAGCACTACGTCGCGCACTCAGACCTACCTCGCGGCAGGGGGAAGGGGCAGGGTCGGTCAGGCGTCGCCGAGTGGCTGGGTCGTGGTGGCACCGTCGTCGCCCTGGGCGATCCGGGCGCGCAGCACCTCGCCGAGGCCGGCGTCGACGTTGGTCCAGTACTGCAGGAAGCGGACCTTGACGTCGTCGACGGTCAGCGCCTGGTACTGGCCCACGAGCACGTCGTGGAAGCGGGCCTTCTCGCCGTCGTCGAAGACCTCGCGGTAGAGCGTGCCGGGCTGACCGAAGTCGTCGTCCTCGGCGCGCAGCGTCTGCGCGGCGCGGATCAGCTCGCCGTCCGTCTCCCAGCCGACCTCGCCGGCGCGGGACTCCTCGGGCGCGAAGGGGCCGGTCGAGTTCGAGCCGTGCACGGGCGTGCCCGCCGGGTTGGCGTGGTACCGCATCTGGCCCTCGTGCTGGTAGTTGCGCACCTCGGCCACGTGCGGCTGGTTGACGGGCAGCTGGTTGTAGTTCGCGCCGATCCGGTAGCGCTGGGCGTCCGGGTAGGCGAACACGCGACCCATGAGCATCTTGTCGGGGCTGATGCCGATGCCGGGCACGAGGTTCGACGGCGAGAACGCGGCCTGCTCGATCTCCGCGAAGAAGTTCTGCGGGTTGCGGTTGAGGGTGAGCTCGCCCACCTTGATGAGCGGGTAGTCCGCGTGCGACCACGTCTTGGTGATGTCGAAGGGGTTGAAGCGGTAGGTCTTGCCCTCCTCGTACGGCATGACCTGGACGAACAGGTCCCACACCGGGAACTCGGCGCGCTCGATCGCCTCGAACAGGTCGCGGCGGTAGTAGTCCGCGTCCGAGCCGGCGAGCTTCTCGGCCTCCTCGGCGCTCATCGGCTGGACACCCAGGCGGGACTTGAAGTGGTACTGCACCCAGAAGCGCTCGCCGTCGGCGTTCGCCCAGGAGAAGGTGTGCGAGCCGTAGCCGTTCAGGTGGCGCCACGAGCGCGGCAGTCCGCGGTCACCCATGAGGTAGGTGACCTGGTGGGCGGACTCGGGGGAGTTGGTCCAGAAGTCCCACTGCATGTCGGCGTCGCGCAGCCCCGCGTCGCCCGTGCGCTTCTGGGAGTGGATGAAGTCCGGGAACTTGATGGCGTCGCGGATGAAGAACACCGGGGTGTTGTTGCCCACGAGGTCGTAGTTGCCCTCGGTCGTGTAGAAGCGCAGCGAGAAGCCGCGCACGTCGCGCCACGTGTCGGGTGAGCCCTGCTCGCCCGCGACGGAGGAGAAGCGCAGGAGGGTCTCGGACGTCGCGCCCGGCTGGAAGACGGCGGCCTTCGTGAACCGCGAGACGTCCTCGGTCACGACGAACTCGCCGAACGCGCCACCGCCCTTGGCGTGCGGGTTGCGCTCCGGGACGCGCTCGCGGTTGAAGGACGCGAGCTTCTCGACGAGGAAGCGGTCGTGGAGCGCGGTGACGCCGTCGGGGCCCGTGGTGAGGGAGTGCTGGTCGCTCGCGATCGGTGCGCCGGCCTGGGTGGTGGAGTGGTTCGTCACGGTGTGCTTCCTTTCAGGTGTGCGCGGTGTCCGCGCGAGGTGGTGTCGGGCCGCGGGATGGCGGACCGGTCGTTGATGGGGTCAGGTGGCGACACCCGCGTTGGCGGCGTCGCGGGCACGCAGGCAGTCGGGGCACAGCCCCCAGTAGGTGACCTCGGCGATCTCGACGGCGAACCCGCTGGTGGTCGAAGGCACGAGGCAGGGGGCGTGGCCGACGGCGCAGTCGACGTCGTCGAGCGCACCGCACCCGCGACACACGACGTGGTGGTGGTTGTCGCCCGTGCGACGCTCGTACCGCGCGGGGTGGCCCGCCGGCTCGATGCGGCGCAGGAGCCCGGCGTCGGTCAGTGCGTGCAGCACGTCGTAGACGCCTTGGACGGACACGCCGGGGAGCTCGTCGCGCACGGCGGCGAGCACGGCGTCTGCCGTAGCGTGGGGGAGGCGGCCGACGACGGCGAGCACGGCGAGCCGAGGCGCGGTGACCCGCAAGCTCTTCTCGCGCAGCAGCCGGGTGTCGTCCACGTCACCCATCGTAGCCGTAAACTTGAATAGATCAAGTTTACGGGCGTACCGCGGTCGCCTGCTACCCTTGTCGCTGACCGACCGGACGGAACTGTTCGCAGTGACGGCCGGTGCACAAGTGGAGGCCACTCCCACCCGAGTCTCGACCGCACCTCACGGTGCAGACAGAGGCCGGGTCCCCGGTTCGGGACGTACGTGTATCGAGGGATCGACATGCGAGCGGCTCCCGGTGCGTGCGCGCGCCGGCAACGGAACCTGACGGCCCTCACACGTGCTGCGTGCGAGGGCCTTTCTCGTGCGTGCGGCACAACCGGACGACACCGAGGAGTTCCACATCAGCGAGCCCCGCATCAACGACCGGATCCGCGTCAGCGAGGTCCGACTGGTCGGACCTGGCGGCGAGCAGGTCGGCATCGTGCGCGTCGAGGACGCGCTGCGACTCGCCCAGGAGGCCGACCTCGACCTGGTCGAGGTCGCCCCGGACGCGCGCCCCCCCGTCGCCAAGCTCATGGACTACGGGAAGTTCAAGTACGAGGCGGACATGAAGGCGCGCGAGGCGCGTCGCAACCAAGCCAACACGGTTCTCAAGGAGATCCGGTTCCGGCTCAAGATCGACCCGCACGACTACGGCACCAAGAAGGGCCACGTCGAGCGCTTCCTCGCCGCAGGGGACAAGGTCAAGGTCATGATCATGTTCCGGGGCCGCGAGCAGTCGCGCCCCGACGCCGGCATCCGCCTGCTGCAGCGGCTCGCCGAGGACGTCGCGGAGCTCGGCTTCATCGAGAGCTCCCCGAAGCAGGACGGCCGCAACATGATCATGGTGCTCGGGCCCGTGCGGAAGAAGGCGGACGCCCGCCGCGCCGCGCAGCAGGCCGCCGAGCCGAAGCGCGCCGCGAAGGCCGTCGCCGAGGCCGAGACACCCGCAGCTCAGGCCGACGTGCCCGTCGAGGTCGTCGTGCCTGTCGAGGCCGTCGCGCCCATCGAGGTCGCCGAGGCCGTCGCACCCGTCGAGGTGGTCGAGACCGCCGAGGTCGTCGCGCCCGTCGAGGTTCCCGCGGAGGCTGCACCGGCCCCCGTGAAGGCCGCACCGAAGCCCGCTGCCAAGGCGGCCCCGGCGAAGGTGACGCCCGTCAAGGCTGCGCTCGCCAAGGCCACTCCCGCGAAGCCCGCCGCCACCAAGGCCACTCCCGCGAAGGCGGCGCCGGCCAAGGAGGCCGAGGCAACGCCCGCTGCCGCCACCAAGGCCATGCCCGCGAAGCCGGCACCCAAGCCGACTCCCGTGAAGAAGGCCGCCACGAAGTCGACCGCATCCAAGGACTCGGGCACCCCCAAGTCCTGAACCAGTGGCAACTGCCACGCCGAGCCACCCCGCCAGCACCCGCCGGCGGGCGACACGAAGGAGAGCACGCCAGTGCCGAAGAACAAGACGCACTCCGGCGCCAAGAAGCGGTTCCGGATCACCGGGACCGGCAAGGTCATGCGCGAGCAGGCCGGTGCCCGCCACCTGTTCGAGCGCAAGTCCAGCCGCCTGACCCGCCGCCTCGCGAGCGACCAGGTCGTTTCCGCCGCGGACGCCCCCAAGATCAAGAAGCTGCTCGGTAAGTGATCCGTCGGCGCTGACGCGCCGGTTCGTCACCCGAGCCCCGAAACCCCAAGGAGCATCACGTGGCACGCGTGAAGCGGGCGGTCAACGCCCAGAAGAAGCGTCGTTCAACCCTCGAGCGGGCCTCCGGCTACCGCGGTCAGCGTTCGCGCCTGTACCGCAAGGCCAAGGAGCAGGTCACTCACTCGATGGTCTACGCCTACCGCGACCGCAAGGCGCGCAAGGGCGACTTCCGCAAGCTGTGGATCCAGCGCATCAACGCCGCGGCTCGCGCCGAGGGCCTGACGTACAACCGGTTCATCCAGGGTCTCAAGGCCGCCGAGGTGGCCGTCGACCGCCGGGTGCTCGCCGACCTCGCCGTGAACGACCCGGCGGCGTTCAACTCGCTGGTCGCCGTGGCGAAGGCCGCACTGCCGGCCGACGTCAACGCGCCAGCCTCTGCCTGACCTTCGCAGCAGCGATCCTGACGCCCGGATGGCACCCGAGCTGACCAACCCCCGCGCGGAGCGGGTGGCGGCAGTGCGGGCGCTGTCCGGGCGTTCGCCGTCCTCGGCCTCGGCACGCCGACGCACGGGCACCTACCTCGTCGAAGGACCGCAAGCCGTGCGCGAGGCGGTGCGGTTCGCCCCCGAGCACGTTCGTGAGCTGTTCGTCGCCGAACCGGTCGCGGCGCGCTACGCGGAGATCGTGCTCGACGCGCTCAAGGGAGGCATCCACGCGCGCACCACGAGCGACGAGGTCGCGCGCACCATGAGTCCCGATGCCCAAGGCGTCCTGGCCGTCCTCGACGCGGTCCCGCTACGGCTCCAGGACGTGCTCGCGTCGGCGAGCCCGCGGCTCGTCGCCGTGCTCTCCCGTGTGCGTGACCCCGGCAACGCGGGCACCGTCATCCGCGCGGCCGATGCCGCGGGCGCCGACCTCGTGATCGTCACCGCGGAGAGCGTGGACATCCACAGCCCCAAGGTCGTGCGCTCGAGCGCCGGTTCGTCGTTCCACCTGCCCGTCGTCACCGGCATCGAGCTCCGCGACGCAGCACCGCTCCTGCGCGAGGCGGGACTCGCGATCCTCGCCGCGGACGGCCATGCCGCGACGGACCTCGACGAGCTCGTCGACGCCGCCGGTTCCGGTGAGGGTATCGACCTGGCGGCGCCCACGGCCTGGCTCTTCGGCAACGAGGCGTGGGGACTGCCCGACGACGACCTCGCGCTCGCCGACGCCGCCGCCCGCGTCCCCATCCACGGCCGAGCCGAGTCGCTCAACCTCGCCACGGCCGCTGCCGTCTGCCTGTTCGCGAGCGCGCGCGCCCAGCGCTGACGGTGTCGGCGGCGCACGGCACAATCAGCGGCGTGCGCCTCTTCGCCGCGGTACGCCCGCCC
Source organism: uncultured Cellulomonadaceae bacterium (assembly GCA_964510785.1). Taxonomy (GTDB): domain Bacteria; phylum Actinomycetota; class Actinomycetes; order Actinomycetales; family Cellulomonadaceae; genus JAAYZM01. Next base: position 8,338 of record CAZECM010000036.1, on the reverse strand, counting down.
GCCGCCGTCCTCGACCACCTTGCGACGGCCCTCGCCGGCGTCGGCTGGCCCGGATCCGGACCGTCCGGTCCCGGTGCGGTGCGCTGGGCGGCGCGCGAGAACTGGCACATCACGCTCACGTTCTACGGCGAGGTGCCCGACGGCGCGCTCGAAGCCGTGGCCGACTCGCTCGCGGAACGCGCGGCGGCCGCGGGGCCGATCGAGGTGCGGCTGCGCGGTGCGGGGGTCTTCTCGGGGCGCACGCTGTGGGTCGGCACGGGAGGGGACACCGCCGGACTCGTCTCCTTGTGCCACGCGGCGCGTGACGCCGGGGCCGAGGTGCTCGGTCGCGCGGAGGAGCGCGAGCGGGCGAGGCCCCACCTCACGGTCGGGCGGCAGGTACCGGTCGGGCGCTCCCGTCGTCGGCCGGCGCGCGGCGAGGCGGACGACCTGGCCCACGCCCTCGCGGTGTACGAGGGACCGACGTGGGAGGTGACCGAGGTGCTGCTCGTCCGCTCGCAGCCGGGCAGGGGCGCCGGCGGCGGTCCGCTCTACGAGGACCTCGGCACCTTTGCCGTCGGGCGCCACTAGACTCGATCGCCGGTAGTGCGTGCCGCTCGGCATCGCGCTGACAAGCCTGAAAGGCTCGGATGTCCGCCACACCTGACGCACCTGTGTCCCCGCTCGACGAGGCCGCGGTCCACGCCGCCCGCGACGCCGCGATCGCCGCCTTCGCGACCGCGGTCGACCTCGACGATCTCAAGTTCGCCCGGATCGCCCACACGGGTGACCGCGCCCCCCTCGCGCTCGCCAACCGCGCGATCGGCGGGATCGAGCCGGCCCAGCGCGGTGTCGCGGGTCGCCTCGTGGGCCAGGCCCGCGCCGCGGTCGACGCCGCGCTCGCCGTGCGCACCGCCGTCCTCGAGGCCGCACGCGACGAGGGCATGCTCGTGACCGAGGCCGTGGACGTGACCCTGGACGTGCAGCGCCGCGAGCGAGGCGCCCGGCACCCGCTCGAGCTGCTGTCCGAGCAGGTTGCCGACGTCTTCGTCGCGATGGGCTGGGAGATCGCGGAGGGCCCCGAGGTCGAGGCCGAGTGGTTCAACTTCGACGCCCTCAACTTCGGGCCGGACCACCCGGCACGTCAGATGCAGGACACGTTCTTCGTCGAGGGCGACGCGCACCTCGTGATGCGCACGCACACCTCACCGGTGCAGGCCCGCACGCTGCTCGAGCGCGACCTGCCCGTCTACATCGCGTGCCCGGGCAAGGTGTTCCGCACCGACGCCCTCGACGCGACCCACACCCCGGTGTTCCACCAGGTGGAGGGGCTCGCGGTCGACAAGGGCCTGACGATGGCGCACCTCAAGGGCACGCTCGACTACTTCGCCCGCGCGATGTTCGGCCCCGAGGCCCGCACGCGGCTGCGCCCGAGCTTCTTCCCGTTCACCGAGCCGAGCGCCGAGATGGACCTGTGGTTCCCGCAGAAGAAGGGCGGGCCGGGCTGGATCGAGTGGGGTGGCTGCGGCATGGTCAACCCCAACGTGCTCCGCGCGTGCGGGGTGGACCCCGAGGAGTACTCGGGCTTCGCGTTCGGCATGGGCATCGAGCGCACCCTGATGCTCCGCCACGGCATCGCCGACATGCACGACATCGTCGAGGGTGACGCCCGCTTCTCGCTGCAGTTCCAGGGAGTGATCTGAGATGCCCCGCGTCCCCATGGCCTGGCTCGGCGACCACGTCGAGCTGCCGACAGACCTCACGGTCGAACAGCTCGCGCTCGACCTCGTGCGCGTCGGCATCGAGGACGAGGCGATCCACGGTGCCGCAGTCACGGGGCCGCTCGTGGTCGGCCGCGTCCTCGAGTACGCCGACGAGCCGCAGAAGAACGGCAAGACGATCCGGTGGTGCCAGGTCGACGTCGGGCAGCACGACGCCGACGACGGCGCACCCCGGGGCATCGTCTGCGGTGCGCACAACTTCGCCGTCGGCGACCTCGTGGTCGTCGCCCTGCCCGGTGCCGTGCTGCCCGGACCGTTCGCGATCACGGCCCGCAAGACGTACGGGCACGTGTCCGACGGGATGATCTGCTCGGTGCGCGAGCTCGGCATCGGGGAGGACCACGACGGGATCCTCGTGCTCGCGACGCTCGGGCTGGATGCCGAGCCCGGCGCCGACGCGAAGGCGCTCCTGGGCCTCGGCGAGGCCGTGCTCGAGGTCAACGTCACGCCAGACCGCGGCTACTGCTTCTCGATGCGCGGGCTCGCGCGCGAGTACGCACTGTCCACGGGCGCGGCCTTCACGGACCGCGGTCTGCCGCGCAGCGAGGCCGAGCCGCGCCCGGCCGGCGGCGGCTTCGCCGTCGAGCTCGACGACGCGGCGCCGGTCGAGGGTCGCCCGGGGTGCGACCGCTTCGTGGCCCAGGTCGTGCGCGGGGTCGATGCCGCTGCACCGTCACCGGCGTGGCTGCGCCAGCGCCTCGAGCAGGCCGGGATGCGCGCCATCTCGCTCGCCGTCGACGTCACGAACTACGTCATGCTCGACCTCGGCCAGCCGCTGCACGCCTACGACCTCGCGACGCTCACCGGCCCGATCGTCGTGCGACGCGCCACCGTGGGGGAGCGTCTCGTCACCCTCGACGACGTCGAGCGCGAGCTCGATCCCGAGGACCTGCTCATCACGGACAGCACCGGGGGGACGCGCGGGAAGCGCATCCTCGGCCTGGCCGGCGTCATGGGGGGCGCGGACTCTGAGGTCAGCGCGACCACGACGGACGTGCTCCTCGAGGGCGCGCACTTCGACCCGATCTCGATCGCGCGCACCTCGCGCCGCCACCGGCTGTCGAGCGAGGCGTCCAAGCGATTCGAGCGCGGGGTGGACCCTCGCCTGCAGCGGGTCGCCGTGCAGCGTGCCGCGGAACTGCTCGTCGAGCTGGGCGGGGGCACGATCGAGGCCGCCGTCACGGACGTCGACGAGACTCTCGCGGCACCCCCGGTGCGGTTCGACCTGGCGCAGCCTGCGCGCGTCGTCGGCGTCGACTACTCCTCGGACGAGGTGGTCGAGACGCTCGAGTCGCTCGGTGCCCGGGTCTCGCCGTCGGACACGGACGGCATCGTCGAGGTGCTCGCGCCCTCGTGGCGCCCCGACCTCCTGACGGGCGTGGACCTCGTCGAGGAGGTCGCGCGACTCCGTGGGTACGAGCAGATCGACTCGCTCGTGCCGACGGCGCCGGCTGGACGCGGGCTGACGGTCGGGCAACGCGCACGGCGCCGGATCGCGTCGAGCCTCGTCGAGGACGGGTTCGTCGAGGTGCTCAGCTACCCCTTCGTCTCGCCGTCGGCGCACGACGCGTTGGGCCTGCCCGACGACGACGCCCGGCGCCGCGCACTGCGGCTCGCCAATCCCCTCGCGGACACCCACCCGGAGCTGCGCACCAACCTGCTCGTCACTCTGCTCGAGACGGCGCGCCGCAACGTCGGGCGCGGCCTCGGTGATCTCGCGCTGTTCGAGACGGGACTCGTGACGCGACCTGAGGCGGGCGCCCCGCCCGCACCGTCGCTCCCGCTCGCGCAGCTGCCGAGCGACGCGGAGCTCGCTGCGCTGCACGCCGCCGTCCCCGCACAGCCGCGGCGGCTCGCCGGGGTGCTGACGGGGATGCGTGAGGCGGCCGGCTGGGCCGGCCCGGGGCGCGCCGCGGACCACACGGACGCGATCGGCGCCGTGCTGCGTGTCGCGAGCGCGATCGGTGTCGAGGTCGAGGTTGTGGCGGACCCGGACCACGCGCCGTGGCACCCGGGTCGGTGCGCCCGCGTGACGCTCGCGGACGGCACGCTCGTGGGGCACGCCGGCGAGCTGCACCCGCGGGTGCTCGCCTCGCTCGAGCTGCCCGCCCGCACGAGTGCGTTCGAGATCGACGTCGACGTGCTCCTCGCGGCCGTGCCTGCCGAGCCCCTGCAGGCCGTCCCGGTCTCGGCGTTCCCGCTCGCGAAGGAGGACTTCGCATTCATCGTGGATGCCGCCGTCACCGCCGCGTCGCTGCGGAGCGTCGTGGCGGAGGCGGCCGGCGAGCTCGCCGAGGACGTGCGCGAGTTCGACGTGTTCACGGGCACGCAGGTCGGCGAGGGCAAGAAGTCGATCGCGCTCGCCGTGCGGCTGCGCGCCGCGGACCGCACGCTGAGCGCGGACGACGTCGCGCAGGTGCGCGCCCGGATCGTCGCCGCGGCGACCGAGCGGCTCGGCGCGACGCTTCGGTAGTGATGCTGCGGTAGCGGCGCGACGGCTCAGGCGCCGGCGGCGTGCCCGATGCGCCAGTAGCCGGAGAACGTGACAGCGGTCTTGGGCACGCCGCGCTCGCCCACGAGGTGGCGGCGCGCGCCGGTCGCGAGCGCCCGCTCGCCGACGGCGAAGGCGTAGGGCGTCCCGGCGGGGAGCTCGAGCGCGGCGAGCGTCTCGAGCGCGCGGGCGCCAGGCTGCTCGTCGGGGGAGCGGACGAGCCAGTGCACCGTCACGCCTTCGGGTTCCTCGCAGTCCTGCCGGTCCGCCTCGTCGAAGAGCTCGACGATCGCGTGGCCCACGGCGTCGCGCGGCATGTCCCGCAGCACACCGGCGACGGCGGGCAGCCCGCTCTCGTCGCCCACGAGGAGGTACCAGTCCGCCGGCACGGCGAGCCAGCCGGTGCCCTGGTCGATGAACGCGACCTCGGCACCAGGCTCGACGCGAGCGGCCCACGGACCCGCGACGCCCTCGTCACCGTGGACCACGAAGTCGATGTCGAGCTCGTCCGGGTCGCGCCGGAAGCTGCGCAGCGTGTAGTTGCGGATCACCGGACGCGTGGCCTTGGGCAGGGTGCGGTACCGCAGGTAGCCCCCGAGGCCGAACGTCTGCGAGAGGTTGTCGAACCGGGTCTCGGGGCTCACCGGGATCGCGAGGCGCACCCACTGGTCGAAGCCCTGGAACTCGAAGCGAGCGAGGTCCGGGCCGCCCACGGTGACGCGCACCATGTGGGGCGTGACGCGCTCGGCGCGCAGGACGCTCGCGTGGACGAGGCCCGACGGCGCATGCGTGACGGTGATGTTGCTCAACACGACTCCTGAAGATGAGGTTTGCCTCACCTTACTTGGATGAGGACTCCCGCTGTCAATGGTTCGTGCCACGTCGTTGCCCTAGTCTCGCCTCTGCACCAGAACCGAGGAGCCCGCCCATGACCAGCCCACGTCCCGTCCGCGACGAAGATCTCGCCGTGCTCGCCGCTCTCAACGACGCCGCCGTGCCGAACGTCAACGCGCTCGGGCTCGGGGGTCTGACGGCGCACGTGCCGCGGTGCGCGCTCGCGCTCACGGTGGACGACGACGCCGGCAGCCCGGCGGCCCTGCTCCTCGCGCTGGCCCCGGGGGCGGCGTACGACAGCGAGAACTACGCGTGGTTCGCCGCGAACCAGCCCTCGTCGCTGTACGTGGACCGGATCGTCGTCGGCGAGGCCCTGCGCAGCCGCGGCATCGGAGCCGCGCTCTACGGGGCGGTCTTCGACCGTGCCGCCGAGCTCGGGCTGCCCGCGGTGACGTGCGAGGTCAACCTCGACCCGCCCAACCCGCGCTCCCTGGCCTTCCACACCCGGCTCGGCTTCCGCCAGGTCGGCGAGCAGTCCACCAAGGGCGGCACCACGAGGGTGGCCCTGCTCTCTCGCCCACTACTCCCGGCCCCCACCCCTCCGCCGAGTTCGTGAGCTGTGCGTGAGTTCGTGAGTTCGCCTTCACGAACTCGCGCACAGCTCACGAACTCGCGGTTCGGTTGGGGGTCAGGGGAGGAGGAGGAGCTTGGCGGTCGTGGCGCGGGACTCTAGGGCGGTGTGGGCCCGTGCGGCGTCGGCGAGCGGGAAGCGCTCGCTGATGCGGATGGTCAGCGAGCCGTCGGCGACCGCACCGAGCACGTCGGCCGCACGCTCGAGCAGCGCCTCGCGCGGCGTGATGTAGTCCCAGACCGAGGGCCTGGTCAGGTAGACCGAGCCGGCCCGGTTGAGCCGCTGCGGATCGACGGGCGGCACCTGGCCGGACGCCCCGCCGAAGAGGGCGAGCCCGCCGCGGGGGCGCAGCGAGTCGAGCGAGGCGTCGAACGTCGCGCGGCCCACGCCGTCGAACACCGTGTGGACACCGGCGCCGTCCGTGAGCGAACGCACCAGCGTGGGCAGCTCGACGGTCAGGTCGGTGAGCTCGTCGTAGCGGATCACGTCGTCGGCCCCGGCCTCGCGCGAGAGTGCGGCCTTCGCCGCGCTCGAGACCGTGGTGATGACGCGGGCACCGCGGGCCTTGGCGAGCTGGGTCGCGAGGAGGCCGACGCCGCCCGCACCGGCGTGGACGAGCACGTCCTGCCCCGTGCGCACGGGGAACACGCCGTCGACGAGCGCGTGAGCGGTGAGCCCCTGGAGCATCGTGGCCGCGGCCAGCTCGGTCTCGACGGCGGCTGGCACGGGGACGAGGGCATCGGCGTCGACCACGGCGAGGCTCGCGTACGAGCCCGTGCTGCCACCCGCCCAGGCGACACGGTCGCCGACCTGGACGCCGTCGACCCCGGTCCCGACGTCGGCCACGACCCCCGCCCCCTCGGTGCCGAGGATCCGCGGGTAGGTGACCGGGTACACCCCGGCGCGGTGGTAGACGTCGATGAAGTTCACACCCGCGGCCTCGACCGCGACGACCACCTGGCCGGGGCCGGGTGCGGGGTCGGGCAGCTCGTCGAGGAACAGCACCTCGGTCCCGCCGGCGGTCAGGGCACGGATGGCTCGCATGTCCCGCGCAACGCCGTCGGGCACCGGGAACATTCCCTGACGTGCGGGATCGAGCGACGTGCACCGCCTCACGATATGCACCGTCTCACGATGTGCACGCCGCCGCGGAGGTGGGGCGGGCGGCGGCGTACGGTGGCGGAACACCCCACCAGCACGTCGAAGGAGCCCACCATGGCCGTCGCGCCCGACACCTCGGACCCGAAGTTCGCCGACTACGCGCACCCCGAGCGGCTCGTGAGCACGCAGTGGCTCGCGGAGCACCTCGGCACGCCGGGTCTCGTCGTCGTCGAGTCGGACGAGGACGTGCTGCTCTACGAGACAGGGCACATCCCCGGGGCGGTCAAGGTCGACTGGCACACCGAGCTCAACGACCGGCTCGTGCGCGACTACGTGGACGGCGTGGGCTTCGCGGCACTGCTCGGCGCGAAGGGCATCTCGCGCTACGACACCGTGGTCATCTACGGCGACAAGAACAACTGGTGGGCCGCCTACGCGCTGTGGGTGTTCTCGCTCTTCGGCCACGAGGACGTGCGGCTGCTCGACGGCGGTCGCAACAAGTGGGCCGCCGAGGGGCGCGAGCTCACGACGGACCGCTCGACGCCGAGCCCGGTCGAGTACCCCGTGGTGGAGCGCGACGACGTGACGCTGCGCGCCTTCAAGGACGACGTGCTCGCCCACCTCGGCAAGCCGCTCGTGGACATCCGCTCGGCGGGGGAGTACTCCGGCGAGCTGCAGCACCTGCCCGACTACCCGCAGGAGGGCGCGCTGCGCACGGGGCACATCCCCACGGCACGCAACGTCCCGTGGGGTACGGCCGTGGCCGACGACGGCACGTACCGACCGCGCACCGAGCTCGAGTCCATCTACGGCGCCGGCGGGCTGGGCATCGGCCCGGCCGACGAGGTCGTCACGTACTGCCGCATCGGCGAGAGGTCGAGCCACACGTGGTTCGCGCTCAAGCACCTGCTCGGCATCGAGGCGGCGCGCAACTACGACGGTTCGTGGACCGAGTGGGGCAACGCCGTGCGGGTTCCCGTCGTGGCGGGGGCCGATCCCGGCACCGTGGGCTGAAGGGCGCCGCGCCCTGATACAGTGACGGCATCTGTGGAACCACCTGGTTCCCCTGCGTCGTAGAGCGCTAACTCGTCCGCACCCCTCGCGGGTGACGGAGAGCCCTTCACGGCGAACGGACGTGGCCACCGCCACCTTCGCCACCACACCGGAGTCGATGCGCCTTCGCGCTGCACGCCCGGTGCCCACGGAAAGATACTCGTGACCCAGACTTCTTTCGGCGCGCTCGGCGTGCCGTCGCCCCTCGTCGCCTCGCTCACCGCGGGCGGCATCACCAGCCCCTTCCCCATCCAGACCAGCACGCTGCCCGACTCCCTCGCGGGTCGTGACGTGCTCGGTCGCGGCAAGACGGGCTCGGGCAAGACGCTCGCGTTCGCCCTGCCGCTCGTGGCGCGACTCGGCGCGGACCGCACCCGGACCCGCTCCGGGCACCCGCGCGGCCTGGTCCTCGCACCGACCCGTGAGCTCGCGACCCAGATCGCGGCGACGATCGCGCCCCTCGCCGAC
>CAZECM010000035.1:11338-31857 GCA_964510785.1 uncultured Cellulomonadaceae bacterium | reverse complement strand
TGCACGACGCGCATGCCGCGGCCGCCGCCGCCGTAGGCCGCCTTGATCGCGACGGGCAGGCCGTGCTCGGCGGCGAAGGCGTGCACCTCGCTCGCGTCGGCGACGGGGTCGGGCGTGCCCGCCACGAGGGGTGCGCCGGCGCGTTGGGCGATGTGCCGGGCGCTCACCTTGTCGCCGAGCGACTCGATGGCCGACGGCGGGGGCCCGATCCATACGAGCCCCGCGTCGATGACGGCCTGCGCGAAGCTCGCGTTCTCGGCAAGGAACCCGTAGCCGGGGTGGACGGCGTCGGCCCCGGCACGGCGCGCGACGTCGAGGAGCTTGCCGATGTCGAGGTACGTCTCCGAGGCGCGGGCACCGCCGAGGGCGAAGGCCTCGTCGGAGAGCCGGACGTGGAGGGACTCGCGGTCGGGGTCGGCGTAGACGGCGACGCTCGCGATCCCGGCGTCGCTGCAGGCCCTCGCGATGCGGACGGCGCTCCCACCGCGGGTGGCGATGAGCACCTTGGAGATGTGAGGCACGGCTCACCGTAACCCGTTCGACCCCACGACTTCACCCCGGGACACCCGCGACGGACAAGATTGGCGCAGACACCTACGCCGTCGCCGCGGTTTTGTGGGGTTCCTACGAGGCGCCGGCCGTCTTGCGCGCTCTAGGTGGGTGGCGCTTGTCCGGCGGGCACAACCCTCAGCGGGCCCACAGCTCCGTGATCGTGACGCCGAGGTGCCCCAGGAGCTCACGCAGCAGCGGCAGGCTCAGCCCGACGACGTTGTGATAGTCGCCCTCGACCCCCGTGACGAAGGGCCCGCCGATCCCGTCGACGGTGAAGGCTCCGGCCACGGCGAGGGGTTCGCCCGTCGCGACATAGGCGTCGATCTCGTCGTCGGACAGGTCCGCGAAGTAGACCGTCGTCGACGCCGTGGCCCCCGCCGTGCCGCCGGGTCCCACGAGCCAGTGCCCCGTGTGCAGCACACCGCTGCGACCGCGCATGGCGAGCCAGCGCCTCGTCGCGTCGTCGGCGTCGCGGGGCTTGCCGAGCACCTCGCCGTCGAGCTCGAGCATCGAGTCGCAACCCAGGACGAGTGCGCCCTCGAGCTCCGGCCCGGCTGCGACGTGCTCGGCCTTGGCGCGAGCGAGCGCGAGGACCGCATCGGCCGGGCTGAGCGGCCCCGCCGCGTCGAGCACGGCCTCCTCGTCGAGCCCGGCGACCCGGACGTGCGGCTCGATGCCCGCCGCGCGGAGCGTCGCGAGGCGCGCGGGGGACGCGGAGGCGAGGATGAGTCGCGGGGTGGTGGCAGTCGGCACACGGCGAGGCTACGCGAGGACGTTCGTCCCTATGGTCCACGGAGCGGGCTGCCGATGATGTGATGTTGCGTCGGACAACTCGGAGGGACCGCCCATGTCTAGGGTGCAGGAGATCGCCGCACGCGCGCGGACCGGACGGCACGGCGACCCGTGGATCTTCGGCACCATGCTGTTCTCCGCGGCGCTGAGCCTGCTCGCCGCGTTCGTGCTCGCGATCGACTCCTGGCAGCTCGCCGCCAACCCGGACCAGCAGCTCGCGTGCGACATCAGCGCCGTGATCTCGTGCGGCAAGGTCGCGCTGAGCTGGCAGGCGCAGGTGCTCGGCTTCCCCAACGCGTTCATCGGGCTCGCGGCCGAGCCCGTCGTCATCACGATCGCCGTCGCGAGCCTCGCCGGCGTCCGGTTCCCGCGGTGGTTCATGCTCACCGCGCAGGCCGTGTATCTCGTGGGCGTGCTGTTCGCGTACTGGCTCTTCTCGCAGTCGCTGCTCGTGATCGGCGCGATGTGCCCGTGGTGCCTGCTCATCACCGTCTCGACGACGTTCGTGTTCATGACCCTGCTGCACGCCAACGCGCTGCAGGAGAACCTCTACCTGCCCCCGCGCGCGGCCGAGCGGCTCAAGGAGTTCTTCCGCCAGGACCTCGACCTCTTCGTGGTCGCGACGGCGCTCGTGCTGCTCGCGGCGGCGATCGTCCTCACGCACGGCGCGGCGCTGTTCGGCTGACGCCGCGCCTCTCGACCGGCGCCGAGCCGTCCGGTCAGGTCAGCGCACCGCGCAGCACGTCGAGGCCCACCGAGCCGAGGTCGAGCGCCCGCGCGTGGAACGCGCGCAGGTCGAACTCCTCGCCGCGGGACTGCGCCGCGGTCCGGGACTCGTCCCTGATGGTCTCCCACAGCCGCTGACCGATCTTGTACGCGGGAGCCTGGCCCGGCCAGCCGAGGTACCGGTCGAGCTCGAAGCGGATGAAGGACTCGGACATGTTGACGTTCGCCTTGAGGAACTCCCAGCCCTTGTCGGCGTCCCACGTCCCGCCGCCCCAGCGCGCCGGGGCCTCGAGGCCGAGGTGCACCCCGAGGTCGAGCACGACGCGCGCGGCACGCATGCGCTGGCCGTCGAGCATGCCGAACCGGTCGCCGGGGTCGTCGAGGAAGCCGAGGTCCGCCATGAGCCGCTCGGCGTAGAGCGCCCAGCCCTCGCCGTGCCCCGAGACCCAGCACGCGAGACGGCGCCACGAGTTGAGGGTGTCGCGCACGTAGACGGCCTGCGCGATCTGCAGGTGGTGGCCTGGCACGCCCTCGTGGTAGACCGTCGTCTTCTCGCGCCACGTGTTGAACTCCGTGACGTCGGCGGGCACCGACCACCACATGCGGCCCGGCCGGGAGAAGTCGTCGCTCGGGCCCGTGTAGTAGATGCCGCCGGACTGCGTCGGGGCGATCATGCACTCGAGCTTGCGCAGCGGGTCCGCGATGTCGAAGTGGACACCGGCGAGGGCGTCGATCGCCTCGTTCGACGTCGTCGTCATCCACTCCTGCAGGGCCTTCGTGCCGTGCAGCGTGCGCGCCGGATCGGCGTCGAGCGCGACCACGGCGTCCGCGACGCTCGCACCCGCCCCCGCGATCTGCGCCGCGATGCCTTCTTGCTCGGCAACCACGCGGTCGAGCTCCTCGAGCCCCCACTGGTAGGTCTCCTCGAGGTCCACGGCCGAGCCGAGGAAGTAGCGCGACCACAAGGAGTAGCGCTCGCGGCCCGCGGCGTCCGCGGCCGGGGCCTGCGGGGCGATCTCGGTCGCGAGGAAGCTCGCAAGCTCGCCGTACGCGGCGACGGCGGCCTGCGCGCCCCGCTCGAGGTCCGCCCGCAGCGCGTCCGCGCCCGGCTGCCCGTCGAGCGCCGCGTCGACGGCCTCGCCCGTGACGAACGACGTGAAGAACGACGACGACGGGTCCGCGAGCTCGCGTGCCTGCTCGACGCAGAGCTGCACCTGACGGGCCGCGGCGACGCGACCGCGCCCGGCGGCCGTGCTCAGCGACTCGGCGAACCCCGCGGCGGCGCCCGGCAGGAGCGCGAGCCGGGAAGCGATGTTCGACCAGTCCTCGACCGAGGCCGTGGGCATGACGTCGAAGATGTCGCGCAGGTACTGCACGGGCGAGGCGATGTTGTTGAGCTCGCCGAGCAGCTCGTCCGCCTCGAAGAGCTCGACCTCGAGGCCGATCCGCTCGCGCATCGCGGCGACCGTCACCTGGTCGACCTCGTCGCGGGGGGACTCGGCGTCGAGCCGGCGCAAGACGTCCCGGCCCGCCTCGGCGCGCGCCGCGAAGCCCGCGGGGGACAGGTCCGTCATGAGGTGGTCGTGACCCGCGACACCCATCGCGGTCGCGAGCAGCGGATCGAGCTCGCTCATCGTGGTGACGTGCGCGTCGGCGACGGCGTCGATCGGGCTCGGGGTGCGGGAGGCGGGGTTGCTGGAGGCGGGGGTCGTGGCCATGGGGCCAGCCTAGGTCGCCGAGGCCACCACGTTCCTGCTCGCGACGCCCTTGCGCCAGTACGAGTCGGTGACCTCGGCCACGAGTCGATACGTCGCGCCGCCCTCGAGCGGCCCCCACAGATCGACGAGGTTCACCTTGAGCGCCTTGCCGGACTGGATCGCCTTGTCGTAGGAGTCGACGTAGCCGCACGAGACCGGGTACTGGTCCGCGTCCTCGAGGCACACCTCGACGGAGCTCAGCGTCGCCGAGGACCCGGCCGGGAGGCGGGGCGTGACCGTGACGGTGGCAGGGATCTTGACGTTGGCCCCCGAGGCTGGTGCGTCGATCGTGATCGTGGGCTCGAGGTCGAGCGCCTTGGCCTTGACGGTCGTGGACCACGGCGAGGTGCCCTTGTGGTTGGTGGCGCGCACCTTGATCGAGTAGGTCAGGGCGGGGTCGGGCACCTGGACCTGCGCCGGGCCGAGCGGGCCGTCGTAGAGATGGTGCGTCTGGTGGGCGACCGCGCCGTCGGAGGTGCGGATCTGCAGCTCGTAGCTCTGCACGGGGGTACCGCGGTCGTTGGGGTACTGCCACGACAGCGTGAGCACGCGGTCGAGCGCCTTGACCTTCGGCTTGGGAGCGGCGGGCTTCTTCGCCTTGGCGGACTTGCGCTCCACGGTGACCTTGGCCGTCTTGCCCGTGGCGCCGACGGAGAACCGGATGCCCTCGGGCGACGTCCACGACGCACCGGAACGCAGCGCGACGGTCTGGTAGTCGAACCAGTCGCCGTAGGGCGCGGGGAGCATGTCGAGCACGGCGGACTCGCCGGTCCGGTCGCTCGGGTTGCCGATCCTGATCTGCACACCCTCGAGCCCCGGGGCGAGCTTCTTGTCGAGGCCCGTCAGCGTGCGGTACTCGACCCAGTAGTGGCGGCCCTGGCTACCCTTGACGCGCACGACCTTGAGCTTCGTGCTCGCCGAGGCGAGGGGGCGCAGCGTGTAGGTCTTCTTCTTCGTCGAGCTGTTCTTCGCGAGGTTCTTGCCCGTGAACCAGCCCAGGCGCGCAAGCTTGGGGCCGGAGAACCACCCGGCGTCCGTGTTGTTGCCCATGACGTCGGACATGTCGCCGTACTCGACGTCGCCGCACTGGTTCGACGTGCCGAGGATGAGGCGCTTGCCGTTCTTCTGCGCGCACGAGCGGTAGCCGGAGTGGTCGAGCCCGAGGTTGTGCCCCAGCTCGTGGATCACCACGTTCGGGGCGAGCGTGCCCTCGAGCCACACGTAGCGGCCCGGCCACGAGCCGAGGCCGGCCGCCCACGAGTAGCCGTCGCACGCCTCGTGCGTCACGTAGAAGATGACCCGGTCGAAGCGTGCGGGGTTCTTGCCCGCCTTCTTCGCCTTGGCCGAGGCCTTCGACGTGATGTGGTTCATCTGGCTCTGGATCCCGCAGGACACCGAGGGCCGGGAGATCTTCTGCCAGCCGAGCACCGTGGTGGCGTGGCCGATCCTGCCGCGGGACACGGTGCGGAAGTACGTGTCCACCGTCTTCATCGTGGCCTTGATCCTCTTCTTGATCTTGGCGTTCGAGGTGTCCTTGCCGGCGCCCGACCAGTACACGGGGACGACGAGCGTCTTGAGCTTCTTCTTCGCCTTGGGCGCTGCCGCGGCCTCGATGGTGCTGGCGCGGGTGAACGTCGTCGAGAGCAGGGTGTCCGACGTCCGGTCGTCGCGCAGGTCGTCGTCGACGACGACGCGGTTCCCGTCCGGGTCCACGAGCACGGGGGACGCCGACGGCGCGGTCGTGGGCACCGTGACACCCGCGGGGGAGGGTGCGCCGCCGGAGGCCGGTGGCACCGTGAGCGCCGTGAGCGTGATCGCTGCGACGGCGAGGATCGCGGTACGCAGACGGGCCGTGCTGCTGGTCATGAGAGACCCCCGGGGCAGGATGACGGGTGTGAGCCGATGGTCCCACGGCTGGTCCGACCGGGGGAGTACCCGGGAGGGTGACATCGCGGGGTCCGACGCCGGTACCCTCGTGGCGGTGACCGACCGCGACCCATGGCTCGACAACACGAGGCTCACCGCTGCCGTCCTCATCGTGGTGATGCACGTCAGCGGGCAGGCCATGGCGCGCTCCGACGTGCTGTACGAGCTCTGGTACGCGTCCTGGCCGCTGCGGGTCCCGCTCTTCGTGCTCGTCGCGGGGTACTTCTCGAGCGCAGAGTCGCTGGGCGGCCGACGCGCCGTGGCCCTGCTGCGCAACGTGCTCGGCGTCTACCTTCTCGCCGACCTGGTCGCGACCCTCGCCGCGTGGCTCGGCGGGAACGGCTGGTCGTACACCCCCGTCGACCCTCCGTTCGCCCTGTGGTTCCTGCTCTCGTTGTTCTGGTGGCGTGCGATGCTCCCGCTCGTGGCGCACGTGAGGCACATCGGGGCCGTCGCGGTCCTCGTCTCCCTCGGTGCGGGGTTCGTGCCGCACGTCGGCCACAGCTTCTCCGCGAGCCGCACGCTCGCGTTCTTCCCGGTCTTCCTCCTCGGGTGGTACCTGCGGCGCATCGACGTCCGGTCCCTCGTCGGCCGCACGTGGGTCCGCGCCGCGGCCTGGGGGGTCCTGCTCGGGGTGCTCGCCGTGGCCGTCACCCTAGGTTCTCAGGTGAGTCGCAGCGCCTACACCTTCCGGGACGGCTATCCCGGCTCGGGCTTCGTCGAGCAGCTGCCCTACGCGGGGCTCCGCGCCGCACTGCTGCTGTACGGGGCGGCTGGCGCGGTCGCGCTGCTCGCGGTCGTACCCCGCCGCAGGCTTCCCGTGCTCACGTATCTCGGGGCCGGGTCGATGTACATCTATGTCATCCACGCCCTGATCGTCTCGGGCTCGGGATTCCGCGACACGTCGTGGTACCACGCGATCGACACGGTCCCGGAGATGCTGGCGCTGATGGCGGCGGCCGTCGTCGGCGCGCTCCTGCTCGCCTCGCCACCCGTGCGCTGGGCGACCCGGTGGCTCATCCAGCCGCGGTACACGTGGCTCTTCCGTGATGCCGTGCCTCCGACGCCGCCCCTGCGGGCGGGGCGCGGCTAGCGGTACGCCGCGGCCTGCAGCCCGTAGAGCTCGGCGTAGAGCCCACCGGCCGTCATGAGCTCGGCGTGGCTGCCCGACTCGCTGATCCGGCCGCCCGACACCACGAGGATGATGTCCGCCATGCGCACCGTCGAGAAGCGGTGCGAGACGAGCACCGTGACGGCGCCCGTGCGCTGGGCGACACGCTTCGCGGACGCCGCGTAGCGCTCGAAGAGCTCGTGCTCGGCCTGGGCGTCGAGGGCCGACGTCGGCTCGTCGAGCACGAGGAGCAGCGGCTCGGTGCGCATCATGGCCCGGCCCAGGGCGAGCTTCTGCCACTGGCCGCCCGAGAGCTCCGTTCCGTCCGCGTTCTGCTTGCCGAGCTGCGTGTCGAGGCCGGCCGAGAGCCGGTCGAGCAGGTCGTCGCCTCGGGCGCGGTGCAGGGCGTCGCGCACCGCGGTGTCGTCCTCGATCCGTGGCAGGTCGCCGAGGCCGATGGTCTCGCGGGCGAGGAACTCGAAGCGCGCGAAGTCCTGGAAGCCCGCGGCGATGCGTTCGCGCCACGCCTCGAGGGGAAAGCGCCGCACGTCGGTGCCGTCGAGCTCGATGACGCCGTCGCTCGCCTCGTAGAACCGGCAGAGCAGCTTGACGAGCGTCGACTTGCCGGCCCCGTTCTCGCCCACGATCGCCACCGTGCGGCCCGCCGGCAGGTGCAGGTCGACGCCGCCGAGCACGACGCGCTCGGTGCCCGGGTAGGCGAAGTCGACACCACGTAGCGTGATGCCCTCGCGGATCGTGGCGGGCAGCTCACGGTCCGGCACCGGCCGCTCGGCGAGCACGAGCCGGCGCACCCACTGCAGGTTGCCGAGGGTGCGGGCGATGCGCTGCAGCCCCACGAGGAGCGTCACGGCCGCGGTGGCCTGCTGGTTGACCTGGGCGGCGAGCGAGATGACGAGCACGACGTCGCCCACCGTGCCGCGACCGGCCACGACCGAGCGCACGACGAGGAGCGTCGCGGCGATGTAGGCGAGGGCGAAGAGGAGCTGACCGCTCACCTGGAGCAGCGCCGACCTGCGCTCGCCCGCGACGAGGATGTCCGTGGCGTGCCGCCACGTGGCGGCCTGCCGTTCCCGGAGCTCGCCACCGAGGCCGCACGCGCGCACCTCCTTCGCCGGTCCCGCGTCGGTCGCGAGCCGGACGAGGTGGCGGAGCAGTCGGGTGTGGGGCGCCGCGGCCTCGCGGGCGTCGCCCATGAGCGCCTCGGCCTTGCGGCCCAGCAGGAGCGAGGGGATCGCGAAGGCCGGCAGCAGGAGCAGGACCGGGTCGAGGGTCGCGAGCAAGGTCGCGGTGATCGACACGCCGACGGCGAGCCCGACGGCGGAGAACAGGATCTCCATGCTCGACCAGCCGGCCCAGTCGAGCTCCTGGCGCAGCACGCGCAGCTTGTCGGCGTAGTCGGGGCGCTCGTGGTGCTCGAGTCCGGCCGAGCCGTTCGCGAGGTCGATGAGGTCGCGCTCGACGGCGAGCTGCACGCGTTCGCCGAGCTCGAAGTAGAAGACGTGCGCGAAGTGGCCCGCGGTCAGGGCGACGACGGCGAGCACCGCGACCGCGACGGCGGCCCCCGTGACGCGTGGCGCGTCACCGGCGACGGCCGCATCGGTGAGGATCGCGAGCGCCGGGGCCGCGAGGGGCATCGCCGCGAACTGACCGAGCATGAGGATCAGGCTCACGACGAAGCGCCGGGGGTCGGCGCGCCACGCGATCGCGGCGAGCGTCATGACACCGTGCAGGGTCTTCCTCAACTCGTCACCTCCGAGAGGTCGACGAGGGCATCGGGGTCCTCGAACTCGGCGAGGGTGTCGCCCTCGGCGTCGAGCCCCTGGGCGAAGCGCTCGGCCTGGAGGGTGAAGAGCCGCGCGTAGTGACCGTCGGCCGCCATGAGCTCGGCGTGAGAACCCTGCTCGGCGACCTTCCCCGACTCGATCACGACGATGTGGTCGGCTCGACGCACCGAGGAGAACCGGTGGGAGATCAGGAGTGACGTCACGCCCCGGGTGAGCTCGACGAAGCGGTCGAAGAACGCGACCTCGGCGCGCACGTCGAGCGCGGACGTCGGTTCGTCCAGGACGAGGATGCGGGCGCCGTGCGCGACGGCGTAGAGCGAGCGTGCGATCGCGATGCGCTGCCACTGCCCGCCGGACAGGTCGATCCCTCCCGCGTACGCGCGGGCGAGGGGCGTGTCGAGCCCGCCCGGCAGGTCCGCGAAGACGTCGGCGATGCCCGCGCGCCGCGCCGCGTCCCAGACCGCCTGCTCGTCGCGCGGTGCGTGCACGGCGCCGAGCGCGATGTTGTCCGCCGCCGAGAGCTCGAAGCGCACGAAGTCCTGGAAGATGACGCTCACCTGGCGGCGCCACGCGGCCGGGTCGAGGTCGGCCACGTCGACGCTGTCGGCCAGGATCGCGCCGCCCGTGGGCTCGTAGAGGCGCGTGAGGAGCTTGACGAGGGTCGTCTTGCCCGCGCCGTTGACGCCGACGATCGCGGTCGAGCGCCCCGCGGGGATCTCGAGCTCGAGGCCGTCGAGCACGACGTGCTCGCTGCCCGGGTACGTGAACGAGACGTCGGCGAGGTGCAACGAGCGGCTCGGCAGGCTCGCGACGTCGACGTCGGTCCGTGGCGGGCGGGCGGCGGCGCGCTCGGCGGCGGCATAGGCCTCGATGCGCTCACGGAGCTTGGCGAGCGCCTCGACGGCGCGCATCCCGAACTGCGAGCCGGTGTCCGCCTCGGGGTAGTAGCCGCCGAGCGCGATCGCCGCCGTCGTCGCCTGGAGCGCGAGGGCGAGCGCCGTGAGGGAGATGGTGCCCGCGGCGGCGGCGACGCCCGTGTCGACGACGACGAGGGCCGCGACGGCCGTGCCGATCGCCGTGTACCCGAGGTAGGGGTAGAAGTAGATGCGCCGTCGCGAGGCCGCGACGGGCCCGAACATCGCCCAGTGCGTGTCGGTGTACCGGCCCGCGAGCCAGTCGTTGATGCCGAAGACGCGGGTCTCCTTCGCGGCCACGTCGCCCATCGCGAGCTCTCGCAGGTAGCCGTAGCTGCGCGAGACGGGCATGACGGTGCGCCACACGCGGGAGAACCTCCGTAGCCCGCCCCGGTTGCCGTACCGGAAGAGCATCGTGGCCGCGAAGACGACAGGGCCGGCCCACCACGACGCGGCGAAGGACAGCAGGGCGCAGAACGCGACGAGCGAGGAGTAGCGGGCCACGAGCGCCAGGAACCCCCCGGCGGCCTGCCCGGGCGTGTGCCAGTCGCTGTCGAACTGCCGCGCCGTCTCGGAGAGCTCGTCGAGCACTCCGGCGTCCTCGAGCGGGGCGATCGACGTGGTCCTCGCCGTGAGCTCGAGGATCTGGTCGCGCAGGTGACCGTCGACCCGCCGGCGCAGCGCCGCGTTGAGCGCGACGGTCACGGGAGCGAGGGCCTGGGAGGCGAGGAACGCGAGCGCGGCGAGGAGGAAGGCCACGACGAGCGAGTCCCACGCGGGAGAGTCGAGGCCCCCGGCGACCGCCCCGGGCACGCGCCCGATGACGACGGAGGTCGCGATGACGAACGCCACTGGGAGCGCTCCCGCGACGAGGTTCGCGATGATGATCGCCACGACGAGGCCCCGCCCGGCGACGGGCAGGAGCCGCACGATCGCGACGCGCGGGATCACGGCGGAGGAGACCCACTCCGTCCAGGTCTTTCTGAGCCAGGTCACGGTGGTGAGCCTACGGAGTGCCACCGACACGGGTCGAGCGGAATTGCTATCGCCGCAGGCTCCAGCGCCAGGAGTCCGCGCCGGTGCGCCAGCCGCTCGTGCCCCGCAGCAGCCACGCGGGGCTCGCCCACCGGTGCGAGCCGGCGACGACCTCGTCCTCGGGCGGCGGGCTCGCGGCGACGAGCCCGGCCACGAGGGCGGCGAGCTCGACCTCGTCCGGGTCGCCCCGCACGATCCGGACCGAAGGGCGCTCGGCGTCGCTCACAGCGGGATGTTCCCGTGCTTCTTGGGGGGCAGGGTCGCACGCTTCGTGCGCAGCACGCGCAGGGCCCGCACGATCTGCACCCGGGTCTGCGAGGGCTCGATGACGGCGTCGACGTACCCGCGCTCCGCGGCGAGCCACGGGCCGACGATCTCGTCCTCGTACTCGGCCACGAGCCGCGCCCGCTCGCCCTCGACGTCCCCGCCCGCGGCCTCGACGGCGGCGAGCGCGCGACGCTGCAGGATGTTCACGGCCCCGCCGGAACCCATGACGGCGACCTGCGCCGTGGGCCACGCGAGGTTGACGTCCGCGCCGAGCTGCTTGGAGCCCATGACGATGTACGCGCCGCCGTAGGCCTTGCGCGTGACGACCGTGACGAGGGGGACGGTCGCCTCGGCGTAGGCGTAGATGAGCTTCGCGCCGCGGCGGATGATGCCGTTCCACTCCTGGTCCGTGCCGGGCAGGAAGCCGGGCACGTCCACGAACGTCAGGACGGGGATGTTGAAGGCGTCGCACGTGCGCACGAAGCGTGCCGCCTTCTCCGCGGCGTTGATGTCGAGCGTGCCGGCCATCTGCAGCGGCTGGTTCGCGACGATCCCCACGGGGTGGCCCTCGACGTGCCCGAAGCCGATGAGGATGTTGGGGGCGAAGAGCGACTGCACCTCGAGCAGCTCGCCGTCGTCGAGCACGTGCTCGACGACGGTGCGCATGTCGTAGGGCTGGTTGTCCGAGTCCGGGACGATCGCGTCGAGCTCGAGGTCGAGGTCCGTGACGTCGAGCTCGGTCTCCTCGTGCGGGAAGGTCGGGGCCTCGGAGAGGTTGTTGCTCGGCAGGTAGCCGAGGAGCGCCTTGACCCAGTCGATCGCGTCGTCCTCGTCGGTCGCGAGGTAGTGCGCGACGCCCGAGCGCGTATTGTGCGTCGTCGCACCGCCGAGCTCCTCGAAGCCGACGTCCTCGCCTGTCACGGCGCGGATGACGTCCGGGCCGGTGATGAACATGTTCGACGTCTGGTCCGCCATGACCACGAAGTCGGTCAGGGCGGGGGAGTAGACGGCCCCACCGGCGCTCGGCCCGAGGATGAGCGAGACCTGTGGGACGACGCCCGACGCCGCGACGTTGCGGCGGAAGATCTCGGCGAACTGGGTCAGCGCCGCGACACCCTCCTGGATCCGCGCGCCGCCGCCGTCGAGGATGCCGACCAGGGGCATGCCCGTGCGCAGGGCGAGGTCCATGACCTTGGTGATCTTCTGCCCGTGCACCTCGCCGAGCGAGCCGCCGAACACCGTGAAGTCCTGGGAGTACACGGCGACGGGGCGCCCGTCGATCGTGCCGTGCCCGACGACGACGCCGTCCCCGGCCGGCGTGCGCGCCGCCATGCCGAACGACGTCGCCCGGTGGGCCACGAACGCGTCGAGCTCCGTGAACGAACCGGGATCGAGCAGCTGCTCGATGCGCTCGCGCGCCGACTTCTTCTTCCGGGCGTGCTGGCGCTCCCTCGCCGCGTCGTCGGCGTCCGTGGTGGCGGCGGTCAACCGGGAGCGCAGGTCGTCGAGCTTCGCTGCGGTGCTCGGGGACGCGGGCGTGGGGGAGTCGGTGCTGCTCACCCTCGTGAGCCTAGACGGCGCGGCCCCGCGCGGCGTTGTTCACTGTGCACGATGTTCGCGGCCCTGCGCTGTGGTGGTCCCGTGGGCCAGGATGGGGGCATGACCACCGAACGACTTCCCCTCGATGCCGACGTGCTGCGCCACCGCATCGGTGCCGACGTCGCGCCGAGGCTCGAGCTCGTGGCGCGTGCCGGTTCGACCAGCACCGAGCTCGCCGCCGCCGTGCGCGCCGACCCGGGGGCGTGGCCCGACTTCGCCGTCTACGTCGCCGACCACCAGGCCGCGGGCCGGGGTCGGGCGGGGCGCGACTGGTCGACGCCGCCCGGGACCGCGCTCACCGCGAGCTTCTTGCTGCGCCCCGGGGTGCCGTCGTCGTCGTTCGGCTGGGCGGGTCTGCTCGGGGGGCTCGCCGTCGTCCGCGCCCTCGGCGCCTTCGGGCTCGTCGCACGCGCGAAGTGGCCCAACGACGTCGTCGTCGACGCCCCGGTCGGCTCGGACGAGGTCGACGGCTGGGGGCTCGGCCGCAAGGTGGCCGGGGTCCTCGGTGAGGTGGTGGACGACGCCGTCGTGCTCGGCATCGGCGTCAACGTGCTGCAGGAGCCCGACGAGCTGCCCGTGCCGTGGGCCGGCTCGCTCGCGGGGCTCGGCGCTCTGGTCGGGGAGCGGGCGCGCGAGGACCTGCTCGTGGTGCTCGCCCACCAGCTGTGGCACCTCGACGAGCGATGGCGGGCGGCGGGGGGCGACGCCGCGGCGGCGGGGCTCGTCGAGGAGTACGCGGCGGCGTCCGCGACGCTCGGCCGGGCGGTCGCCGTCGAGCGGCCGGGAGGCTCGGTCGTGACGGGGGTGGCGGAGGGGATCGCCGACGACGGCGGGCTCCTCGTGCGACGCGTCGACGGGGAGCGTGAGCTCGTGCGGACGGGGGACGTCCACCACCTGCGGCTGCGGGACGTCTAGCCTGGGCGTGTGCCCACCGACGAGCCGGTCGCGATGTCGACCATGTCCGAGCTGGACGAGGTCCTGCTCGGTGGCGCGCGCACCTACTCCGAGCGCGAGCTCGCGCACCGCAGCGGGGTGCCGATCGAGCGCGTCCACGACTTCTGGCGCACGCTCGGCCTGCCCGTCGCCGATCCCGACGCGCGGCAGTACACCGAGGCCGACGTCGAGGCGCTGCACCGGCTCGCGGATCTCACCGGGATCGACGGGCTCGCGTGGCGCACGGCCGCCTCGCTGACCCGGGCGACCGGGCACAGCGCCGACCGGCTCGCGCTGTGGCACGTCGAGGCCCTCGTCGAGGACTTCGCCGCCCGGTTCGACCTCGACGACATCTCGGCCCGGCTCGTGGTGCTCGACCAGCTCGCGGAGCTCGCGCCCGTGCTCGAGGCCCAGCTCGTGCACGCGTGGCGCCGCCAGCTCGCGGCCGTCGCGGGGCGCATCGGCGCGGAGTTCGCCGAGGCGCACGCGCCCGACCGGATGGACCGCTACGCGCTCCCGCTCGCACGCTCCGTCGGCTTCGCCGACATGGTCGCGTTCACGCGGCGCACCGCGGCCATGGACTACACCGAGCTCGCCGGCTTCGTGCAGCGGTTCGAGAACGCGGCGCGCGACGTCGTGACCGCCGAGGGTGGTCGCGTCGTCAAGACGATCGGTGACGCCGTGCTGTTCGTGGCCGACGACGCGCTCGCCGGTGCCCGCATCGCGACGGGACTCGCGCAGACCGGTGCCCTCGGCGACTCGGCCCCCGTCGAGGTGCGCGTGAGCGTCGTGTGGGGGCGCGTGCTCTCCCGGTTCGGCGACGTCTTCGGCCCGCCCGTCAACCTCGCCGCCCGGCTGGGCGCGGCCGCCGAGCCCGGGACCGTCCTGACCGATCCGGCCACGGCCGAGCTCCTCGCCGCCGAGCCGGGGCTGACCGTCGTCAAGCAGCAGCCCACGGAGCTCGTCGGCTTCGGCAGCGTCGTGCCGTACCTCGTGCGCCGGAGCTAGACCTCGACAAGGGCGATGAGCCCGGGGTGGTTCTCCGACACCCGCCCGACGGCCGCGCGGGCGAAGTGGGGCTGCTTGCCGCCGGTGCCGGCCTGCCACTCGTAGTAGCCCTCGACGGGTACGATCCCGCGCCGGGTGGCGAACGCCCGCTTGAAGGCGGACTTCTCCAGGACCGTCTCGGAGCGCGCGTTGAACATCTTCGAACCGATCGAGGGGCCCTTCGCCCACGAGGGCACGAGGCCCCAGCGCGCGAGCCGGAGCTGGCGCAAGACGGCGCCCTCGCTGCCGCCCTCGAGCCGCTCCGGACGCTCCACGACGAGGCGCAGCGGCTGGGTCGGCGCGACGTTCCACGATGCCGGGAGCTCGGCGGCGTCGTCGTCGACGAACGCGAGCGCGAAGGCGTCCGCGAGGTCTTGGGCCTGCCGGAAGGAGGCGAACCGCCCACACATCCCCCCACCTTCCCACCGAGGTCAAGTGCTGCCCATGGGATCGAATCGATTCGCTCGCATCCGGACGCGCGTGACACCATC
This sequence comes from uncultured Cellulomonadaceae bacterium, assembly GCA_964510785.1. Taxonomy (GTDB): domain Bacteria; phylum Actinomycetota; class Actinomycetes; order Actinomycetales; family Cellulomonadaceae; genus JAAYZM01. Next base: position 16,902 of record CAZECM010000035.1, on the reverse strand, counting down.
GCCTCGTGACCACGCCGCAGGCACCCGTCCGGGTGCGCCCTCAGTTCGTCGCCCTCATCGGCATGCTCGCGGCGGTCCCGGCCATCACGACCGACATGTTCCTGCCGCAGCTGCCCGAGATCGCGCGCGAGTTCGACACCACCACGTGGGCCGTGCAGCTCACCGTGACGATGATGCTCGTCGGCGGCGCCGTGGGCCAGCTCGTCAACGGACCGCTCTCGGACACGCTCGGCCGCCGTCGACCCGCATTGTGGGGACTCGCGACGCACATCGTGCTCTCGCTCGCCTGCGCGGTGGCGCCCTCGATCGGTGCGCTCATCGCACTGCGCACGGCCCAGGGCTTCTTCAACGCCGCGGCCTCGGTGGTGGCGCTCGCGATCATCCGCGACCGGTTCTCGGGCTCGACCGCCTCGCGGCTGCTCTCGCGGCTCATGCTCGTCATCGGCGTCGCCCCGCTCTTCGCGCCCACCATCGGGACCTGGGTCGGGGGCTTCGGTGGCTGGCGCGCCGTCTTCGTCGCTCTCGCCGTCTTCGGAGCCGTGGTCTGGTTCGGCGTGTTCCGCTTCTTGCGCGAGTCGCTCCCCGTGGAGCGCCGTCGGCCCGCGGGCATCCGCATCGCACTGACGGGCTACTGGACGCTCCTGCGCGACCGGCACTTCGTCGCCTACGCCCTCGTGCCCGGGCTGAGCTTCGGCGTCACGATGAGCTACGTCGTCGGCTCACCGTTCGTGCTCCAGGAGGAGTACGGGCTCTCGGAGGGTCAGTTCGCCGCGACGTTCGCCGTCGTCGGCCTCGGTCTCGTCATCGCCTCCCAGGTCAACGCCGGACTCGTGAAGTACTACTCGCCGCAGACGATGCTGCGCTTCGCCTCCGTCGCACTCCTGATCGCGACGGGCTCGATGTTCCTCGTCGTGCAGACCGGTTGGGGCGGACTCCCCGCGTTCCTCGTCACGCTGTGGTTCGCGACCGGCTTCGTGTTCTTCCTGCACCCCAACGCGACGGCGCTCGCGCTCGAGCCCTACGGTTCGATGGCGGGCACGGCCGCGGCCTTCCTCGGTGCCGCCACGGCGATGCTCGCGGGGCTCATCAGCCCGCTCGTCGGGGTGCTCGGCGGTGACCGGTTCGCGATGGTGTACGTCATGGCCGGTTCGGCCGTCGCTGCGTTCGCGGTGCTCGCCGTCGCGACCCCCGTGTTCCGGCGCGGGGCGGGGATCGGCCGGCGCCTCATCGTCGAAGAGCTCGACTGAGCCGCCCGGTCGCCTCGCGCAGCACCTCCTCACGCTTGACGAACGTGAACCGCACGTGGCCCCGCAGCGCGTCGTCGGTAGGGCTGCCCGGTCGGGTGAACGCCCCGACGGGGACGGCGACCACGCCGGCGAGCTCGGGCAGCGCCCGGCACAGGGCCGCGCCGTCGGCCAGGCCGAACCGCTCGAGGTGCGCCGCGGCGTCGGCGATCACGAAGTAGGTGCCGTGCGGGCGGACGACGCCGAAGCCCGCCGCCTCGAGCCCCGCGCACAGCAGGTCGCGGCGCGCGGCGAGGGAGTCCGCGAGCCCGCCCACCCAGCGCTGGACGCCGTCGTCCCCGAGCGCGAACGCGACCGCGGGCTGGAACGGTGCGCCCGAGGTGTAGGACAGGAACTGCTTGACGGTGCGGATCGCGTCGACGAGCGGTGCCGGCCCGTGCAACCAGCCGATCTTCCAGCCCGTGAAGGAGAGCGTCTTTCCCGCCGAGGAGATCGTGACGGTGCGCTCGGCCATGCCGGGCAGGGTCGCCACCGGGATGTGCCGCGCGCCGTCGAACGTGAGGTGCTCGTATACCTCGTCCGTGACGACGACGGCGTCGTGCTCGCGGGCCAGCGCCGCGACGAGCTCGAGCTCCGCACGGGTGAGGACCGCGCCCGTGGGGTTGTGCGGGGAGTTGAGGAGCACGAGGCGCGTGCGCGGGGAGAACGTGGCACGCAGGGCGGCCTCGTCGAGCCGGAAGCCGTCGGGGGTCGCGCGCAGACCCGTCGTGGTGTGCGTCGCGCCGGCGAGCGCGATCACGGCGGCGTAGGAGTCGTAGAAGGGTTCGAGCGTGAGCACCTCGTCGCCGGGTGCGGTCAGGGCGAGCACGGTCGCCGCGATCGCCTCCGTGGCACCGGTCGAGACGAGCACCTCGGAGTCCGGGTCGACGTCGAGGCCGTAGTGGCGGCGCTGGTGCTCCGCGACGGCTGCGCGCAGGGTGGGGATGCCGTTTCCGGGCGGGTACTGGTTCGCACCGGAACGGATGGCGACGACGGCGGCCTCGCGCACGGACTCGGGGCCGTCGACGTCGGGGAAGCCCTGGCCCAGGTTCACGGCGCCCGTGCGGGTGGCCAGGGCCGTCATCTCGGCGAAGATCGTGGGGTGCAGCGCCCCCGTGGTGCGGTCGAGCAGCCCCGCTGCCGCCGCGACGTCGCGCCACCGCCCCGCACTCAGCCCGCTCACGCGCCCCACGCTACCCACCGGTGGGACGAGGTCAGAGGCCGAGGGCACCGATCAGGCCGCCGACGGCGAGCACGATGAGCGACACCCACGCCCCGATGACCCACCACGAAGGGCCGTGGGGAGCGGGGTCGTGCTCAACGCTGCGGTGCGCCATACCGTAAGAGATCGGCCAACGTCCCGATCATGATGAGACATGCGGGGTTTTTCACCCGGGCAGCATCACGGGCGGGACTCGGCGACCTTCTTGCGCAGGTCCGAGATGGTGCTCGAGAGCGCCTCGAGGCCGGCCTTGGCTGGGCCGGGTGCCGACTTCGCGGCGTCGTCGAGGGCAGCGGCAGCCTCCGCGAGCTTCTTGTCCGCCTCGTCGAGCTTCTGCCGGGCGTCCTTGGCCGTGCTGTCACCCGTGGCCCGGACGGACTCGATCGCGTCGCGTGCGGCGGCGATGGCCTCGTTCGCCTGCTTCGTGACCTTGCCGGCCGTGTCCGCCTGTTCCTGCACCTGTGCACACCCCACGAGGGCGAGCGCCGCCACGAGGGCGACGGCGATCAGTCTGCGCATGGGTCGAGCCACCTCTCGTCACGGTTTTCCGGGAACAAACCTACCCGGGACACCAGCGCGCCCCGTCCCCTGGGTGTGTGGGACGGGGCGCGCCTTTCGCGGGCAGCGGGCGAGAGGTCAGTGAGCGACCGCCTGCTCCAGGGGCTTCGACGGCACAGCGTCGGAGGGATGCGCCGTTCGAGAGGCGCTCTGCCCGCGGCGGCCCCGCACGTCAGCGACGGACGTGCCGTAGAAGGCCGCAGCCATGATGTCCTTCATGTCGTCGCGCATCGGCATGCGCGGGTTGGCGGGGGCGCACTGGTCCTCGTACGCGCCCATCGCCAGATCGTCGAGCCGGGCCATGAAGTCCGCCTCGCTCACGCCCTGCGCGGCGAACGACGGCGGGATCCCCACCGCGTCGCGCAGCTGCTCGACCGCCGTGGCGAACGACTCGACGCCCTGCTGCGGGGTGGCAGCGGGCAGGCCGAGCACCTGGGCGATCTTCTGGAACCGCTCCGGTGCCACGTAGTGCTCGTACTTGGGCCAGTTCGTGAGCTTCGTAGGGACCTGGCCGTTGTAGCGGATCACGTGGGGGAGCAGGGTCGCGTTGGTGCGGCCGTGCACCAGGCCGAAGGTGGAGCCGACGACGTGCGCCATCGCGTGCACGATCCCGAGGAAGGCGTTGCCGAAGGCCATGCCGGCGATCGTGCCCGCGTTGTGCATCGTCTCGCGCGCCTCGACCGTCGCCGGGTCCGCCGGGTCACCGTTCACGGACGTGGCGAGGTTGTCGAAGATGAGCGAGATCGCGTGCAGCGCGAGCCCGTCGGTGAAGTCGTTCGCGTACACCGACACGAAGGCCTCGGTCGCGTGGGTGAGCGCGTCGAAGCCCGAGTCCGCCGCGAGCGACGCGGGCATCTGACCCGTCAGCACGGGGTCGATGATCGCGACCGTCGGGGTGAGCGCGTAGTCCGCGAGCGGGTACTTCTTGCCGGACTCCGTGTCGGAGATGACGGCGAACGGTGTCACCTCGGCGCCGGTGCCCGACGTCGTCGGGATGCACACGAGCTGGGCGAGCTCACCGAGCACGGGGAACGTGAAGGCGCGCTTGCGCACGTCGAAGAACTTCTGCTTGAGGTCCGAGAACACGACCTCGGGGTGCTCGTAGAGCAGCCACATGACCTTGGCCGCGTCCATCGGGGAGCCGCCGCCGAGCGCGATGATCGTGTCGGGCCGGAACGCCCGCATGAGCTCGGCCCCGCGGGTCACGGTACGCACGGAGGGCTCGGGCTCGACGTCGTCGATGATCTGCAGGGCGACCTTCGTCCCGCGACGACCGAGCACGTCGAGGACGCGGTCGACGAAGCCGAGCCGGGTCATCGTCGCGTCGGTGACGATCGTGACCCGCGAGACCCCGGCCATGTCGGCGAGGTAGCGGATCGCGTTGGGCTCGAAGTATGTCTTGGCTGGAACCTTGAACCACTGCAAGTTGTTGTTCCTCCGCCCGATCCGCTTGATGTTCACGAGGTTGACGGCCGAGACGTTGTTCGACACCGAGTTGGCGCCGTACGAGCCGCAGCCGAGCGTGAGCGACGGGATGAACGCGTTGTAGATGTCGCCGATCCCGCCGAGCGAGGACGGCGCGTTCTCGATGATGCGCACGGCCTTGACCCGGGCACCGAAGCGCTCCACGAGGGCGCGGTCCTGCGTGTGGATCGCCGCGGAGTGCCCGAGCCCATCGAACTCGACCATCTGCTCGGCGAGCGCGATGCCCTCCTCCGTGGTGCCCGCGCGGAGGACGGCGAGGACGGGGCACAGCTTTTCGCGAGTGAGGGGTTCGCCGGGGCCGACGGCGGACACCTCGGCGAGGATGATCGACGTGTCCTCCGGCACGGTGAATCCCGCCTGCTCCGCGATCCACACCGGGCTCTTGCCGACGACGGTCGCGTTGAGCTTGGCCTGCGCGCAGGACTCGCCGTCGGCCCGGGCGCCGAAGATGAACTCCTCGAGCATGGCCTTCTGCTCGGGGGTGGCACGGTGGGCGTGGAGCACCTCGAACTCGGCCATCGCCTCGTCGTAGATCGCCTCGTCGAGGATGACGGCCTGCTCCGAGGCGCACACCATCCCGTTGTCGAAGGCCTTGGAGAGCACGATGTCGTTGACGGCGCGCTTGAGCTTGGCCGACTTCTCGACGTAGGCGGGCACGTTGCCGGCGCCGACGCCGAGGGCAGGCTTGCCGCACGAGTACGCCGCGCGGACCATGGCGTTGCCGCCCGTGGCGAGGATGAGCGCGACGCCGGGGTGGTTCATGAGGGTGTTGGTCGCCGCGATCGACGGGTGGGCGACCCACTGGACGCAGTGCTCGGGGGCCCCCGCGGCGACGGCGGCGTCCCGCACCACGCGCGCCGCCTCGACGGAGGACTCCTGTGCGCCGGGGTGGAAGGCGAAGACGATCGGGTTGCGCGTCTTGAGGGCGATCAGGGCCTTGAAGATCGTGGTCGACGTCGGGTTCGTCACGGGCGTGACACCGCACACGACGCCCACGGGCTCGGCGATCTCGGTGA
>CAZECM010000035.1:562-11328 GCA_964510785.1 uncultured Cellulomonadaceae bacterium | reverse complement strand
CGAAGATGTTCTTGACGGCCTTGGCCTCGAACACCCCGCGGCCCGTCTCGGCGACGGCACGCTCGGCGAGGTCGCCGTGGCGGTCGAGGGCCGCGACGGCGGCCTTGCGGACGATCTGGTCGATCTGGGCCTGGTCGTAGTCGGCGTAGGCGCGCAGCGCCTTGGTCGCCTGTTCGACGAGAGTGTTGATCTCGCCGTCGATGTCGATCTCGACGACGACGGCGGGCGCTGTCGACTGCGGCGCCTTGCGGGACATGGTGACCTCCGATGTGTGGTCCGGTGGGGTGCGGACCTCCTTGTCCTCACCGGCAACGCTAGGTGCGCACCTGCCGTGTCTCGCGTGACATAGGTCCCGTCGGTGCGAGTCACGCGGCGACCTGGTGGAACGGGCCCGGGTGCCACTAGCGTTGTCGCAGTACGCGCAGCGACCCGACGGTGGGCCGTGACCTCGGCAACAAGGAGACCGCAGTGTCTGACTACACGCTCATCACGGGCGCCGCCCGGTCGGCTCGACGCCTGTGGGGGGTCTCGCTGCTGCGGGGCGCCGTCGCCGTCGTCGTCGGACTCTTCCTGCTCATCGACGCGAGCGCGACGTTCACGGTACTCATCTGGTTGCTCGGCGCGCTGCTCGTGATCGACGGTCTCGCCATGGCCATCGGTGCGCTGCGCTCGAAGCGCGAGGAGGCGGGCGCGGCCCGTACCTGGTGGATCGTCCTCGGCCTGCTCTCGATCGCCGCGGGTGTCGTCATCATGGCGTGGCCGAACCTCACGGTCGGGCTGTTCGTCTGGGTCGTCGCGATCTGGGCGCTCGTCGCCGGCCTGTTCGGCACCATCGGTGCGCTCCGCTCGCGCTCGCGGAACGACCCGGGCTGGGACTGGCGCCTCGCGATCTCGCTCATCACGCTCGTCCTCGGTGTCATCGTCATCACGCGCACGGACGCGCTCGCGGAGACGCTCGCCCTCATCGTGGCGATCTACCTGCTCGCGAACGGGATCGTGCAGTTCGTCGCCGCGCTCTCCGTGCGGGACCGCGCCAAGGAGCTCGAGGCGCAGGCAGCCTCGGCCTGACCCGGCATGGTCTCACTACCGATCGGGACGCGGCAGGACGCACCGGGCACCGTCGTCGGGCTCGAGGGCGGCAGGTTCAACCGGCACACGTTCTGGTGCGGGCAGAGCGGCTCCGGGAAGACGTACGCCCTCGGCGTCGTGCTCGAGCAGCTCTTGCTGCACACCGAGCTGCCGCTGCTCGTGCTCGACCCGAACGCCGACTTCACGCGCCTGGGCGAGACGCGCCCGGGTGCTGACCCGGCGGCGGCGAGGGAGGTGGCCGACGTCGGGATCCGGGTGCTGCACTCGACCAGGCGCGACGGCGAGCGCCTGCGCACCCGGTTCCTGAGCCTGTCGACCCGGTCGAAGGCCGCCGTGCTGCAGCTCGACCCGATCGCTGACGCGGAAGAGTTCAATGTCCTGCTGCACTACGACATGGATGCCAGCAACCTCGACGACGCGCGCTTCCTCGCCGAGCTGCGCGGCTCCGGTGACCCGGGCATGGCCCGGCTCGCGACACGCATCGAGAACCTGCAGGTGCTCGAGTGGGACGTCTGGGCGCGCGGCGGCCAGTCCGTCTGCGACGTCGTCGACTCGCGCCCCCGCGCCACCGTGCTCGACCTGGGCGGCTTCGAGCACGCGGCCGAGTCCAAGGTCGCGGCGCTCGCCGTGCTCGAGCGGCTGTGGGCCACGCGTGAGCAGCGACGCCCCGTGCTGATCGTGATCGACGAGGCGCACAACCTCTGCCCGCCCGACCCCGTGACGCCGATCGACCAGGCCGTGACAGAGCTCCTGGTCCACATTGCCGCGGAGGGACGCAAGTTCGGGCTGTGGCTCCTGCTGTCGACCCAGCGGCCCACGAAGATCCACCCGAACGTGCTCTCGCAGTGCGACAACCTCGCCCTGCTGCGCATGAACGCGCCGCGCGACCTCGCCGAGCTCGCCGACGTCTTCGGCTTCGTGCCGCCCGAGCTGCTCGCGCGCTCCTCGCAGTTCCGGCAGGGCCAGGCGCTCTTCGCGGGTGGCTTCATCGGCGAGCCGACGCTCGTCCAGATGGGCGACCGCATCACGGAAGAAGGCGGCGCGGACGTGCCGGTGCCCCTGGGCTGAGCTGCGCTGCGCCGCGCTGCGCTGCGCACATGAACGTCCAAGTCATGCCTCTGGCATGAAGACCATGCCGAAGTTCACGAAGGTGGTCACATGTCCGCCCCGCTCGCGTTCTCCCGTGCCGAGGAGTCACCCAGATCGCCCTCCAAGCTCCCCTCGTCCCCGCTGCTCTCGTTGTGCGGAACACTGTGCACCGAGATCGCTCCTTGCGGAACGTTTTGCGTGCACAACGTTCCGCACAAGGCGGTGGCGCGGGGTTGATGCGCGGGGCTGGCGGGGAGCCGGGGAGGGACCGCGTCCAGGGTGGGCGGCGAGCCGGGTGTTGTCGCACGTGGGTGCCCGCGAAAGGACTCGAACCTTCGACCTTCTGCTCCGGAGGCAGACGCTCTATCCACTGAGCTACGCGGGCCCTGCTCCCCAGGGGGAGCGCTGCACGAGACTACCAGCCACGGCTGGGCCCACGGTGCCCGGGAGGGGGCTCAGTCCGTGCAGCCGGGCGAGGGCACGTTGCCGCCGGAGAGCTCGAAGCCGATGGCCTCGCGGGCGGGCGTGTCGACGATGCGCGTGATGCTGAGGGTCGTGACCGCGAGGCGCACGGAGCTGACGCTCATCGAGGTTCCCGCCGCGATGGGGCTGCACCCAGGTCCCCAGGAGAACGTCACGGCGAGCTCCCCGCCAGGAGCAACCCTGACTGTCTCCGCGGAATCGTGGACGAGGTTGAGCAGCGGGTCGTAAGGGTGGAGGCTTGTTCGCCAGTGCAGGTCCTCCGGCTTGCCGGGCTCGGCGAGCTGCACGGTCACGGGAAGTATCCCCTCGTTCACGAAGGTCCACAGCCCGTCGTACGTCCCGTCGCTGGGGTCGACGACGACCCGCAGGGGCACGTCGTCGGCCCAGGTGGCCTCCACCTCGACCGACTCGAGGTCGAAGTGGGTGACCGCGCCGAGCCCGATGCTCGGCGTCAGCCCGACGGCGAGCCATGCCCCGACCCCCACGAGCGCGACGCCCGCGAGCCCCCAACGCCACCGTCGCGCCACGATCACTCCTCCACGGGGTCCTCGCGCAGCAGGGTCGCGAGATAGCGCACGACCTCGCTGCCCGCCCGCTTGGGGTCCGAGTCGATGATCGCCTGCACCAGTCCGTCGTGGTCGTGGTCGTCGTGACCGGTGCCCTCGACGTTGGTGCGGATGTTCTCGACGATCGCGTCGAGCAGGTTCTCGTACATCGACTCGAGCACGGGGTTGCGTGAGACGCGGGCGATCTCGCGGTGCAGGGCGAGATCGGTCTCGACCATCGCGTCGACCGCCTCGGCGTGCCAGGCGTCGCTGCGTGCGCGCAAGAGGTGGCGCAGGCGGGCGTCGTCGTCGAGGGTGTGCCGCTTCGCGGCGAGCCGGGCCGCCTCGACCTCGAGCGCGCGACGGACCTGGAGCACGTCGCGCCGGCTCGCCCCGGCGATGTGCCGGCCGATCGAGACAGCGAGCTCGTCGTCGGCCAGCACGTACGTGCCCGATCCCTGGCGCCGCACGAGCAGCCCGGAGTGCACGAGCGACTGCACGGCCTCGCGCACGGTGTTGCGCCCGACGCCGAGCAGCTGGGTGAGCGCGGGCTCCGGGGGGATACGGGTGCCGACGGCCCACTCGCCGCTCGTGATGCGCGCACGCAAGGTGGCGACGGTGCCCTCGATGAGGCTCGTCCTCTCGGTCATCCCAGGTCTGCTCCCTTGCGCGCTGTGGGCTGAGTCAACACCGTGAACGGCTCGGGTGTCACGCGAACGGCCATAGAGTGACTGCGCAATGGCTCCTGATCCTTCCCAGGCCCACCAGGGGAGCCGGCGAGGCCGGCTCGTCGCGCTGGCGGGCATCCTCCTCGTCGCGCTCCACCTGCGAGCCGCGGTGACGGCCGTCTCCCCGGTGCTCGACGTCGTGCGTGGCGACGTGGACTTCTCCGCCGCCCAGGCCGGGCTCCTCGGTGCCGTGCCCATGGTTTCCTTCGCGCTGTTCGGTGCGTTGAGCCCCGCGCTCGCTCGCAAGATCGGGCTCGAACCCGCGATCGTGCTCGCGATGCTCGCGTCGATGACGGGTGAGGTGCTCAGGGCGACGACGACGACGGCCCCCGGGTTCCTCGTGTGGTCGATGCTGGCCCTCGCGGGGCTCGGCACGGGCAACGTGCTGCTCCCGCCACTCGTGAAGCGATACTTCCCGGAACGGATCGGCGCGGTCACCGCCGCCTACAACGTCGCGATGGTCGTGAGCCTGTCGGTGCCGCCGCTCGCCGCGGTGCCGATCGCGGCACGGTACGGCTGGCGTGCCTCGGTCGCGACGTGGGCGGTGCTCGGGCTGCTCGCCGTCGTCCCGTGGATCGGTGTCATGGCGCGCTCGACCGTGGCGCGCAGCGCGCTCGTGGTGGTGCTGCGTCGCGACCCGGCCGATGCCCCGAGGCTCTCGGCGGGCGGCCGGTCCGGTGGGCGGGTGTGGCGCAGCCCGCTCGCGTGGGGCATGGCCGTGACGTTCGCGATGAACACCACCAACGGCTACGTGCTCTATGCGTGGCTGCCCCAGCTGCTCGTCGACGCGGGACTCGACGAGGCGGCGGCGGGCTCGTGGCTCGGCTACTACGCCTTCCTCGGTCTGGTGCCGGCCTTCCTCGTGCCGCTCGCCGCGGTGCGGATGCGCCAGCCGTGGTTCCTCGTCGTGTTCTTCTTCGGCTGTCTGGTCGTGGGCTACGTGGGCCTCATCGTCTCGCCGTCGGGCCCGTTGTGGTTGTGGCTCCTGGTGGCCGGGCTCGGGACGGGCAACTTCCCGCTCCTGCTCACCCTCATCAACCTGCGCACGCGGACGCACTCCGGCGCGGCGTCGCTCTCGGGGTTCACGCAGGGACTCGGCTACGCGCTCGCGGGCGGCGGACCCATCGCCGCGGGGTTGCTGCACGAGGCGACGGGCGGGTGGACGGCCATGCTCGTGTTCCTCGTCGGCACCGCCGTCGTGCTCGTCGTCGCGGGCTGGTTCGCGTGCCGGCCCGTCATGCTCGAGGACACGTGGGGCGGCTGAGCGGGCTCGCCCACAACGCTGCGGCGGCCCGTGTGCGCCGCTACGCGGAGGCTCTGAGGGACTCGAGGGCGGCAAGGACGAGGTCGAGGCCGATCGTGAACTCCTCGGCGGGGTCGTATCCGGCGGCCACGAGCGCCGCGGCGGACTCGTTGAGGTAGGGGAACTCGTCGGGTGGAAGCTGGGGCAGGTAGACGTCCTCGGCCATGTCCGCGAACTCGTCGGCGGTGTCGAACGGCAGGCTGGCTTCCTGCAGGGCGTGGCCGTAGACGTAGCTGTCGAGCAACCAGTTGGCGTGCGTCGCGGTCAGGGCCGAGAAGCCGGCCCTTCGCAGGCAGGCGGTGACCGCTTCGCGGTGGCGGAGGTTCGCGGGCCCGGGCGACGTCCGCGACTCCATCAGGCCTATCGCCCACGGGTGGCGTGCGAGGACCTGTCGGGTGGATACCGCCAGCCGTCGGATCGCCGTCTGCCAGTCGGCTCCTTCGGGCGGGTGCTCGATCTCCTCGAACACGACGTCGATCATGGCGTCCAGCAGCTCGTCCTTGCTCGCCACGTAGTGGTAGAGCGACATCGCGCCCGCGCCGAGCGCGCCGGCGAGGCGGCGCATGCTCAGCTCGTGGACCCCCTCGCGGTCGGCGATCCGGACCGCTTCGACCACCACCCGCTGCTTGCTCAGCCCCGCGTCCGACGTGGCATGGCGTCGTTCCTTGGCAGGCACGGGTCTCCTCGCTCGCTCGAACGGCTTGACAGATCGTACAGCGTACGTTCATAGTACAGCGTACGACGTACGGTGTACGAGCGCGACCCTGCCTGACAATCCGTCGGTCGTCCGACCGTAACGAAGGAGTGAGAGTTGAGATCACCGCAGAAAGCCGCCACCACACCAGCCCGGAGCGGGCTCGTTCGAGGCCGGCTCGTGGGCGCCGCGGCTATCGCGTTTGCGGTGCTGTGGGTGCTGGAGAACGTCTTGTTCGCGGTCACGGGCGCGCCAAGCTACGGCGCTCCGATCGAGGAAGTGCTGGCCTACTACGCGGCCAACCGCGACACGGTCGCGGTCATATCCGGTGTGGTGGCCCTGTACCTGCCCCTGCTGCTCGTGTTCGTGACGGGCCTGCACGGCCTCGTGGAGCGGCAAGGCGGAGCAGGCGCCGACTGGTCGCGCCTCGCTCTGGCCGCTGGCGCGACGCTGTCGGCCATCTTCGTGCTCTTCAACGTCCTGCAGATCGGGCTCGCGATCTCCGCCGGTGGGCTTCCCGAGCCGACGCCCGCGTTCGAGCTCGTCTGGCAGATTCATGCGGCGGCGTTCGGGCTGGCGCTGCCCATGCTCGGCACCACCTGCATCGGTGGGACCATCGCCGCGCACGCGAGCGGGCTGACTCCGGCTTGGCAGCGCCTGCTGGGTCTGGTGGGCGGGAGCCTGCTGCTCGCCGCAGGGCTTGGGAACCTCGCGATCGCCGACGGCTCGCCGATGATCTTTGTCGGGCTCCTGGGGTTCGCCGTCTGGATCGTCTGGCTGCTCGCGACCGGCGTGCGCCTCGTCCGGTCGTCACCGAGATGAGGGCGGCGACGATGCGGGCCACCGTCCAGCACCGCTACGGCCCGTCCTCCGTGCTCGAACCGTCCGAGGTCGCGATCCCGTCGACCGGTCGAGGCGACGTGCTCGTCCAGGTGGTCGCGGCCTCGGTACATCCCGGCGACTATTTCGTCATGACCGGGAAGCCGTACATGGTGCGCCTCGTGTACGGGTTCCGTCGGCCGCGCCACGGCATCCCTGGCAGGGATCTCGCTGGCGTGGTGGCAGCGGTCGGGAAGGACGTCACCGCGCTCCGCCCCGGCGACGAGGTGTTCGGGTGGAGCACCGCTGGAACGCTCGCGGAGTACGCCTGCGTCCCGGCGGACAACCTCGTGCCCGTGCCCGCCAACCTGTCGGTCGCGGACGCGGCAGCGGTGCCCACGTCGGGGCTGACGGCGTTGCAGGCGTTGCGCAAGATCGCGAACGTCCGACCGGGTCAGTCGGTGCTGGTCACAGGCGCGTCGGGCGGCGTGGGCTCCTTCGCCGTACAGATCGCCAAGGCTCTCGGCGCCGAGGTGACGGGTGTGTGCAGCACACGCAACGTCGACCTGGTCCGGTCGCTCGGTGCCGACCACGTCGTCGACTACACGAGGACCGACTTCACCCGCGCCGAGAAGCGCTACGACGTCATCCTCGACAACGTGGAAGCCCAGCCCCTGGCGGCTGTCCGCCGAGCGCTGACGCCCACCGGCACCCTCATCCCCAACAGCGGACGCGGCGGCCGCTGGCTCGGCCCCCTCGGTCGGATCGTCAAGGCGCGCGTGCTGTCCGGGTTCACCCGCCAGCGGCTGAGGCCCTTCGCGTCGATCGAGAAGCGTCAGGACCTGCTCGCCCTGGCCGACCTGCTCTCGACCGGGCAGGTCACGCCCGTCATCGACCGCACCTACCCCCTCGACGAAGCGGCCGACGCCCTCCGCTACGTCGCGGCCGGTCACACCCGAGGGAAGGTCGTGCTGGACGTGGCTTCGAACCCCGGCCGTCTCAGCCGGTCTCGACTCCGGGCCCCTTGACGGCTCGGGAGGACGGGCCTAACGTACAACCTTATGGTTGTATATTCACTGGCGCTCACGGACGACGAGGTGGACCGGATCTTCCGAGCCCTCGCGGACGTGACCCGTCGCGACATCGTGCGCCGCACCCTCGTCGAGGAGGAGACGGTCTCCCGCCTCGCCGCGAGCTACGAGATGTCGTTCGCGGCGGTGCAGAAGCACGTCGCCGTCCTGGAGGGAGCCGGCCTCGTGCACAAGCGGCCCCAAGGCCGGGAGCGGCTCGTCAGTGCGGAGCCCGACACGATCCGGCGTGCGCAAGCGTTGCTGGACGACTTCGAGCAGCTCTGGCGGGGACGGGTGGCACGGCTCGACGCGCTGCTCGACGATTGACGTACCTACGAAACGGAAGGTGTCACCATGCCCATCACATCCGTCGACAAGGACCCCGAGGCCCTGACGATGACCGTCGTCGCCGAGTTCCCGGTGACCGTGCAGCGACTGTGGGACGCCTATGCCGACCCGCGTCAGCTCGAGCGCTTCTGGGGTCCGCCCGAGTGGCCGGCCACGTTCTCCCAGCACGACATGGTGCCCGGCGGCCGCTCGGTCTACACGATGACCGGGCCCGACGGCGAGACGTCGTCGGGCTACTGGGAGTTCGTCGCCGTCACCGCGCCCCACTCGTTCGAGGTGCGCGACGGCTTCGCCCACGACGACGGCTCGCCCAACACAGACATGCCGTCGATGCGGATGGTCTACACCTTCTCCGAGACGGCTGCCGGGGCGCGCATGCGAGCCGTCACCTACTTCGGCTCGGTCGAGGAGATGACCCAGCTCGTCGAGATGGGCATGGAAGAGGGCATGCGGGCCGCGATGGGGCAGATGGACGCCGTCCTCGCCGAGTGATCTGGCACGCGAGCGTGCTCGGTAGGCTTGGCCGGTGACCCCAGCCGAACTCTCCGCCGCGCTGCGCGCCGCCCTCGAGGCCGCCGTGAACGCAGGCACCGTGTCCCTCGACCCCGCCGAGCTGCCGGAGTCGGTCCACGTCGAGCGACCCCGTCAGCGCGAGCACGGTGACTGGGCGACCAACGTCGCGCTCCAGCTGGGCAAGAAGGCGGGCATGGCTCCCCGGGCCGTGGCCGAGGCGCTCGTCGCCCAGCTCGACGGCGTCGCGGGCGTCGCGAAGGTCGACATCGCGGGACCGGGCTTCCTCAACATCACGCTCGAGGCGGCGGCCGCGGGCGAGCTCGCCCGCAGCGTGGTCGAGGCGGGCGACGCCTACGGGCGCGGGGACGCGCTCGCGGGGGAGAAGATCAACCTCGAGTTCGTCTCGGCCAACCCCACCGGCCCGCTGCACATCGGCGGCGTGCGGTGGGCCGCTGTCGGCGACTCCCTCGCGCGACTCCTCGCAGCGAACGGTGCGCTCGTCACGCGCGAGTACTACTTCAACGACCACGGCTCGCAGATCGACCGCTTCGCGCGCTCGCTGCTCGCCCGCGCCAAGGGCGAGGAGGCTCCGGAGGACGGGTACGGCGGGCAGTACATCGAGGACATCGCGCACCAGGTCATCGATATCGCGGTGGCCGCCGGTGAGCCCGACCCGCGCACGCTCGACGACGCACGGGCGCAAGAGGTCTTCCGCTCGCGCGGCGTCGAGCTCATGTTCGGGGAGATCAAGCAGAAGCTGCACGACTTCCGTGTCGACTTCGACGTGTACTTCCACGAGGACTCGGTCCACGAGTCGGGAGCGGTCGAGCGTGCCGTCGCGCGGCTGCGCGAGCTCGGGCACATCTTCGAGCTCGACGGTGCCATCTGGCTGCGCACCACCGACTTCGGCGACGACAAGGACCGCGTCATCATCAAGTCCGACGGGGACGCCGCGTACTTCGCGGGCGACCTCGCGTACTACCTCGACAAGCGCGAGCGGGGCTTCGACCGGGCGATCATCATGCTCGGTGCGGACCACCACGGTTACATCGGCCGCATGATGGCGATGTGCGCGGCGTTCGGGGACACCCCGTGGGTCAACCTCGAGCTGTTCATCGGGCAGATGGTCAACCTCCTCAAGGACGGCGAGCCCGTCAAGATGAGCAAGCGGGCGGGCACGATCGTCACGATGGACGACCTCGTCGACGCCGTCGGGGTGGATGCCGCGCGGTACGCCCTCACCCGCTCCTCGGTGGACCAGTCGATCGACCTCGACCTCGAGCTGCTCACCCGCAAGACCAACGACAACCCCGTGTTCTACGTGCAGTACGCCCATGCGCGCACGGCCGGTGTGGGGCGCAACGCCGCGGAGCACGGCGTGCGTCGTGAGGACGGCTTCGACCCGGGCCTGTTCGACCACGAGACCGAGGCCGTGCTGCTCGGGCAGATCGGGGAGTTCTCCCGCGTCGTCGCCCAGGCCGCCGCGCTGCGTGAGCCGCACCGTGTCGCGCGCTACCTCGAGGAGCTCGCCGGCGCCTTCCACAAGTGGTACGACCAGCGCCGGGTCACGCCCTTCGGAGACGAAGAGGTCTCGGACACGCACCGGACGCGGCTGTGGCTCAACGACGCGACGCGCCAGGTGCTCGCGAACGGCCTCGGGCTGCTCGGCGTCGCCGCGCCGGAGCGCATGTGAGTGCCCCGGGTCCGACGGCGGCCGTCCTCGGCTCGCCGTGGCCCGCAGGGGCTGTTCGGCACGACGACGGCGAGGTGTCCTTCGCCGGCGTGCGCGTCACCGACCTTGCCGCCGAGCACGGCACCCCCGCCTACGTCCTCGACGAGCGTGACTTCCGGGACCGCGCGCGCGGGATGCGCGAGGTGTTCGAGCGGGCCTTCGCCGAGGTCGGTGCGGGCGTCGACGTCTACTACGCGGGCAAGGCGTTCCTCTCGGTCGCTGTCGCGCGCTGGGCCGTCGAGGAGGGGCTGCGCGTCGACGTCGCGACCGGCGGGGAGCTCGCCGTCGCGCTCCGCGCCGGCGTGCCGGGGGAGTCGATCGGCCTGCACGGCAACAACAAGTCCGACGACGAG
>CAZECM010000035.1:0-552 GCA_964510785.1 uncultured Cellulomonadaceae bacterium | reverse complement strand
TTTATTTTTTTGGTATTTTTTGTTCCGTTTTTTTTTTGCTTTTTTTTCGAAAAATAACCATTAAAATATTCCTTTAGGGGTGGTTGTTGTTTGTCATTTTCAGACCATGAACTGCCGTCTGTGCGGCTCGCCGTGTGAGACGCGCGCGACGACGAAATCCGGGCCGCCTTGGCGCACGGCGTCGGGCGCATCGTGGTCGACTCGCTCGTCGAGATCGACCGCGTCGCGGAACTCGCCGCCCGCGCGGGGGTGCGCGCCCCCGTCATGGTGCGCGTCACGACGGGCGTGCACGCGGGCGGGCACGAGTACATCGCCACGGCCCACGAGGACCAGAAGTTCGGGCTGTCCCTCGCGGCGCCGGACGGTGGTGCGAGCCCCGCGCTCGTAGCGCTGCGCGCGGTCCTTGCGCGCCCCGAGCTCGAGCTGCTCGGCATCCACTCCCACATCGGCTCGCAGATCCTCGACCCGTCCGCGTTCCCCGTCGCCGCGCGGCGGGTGCTCGAGCTGCGGGCGACCTTCGCCGCCGAGTCCGGGCTGCTCGTGGGCGAGGTC
>CAZECM010000034.1:16428-31937 GCA_964510785.1 uncultured Cellulomonadaceae bacterium | reverse complement strand
GGGGCCATCGCGACCACGGCGCTCCTGCCCGGCGCGAGCGCCGAGGAGCGGTGGCCCCCGCGTTGACCATGGGGTTGCGCGGGTGCCCGGCGTGCAGCTCGAGGGCCATCACGGAGTTGAACGCGAGCCCTGTGTTGTTGACGCCGACGACGTCGAGCACGCGCTCGTGACCGAGCCGCTCGCACAGCAACGCGTAGACGAACGCCTTCGAGATGGACTGGATCGAGAACTCGGTGCGCGTCGAGCCGATCTCGTGCAGCCCGCCCGCGACGTCCACCACGCACAACCCGAAAGCGTCCGGGTCGGCCGCGGCGAGCACGGGGATGTAGTCCGCGACGGCTCCCTCGCGGTGCCGGGCGGCCCGCTCGTAGGCCGCGGCGAGCACCTCGTCGATGGCGGCGGCACCGGGCGGCGGTCCCGTGTCCGCCGTCTGCGACACGCCCGACGCGTCGACGTCCATGCGCTACGCCACGACCTTGCGCACGGCGAACCGCGCGAGCATCAGGGTGACGATCAACGCGGTGACCTGCCAGAAACCGCCCAGGTAGACCCTGTCGCCGAACACGAGGTCGGTGAGCCAGAGCACGAGGAACTTGCTGCCGGGTCCCACGAGCAGCAAGGAGAACGCCCCGACGATGCGCCGCTGCGTGGTCCTGGCCGCCTTGATCCGACCGACGACGGCGGTCTTCGCCACCATCACCACCTCGAGCACGATCTTGAGCAGCACGGCCGTCAGGAGCGTGACGAGGAACGACTCCGAGATGACCGACGGGAAGAGCTGCACGAACACGCCGATGACCACGAGGTACACGAGCACGTCCACGAGGTCCACGGCGCGGATTCGACCCATGGTCGGAGGCTAACAGTGCGGGCCTGCGCGCCGTAGCGTGGAGGCCATGACCAGCCAGACCATCTTCGTCACGGGCGCGAGCGCGGGCTTCGGCGCCGAGATCGTCCGCAGGTTTTCCGCCGACGGCGCACGCGTGGTGGCTACGGCCCGCCGCGGCGACCGTGTGGGTGCGCTCGCGGCGGAGCTCGGCCCCCGCGTGCTCCCCCTCGAGCTCGACGTGCGGGACCGCGCCGCCGTGGACGCCGCCGTCGGGCAGCTCCCCGCGGAGTTCGCCGAGGTCGACGTGCTCGTCAACAACGCCGGCCTGGCCCTTGGCCTGTCCCCCGCCCACGAGGCCGACCCGGACGAGTGGCAGCAGATGCTCGACACCAACTGCGCCGGCGTCCTGCACTGCACGCGCGCGATCCTGCCGGGCATGGTGGCGCGCGGCCGGGGCCACGTGGTCAACCTCGGCTCGATCGCGGGCACGTACCCGTACCCCGGCGGCAACGTCTACGGGGCCACGAAGGCCTTCGTGCACCAGCTCAGCCTCAACCTGCGCAGCGACCTGCACGGCACGGGGGTGCGCGTCACGTGCGTCGAGCCCGGGCTCGTGGGCGGCACCGAGTTCTCCACGGTGCGCTTCGGCGGGGACGCCGAGCGCGCGGCGAAGGTCTACGAGGGCTCCGGCGCACTCACGGCGGCCGACGTCGCGGAGGCCGTGCACTGGGCCGTGGCCCAGCCGCCGCACGTCAACATCAACGTCATCGAGCTCATGCCCGTGACCCAGAGCTCGGGTCCCCTGCAGGTGCACCGCGGCTGATCGCAGTGTCAGTGGCTCGTCCTACGGTGGATTCGTCCCGTTCATCGAGTTTGCACCAGGAGATGACCACCCGATAAAGCCGTGACACGCGCCACACGCCGGCGCGAGGATAGTCCCCGCTGCAGCAAGCACCGGGCCCGGCCAGGCCCACCACACCACCCCATGCTCGAAGCCTCCCGGCTCTCCGGGCTGCTTCGCGCGCCATCAGGAAGGTCACCACCACCATGCATCCCGAGACACAGCTCCAGGTAGCTCGGTTCGAGCACCAGCAGCGTGTTGCCGAGGCGACCCGCGTGGTGTCCGTCCTGCGTGCCATCGCTCTGCGAAGTGCGCAGCGCCACCACCGGTCGACCGACGCAATGCTCCGTGACGCGACGGCGGGCAGTGCCCCGTGCCAGCCCGACGCCGTGCCACGATGGGCCATGTGAGCCCAACCAACACCCGGTGCCGGGGGTCCCGCAGCGAGCGGATCGCCCCCGGCACCGTCGTGTCCGAGCCCGGTCGCGCCCCAGGAAGGGGCGCGCGCTGATGGGCCGGCACGCGGAACGCGAGACCGCCGACGACGACGCCCGCCACGGCTGGCGCGACCGCCTGCTGCTCGCCGTCGTCGTCCTCGGCGCGACGTGCCTGGGCGTCACCTGGGCCGGTGGCGGCTGGCTCCGCGGGCTCGTGATCGGGGCGGGTGCCGCCGTCGTCGTCGTCGGCGCCCTGGTCCTCGGAGCGACCATGCCGAACCGTCCAGACCCACCGCGGGACTAGGGAAGTTCCCTGGTAGTCGGTGGGGGCGCCTAGGCTGGGCGCGTGACCACCACCAGCTCCCCGTCCGGCGAGAACGGCCGCATCGTCTGGATCGACTGCGAGATGACCGGCCTCGACACCGTCAACGACGCGCTCGTCGAGGTCGCCGCCGTCGTCACCGACGCGGAGCTCAACGTCCTCGGCAACGGCGTCAGCGTCGTCATCGCGCCCCCCGCGGAGGCCGTCGCGCAGATGGACCCCTTCGTGGTGGACATGCACACCCGGTCCGGCCTGATCCTCGAGCTCGAGGGCGGCATGACCATGGCCGCCGCGCAGGAGCTCGTGCTCGACTACGTGCGCGCGTGGGTCCCCGAGGTGGGCAAGGCACCCCTCGCGGGGAACACCGTGGGCATGGACAAGACGTTCCTCGAGCGCGACATGCCCGGGCTCATGGAGCACCTGCACTACCGCGTGATCGACGTGTCCTCCATCAAGGAGCTCGCCCGGCGCTGGTACCCGCGCATCTACTTCAACTCCCCCGAGAAGCACGGCGGGCACCGCGCGCTCGCCGACATCCTCGAGAGCATCGACGAGCTGCGCTACTACCGCGCGGCGATGCTCGTGCCGCAGCCGGGGCCCGACACCCCGACGGTCAGGGCGATCTCTGCCGAGATCGCGAAGACCTCCGTCACTGCCGCCTACCTGCCTGCGGGGCCGGTCGCTCCGTAGTGGCACGACACAACGCGTGCGGCACCCGCGCCCGGACCAGGTAGACTCCTCGTCGGTTCGCAGCGATGCGCGCCTGCACGGTGGCTATAGCTCAGTAGGTAGAGCACCTGGTTGTGGTCCAGGGGGTCGCGGGTTCAAGTCCCGTTAGCCACCCCACCGCCGGTCCCAGCGTCCCCACGCTGGGACCGGTTCTCTCTTCCCCCGTCCGCTGACCCGGCCGGCGCCGCGCAACGGGCCGATCCCGGGTGCTACTGCTCTGACGGGAGCGGGCCCACGATCGCCCGTTCCAGCGGTACGCCCACGTCGACGTCCTCGACGGCTCCTGGCACGGGTCCCCACTGCCGGTAGCGGGTGAAGACGACCGGCACGCCCTGCGCGAGGTCGAGGTCGACGTTGTCCATCACCTGTACGTGCACATGGGGTTGGGTCGAGTTGCCCGAGTTGCCGCACTCGGCGAGCGGCTCGCCCCTCGCCACCTCGTCGCCGATCCGGACTCGCAGCGACCCGGCTCGCAGGTGCACCAACGCGACGAGCATCCCGCTCGCGTGGTCGCGCACCACCACCCGGTTTCCTGCGAGCGCGTCCGGCCCCTGCCGCAGCCGGGCTGCCTGTCCCAGTGCGTACGGGACCAACGCCAGCGGTGAGCGTCGTGCCTCGTGGTCGCTCTCCTCGCCGTGCGTCTGCACCACCACGCCGTTCACCGGGGCCAGGATCGGCAGGCCGAACCCGAAGAACCTCTCCGGTGGTTCGGTCGACAGGGCCGTTCGCCAGTCGCGCGTCGGCGCCGTCCGGCCCCGCTCGTCGACGGCGACGAAGTCGATCGCGTACCGCTGGCCGAGCAGATCGAGTCCATGGCTGGGCACACGTCGCGCCGGGCTGTTCTGCACGAGCCACCGACCGTCGAACGGCAGGGAGAGAGCGACCGGGGGCATCCTCACACCTTCCCGGTGAGCTGGAGCTGGATGGTGGGGCCGAGGAGCGAGGCGATCGTGTCGCTCTCGAGCTCGGCGAGCGGGCCGGCCCGCAGGACGTAGCGGGCGAGGGCGACCCCCATGAGCTGTGCGCTGACGAGCGCGAAGCGCGCCTCGGGCCGGTCGACCTCGAGCTTCGGGAACACCTGGCTGAGGAGCCGGCGGGTCACCAGCTCGCGCACGTGGTCGGTCGTGTGCCGGGACGCCAGCGCGGTGCGCGCGAGGGCGATCAGGGGCTCCGCGGTCGCCGGCTCCTCCCACAGCGCCAGGTAGGCGCGCGCGAGGCGTTCGCCCAGCGTCTCGGGGTCGCCCGCGAGTGCGTCCAGGAGCCGCTGCGGGGCTTCGTCCGGCAGCGCGAGGATCGCGGTGAACAGGTCGTCCTTGCTGCCGAAGAAGTGGCGGATGAGGGCGACGTCGACATCGGCGGTCGCCGCGACGGCCCGCAGCGAGGCGGCGTAGCCGTCGAGGGCGAAGTGGCTGCGCGCAGCGGCGAGGATCGCGTCGCGCGTCCCGCTGTTCCCGGCCCTGCGACCGGTCGCGCGGCTTCCCGTGGTGTGACGAGCGTCATCAGACATGACGGCATCATATCTCCACACCTGTTGAATTCTACAGTTGTGGAGTTTATGCGTCGTGGACGTGGCTGACTCGCTCCTGGTGGCGCTGGCCGCCCAGCTCGAGCAGGGTGCACCACGCCCGATCAAGCTCGTGATCAACCAGGGCAGGCACCCGATGGCCGCCTCGGCGCTGGAGTCCTCGCTCAGCGGGATCGGCCAGGGTCAGGGCCAGGCAGCGGGACTCACCATCGAGACCGAGTACCACAACGCGATCCCGGCGCCGGTCAGCGGGTGCTGGTCACGACCCCGAAGGGTTGGAAGCCCGCCTGACCCGGTTACGGCATCCGGGCGCGCAGCGCGCTGGTCCGTGCCCGCAGCGCGCGCGCCACGGCGGTGTCCGCGAAGCGCTCGACCGAGCCGGGTGCGAACCGCAGGAACAGGGAAGGTTCGGTCACCTCGACCTCGAGGACGAGCGGGTTGCCCTCCTCGTCCGGGATGAGGTCGATCCGGGCGTACAGGAGCGGGAAGTCCGCGCCGCCCTGGGTCTCGACGAGCTCGGGCAGCACCGCGACGACGGCGTCACCCACGGCGCGCTCGGCGACCGACGGCTCACGGGACGTCATCTCCTCGGCCATCAACGGCTCGCTCAGCGCGGCGCCGAAGCCACCGAGGATCGCACCCTTGCGGGCTGCGTGGGAGAACAGCCCGCCGATGTAGATCAGCGCTGTCTCCCCGACGTCGTCGACCGCCTTGAGGTAGGGCTGGATCATGACCGCGCGTCCCTCGGTCAGCAGCCGCCTGGTGTGGCGCATGGCCTCGCCGCGGTCGTCGACGTCGCCGGAGCGGTAGCGCGCCGTGTCCATCGAGCCCGCGCTCACCGTGGGCTTCACGACGAACTCACCGCGACCGGGCGTGCGCGCGTGGATCTTCCGGCCCTCGTTGTGCACGGCGGGGTCGAGATACTTCGTGGGGACGACGGCGATCCCTCGCTGCTCGAGGTCACGCAGGTAGATCTTGTCGGTGTTCCACCGCAGCACCTCGGCCGGGTTGGCGAGCGTGGTGGCCGCCGCGACGCGCTCGGTCCACGCGAGGAACTCCTCGAGCCGCTCCATGTAGTCCCACGTGCTGCGCACGACCACGAGGTCGAAGCCCGCCCAGTCGACGCCCGGGTCGTCCCAGACGGTCGCGACGGCCTCGGCGCCCCGCTCCTCGAGCGCGGCCAGGAGGGGCGCGTCGTCGGCATCGAGCTCCGGCAGGGGGGCATAGGTCACGAGGGCGATGCGAGGTGCGGTCACGTCTGCAGCGTAGTGGCGACGCAGGTGACTGCGGCTACGAGCACCCGACTTGGGGGACAAATTCTGAAATGTCGGACTCTGATCGTCCGAGGTCCACTCCTCGTTTCCTCGGACAACATCCGGTGCTGCGAGCTTTCACGTGCCAACCCCTGACCCAAGGAGCCGTGAACTCGACATGTCCACACCACGCTCGCGTGCCCACAGGCACACCGACCGGCCCCACCGAGGCCTCGCTCGCCGGAGCCTCGCGCTCGCCCTGGCGGGGACCCTGCTCACCGCCCCGCTCGCCATCGCCACCGCGGCGACGGCCAGCGCTGACCCCGGCACCACCACCGACCGCCTGGTGCTCACCGGCACCGCCGACCCGACGTCGTCCCAGTACGTCACCTGGCGCTCGTCGACCTCGGCCGCCGGGAGCGTCGAGTACCGGCCCGTCGGCGGCGCTACCTCCCAGGTCGCGGCGACCGCCGTCGACACGATCGGCGCCTTCACGCACTTCTCGGCCCACCTCACGGGCCTGAGCCCGGAGACGGCGTACGAGTACCGGGTGGGCCGGGACGGTGACTGGACCACGTGGCGCACGTTCACCACAGCGGCCGACCACGCCAAGCCGTTCTCCTTCATCTACTACGGCGACGCCCAGATCGACCTGCCGGTCACCTGGCCGGCCGTCGTCAACGCGGCGAACGCCAAGGCGCCCGACAACGTCGGCAGCGTGCACGCCGGCGACCTCATCGACACCGCCTCCAACCAGACCCAGTGGACCAACTGGTTCCTCGGCATGGGCGAGTCGGGCCGCACCAAGCAGGTGCTGGCCGCTCCCGGCAACCACGAGTACTCGGGCGACCAGACGATGCGGAACTGGAAGGCGAACTTCGAGTACCCGCACAACCAGCCGAGCCTCTCGACCATCGGAGAGCTGGCCCAGCT
The DNA here is from genome assembly GCA_964510785.1 of uncultured Cellulomonadaceae bacterium. Classification (GTDB taxonomy): domain Bacteria; phylum Actinomycetota; class Actinomycetes; order Actinomycetales; family Cellulomonadaceae; genus JAAYZM01. The sequence continues at coordinate 25,068 of CAZECM010000034.1, read as the reverse complement.
CGCCGAGGGCGACACCCCGGCCGCGCTGCGCACCGCCGCACTCTTCGCGCACTGGTCGCAGTTCGCCGCCGAGACGGTCTACTACGTCGACTACCAGGACGTCCGCTTCATCACGCTCAACGCGACGCGCGACACGACGTTCCTCACCCCGGCGAACCTGCCCGCGTGCTCCGGTGCGGGCTGCCCGAACACCGGCTCGCTGTGGATCGACTTCCAGGCCGCGTGGCTCGACCACATCCTCGAGAACAACCCGAACACGTGGGCCGTGGCGACGTTCCACCAGCCCGTCTACTCGGTGTCCTCGGGCCGTGACGAGCCGATCCTGCGTGCCGCGTGGGTGCCCGTCTTCCAGGAGCACAACATCGACCTCGTGCTGCAAGGCCACGACCACACCTACGCACGTGGCTTCAAGAACACCGACGCCACCGAGACCCCCGGCCTGACCACCGGTCCGGTCTACGCGGTGTCGAACTCGGGCGGCAAGTACTACGCGCTCGCCTCGGACGCGACGAACGTGTGGACCAACAACGGAGCCACGCAGGTCAAGCGCGGCGCCAACGTCTCGACGTACCAGGTGATCTCCGTCGACGGCGGCACGCTCACCTACGAGTCCTACGTCGCGGCGAAGACCGGCGGCGCACCCGAGCCGATCGGCAGCCTGTACGACTCCTTCACGATCACGAAGAACTCGCTGGGCAAGTTCGTCACGGAGCCCGGCGTCGAGATCCCCACCCCTGAGCCGGGCGACGGCGAGCAGTCGCTCCAGGTGACCGTTCCCACCTTCGAGCCCGAGCCCGGTGAGTTCGTGTGGAGCATCGACGGCAGCAACGGCCTCGTCGACCTCGGTGAGGCGGCGCTCGCCGGTGACCGGTTCGAGGCGTACGGGGCGATCAACCCGGTGCGCGTCACGGACACCCGCCTCGGCGCGCCCGCCTGGTCGCTGTCCGGGCAGGTCGGAGACTTCGTCGCCGGCGGCCAGAGCATCGAGTCCAAGCACCTCGGCTGGAGCCCGGCCGTCACCGAGAACACCGGCGGCGCCACCGCTGGCGCGGTCGTCACCTCGGGCCTGCTCGGTGGCGAGGGTCTCTCCGTGTCCTCGGTTCTCGGCGCTGCCGCCGTCGGGCACGCCTCAGGCTCGGCACTGCTCGGTGCGGACCTGGAGCTGCTGCTCCCCGTGTCGGTCACCGAAGGCACCTACAACGCGACGCTCACGCTCACCGCGCTGAGCTGAAAGGACCTGTGAACTCATGACCTCGAACCGTTCTCCCCGCCACAGGGGACTCATCGCGGCGGCCGCCGTCGGCGCCCTGCTCGTCGCCCCGCTCGCCCTGTCCACCTCGGCCGCCGCCGACGAGCCCGCCGGCCCCGGCACCCCGCTCGTCACGACGGCGGGCACCACGTGGTCCTACCTCGACAACAACACCGAACCCCAGGGTCCCGACGCGGGCGTGCTCGCCTGGACCGCTCCGGCCTTCGACGACTCGACGTGGAAGACCGGCACTGGTTCGTTCGGTGCGCTGCGCGGTGCCATCGCCGAGCTGAGCGGCGGCTTCGTGCCCGACACCCTGCTCGCCCAGTACGTCAACGGCTCGTCCAACCCGGTGATCCCGACGTACTTCTTCCGCACGACGTTCGAGCTCGACGAGGCCTCCCTCGCCCGGCTCGAGTCGCTCGAGGGCGCCCTCACCTTCGACGACGCCGTGCGGGTCTACCTCAACGGCACGCTCGTCTACAACGACCGCGACGAGCGGGCCTCGGATCCCACGAAGAACCTCCAGTACGCCGGGACCTCGGCCTCCGCGCCGGTGAACCGTTCGTTCTCCCTCGATCCGGAGACCCTCGCACCGGGCACCCTCGTCGCGGGCACGAACACCCTCGCCGTCACGCTCTACCAGGACCGGGAGTCGAGCTCGGACATCTACCTCGACTTCCGTTCCCTCGTCCCGATCCTCGGCGAGGCACCGGCCACCCCGCCGGGCACCGACGAGCAGGCGCTCCGGGTGGAGATCCCGACCGTCGCGGCCGGGGACTTCGTGTGGAGCATCGACGGCAGCAACGACCTCGTCGACCTCGGTGTCGCCCAGGTCGCCGGTGACCGGTTCGAGGCCAACGGGTCCATCAACCCCGTTCGCGTCACGGACACGCGTCTCGGGGCGCCGGCCTGGTCGATCACCGGTCAGGTCAGCGACTTCGTCTCGGGCGGGGAGGCCATCGAGGCCAAGTCCCTGGGTTGGAGCCCTGCCGTCACCGAGAACGAGGGTGGGGCGAGCGCCGGTGCGGTGGTCACGCCGGGGCTGCTCGGCGGCGACGGCCTGGCCGTCTCGTCCGTGCTCGGCAGTGCCGCAGCGGGCCACGACCTCGGCTCGTCGCTGCTCGGTGCCGAGCTCGAGCTGCTGCTGCCGCTCACTGTCACCGAGGGCACCTACTCCGCGACGCTCACCCTCACCGCGCTGAGCTGATCTGAGCTGAGCGCCGCTCCCCCACGCGTCGGTCCGTCGGCCGGGTTCACCACCCGGCCGGCGGGCCGGCGCATCCGCCGTTCGCCCCACCGCATCCCACTCCGAGGAACCTCACCATGACCCGCGCCCTGCCACACCCCACCCCGTCCGTCCAGCCCTTGCGTCGCGCCGTTCTGGTCGGAGCGGCGGTCCTCGCCTCCTTCGGCCTGCTCGCCGGGGCCGCGCAGGCGACAGGGGCCAACGATTCCGCTGCCGTCGAACCCGCCGAGCCGGCGAGCTCGACGGTCACGTGGGGTGTCCGGCCGGCCGACGTCGAACCGCACGCCGCAGGTCGCCCCAACTACGCCTACGCCGTCGAGCCCGGGGACTCGATCTCCGACGCCCTCGTCGTGACCAACTACACCGAAGCGCCCGCGACGTTCCTCGTCTATGCGGCCGACGCCTTCACGACCGCTGGCGGCGCGCTCGACCTGGTACGCCCTGGTGAGGAGTCGGTGGGGGTCGGCGCCTGGGTCACCACGGCGGAGTCAGAGATCACGGTCCCCGCGGGGGAGAGCGCCGTCGTCCCCTTCACCCTCGACGTACCGCTCGACGCCGAACCGGGCGACCACGCCGGGGGCATCGTCACCTCGCTCACCAGCGCACACCTGGAGCAGGGCATCAACGTGGACCGACGTCTCGGTTCGCGCATCCACGTACGCGTCGACGGCGAGCTGGCGCCCGCCGTGTCGATCGAGCAGCTGCAGGCAAGCTACGACGGAACCCTCAACCCGGTCGCCGCCGGCAGCGCCGGGGTCACGTTCTCGGTGGTCAACACCGGCAACACGCGCCTGGCCGGGGACGCGACGGTGCGGGTCGCGGGGCCGTTCGGGGTGGGCGCTCGTTTCGAGTCGGTCACGTTGCCCGAGCTGTTGCCCGGCGAGAGCACCGAGGTGGCCCTGCACGTGGCCGCGGTCCTGCCGTTGGGGCGCATGGCCGCCGAGGTCGAGCTCGCCCCGCGCGTCGCCGGTGAGACCGCCGTCCCGCTGGGGCCGGTCACCGCCGCGACGACCGCGGTAGCGATGCCTTGGTCACTGCTCGCGCTGCTGCTGGCCACCATCGGCCTGGTGCTTGTCGCACGCCGTCGTCGTCGGGTGCGGGAAGCGGCGACCGAGCGCCGTATCGCCGAGGCCGTCGCCGCTGCCCGCGTGACAGGCGCGGGGGCGGACGTGCCGCACCCCGTCGCCTGACCGCGCCTCCGGAACCACATGCTCGGAGCGATCAGTGCGCGGCGAACGTCCTCGTCATGAAGTCGACGAAGAGCCGGGCGTCCGCGTCGAGAGCCACGTCGCAGTTCGGTGCCTGACCGCTGCGGTGGTAGATGTCGATCACGGTGCGGCCCACGGTCAGCGCGCCCGCCACCTCGACGTCCACGTTGACGTGCACCGTGTCGAGCACGTCGCGCTCGAGCAGGTACGCGACGCACAGCGCGTCGTGCACCGGCGCGCTCCCGGCCACCGCCATCGGCTGCGTGCGGTCGTACCCATCGATCCTGCGGTTGATGAAGCTCGCCGCGGCGGAGCCCGCCGGGGTGCCGAGGGACTCGAGGACGGCGCAGTCTTCTCGCGAGACGAGCGCCTTGTGCGTCGCGTCGAGCGGCACGAGCGTGATGTTGCGGAAGCCCGCGGCGAACACCGCGGCCGCGGCCTCGGGGTCAGCCCAGATGTTGAACTCCGCCGACGCCGTCGCGTTCCCCTTGATGTTGCCCCCGCCCATGATGACGACCTCCGGCACGGCCTCCACCATGCGCGGCTCGATCGCGATCGCCGCCGCGATGTTGCTCAGCGGCCCGACCGGGACCAGCGTGATCTCGTCCGGGGTGGCACGGAACGTCTCGACGAGGAACTCCACCGCGCCTGTGTCCTGCTTGCGGGACGTCGCGGGCGGCAGCGGCAGCTCGCGACCGTGGATGTTGGAGTTCGGGTTCACCGCGGAATCGCGCGGCATCGGAAAGTCCTTACGGACTATCGGGCGACTGAGCCCCTCGTACACCGGGACGTCCCCGCGCCCGATGTGGTCGAGCGTGCGCAGCGTGTTGTCCGTGCAGTACTGCACCTCGACGTTCCCGTTGACGGTCGTCACCGCGAGCAGCTCGAGCTCGGGGTGGAGCGCGGCGAGCATGATCGCCACGGCGTCGTCGGTACCGGTGTCGCAGTCGAGGATGAGCTTAGTGGGCATGCGGGCATGGCCTTTCGTGACGTGCTCCCCCGAGCGCGGCTCCGGGGAGGCTCTGCCGGCGCACTGGTCGCAGCGACGATGCCGCGAGGTGGGGGCCCGTCGATCATCAGTCGGTGGCGGGGGCGCGGTCAAGCGGACCTTGACTGCGCCGAAGCGGGCCTGCGTGTCGGTGCCGTGAGGCGGCTCCACATTTCCCGAGGGAAGTGGTCTACAGGTCACTCACCCTACTGTCCAGAGGTCGTTGTGAGTTCGGCACAGTCACTTGGCTCGGACTATCTGGTGGACCACTTGCAAGGATCGTTCTTGTGTAGGCAAGATTGCCTTGTGATTCGCGGGTGGCCCCTCGGTCACCTTCTCCGCCCCTCGGAGATGACCCCGATCGTTCTTGGGGTAGTCAGTTGTCCCCGCACTCGCGGGGGTCGGTAGTTCATAAACGATGTGAGTGTGGAGACCCAGGAGTGTGAAACTGTGCCCGACTACTGCGTGAACCGAAACGCCCAAAACACTGGAGAACACGAAGTGCACGACCTCGAGTCGGACAAAGGATGCCTTCCAGTCACCGCGAACCGGCTGGAGCTCGGATGGCACCCCGACTGCGTTGCCGCCGTGGCAGAGGCACGAAAGTACTACCAGCTTGTCGATGGTTGCTGGCACTGCACACCGGAGTGCCACCGGCGCTGATGCACATGCGTTCGCCACCTTCAGTCTGACCAGACACCGACCACAACCCAAGCGGCTCATCCCCGCTCGCGCGGGGAGCACCACACCGTGGCTGGCACGAGTTGCACACGACTCGGCTCATCCCCGCTCGCGCGGGGAGCACCCCGGTCCACAGCTAACCGGACGCCCAGTTCACCGGCTCATCCCCGCTCGCGCGGGGAGCACGATCCCTGCGACGTTCGAGCTCGGCATCAAGCCGGCTCATCCCCGCTCGCGCGGGGAGCACACCGGCGGCACGAACGTGCCCGTCGAGGTCCTGGGCTCATCCCCGCTCGCGCGGGGAGCACTTGCCGACGAAGTAGGCGGCGAGCCCGTTGCCCGGCTCATCCCCGCTCGCGCGGGGAGCACCTCGAGGCCGACGTGCTGCGTGTCGAGTGGCAGGGCTCATCCCCGCTCGCGCGGGGAGCACGATGCGAACGAGACCCTCGCGTGGTGGCAGGGCGGCTCATCCCCGCTCGCGCGGGGAGCACTCGCCCCCGCCCCGTGCCGACTCAGTCCGCGGGGGCTCATCCCCGCTCGCGCGGGGAGCACGTGGCCTCGGGGTCGGGGCGCCGTCAGCTTGCCGGCTCATCCCCGCTCGCGCGGGGAGCACTTCCGCATCAGCGGTGCCGGGGGCATCGTGGTGGGCTCATCCCCACTCGCGCGGGGAGCACCTTCGACGGGCGGTAACCGCCTTTGGATCCTACGGCTCATCCCCGCTCGCGCGGGGAGCACTCCCCGTTGTCGTCGCGCAGGATGAGGACGTGGGGCTCATCCCCGCTCGCGCGGGGAGCACCTGGGGCAGTCGCTGCTCCGCCCGGCGTACAAGGGCTCATCCCCGCTCGCGCGGGGAGCACATTACGCCAGGGTCGACGGGGCATGGGCGGTGCGGCTCATCCCCGCTCGCGCGGGGAGCACACCGTCCTGCCGCTCACCGACGGCGTGCTGACCGGCTCATCCCCGCTCGCGCGGGGAGCACGCGCAGATCCGCCCCCTCGGCGGCACCCTGCTCGGCTCATCCCCGCTCGCGCGGGGAGCACCACGCATGACGCTCCGCGGCAGATCGGTGACCGGGGCTCATCCCCGCTCGCGCGGGGAGCACATGTTCGTGAACTCGAGGACGTCGCCCTCGACCGGCTCATCCCCGCTCGCGCGGGGAGCACTCTCGCGTCACAGAGGACGTGCCAGCCGAGTTGGGCTCATCCCCGCTCGCGCGGGGAGCACATGAGCGCGTACCTGCTCGGCCCGCTGGGCGGCGGCTCATCCCCGCTCGCGCGGGGAGCACCCTGCGGCGATACCAGTCGAGCCCAGGTTCGGGGGCTCATCCCCGCTCGCGCGGGGAGCACGGCTTAGCTCCACGACCGCCGTAGACGATAGGCGGCTCATCCCCGCTCGCGCGGGGAGCACGTCCAGCGCCGTCATCTTCTCGGCGTACACGTCCGGCTCATCCCCGCTCGCGCGGGGAGCACATGGCGTCATTCCCCGAGCCCCTCGGCGCCACCGGCTCATCCCCGCTCGCGCGGGGAGCACGTCGGCGCCGCCGCAGTCGGCATCGGTGCCGTCGGCTCATCCCCGCTCGCGCGGGGAGCACAGCACGCTGTGAGCACGCACGGCCGTGGACGCCGGCTCATCCCCGCTCGCGCGGGGAGCACGTGGGGACGGGCTCGGTGACGTTGCGTGACCCGGGCTCATCCCCGCTCGCACGGGGAGCACTTGGAGTTGCGGAAGTTGATCTGCTGGATCGCGGGCTCATCCCCGCTCGCGCGGGGAGCACACCGTAGATGGTGCGCCAGAACCCGGCGGGGTGGGCTCATCCCCGCTCGCGCGGGGAGCACGGGTCGAACGACACGTGTACGTGCCGGAGGTGGGGCTCATCCCCGCTCGCGCGGGGAGCACCACCGACCAGGGAACCGGAGTGGTCAAGTGAACGGCTCATCCCCGCTCGCGCGGGGAGCACCACGCCTGCATCTCCGAGTAGTGCTCCTCGTCGGGCTCATCCCCGCTCGCGCGGGGAGCACATGATCGCGCGCATCGGCGCCGGAACGCGCCGCGGCTCATCCCCGCTCGCGCGGGGAGCACCCTCACCGGTGCGCGCGGTGCACCCATCGCCTAGGCTCATCCCCGCTCGCGCGGGGAGCACCGCCCCCGAGGACGGGGTCATCGTCTACATCGCGGCTCATCCCCGCTCGCGCGGGGAGCACGATGACGACGGCGTGACCTTCCAGGGTGTGCCGGGCTCATCCCCGCTCGCGCGGGGAGCACTGGAGGTTGGGCGATGCGCGGCGGGCGTAGATCGGCTCATCCCCGCTCGCGCGGGGAGCACACGGCACCGTGGACCTGGGCGTCAGGGGACACGGGCTCATCCCCGCTCGCGCGGGGAGCACGAGCGCACCAGGTGACCCGCACCGTCCTTCTCAGGCTCATCCCCGCTCGCGCGGGGAGCACATTTGGTTGATGCGTGCGTCACCGGGGCAGACCGGCTCATCCCCGCTCGCGCGGGGAGCACACACGGTGGCAGCACATCGGCAACGCCGCCCTGGGCTCATCCCCGCTCGCGCGGGGAGCACGGTGAGTCACCGTACGGGCGCATCACCGCCTACGGCTCATCCCCGCTCGCGCGGGGAGCACTTGCCGTCCGCGGTCGCCCACTTCTCCCACGCCGGCTCATCCCCGCTCGCGCGGGGAGCACCAACTCTTCAACCAACCTCACAAGGTTGACCAGGGCTCATCCCCGCTCGCGCGGGGAGCACCTTGTCCTCGTCCCCCAAGGCCCGGGCCGCATCGGCTCATCCCCGCTCGCGCGGGGAGCACCTCCCGGCGCCGCTCGGGTCCGATGGTCGGTTCGGCTCATCCCCGCTCGCGCGGGGAGCACGTTGGCGGCTGGTGGGGACCGTGTTGGTGGTGCGGCTCATCCCCGCTCGCGCGGGGAGCACCCGGTCGGGGTGAGGGCCGACGTCGAGAGCACCGGCTCATCCCCGCTCGCGCGGGGAGCACACGCTGATGGGGCGCCAGTGTGCTCCGGGGATCGGCTCATCCCCGCTCGCGCGGGGAGCACGCGGCCTAGGCCGCCTCGTAGGTGCCCTGGGCGGGCTCATCCCCGCTCGCGCGGGGAGCACAGCACCGCGACGGCGCCCTTCGACTCGTAACGCGGCTCATCCCCGCTCGCGCGGGGAGCACTCGACGGCAGCGGCGAAGGCCATGGAGTCGGCGGGCTCATCCCCGCTCGCGCGGGGAGCACCCCCGCGTGATGCGGGGTGCTTACGGT
>CAZECM010000034.1:0-16418 GCA_964510785.1 uncultured Cellulomonadaceae bacterium | reverse complement strand
TCCCCGCTCGCGCGGGGAGCACCCCTTGAGCTGCGCTTCCTGGGCGTGGTGGTTCGGCTCATCCCCGCTCGCGCGGGGAGCACTGTCAGCCCCTGTGGGTGGGGTGGTGAATGTTCGGCTCATCCCCGCTCGCGCGGGGAGCACCGCGGTAGCCCGTTGCGCGCTGCGTCGCGCATCGGCTCATCCCCGCTCGCGCGGGGAGCACCGGGAGCGGCTGGTGCACGTGGTTCAGGGGCACGGCTCATCCCCGCTCGCGCGGGGAGCACGTGATCTCTCGGAGCTGCTGACGCTCGCCGTAGGGCTCATCCCCGCTCGCGCGGGGAGCACTACGTCGCCGCCGTCGTCATGGGCGTCGCCATGGGCTCATCCCCGCTCGCGCGGGGAGCACGTGGGCTGCCGAGCCGAACCACACCGTCGCCGACGGCTCATCCCCGCTCGCGCGGGGAGCACATCGGCGCTGGAGGGCTGCTCATATGGGCCGGCGGCTCATCCCCGCTCGCGCGGGGAGCACCGGATGCTCGCTTCGGGGATGTCTGGCGGCGGAGGCTCATCCCCGCTCGCGCGGGGAGCACGCGATGGTGGTCGCGTCGTGGGCGGGCAGGCCCGGCTCATCCCCGCTCGCGCGGGGAGCACGTCTTGCAGTAGCGCACCAGGCCGCTCTTCTTGGGCTCATCCCCGCTCGCGCGGGGAGCACGACCCCCGCATCGAGGCAGCCGCGAAGGCGATCGGCTCATCCCCGCTCGCGCGGGGAGCACTCCGACGCCCTCAAGGAACTCACCGTCCAGGACGGCTCATCCCCGCTCGCGCGGGGAGCACCCGGGCCGCTCCCACGGCGTCGGCTGGTGGTGCGGCTCATCCCCGCTCGCGCGGGGAGCACTCGTGATCGGCGCTGTACGTGCGCCCCTGTTCGGGCTCATCCCCGCTCGCGCGGGGAGCACATGCCCTCGACGCCGGGGGTGACCTTCTTGTACGGCTCATCCCCGCTCGCGCGGGGAGCACGGAATGCGTCCGATACGATCGTGGACCGTCTGCGGCTCATCCCCGCTCGCGCGGGGAGCACTTCGACGGCCCGCCGTCTGCTGTCAGCGGGCGCGGCTCATCCCCGCTCGCGCGGGGAGCACGAACCGAATGGGACGGTTGCCTGTGACGAACCGGGGTCATCCCCGCTCGCGCGGGGAGCACCTTGATGCGGGTAGAACCCATGGCGGTAACTCCGGCTCATCCCCGCTCGCGCGGGGAGCACACGGTGCCGGACTGCGGGGCGAGCACGTCGGGCGGCTCATCCCCGCTCGCGCGGGGAGCACGTCAGCGGCACCCGACTCGATGAGTGCGAGCGCGGCTCATCCCCGCTCGCGCGGGGAGCACCTGTCAGGACTGCCCGTGGTCGCCGACCCCGGCGGCTCATCCCCGCTCGCGCGGGGAGCACTCGGCCACTGTCTGTCGAGACATTGCGTGATCCGGCTCATCCCCGCTCGCGCGGGGAGCACGTCGTGATCGGCAGTGTACGTCGTGCGCCCGTGGGCTCATCCCCGCTCGCGCGGGGAGCACGTAGCGAGGGTTGGGCTTGCTCGCCACGAGCGCGGCTCATCCCCGCTCGCGCGGGGAGCACAAGCCGCCAGTCCGCCCGGACGGCGGCTTTCGCGGCTCATCCCCGCTCGCGCGGGGAGCACTCAGAGCAGGCCAAGAAGGTTGCGCGAGGGCACGGCTCATCCCCGCTCGCGCGGGGAGCACTACCACTGCCGCATGAGGAACTGCCACTCGAGCGGCTCATCCCCGCTCGCGCGGGGAGCACGCACCGGAGGACACCCCCAAGCGGGGGCGCGCGGGCTCATCCCCGCTCGCGCGGGGAGCACGTACAGGGCCTCTACGAGACCGCACTCAGGACACGGCTCATCCCCGCTCGCGCGGGGAGCACGCGAACCCCGGGGTGTTCACCGCAACCACAGCCGGCTCATCCCCGCTCGCGCGGGGAGCACACTTACTGACCAGCAACTATAGACAGTTTCCACCCCGGACTGCATCACTCAGCTCAACATCGACGCTCAGTTCGTCGTGCGTCTCACCTGCTCGATATCACGGCCGAACCTACGTCGCCGAGCCGCAACACTCCAACTCTCGGGTGGTCGCCCCGAAGTACCACGGCCGTCGCCGCGCCCACCCTCTGCCGGGCGAACCATGAGCGTGTGACCACCAAAATCCGTCGGCACCCAGTCGTGGTTCAGCGTCTCGAAGGCAAGTCGTTGCTCCGATCGCACTGAGTAGACGAGCAGCCCCTTGCCCGCACCGATCTGTTCTGCGATGCGTTCCCAGAGCATCCCTCGGACGCGAGCACTTACGACACCGACGAACACGCCGGGCGCAAGCTCCATCAGCCACCTGGTCAACAGTCCACGCAGTCCTGACGTGCACGCCGTCAAGATGATGACAGTCACCAGTCCACATCCTCGTAGTTGCGCCCACCGACAACCGCGCCTACACCTGCGTCCCACAACGCGACCACATTCGCACCAACGCCGTCCTCGTCTGCCAACTCACCGCTACCTAGCAGTGCGCGAATGTCCGCGACACAGCGCTCGATCACCCTCTGCCTGAACATGCCGTCACGCATAGCTCGCCGTGTCGCCGACCCAACGTCGAGCACGCTCTCGGCCGCAACGTCGAAGGCGACAGGTATAGAGGTCTCAGCCTTGTAGAGGTCAGCAACGTCGTACACGAAGGACCGGTCGTGGCCAGTGTGCACGAACCCGAGACCGGGCGAGCACCCAAGGGCAACGACTACCGCATGAACCAGGCCGTATAGGGCACTGTGGGCCGCAGAGAGCGCTTGGTTGATCGTGTCGGACGAGTCAAAGTCGTCGGGACGGTAGTCCCGTCTCGCCCACCTCACTCCCGTCCGTTCGGCGTTCTCACGATAGGCGCGCTTCACTCGTGCGCCCTCCCGACCTCGGAGTTGCTGCATCGTGAGGCTTGAGACGTCCTCGTCCGGGAATCGCATCGCGTACATGGCGCGCGCCACCGCGATCCGCTCGGCGCGACTCGACACCATTCGAGCCTGAGTTTCGAGGAGTCGTGTCCCACGAGCGAGTGTCCGGCCGTGGGCGTAGTAGCGCACGCCCTTCTCCCCGACCCACACCACGGTGGAGGCGCACTCAGCCATGAGCACCATCGCTTGGTGGCTCACGCTCGTACCAGGACCAAGCATCAACGCGGCGAGCGACGCCGCCGGGATGTGGACCGTGCCACGCTCGTCGCGTGCCGTCAGGGCATTCCCGTCCCGGTGGACGACCGCGTGCTCGAGGTAAAGGAAAGTGGTGCGGTCCTGAACCCGTGCAAGCTCGTGCACCTTGGGCGGCGGCGGCCCGGCTCTCATGTCGGCGGGTGACCCGCGGGGGCAAGAGGCGCCAGGGTGAGCAGTCCGCAGCCGTAGGCCTTGGCCGGTCCGATCCCTTGAGCTATCGCGATACGAGCAGCCACCTCGTCGGCAACCCGCAGTGTCCCCTCGAACGTCGCCGTGCTGATGGTCACCGTACGCCCTTCACGTCGAAAGCTCCTCGTCGCTCGTTGCACGACCCCGAACCGCGGCTCGTCCTGCGTTCCGAGGTCAAGTCCGAGTCGCTCGGCGCGTTCGAGTAGCCAGGTGGTCTGCTGCGCCACGGTGACGTGGCCGACTCGTTGAGAACGCGCGCCCTCACGAAGTCGTACGGAGTGGGTGGGGTTCGCGGTGAGCCTGAAACCGTACTCCTGCCCGTGCGCGAGGGAACCGAGCACGCCTGAGTAGTCGCGGGTCTGCCATGTTCGCGTCGTAGGCCATCCGGCCTGCTCAACTAGGTGTGTCAGGTCCGGCTCGACCTCGCTCAACATGTACAGCGCGATGTCGTGGTCGTGCTGGTCGAGGCGCCACAGAGGGCGCCCGGCACCCCCCGGGCCGAATCCGGCGAGCACCGCAGCGTGCATGGCCTGGGGAGACCCAATCAAGAATCGTGCTCCTCGGCGTGCGCCGTTGATCTCCATCTTCGTCAGGTACACGACTCAGCCACCCACGATCGCCATCGGGTCGTGCCGTTCGGCGTCCCCACTGTCACGCACCAGCGTCACACGGGTACGCACGAGCCTGCGCCAGCCGTACTCGCGAAGCTCCGGGTCGTACGAGACGGGCTCGTCCCGCGCCGTCAACGAGACGCGCTGTTCGGCGTGGTCGACCGGGACGACGTCGGCATCGACGACGACGTCGAGCTGCACCGGACCAGCCCCGCTTCGTGCTGCGTGATGCCCCGACGCCTGCCACGGCTCCGATCTCAGGACGTCGAAGAGTGGGAGGTCGCGTGTGCCGAGGAGGTATCTGCCAGCTGGCGGGCACGACCGGCGCCCGAGATAGAGCGGGAACGCGGGTGCCCGCAGCGCCGTCTCCACGGCCTCGATCAGCTCGCCGTCCCCTTCCACGACCGCCAGGAACACCGCGTCCGACAGGTAGAAGCGGTAGGAGAGCGGCATCGTGCGAGAGCCGTCCAGAGACCGCGCGGTCTGGAAGTCTCTGAGCAACTCACCCCCTTGGTCGACTCGTACACCGAACCGTAGGCCGAGCAAGTCCTCTATCGGATCGGTTCGGCGTCGGCCCATGGCAGCAGCCAACAGGCCGAAAACGGCGCTCTTCGTCGGCCAAGGTTCCGTACTCCGGCGGACGAAACGGCTCGAGGCCCCCCACGACTGCAGGGGCCCCGCGAGTCGAAGGGCGAGCGACGTCACGCCGAGACTCCGAGGCGCTCCGACACATGGTCACCGAGCTGGTCGACGAGTTCGTCGAAGGGTGTCCTTGTACCAAGCTCGTCGAGCGGGGCGGTGCGCGAACCCACACCGCTGACCCAAGCGGTAGATGCGCCGGTGCCGAACGCGCTCGCCAGATCCTGCGCGTGAGCGACGAGCCGCACCACGGCTTCGCCGACCCGGCCGCCCTCCACCCCGGTGGGGACCGGGGTTTCGAAGGCTCCCACCCAGTTCACGGGCTGGTCGTTGCGAACGACGACGACGACGGCGTCCGGCAGCGTTCGATTCGCGAAGGTGTTCTGCTTCCCGGTAGGAAGTGCACGGACGAACGACCGGACGAAGGCCTCGACGGCCCTACGGGTCGCCACCGCGTCCCCGAGGTTCGCGAGCAGACCCTCGACGTTCACCGTCGCGTACCGGTACAGAGTCGAGGAGTTGAACTCGACTGTGCCGATCATCCCGGCCCCCGCGTCCTCGTCGGCGTCCTGCTGCTTGTGGTCGTCCACGGCGGTGAAGTAGTCGTACTCCGTCTCCACTGCATGGACCGAGATGGCGTGCGCAACCTGGGCTGCCGCGTCGACGTTGAGGTCACTGACGTCGGCCACCATCCGCCCGAACAGCGCGAGGTCGACAGAGTTCTTGTCCTTGAGGACGGCCTGGATCGTCTTCCGATCGATCAACTTGACGCCCTCGCCACGTAGGCCGTCCAGCGCCAACTCCGCGAGCGCGGCGATCTGGAGTCGCGAGAGAAAGACGAGATAGCCCGCCTCGTCCGGACCTCCACCCTTGGACGGCTTCACGGTGATGCCGCCCTTGTCGAGAATCTCCTTGGCAGTGGTCTGCGCCACGTCCGACTCGACGGCGGTGTCGAGACCGCGGATCTCGTCGGCGACGATCTCGACAAGCCTCTTCGTGCGGACGCCGAGCTCGCTGCCGTCGAGGGAGTTCTCGAAGTCGAGCCGGGTCGCGCGCTTCCATGCCTGGCTGGACACGCGCGCCCGTCGAACGCCGCCGTAGACGGCGGTCTTGGGGCTGCCGGTGTCGTCCCGGTTCACGTTGCTAGGAGGTACGGTCTGGATGACGTGGACATCCACGTAGAACCTGGTCATTCGTCTTCCTCCTGGGTTGCGACGTCTGTGCTGCCCTGCTCGGGGGTGCTGGTCTCGGTGTCCCCGTCACCGTGAGCTATCCGGTAGTACTGGCGCGCCCACCGCAGTCGCACCGTCGATGCGCGCTGCGGGAACTGCAGATCGAAGAGATCCTCGGCGAGGGCCGCGTAGTCCAGCGCCACACCCTTGGCGCTCATCTGGTCGACCAGACCCCGAAGATGGTGACGCGCCTCGGTCACGTTCACCGATGTTGCGAGAGCGTCGAACCGGCGGCGTACCGGGCTCACTTCGCTCGCGCCCGGTGCAGCCACCTGGACCTCTAGGCGCCGGACGGCCTGTCCGAGACCGATACCTCGCCGGTGCATCGGTTCGCTCCTGGACTGCTGGTGGACCGCGTAGAGGGTCAGGGCCGAGTGAATCGCCGTCTCCTCGGCCGTCGGTGCATCACTGCGGGGGTCCCCCGGCGCGCCGTCGAGCGTAATGCCCCAGATCTCCGGGACGCTGCCGACGTCCCGCGCCACGGCGCGGCGCAGACTGGCCAGCGTCGCACGCGCCGCGCTGCTCCCCCGTCCCGACGCCCCGAGGAGCCGCTGAAGTCGCCCTTCGACGAACCTCCCGACGGCAGCCTTGCCCATCCCCGACTGCTCTCGAGGCGCCGCACTACTGAGCTCACTCATCGTTCCCCTCACTTCCTTGATCCGTCAAGGAGGCCAGCGGCAGCGCCTTCCCGAGTGCGTTTTGGAACCACGCGTCGGCGCGTCCGAGATCGAGATGGTTCCCGTGCACCGTGCGACCTACCCACGCCGCCGGTCCAGCTTGACCGATAGTCTGGCGGCTGAGTCGGTACAGTCGCTCGCGGACCATGCGCTGCCACTCGGTCGACTCCGCCCGCCGGTCCGACCCCGACGTGAGGCCGGCCAGCCAGGAACGGAACTCCGCGTCGAGCTCTGAGTAGACGCGCTCGCGGGCACGGTCTCCCGGCCCGTCGTCGTCCGGCGAGCCCCCGCTGGCGCGCGCGACGTTCCTCGCGAGCTGCACCAGAGTGCGAACACCCGACTCGGCCGACGCCACGGCGTCGATCACGCACCGAGCAAGGGCGTCGTCCGCCAGGATGTCCGCTGCAAGCAGAAGCTCGTCGTCGATAATCTCGGCAAAGGTCGAGTTCTGGGGACCGTACTCGACACCAGTGGCACGCAGTCGCACTACTCCCTCGAGCAGGCCCGTACGTTCGCGCACCCGGACTGCCCACTGTACGACGCCGGGCTGGAGGCTTCGGCGAGGTCCCGAGCTCGAGGGCTCAGTCTCGGAGTGGGGGATGACGCCCTCGAGCCCGCGCCAGAACTGTCGCTCCGCTTGGTGCTCCCGGGGCATGTAGGTCGGTACGCCTGCCTTCTTTGTCTGCGGCTCGCTGAAACGCCACGCGGACATGGGCTCGAACACGTAGCGGTTCTGGGGCGCGGCACGGTCGCCCTGGGCGATCAGCACGCCCGTGACACCGTCGTCGTCTCCGGCGAGTCGCACTCGACGTGCCTGCCAGGTGTACAGATCGACGAACCCGCGTGGCTCGCCTCCGTGGCTCTCGTCCGCACACTGATCCGACTGTTCGCGTTCCCACGGGGGCAGGTCGCTCTCCGATGTCTCAACCTGGATCTCCGTCGGCACCACCAGGTTGAGCAGGAGCGTCTCGGCGAGGCTCGTACCGACGAGCGACACGCCACCCAGCTGACCTGCCCAGGCCGGACCGATGGGGTAGCCCTTGCCACCCTTTACTCGAGGGTCTCCCACTGCGCCACTGCGGATCCCGCTGGTGTCGAATGCCTGCACGTGGACGAGCCACCGCGCCGCCTCCGCCCAACCGATCCGCTCCAACCCACGACCGAGTCGGGTCGTGAAGTACGGCGATCCGTTGGGCACGTCCGCGATGAGCTTCTCGAGCCCAGACACCTCGCCCTTCGCGGTCCGCAGGTCCGCGACCTGAAAGAACGGCTCGGCGGGATGCCTCAGGTCGAACCGGTGCCGAAACCTCTCGAGGTACGACGTAGCGAACTGCGCAGCGCGGGCCCAGTCGCGGTACAACGTCATCCACGCTTCGAGGCTCTTGGGTCCGCCCGTCGCCCGGTGCAGGATCGCCAAGAGTAGGCGCAGGATCGCGAACTGCTGGGTCGGCACCTCGCCGACGATCTGGTCGATCGACTCGGCGTGCTCGAAGAGCTCGGACAGGCTCAACTCGACCACGAGCCCGTCGCGGTCCAGCACCGCGATCCACGGCTCGTCGATGAGGTTGAACACGCCCCCCTCGTGCGCCATGTCTGCTCCATCGTCCATTCAGGCCACGACCTTGAGACCGTGGCGCTGGTCATAAGTGAACCGTCTGCCACCGACGACGCCTGCGAGCGAGCCGTCCGGCTGTTCATCCAGCACCATGATGAGCTGGCCACGGAGCTGTGGGGACCGCTGCCACGCCTCGAAGTACCACTCCCTGCTCAGGGCATCGATCACCACGTCGCCTCGTCTTCCGCGGCTCTCCGCGGTGGGGAGCCGGAGTGAGCATGAGGCGATCACGACGGTGACCGACGCGTCGGGCTCGAAGTCGAGCGGTACTGGCTGCCCTCGATAGTCGTCGTCGATCCATGAGGGGACACGGACGACGCCGTCCGGGTCACGAGCGAGCAGCAGCACCTCGATCGAGTCCTCGGAGTCACGCACCTGCGCCGAACCCTTCGCCGACTCGTCGACATCGCCGGCGCTCCTTCCCAGCCAGTCGGCGAGCGACTCCACGCCGGCGATCGGCTGACGTAAGCGGAAGCTCTTCGCCGCGGTCTCTTTCTTGATGATCCGGGCCTCGTGTTCCTTACGTGCGTCGCCGATGGCGCCGCCCCAGGACTCCCGCCCCAGGTCGGTGGCTCCATAGGCTGCCTCGACCCACGGCGCGATGTCTTCGGGGATCGCGACGACTCCGCTCCCTTCGGACCGTTTCACCAGGAGTGCGGCCGACTGCAAGAGCGCAAAGCCACCGTAGACCCGCTGGGACCCACCGTCCGGGACCGGTGGGGCCGCAGACCAGTCATCGACACCGACGACGACGCATCGCGGTACCCGGAGCCGGGGCGGCCGCTCCCTCGGATGACGGTGCATCCGCCCTATCCGCTGGAGGACGAGGTCGATGGGAGCGAGGTCGGTCACGAGGACGTCGAAGTCGACATCGAGCGACTGCTCGACCACCTGTGTCGCTACGACCACGTGCCGCCGTGGCCGTCCGTTCCCCTCGGGACCGGCGCTCGGAGGTCCGAACGCGCTCACCAGCCCGGCGTCGAGCGCGGCTCGGTCGCACGCCATGAACCTCGAGTGAGCCAGGGTGACGTCGTCCTCCCCGAACTGCTCAGCGAGGTGCTGGTAGGTCTCCTGCGCCCGCTTCACGGTGTTGCGGATGACGAGCACGCAGCCCTCGTCGACCAGCGCGTCGCCCAGGATCTCGTCGAGTGAGCCGAGGTCGTCCGCCGCAAGCTCGATCTCCACTACCGCGCCGCGCGCGGACGCGGACACCTCCTCAGCCACCGCTTCTCCCTGCGACAAGGTCCACACCACGGGATAGGAAGGTTCCTCGGAGGACACCGGCTCAGCGGAAGGGCTCGCCGTGTCCTCGGCGAAAAACGATGTCCAGTCAGGGAACATGTCGTCCTCGGCGTCCGACGACGACTCGGCAGAGAGCATCGCCGCAGCGCCTGCCTGGTAGGCAGCGACGAGGCGAGTGCGTGCATCCGAAGGCAAGGTGGCCGAGAGCAGAACTACCGGACAGCCGTACGCCCCGAGCCACTCCAGGGCCCGGTGCAGGTACACGCTCATGTACGCGTCGTAGGCGTGGACCTCGTCGATGATCACGACCTTGCCCGCGAGACCCAGGTGCCTCAGTGCCAGGTGCCGCGCCTGGAGCGCGAGGAAGAGCACCTGGTCGATCGTGGCGACCATGAAGTCCGCGAGGGGTGTCTTCTTGCGGCTCGTCATCCAGTCGTGCACGTAGGCGTCGATCGACTCACCGGTCTGCCGCCGGG
The DNA here is from genome assembly GCA_964510785.1 of uncultured Cellulomonadaceae bacterium. Taxonomy (GTDB): domain Bacteria; phylum Actinomycetota; class Actinomycetes; order Actinomycetales; family Cellulomonadaceae; genus JAAYZM01. The sequence continues at coordinate 6,499 of CAZECM010000034.1, read as the reverse complement.
CGTGGTCGACGCTCTGCAGGCCTTCATCGATACCGATTCCACTCGCCCGAGACTGCGTCTGCAACCGCCTGAACGTCGCGTCGAGGCTCGCCTTGCCGTGCGCGAGCACGGTGGCGTGCCGCCGTCGGGCGGAGTCCGAGACCGTCGCGTCCGGCACACTGCCCAACCACGTCAGTACGCGCGCGAACATCGCGTTCGTCGTGGCCTGCGTCGGCAGGGCGTTGACGATCCCGGAGGCTCCGGAGCGGGCCGCCAAGATCTCGGCCGCGAGCAGCGCGGCCTCGGTCTTCCCCTCCCCCATGGGGGCTTCGATCACCATGATCCCGGGAAGGTCGCATCGACGTGCCAGGGCGACCGCTGCGGCCTGCACGGGTCGCGCACCGGCGGTGATGTCGAACCTCGCCGCCATCAGGTCGTCCACCGCCGCTCCTTCGTCCAGGGCGGTCCACGGCTCAGGAAGATCGATCCGCTCCCATGCTCGCTGCGCACGGCCCCGGCGCGACCTGAGCTGGGACTCGGGGACCACGAGCGGAAAGAGCTTGTCATTGCTGGCGAGCCAGTCCGCGACGATCACGATCCCGGTCAGGAGCACGAGCGCGGGTGTGCCGATCCCCCGCTCCCGGACGAACTCCAGATCCAGGCCGGAGCGTCGCAGTGCCACGTCGAGAAGCTCGTCCTGCGCGCCGCGCCAAACATCACTCCCAAGCAGATCCTCCCGCGCCCGCGCGCTCTGCAACTCCGTCAGACCGGGAGGAAGCCCGTGATGGCCTCCGACGACGCTGCCGAGCTGGCTCGCAGCAAAGATCGTCCAGCCCTGGCGTTCTAGGTACCGCTCGAGAATCACCTGCCCGGCCAGGCCGTGCGGAAGACGGCGCTGGTCCTCAGGAGTGGGCCGGAAGGCGAAGGGAAACCCGTGGTACCTCATCTGCTCACCGAGAACCGGTACCTTGACCGCGAACGGAGGCGTGGCCTTCCCTACGTCGTGCACACCGGCAAGGAAGATCGCTAACCGACGCGCCTGCTCCGCGTCTCCGACACCCGCAGCGACCACGCCGGTGCGCTGCGCACCCAGCCATTGGTCCCACAACAGCTCGGCAGCGTCCGCGCTGTCGGCGAGATGCTCGTGCAGCGGCAACCAGCCAGTCAGCCGACCGCGCTCGTCCATCCGGCTCTTCGCCCAGATCCACTGCGCCGCAGCACTCAGGCCCACGCGTGCTTCTTCTCCCATGGACCACATCGTGGCGGACGCCACCGACAGCCACGCCGGAAACGCCTCATGCCGCCAGACGACGAAGGCCCCCGACCGGCGTTTCCGCTGGTCAGGGGCCTTCTGCTGTGCGCCATCAGGGACTCGAACCCCGAACCCACTGATTAAGAGTCAGTTGCTCTGCCAATTGAGCTAATGGCGCGCGAGGAGCAACGTTAGCAAACCCCTCCGGGCCCGCGCCAATCGCGCAGCCGTGTCACTGGTCACGGTCGCGCGATCCGCCGTCGTCGGCCCCTCCCTCACCGCCGAGCGCATCGTCGGCCGGTGGGTAGTCCGGTACCCACCACGCCTCGTCCGGGGCGCCTTCCTCCTCGAGGATCACCGGCGAAGGCGGACCCGCGGGGTCGATGAGATCCGCGATCAGCGCCATAGGCACCCCCTCCGCGAGCAGGTCGAGCACCTCCTGCGCGGTTCCGGTCGGCGGGGTGGGCGGCGACTTGTCCTCGCCGTTGCCCCCGGGTTCCTGCGCTGCCATGACACCTCCACCGCGACTACAGGTAGAGCCCGGTGCCCTCTCCAGCGACCTCCGGCCGGGCCACCGCGTGCAGCTCCTTCTCACGAAGGAGGACGTACGCGATGCCCTCGAGCTCGACCTCGCCCCGGTCATCGGGGTCAAACAAGACTGTGTCACCGACCGTGACCTGCCGCACGCTGTGGCCCGTCGCGGCGACCCGCCCCCACGCGAGCTTGCGGCCTACGGCGGCCGTGGCGGGGATGACGATTCCCGCAGCGGACCGGCGTTCGGCGGACTCCGCGTCGAGGCGCACGAGCAGCCGGTCGCCAAGCATCCGGATAGGTGGGGCGTCGGCGGGCACGGGAGAAGGGTTCACGTCCTGGGCCATGCTCCGAGGCTAGTACCCGCCGTCGTAGGCTCCCGCCATGACCACCCGACTCGAGGCCGGTGACCTCGCGCCCGACTTCACCCTCCCGACGGCCGACGGCGGCACGTTCACGCTCTCCGAGCACCGTGGCTCGAACGTGATCGTCTACTTCTACCCCGAGGCGACCACTCCCGCGTGCAGCATGGAGGCCGCCGACTTCGACGCCGCCCTCGACGACTTCGCGGCTGCGGGATACACCGTGCTCGGCATCTCCCCCGACACCGTCGAGGCACTCGCGGCCGCCGTGGCGCTCGAGGGCACCCGGTACCCCCTCGCCTCGGACCCCGAGCGCGACGTACTGCGCGCGTGGGGCACGTGGGGCGAGAAGAACCTCTACGGGCGCACGGTCACAGCGGTGCTGCGCTCCACGTTCGTGGTGGGACCCGACGGCGCGCTGACCTTCGCCGCGTACAACGTCAAGGCGACGGGGCACGTGGCGCGGCTGCGCCGCGAGCTCGGCATCGCCGCGAAGCCCTAGGCTTGCTGGCGAAGCGCGAGTGGCGTAATTGGCAGCCGCGCCAGGTTTAGGTCCTGGTGCCTTCGGGCGTGCGGGTTCGAGTCCCGCCTCGCGCACCCACCTCCCCCACCGCTACGGCGCCGGGTTGATCTTCGCCGTGAGCGTCACCGGCGCGGTGAGGTAGAAGTCGTCCGGGTACACCGTGAACGCCACGTACCGCGGCACGGTGAGCGCCGGTAGCCTGCGGATCGGCAGCTCGAACGAGCCGAGGGTCTGCATCGGGACCATCGTCTCCATGAGGTACAGACCGGTCGTGGAGAGCGGTCCCGGCCTCGCCGGCGGCTCGAGCCCCAGCGCGGTGTACGCCGAGAGCGGGACCTGTGCGGAGCTCAGCTCCGCGAGGCCCGCCGCCGGTTGGACGAACGCCCCCATGGCGAACACCATGTCCGTGGTGAGCCCCGACAGCTCGACCGGCCAGCGGACGGACTCACCTTGGGTGACCTCGACGTGGGTGACGGGGAACGTGAGCTGCGGCACGGGTACGTCGCTCGTGATGTCGACGGTGCCGAGGTAGGACGTCGCGGCGGCGTTGCGCAGCGGCGAGACCACGACGAGCCCGCCGCCACCCGGCGTGTACACGCCGTCCGCGGGCACGGTGATCGGGACCTTGACGGAGCGCGTGCCCGCGGGCACCCGCAGCACGCGCTGCGTGTACTCGCCCGAGGAGCTCACGACGGCGACCGCGAGCCGCGACGCCTTCGTGGACGTGCCCCTCGCCTTGACGGTCACGTTGACACGCTTCGTGCCCGACGGCGTCTCGCTGACGACGGCGCTCGTGTCCTGCACCTCGAACCGGGGCACCGACCGGGGCGCGACCGGCTTCGGCTGCGTCCTGCGCGATGTGAACGCATCGAGGAAGAACAGGTTGCCCTTGGCGCTCGTCGCCTTGATCGTGATCGACCTGACCTTCGACAGGCTGAACTTCTTGGGGCTCTTGGGCAGCGTCACGCGCACGGTCTGCGCCCACAGCCGCGCGCCCATCCCGGCGAAACCGGGGAGCGCTTGCGGCTGGGCCTCCGGTGTGAGCGTCAGGGTGCGCCCCCGCGAGTCGGTCAGGACCACGTCGAAGCTCTGCGACTTCAGGGTGCCGGCGGTCGCGACGCGCAGGTCGAGGCGTGGCGCAGCACTGAGGTCGCGCGTCTTGTCCGGGGTGATGCGCAGGCGGGCGCCCTTCTTCTCCCACGAGACCGCTACGGCCTGCGCCCACGGCGTCATCTTGTTGTCCCCGTAGACGAGCCAGTGCGGCGAGAGCGACTCCCCGGCGATCTCCTCGCACGAGGCGACGAAGTCCTTGTAGCCGGAGACGCACGCCTCGGCCGCCATCCCGCCGGTGGCGCGCAGCCGCAGCGGGCTCGTGGCACTCGCCACGGTGCGCCGTGAGCCGGTGTAGCCGGCGCTCAGCACGACGGCCTTGCCCGCGGACCTGGCCCGGACCGCGGTGCCGTCGAGGAGACGCACCGCGTCGTTGTCCTTGCTCAGCACCGAACGGACGGCGGCGGCGATGTACGTCGCACCGACCGCTCGCTGCTGCTTCGCGGTGAGGCGCTGCTTGGCGGAGGTGCCGCACGTCGCGTCGGCCGGGTCCCACCAGTCGTCGAACGACGGCGCCTTCGACAGGCCCGGGGTCCACTCGGTGTTGAAGTAGTTGTGGTTGGCGCCGAACACCATCACGGCGGACTTCTGCGCCTTGTCACCGGGTGTCACGTAGCGGCCCTGGTCCACGTAGGCCTGACCCTGCAGGTCGAACACGTCGCCGTCGCAGTACGGCAGGAGCACGGTGGTCGATACGCCGGGGCTCACCTGCAGGCCGAAGTCCGTGGGGGCGATGAGCACCTGGCCCCGCACCCGCACGCCCTTGGCTCCCGTGAGGTCCACCGTGGCCCGGTTGACCCCCTCGCCGCCGCGGGAGTGGCCCACGAACATCACCTTGGAGAGGTTGAGTCGTCCCTTGAGCTTGGCCAGGTCGCCGCTGCCACGCTTGGCGTTCCACCCGGCGAGCAGGTCGAGGTGGTGCCGCACGAGCTCGGCACGGGCCTCCGCGCCGCCGTCCCACGCGTCGAAGTCCTGACCGTTGACACCGTTGGCGGAGATGGACACCGTCGCGTAGCCCTGCGAGGCGAGCAGCTCCTGCACGTACTCGTACCCGAGGTACGACGGCGTCTGCTCGAAGCCGGGCAGGCACGGCCAGTCGATGGTCTCCTCGCCGTCCGCGGAGTAGCAGGTGCCGTGCCGGCCGTGCAGCAGGACGACGACGGGGCGCTCGCCCTTCGCCGTCTTCGCCGAGGGCAGCACGACGCGCGCCCGCACCTCAGTCTTCGCGGGGAAGCCGCCGACGCGCACGGAGGACGCCTTGTAGCTGAACGCCGTCGTCTTGTGCTTTCCCTTGACCCCCGGGTCCGACTTGAGGACGGCGGACGGGCGAGCCACCGCGGCGGGCGCCGACCGGGTGGTCCCGGTCTGGCTGCCGGCCCCTGCGATCACGCGGCCTGCGGCGACGGCGGACAGCTGCCGCGGCGCGAGACCCGTGACCCCGGGAAGGCTCAGCGTCAGTGCGCCGTCGGCGGACCGGGTGAGGGGCGAGCGGACGGGCACGCCGTCGATCGCGAGCTCCACGCGCGCATCACCGTGCGGCAGCTCCGCAGCGGGGCGCCACACGACCACGGAGCCACGCGCGTGGCTGACCACGCTGAACGGTCCTGAGGTCGCGACGGTCGGCGAAGAACCGCCGTCGGCGGTCGTCGTGGTTCCGCCGCCGGTGGCCGCCGTCGTCGTCGTTCCCGCCGTTGCGGGTGCCGCTCCGACCAGGAGCAGTGCGCCGAGCGAGGCTGCGGCGAGCCAGTGAAGTGATGCAGGACGACGCACGGGTGCCCCCAGGTCTCGTCGGATGCCGGCCACGCGACCGGTATAGGACGAACCTAGGGGTTCACCGCCGTCCCGCAAGTCATACTGCGGGTTGATTCTTGGCGCGGGGCGGGTTCGCCTAGGACTTCGCCTCGGCGATCTGCTTGCGCACGTCGTCCATGTCGAGCCCACGCACTGCGTCGACCACCTGGGCGAGTGCCTGGCTGGGCAGCGCGCCCGGCTGGCTGTAGACGAGGATGCCCTCGCGGAACGCCATGAGCGTGGGGATCGACGTGATCTGGAGCTCGGCGGCGAGCTGCTGCTCCGCCTCGGTGTCCACCTTCGCGTGGAAGACGTCGGGGTTCGCCTCGGACGACGCCTCGAACACGGGGCCGAAGCGCTTGCACGGACCGCACCACTCGGCCCAGAAGTCGATGAGCACGATGTCGTTCCCGGTGATCGTCTCTTCGATCGTCTGCTCGGTCAGGTCAATGGTGGCCATGAGGATCCTCTCGTCGGTGTGCCGTCCGTATAGACAACCCGGCGCCGTCCAGTATTCCAAGCGCGGTGCGCCGCTCCTGCCCGACGGCGGACTCCGGGGTACAACTGACAAGTGACCGAGACCGTTGATTTCCCCGAGCCCTCCTCCGGCTGGCTCTCCCTCACGGACATCCAGCGGGTGCGCGCCACGATGCCGATCGTGTACGTCGACGCCGTGCCCGTGCGGGTCGACGAGTCGGGAGACGTGGTCGCCGTCGGCATCCTGCTGCGCTCCACGCCCGAGGGCGTCATGTCGCGCTCGCTCGTCTCGGGACGAGTGATGTACCACGAGCGGATCCGCGACGCGCTGCTGCGGCACATCGAGAAGGACCTCGGGCCCGTCGCGCTCCCCCAGATCCCGGCCTCGCCCCAGCCGTTCACGGTGGCCGAGTACTTCCCGACGCCGGGTATCACGAGCTATCACGACCCCCGCCAGCACGCCGTCTCGCTCGC
>CAZECM010000033.1:0-32039 GCA_964510785.1 uncultured Cellulomonadaceae bacterium | reverse complement strand
GCGAGCTAGCCGCGCAGCGTTCCCATCCACTCCTCGACGTGCTCGTCACCGCCGACGGCAACGAGAACCTCTCGGTGGCCCTGCCCCGGCGGCCCGAGGATGTCGAGGAGTGGATGGGAACGCTGCGCGGCTAGCTCGCCGAGGCGCCGTTCTTCGGTATCTCCTCGGGCCTGGCGATCGCGTCGAGGGGTTCGGGGAAGTGGCCGGCGCCGTCTGGTTCGCAGGTGCCGGGGGTGCCGGTGGTCTGGCGCACGGGTATGCGGCGGCCTTCAATCTCACACTGTCTCGTCCCTCGCCCCCACGCAATCACGTTGAACGATCGCGTGCGTGTCGCGCACGTGATCGTTCAACGTCTTTGGCCCGCCGGGGTCGGGGTGGGGAGTGTTCGGCGTCGGTGGCGCCGGACGGCCTTGCCCGCGTGACCGAGTCCTCCGTGCCGCCCGGCGTCTTCATCTCGTTCGAGGGCGGCGACGGCGCGGGTGAGCCCACCCAGGTACGCCTCCTCGCTCAGCGAGCCCACTCGCGGATGAGCGCGGCCACGTCGTCGTGACCGAAGTGCGCGGCCCAGCCCGCGGCGTCCAGCCCGAACGCCGCCTCGGTCGCCCGCTGATCTGCACCGTGCTCGAGGAGCAACCGCACGATCTCCTCCGAGCCGACCCGAGCCGCGAAGTGCAGCGCGGTCGGATCCCCTCCGCCCGCACCCCTAGCGCCCCCGCCACCAACCCGATCAGGCTCGAACCCCGCCTCGACGAGCACCCGCACGACGCCCCAGTGCCGCAGCCCCGCCACCTCGGCGAGGAAGCCGGGCCGCCCAGTCCTTAGCCGCGCCACCTCACCGGGCTCGGCCACGAGCCGCGCAACCTCCCCCGCGTCCCCTGCGAGCCCCGCGGCGACGACCGGGTCCTCGCGGTCCCGCCGCGCTCGGTACAGGTCGCGCAGCAGGCAGATCTCCGCCCCGTGCGCCATCACCTCGCGGTTGATGTGCAGCACGAGCCGGGACAGCGAGTCCGCCGCGAACGGCCCGCCCTTGGGTCCGATCGGAGCGCGCAGCTCGGTGTCAGAGAGCTGAACCACACCCTCGCGCCAGGCGCGATACCCGGCATCCAGCAGCGCCAGCCCGCCCTCCGCCGTCGCGGGCAGGGGCTCGGGCCAGTGCCGGGCGTCGAACATGTCGGCGTCCTCCGGGGCAGACGTCGGCCCGAAGAGCGCACGCGCGCGCCCGCCCATGACGTCGCGCGCGATGTGCACGGCCCGCCAGGCGATCGTCGTCAGCGGCGGCGTGGGCGGTTCCGGGCCGAACTGCTCGAGCCGCAGGACGCCGTCGTCGTCCGCACGTACGCTCCACGCACCCCCTGCCGGCTCCCACAGGTACTCCTCGTCGGTCAGTCCCTGCAACCGTGGCCACAGGTGGGCGTCCCAGTAGAAGTCGAGCTGGTCGATCAGGTCCGCACCCCAGACATCTGTCATGGCCCCAACCTAGATCCGCCCACCCACACTCAGCGCGGCGAAGCCCCTACGCCCGCGGCACCACGAGCACGGGCCGCGTCGAGAGGTGCAGCAGCTTGTGCGGCGTGGACCCCAGCAGGGCACTGCGCAACGGCGACTCCCCGTACGAGCCGACGACGATGAGGGTCGCGTCCCGCTCCTCGGCCACCTGGACGAGCGCCTCGGCCGGCTTGGCCCGCACGAGCGCTACCTCGGCCGCCACCCCCTGCCGCGAGGCGTGCTCGAGCGCGTGCGACACGGCTTCGCGCCCGATCGCCTCCAAGGCGTCGAGGTGGGACCGGAACTCCTCCCCCTCGCGTCCGGGCGGCGCCGCGCCGTAGACGATCACGAGCGGTTCACCGAGCCGCGCGGCCACCGTGATCGCGACGTCGAGCGCCCGCGCGGCCCCCGGCGACTCGTCGTAGCCGAGCACGATCGTCATGACGAGCTCCTCTCCACGAGCTGCGGATCGACCACGCTCGCCCGCTCCGCCCAGAACGTCCGGTTGCGCCAGCGCCACACGAACATGAGCACGATCCCCGCGGCGAAGATGACGAGCCCGATCACGAGCGGCGGGCCGACGCCGAACCACGCCTGGCCGGAGTAGGAGTTCTCCGGGTCGGACATGTCGATGAAGGACGCGACGAGCAACCACGCCAGCAGCAACGAGCCGACCACGGGCCCTACGCCGATGAGCAAGAAGTTGCGGATGCTGTCCCGCAGGTGCTTGCGGTAGAAGATCGCGCACGCGATGCCGGTGAGCGAGTAGTAGAACGCGATCACGAGCGAGAGCGCCGTGAGCGAGTCGAAGAGCGCGTTCTCGCTCAGCAGCGAGATGGCGACGTACCAGACGGCGGCGATGACGGCGACCCACCACGTGCTCACGTCCGGGGTGCGGAACCGCGGGTGGATCCGCCCGAAGGTGCGCGGCAGCGCGGACCGTCGCGCCATGGACAGCGCGGTGCGCGAGGCGGGGATGATCGTCGTCTGCGTCGAGGCGATCGCGGAGGTGACGACGGCGAACAGCAGGACCCAGTCCCACCCGCCCAGCACCTGCTCACCGATGATCGCGAAGATGCCCTCTTCCTCCTCGGCGTTCTCCGCGAGCGCCCCCACACCCATGACGGCCACGATCGCGAACGCGACGGACAGGTAGGTGACCATCAGGATGACGGTGGACCACAGCCCGGCCTTGCCCGGCGCGCTCGCCGAGTCGGTGGTCTCCTCCGTGAGGTTGACCGCCGACTCCCAGCCCCAGTAGATGAAGACGCCGAGCAGCAGCCCCGCCGTCAGCGCCCCGCCGCCCTCGGCGAACGGGTTGAGCCACGACCACGACGGCGTGAGCGCGTCCGTCGCCGTGCCGTTCGCCACCTGGACGAGCGCGACCCCCGCGAACACGAGCAGCGCGAGCACCTGCGCCGTGATGAGCACGTTCTGCACCTTGGCGGACAGCTCCGTGCCGAGGACGCACAGCCACGTCATGAGGACGATGAGGCCCACCGTGAGCACCATGATGAGGATCCGGTAGAGCCAGTAGTTGGGCTCGGCGGCGTCGGGGTAAGCGATGTGGTCGAGCCCCAGCATGAGCAGGCCGAAGCGGATCGCGACGTCGGCCAGGGCGCCGACGACGAGCACCCCGGTCATCGTGATCGCCCAGCCGCCCTGCCAGCCCCACCACGGCCCCATCGCGCGGGTCACCCACGAGAACGTGGTCCCGCAGTCCTGGTCCACCTTGTTCATGTAGTAGAACGCCGAGGCGATGAGCAGCATCGGCACGAACGAGGCGAGCAGCACGCCCGGCGCGGCGACGCCCACGAGCACCACGATGGGCCCGATGACGGCGGCGAGCGAGTAGGCCGGCGAGGTCGCGTTGAGGCCGATCACGAGTGCGTCGACGAACCCGATCGCATCGTGCTTGAGCTCTTCGCGTGGGGTGGTCTTCGGTCCTGCGGCGTCGTTGCCCATGGGAACCTCCCTGGGCGAATCCTCCCGGTTCAGACAGCCTCTTGTCGAGACCTCGGTGCTGTTCCGAGGAGCGCGTCAGGCCTCGGGAGCGCCTGAGCCCTCGGGAGCGCTCGGGACCTGGGCAGGCTGCACGACGCCGAACGCCCCCGTGACCCCGCCCACCTCGGCGAGCAGGTTTCGCGCCTGGTTCGCCTTCTCCGCCTGGCACAGCACCGCGTACGTGGTCGCAACGATCTGGCTCGACGACGTGAAGTCGCGCTTGCCGCCCGTGAACGCGTAGGACACGACGGAGAACAGCATGCCGAACGCGGCACCGATCGCGACCGCCGCGAACAGCGGGAAGGGCGTCTCGCCGCCCACAGTGAAGAACGTCAGCAGCAGCCCGACGAACAACCCGAACCATGCCCCGGACGCGAGCCCCGCGAGCGCGACGCGCGGGTAGGACAGCCGCCCCGTGACGCGCTCGACCATGCGCAGGTCCGTCCCGACGATCGTCACGAGTTGGACGGGGAACTCCTTGTCCGCGAGGTGGTCCACGGCGCGCTGCGCCTCGAGGTAGGTGCCGTAGGCAGCCACCTGCTCGCCTTGCGGCAGCGTCGGGGTCGAGGGGATACGGCCGGCGCGGTTCATCGACATGGGTCCATTGTCCACCTTGCGACCTTGCCTGCGCGGCACCGGCTCACGCGGTGGCTAGGCTGGCGCCGTGACGAGCGTGGGAGAGCGGGTCTTCGTCGCGCGGCTGGCCGGCACGAACGTCGTCGATCCGATCGGGGACCTCGTGGGCCGGGTGCGCGACGTCGTCGTGCTGCTCCGGACGACGACGGCGCCCCGCGTGGTGGGCCTCGTCGTCGAGGTACCCGGCCGCCGGCGGGTGTTCCTGCCGATCACCCGCGTCACGGGCATCGTCCCCGGTCAGGTCATCTCGACGGGCCTGCTCAACGTGCGCCGCTTCGAGCAGCGCGCCACCGAGATGCTCGTCATCGGCGACCTCTTCGAGCGCCGCGTCGAGCTGCGGGACGGCTCGGGCCGAGCGTTCGTCGAGGACGTCGCGATCGAGCAGCAGCGCACGGGCGACTGGCTCGTGACCCAGTTCTTCGTGCGCCGCGCCGTCGCCGGCAAGGGCGGGCTGCTGCGCCGCCGCGGCGAGACGCTCGTCGTCGGCTTCGACGCCGTCGTCTCGCTCGCCACCTCCGCCGAGGCCCAGGGTGCGGCCATGCTGCTCGCCAACTACGACGACCTCAAGCCTGCCGACCTCGCCGACGTGCTGCACGAGCTCGGCGAGTCACGACGCGCGGAGGTCGCCGCGGCCCTCGACAACGAGCGCCTCGCGGACGTCATGGAGGAGCTGCCCGAGGACGACCAGGTGGCGATCCTCTCCGGCCTCGACGTCGACCGCGCCGCCGATGTCCTCGAGGCGATGCAGCCCGACGACGCCGCCGACCTGCTCGGCGAGCTCCCCGACGCGCAGGCCGCCGAGCTGCTCGCCCTCATGGAGCCCGAGGACGCGCGCGACGTGCGCCGGCTGCTCGCCTATGCGGAGGACACCGCGGGCGGCCTCATGACCACCGAGCCCGTGGTCCTCGGTCCTGAGGCACCGATCGCCGCCGCGCTCGCCCACGTGCGACGTCAGGACCTCGCGCCGGCGCTCGCCTCCATGGTGTTCGTCGTCCGCCCACCGCTCGAGACACCGACGGGTCGGTTCCTCGGCGTCGTCCACCTGCAGCGGATGCTGCGCGAGCCCCCGCACCAGGCGATCGGCTCCATCCTCGACGACGACATCGACGCCCTCACCCCCGACGCCCCGCTCATGCAGGTCACGCGGCTCATGGCGACCTACAACCTGCTCGCACTCCCCGTGGTCGACGCCGAGCGCCGGCTGCTCGGTGCGATCAGCGTCGACGACGTGCTCGACCACCTGCTGCCCGACGACTGGCGCGAGTCCGAGCTCGAGGCGTCGGAGCGGACGACGCCGACGACGGGAGCGGGGGTGGACCGTGTCTGAGTCGCTCGACACCCCCAAGGTCAGGCGCCGCGCGCTCCTCGGCCGTCCCCGGGTCGAGGCCGACGCGTTCGGCCGCATCTCCGAGGGCATCGCCAGGTTCATGGGCACGCCCCGCTTCCTGCTCTACCTGACGATCTTCTGCGTCTTCTGGCTTTCCTGGAACTCCTGGGCGCCCGAGCACCTGCGGTTCGACTCCGCCGTGTACTACTTCACGGCCCTGACCCTCATGCTCTCCCTGCAGGCTTCCTACGCGGCCCCCCTCATCCTGCTCGCGCAGAACCGCCAGACCGACCGCGACCGCGTGCAGGCCGAGCACGACCGACAGCGCTCCGAGCGCAACCTCGCGGACACCGAGTACCTCGCCCGGGAGATGGCCGCGCTGCGCATCGCCCTCTCCGAGGTCGCCACGCGCGACTTCGTCCGTTCCGAGCTGCGCAGCCTGCTCGAGGACCTCGAGGACCTCGAGGCGTCGCGCGAGGCGGTCCCTGCCGGGGACGACCCCCCTGCGGGCGGCGAGCCTACGATGGAGGCATGACCGCTCCGTCCGACACCGACCCGCTCGTCCTCACCATCAAGCAGGCGCTGCGGGCCGTGATCGACCCGGAGATCCACCGCCCCATCACGGACCTGCACATGGTCCGCTCGATCGAGGTCGTGCCGGGTGACACCGGCCTGGCGACCGCCGTCGTCGGCGTCGACCTCACGACGGCGGGGTGCCCCCTGCAGGACACCATCACGAAGGACGTCGAGACGGCGGTCGGCAAGGTCGACGGCATCGGCCGCGTGCGCGTCGAGCTCGGGGTCATGTCCGCCGAGCAGCGCAAGGAGCTGCGCGTGATGCTGCGCGGCACCGACGCCGAGCCCGTGATCCCCTTCGCCCAGCCCGGTTCGCTCACCAAGGTGTTCGCGATCGCCTCGGGCAAGGGCGGGGTCGGCAAGTCGACGGTCACGGCGAACCTCGCGGCGGCGATGGCCGACGACGGACTCCGGGTCGGTGTGGTCGACGCGGACGTGTACGGGTTCTCCATCCCCCGGATGCTCGGGGTCGAGCGCGGGCCCACCCGGGTGGACGACATGCTCATGCCGCCCGTCGCGCACGGGGTCAAGGTCATCTCGATCGGGATGTTCGTGCCGCCCGGCCAGGCGGTCGTGTGGCGCGGCCCGATGCTGCACCGCGCGCTGCAGCAGTTCCTCGCGGACGTGTTCTGGGGCGACCTCGACGTGCTCCTGCTCGACCTCCCGCCGGGCACGGGTGACATCGCGATCTCGCTCGCCCAGCTCGTGCCGACGTCCCAGCTCGTGGTCGTCACGACGCCGCAGGCCGCCGCGGCCGAGGTCGCCGAGCGCTCCGGGGCCGTCGCCCTGCAGACGCGCCAGGCGCTCGTGGGGGTCGTGGAGAACATGTCGTGGCTCGTACAACCCGACGGCTCGCGCCTCGAGCTGTTCGGCGCGGGCGGCGGCGAGCGCGTCGCGGCCGGTCTCAGCAAGTCGTCCGGATCGGACGTGCCGCTGCTGGGCCAGATCCCGCTCGACGTCGCGCTGCGCGAGGGCGGGGACGCCGGGACACCCGTCGTGCTGTCCGACCCCGACTCCTCCGCCGCGGTCGCGCTGCGGGACATCGCCCACGGGCTCGCGCACCGCGAGCGCGGGCTCGCCGGGATGTCGCTCGACATCACCCCTGTGGGACGCTGAATCGTGCCGGAGCGTGGAGGTCGGAGTCTGCGAGCGGGGTTGCTCGCTGGGTTCCCGGTAGCCGCCGTCGTCGTCGGCCTTGTCGCGTGCTCGCCTGCACCCGGCCCGACACCGGACACCGAGTCGCCTCCTGCCAGTCCGAGCAGCGCGGCGGTGCCCGACGACCTCGCACCGCTTGACGCGTACCTCTACCTCGAGGACGACAAGAGCCCCCCGGGGATCCGGGCGCGCTGGCTGCGCGGTGAGGAGCTCGTGGCCGAGTGCATGGCCGAGCAAGGCTTCGAGTACTTGCCACAGCCCCTCCTGGTCAACGAGCCCGCGCCCGACGAACCCGAGCAGGGCACCCGGGAGTTCGCGGAGCGCTACGGCTACGGGATCTTCCTCCAGCCCCGGTACGTGACCAACGACGGGGCCTCCGATCTCAGGGACGTCAACGCGGACATCAAGGCCACGATGTCGCTCGCCGAACGCGCCGAGTACGACCGCGCCCTCCACGGCACCGGCGAGGACAACTTCGTCATGTCCGGCGACGAGGTCGACCTCGAGGTCACCGGATGCTCGGGCGTGATGATCGACTACTCGATCAACGGCGGCGGCAAGAGTGACCCCGTCTACGTCGACGCGTCCGCGTACGTCCAGCACATCGATGAGGTGCTGCTCGCCGAGGACCCGCGCGTCGCCGCGGCCGATGCACGGTGGGCCGAGTGCATGTCCGACGCCGGCTGGCCTGGACTCGCCTCCCAGCCCGATGCTTCGCTGCTCGCGTTCGAATGGCTAGACGCCCTCATCGCCGCCATGACCGAGCCCGGACCTGAAGTGCTCGCCGACGAGGTCTCGCTCGCCCTCGCCGACTTCGACTGCACCGAGTCGACCGGCTACCACGCGATCCGCACCGAGCTCCGCGACGAGCTGCAGCAGGAGTACGTCGACGACCACCGAGAAGAGCTCGAGGGCTGGCTCGCAGCCTGGGCGCAGTGACGCGAGTCGCCCTGTCGGTGCGACCCAAGCACTAGCCTCGGCACCATGCTCCGTATCGCCCACGTCGCCGTGGGGGCCGCCGTCGTCGTCGGCCTCGCAGGATGCAGCGTGGGCACCGGCGCCACTCCTGCACCGACCAGCACTGGACCGCTCGACGCCTACTTCGCGCACGTTCTGGCGACAGACCGCGACTCCGTGATCGCCCGCGAGCGCACGATCCAGCAGCTCATTGCGGAGTGCATGACGGAGCAGGGCTTCGAGTACGAGCCCCAACGGCCTGAGTTCCAGGATGACCACGGCGAGCAGCCGGGCACGCGTGACTACGCGGTGAAGTACGGCTACGGGCAGTTCAGCGCACCCGTGCCCCCGCCACGCGAACCGGCGGATGAACCCGACCCCTACCTCGAGAGCCTCTCAGCGGGCGAGCGCGACGCCTACATGGCGGCGATGTTCGGAAGCAACCCGAGCGGCTCGTGGGACAACCCCGAGGACATCCCCTTCGACGAGATGGGGTGCTACGGCAACTGGCTCCGCTTCACGACGACGGGCGCGGGGCAGACGGATCCCGTCTACGTCGCGGCCGCCGAGCATCTCCGGCTGATCGGGCAGTCACTCCTCCCGAACGATCCCCGCGTGCTCGAGGTCGACGCCGCGTGGTCCGTGTGCATGTCCAAGGCGGGCTGGCCCGGCCTGCGCACCCAACGCGCCGCACGCGAGTCGGTCCTCGCGTGGGGGGACGGAGACCTCGACACCGAGGGACACGTGCCGGCACCGCAAGGTACGCCGAACGCCGAGGCCGAGAAGGAGCTCGCCCTCGCCGACTGGGACTGCACGGTGTCCACCAAGTACCACCAGGTTCAAGCCGAGGTCCGCGACGAGCTGCAGCAGGAGTATGCCGACGCCCACCGCGAGGAGCTCGAGGGCTGGCTCGCGACCTGGACACAGTGACCCACGTCCGGGAGCCCGCGACACCTGAGCACTAGCGTGTGGCCCGTGATTCGCATCGTTCGCCGGGCCGTGGTGGCCGCCGTCGTCGTCGGCCTTGCTGCCTGCACGCAGACCGAACCGTCGCCGCCCGACCTGGGGCCGTTGCCCCTCCAGGCATGGATCGCCACGAACCTGCCCGACGGCGGCGACGCCACGTACAACCCCGCGCTCGAGGAAGCGATCGCCGCGTGCATGGCCGCGCAGGGGTTCACCTACGTCCCGGTGCGCCCACCCGAGGTCGAGCCCCTCGTCTTCGAGGAACCGCCGGGCCCGGTGCGGGGAACCCGCGCCTTCGCGAAGCGCTACGGCTACGGGGTGGCGTGGCAGAGCGAGAAGTACCCCCCGCACAGCGAGGAAGCCGCGGAGCCAGATCCCACGGACCCCAACCAACAGCTGCTCGCATCGATGAGCGACACGGAGCGCGCCGCCTACGAGTTCGCGCTCTTCGGCACGATGAACGACGCACCCGACCCTGACGAGGGCCCGCAACCGTCACGCTGGCAGGACTGGGCCTGCTCGGGCCAGGCCCGCTGGGACCACGGCCGCGCCGGGCTCGCCTACCTCGACCCGGGGTGGGCCGAGGTTTCCGAGGAGCTCGCGGGCGTCGACGTGGCAGTCGAGGGGCACACGGACGTCCTCGCGGCGCGGTCGCAGTGGCGCGAGTGCATGGTGGCCGAGGGCTTCGGCGAGTGGCGCGTTCCCGAGGAAGCGATGTCCTCGTTCTGGGGGGAGATCCCAGGACTCTTCTACGACGAGAACGGCGTGCCGCGCGATCAGCCGGACCTCGAGCCGCTCGCCGAGCGCGAGCGCGCCGCCGCCGTGGCCGACTGGGACTGCCGCGCCAAGAGCGACTACGACGCACGGCTCCACGCCGCCCGCAGCGAGCTCGAGGCCGAAGTGCTCGAGCGGCTCGGCCCCGAGCTCGACGCGTGGCTCGACTCGTACTGGCGCGACGCCGGGAGCGGCTGACCCGCGCTCGTCCACGTAGGCCCTCGGTACGCGGCGGCCGCCCCGTTCGGCGGTAGGTTAGCGCTCACGACAACCAACCCCCCGAGCGAGGAAGTGGACTGGCGCATGCTCATCGAAGGATCCGGAGTGAGACGCACCTCGACCCGCCTGGCTGACGGCCGCGAGCTCATCTACTTCGACGACTCCGAGCCCTACGTCTCGGGTGGCGCGACCCGTCGCCTCGACGACCCGCGCCCGCTCACGGACCGCTACTCCCCCGTGCCGGACGCCGACGGCGTCGAGCAGCCCTTCCAGGGGCCCGAGCTGCGTCTCGACGCGCTCACGGGCGACTGGATCCCCATGGCGTCGCACCGCATGAACCGCACGTTCCTGCCGCCCAAGGACGCCAACCCCCTCGCACCCGCCAAGCCGGGGGCCGCCTACTCCGACGGCGAGATCCCCGCGGAGGACTACGACGTCGTCGTCTTCGAGAACCGCTTCCCCTCGCTCATGACCGTCCCCGGCGCCGACGACGCCGTGTGGCACCCCGGTGACGAGGACGTCTTCACGACCCGCCCCGCGACGGGCCGCTGCGAGGTCATCTGCTTCTCCCCCGACCCGGACGCCTCCCTCAAGGACGTCTCGCCGCGGCGCATGCGCACGATCGTCGAGGCGTGGGCCGACCGGACGGCGGAGCTCGGCGCCCTGTCCGAGGTCGAGCAGGTCTACGTGTTCGAGAACCGCGGCAAGGAGATCGGCGTCACGCTGCACCACCCGCACGGGCAGATCTACGCCTTCTCCTACATCACCCCGCGCACGCGCGAGATGCTCGTGCAGGCCAAGGCCCACCGCGAGCGCACCGGTCGGCTCCTGGGCCGCGACGTGCTCGACGCCGAGCTGCGCGCCGGGACCCGCGTGATCCTCGAGACCGAGCACTGGGTCGCGTACGTGCCGTTCGCCGCGCGCTGGCCCGTCGAGGTGCACCTCGCCCCCCGGCGCGACGTGCCCGACCTGCCCGCCCTGACCGGCCCCGAGCGCGACGACCTCGCGACCGCGTACCTCGAGGTGCTGCGCCGACTCGACCTGTTCTTCGCCGACGACGACGCGGTGTCCGACGACGGCACCCCCGACGAGGTCACCCTCCCCTACATCGCCGCGTGGCACCAGGCCCCCGTGCGCGAGGGCCGCGAGGATCTGCGCCTGCACCTGCAGATCTTCTCCGTGCTGCGCTCGCGCGGGCGGCTCAAGTACCTCGCGGGCGTCGAGTCGGGCATGGCCTCGTGGATCTCCGACACCACTCCCGAGCGCATCGCGGCGCGCCTGCAGGGGCTCGCACGATGACGGCACCTGCTGCGGGCGCCTTGCCCGACGACGGCACGACGTTCGCAGTCGCGACGCCCGAGTGGCTCGAGCCGATGAGCGCCGACGACGGCGCGTCCGCGGCGACCGCGCTCTTCACGGCGACCTTCGACCATCCGCCACGGGGCGTGTGGTCCGCACCGGGCCGCGTCAACATCATCGGCGAGCACACCGACTACAACGGCGGCACGTGCCTGCCCGTCGCGCTGCCGCACCGCACGTTCGTCGCACTCTCGCCGCGCCCCGACTCGCTCATCCGGGCAGTCTCCGCCCAGCAGCCGGGTGCGGTGTGGCGCACCGACCTCGGCGAGGTCCACCCCGGCCGGGTCGACGGCTGGGGCGCGTACGTCGCAGGGGTCGCGTGGGCGCTCGCCGAGGCGGGCTTCACCACCGGGGGATTCGACGTGGCTGTGGTCTCCGCCGTGCCGACGGGGGCCGGGCTCTCGTCGTCGGCGGCGATCGAGTGCGCCGTCGCCCTCGGCCTCGACGACGCGTTCGGTCTCGGGCTCGGGTCCGACGACGACGGCCTGGCCCGTCTCGCCGCGGCATGCGTACGAGCCGAGAACGAGATCGTCGGCGCGCCCACGGGCGGGATGGACCAAGCGGTGTCGCTGCGCTCGCGCCCCGGCCACGCGCTCTTGCTCGACACCCTCGACCACTCCGTGCGCCACGTCCCGCTCGCGCTCGCCGACCACGGCCTCGCGCTGCTCGTCATCGACACCCGCGCCCCGCACGCCCTCGTCGACGGCCAGTACGGCGAGCGGCGCGCCGCGTGCGAGCGGGCGGCCCGTGAGCTCGGGGTCACGACGCTGCGGGAGGTGACCGACCTCGGTGCCGCACTCGCCACACTCGGCGCGGTGGGCCCGGAGGCCGCCGTCGTCCAGCGTCGCGTGCGCCACGTCGTCACGGAGATCGAGCGGGTCGCCCTGCTCGTCGCCGCGCTCGAGTCGGGTGACTTCGCGGCCGTCGGGCTCCTCCTCGACGAGGGCCACGCCTCGCTGCGTGACGACTACGAGGTCTCGTGCCGCGAGCTCGACCTCGCGTGCGAGGCCGCCGTCGGCGCCGGCGCGCTCGGCGCCCGGATGACGGGTGGCGGGTTCGGCGGTTCGGCCGTCGCGCTCGTGCGAGAAGGCGCCCTCGAGCAGGTCGCCGTCGCCGTCGCCGCGCGCTTCGCCGACGCCGGTCTCACCGCCCCCGGCTTCCTGCGCGCCGGGTGATCCCGAGTCCGGTTCGCGAGATTCCCAGCGGCTTCCCAGCCTGGGGCCCCATACTGCTGCGTGGCTGACACTTCCCTGGAACCCGAGGAGCACCGTCCGTGACTGCCCACCGGAATCGATCCGCGAGCGTCGCGGGGGCCTTCGTCCTCGCGTTCGTGCTCGCCTCGTGCACCGCGAACGACCCCGAGCCGACGCCGACGCCGAGCGGCTCCGCCACCGACGCGACCGGCGAGCTCCCGCCCATCGAGGCGTTGCAGCTCGAGATCGTGGGGGACGTGGACGACGACGCGTGGGCCCGGGTCGAGAACGACCGCTTCGAGGCGGCCGTCGCCACGTGCATGCAGGCCGCAGGCTTCGAGTACACCCCCGAGGAGTACGTCCCCGACGAGGCGGCCACCGACACCGAGACCCTCGCCTGGGCGCAGGAGTTCGGCTACGGCATCACGACGTACGAGGGCGAGGAAGGTTCCGAGGAGCAGGAGGAGGCCGCGCCCACGCCCAACGACCTGTACATCTCCGAGCTGACCGATGAGGAGCTCGACGCCTACTGGATCGCCTACGAGGGCGAGCTGGGCGACTCCGAGGGTGGCGAGATCGACCTGGGTGACCTGGAGGACCTCGACGAGGACGTCGACGGCGAGATCGACCTGGGTGACCTCGAGATCGGCGACGACGGCGAGATCGACCTGGGAGACCTCGACGAGCTGTCCGACGAAGAGCTGCTGGACGACGGCAACCTCGAGTTCGACGAGTCCGGCTACGGCGGCTGCCAGGGTGTGGCCTACGACGCGCTCACGGAGAACCCGCTGCCCTACGACCTGCCCGAGCACCTCGAGCTGCTGACCCTCCTCGACGCGATGTATGCCGACGTCGCCGTGGACGAGCGCCTCGCCGACGCGGAAGAGGGCTGGATCGCGTGCATGGCGACGGCCGGCTACCCGGACCTCGCGACCGCCGACGACGCGCAGTACCTGGTCTTCGACGCCTACGACGCCGCGTGGGAGCAGGTCCCCGAGGACGCCGACGACATCGACCCCGCGATCCTCGCCCCGGTGACGGAGCTCGAGATCGCCGTCGCGACCGCGGACTTCGGGTGCCGCGAGAGCTCCGGCCTCGACTCGGCCTACACCGAGGCGCAGCACGCCGCCGAGACGACGTTCATCGCGGAGCACCGCGACGGGCTCGTGGCCTTCTTCGAGGCCATGGGCGCGGCCCTCAAGAGCTGACGCCGACGACGACGGACCTGGACGGAGCCAGCTCGGAGGACTGGGACGAACGCAGGGGTCATCGAGACCGTCCTGGCCTTCACGAGATGCCTGGCGCGAGCGGGCTTCCCCGAGGAGCTGTGCGTGCGGGAGACCGGTGTCTGGGATGTGCGGTACGCGGTGCAGGCACAGTACGAGCGGGAGTTCCTCGAGTCCCACCGGGCCGAGCTGGAGGAGCACCTCATGGCGATCACGGAGACGGTGGGATCGCTGGCGCGACGCGATCGACGATGACTCCATCGTCGTCGGCGGGGTCCGCTCGTGGGGGGAGGGCAAGGCCGCGAGAGTTCCGACCGGAGGGGGACGAATCGCCCCGCCCCTGCGTGGCACGGTGGAACGCGCAGGGGGCACCACGGTCCCTCGCGAGCACCGAGGGAGCCGGACCACGTGAGAGCTCGAACCACTCGTCGCACCACCGCCATGGCGCTCACCGTCGGCGTCGCGCTCACGCTCGGGGCGTGCACCGGCTCCGGCACGGCGGAGCCGTCCGACGGTGACAAGGCCGGCCCGACGGCGGACGGTGGCGACACTGCGGTCCCGGGTGCCGACGACGACCCCGCGTCCCCGGACCCCTCCCCCACGGACGACTACGAACCGAGCCCCTTCGAGAGCTTGTTCAGCGAGGCCTACGGCGAGCTCACCGCGACCCAGTACCAGTCGGAGCAGGCGCAGGCCGAGCAGATCGTCGCGACGTGCATGAAGGCCCAGGGCTTCGAGTACATCCCCGTCGACCCCTCCCAGCCACCCGCGCTCGTACCCGCGGACCAGCTCGACCCCGACGCCCCCCAGGCGGGCACGCTCGAGTCCGCGAAGGAGTTCGGCTACGGCATCTCGACGTGGGACATCGAGGACGGCCAGCCCGACGACGTGGACCTGGGCCAGGAGGACCCCAACCAGGAGTACGTCGACTCGCTCTCCGAGAGCGCCCGCAAGGCCTACGAGCTCGCCCTCCACGGCGTGCCGCCCACCGATGAGGAGCTCGCGTCCGACGACTGGGCGCCGGACCCGGCGAAGAGCGGGTGCTACGGCGAGTCGACCGCGCAGGTGTGGAACACGGACGACGTGTGGGGCGCCCCACAGTTTGCGAGTCTCATCGAGGAGATGTCCTACGTCGCGACGGACCTCGACAACGATCCCGAGGTCACGGCGGCGAGCGCGCTGTGGGGCTCGTGCATGGCCCAGAACGGCTACCCCGGGCTCGAGGCGCCGTGGGAGGCGACCGACCTGATCCACGTGGGGCTGCGCGACATCTGGGTGATCGGCCAGGCGCCCGACCCGGAAGCCCTCGCGGTACTGCGGGAGCTGGAACGGTCGGTCGCGACGGCGGACTTCGAGTGCTCCGAGGACTCCCGCTTCGCCGAGGCCTACCGGGAGGCGCAGTTCCGGGCCGAGCAGGAGTTCATCGACGCTCACCAAGGCGAGCTCGAGGCGCTGCTCGACGCGATCCGGGCGCAGCGCGACGCCGCCACGGACTGAGCTGCCGGCCGAGCGGCCGGGGCACCGCCGTGAGGCATCCCGCCGTCGGACATCGCCGTCATGCAAGTCCGACGCGCGAGGCGACACAAGCACGATGGGTATCCGCGCCGGTGGCGCGGTGCCTGTGCGACGACACGATGCTCGATCAACGGCACCGCAAGGTCTGCGGAGTCATCTTGGGGACCCACACGGGGTCCCGACAGATCCACCTTGAGGTGGATAGGTTTCATGGGACGGATCTGCGACAGTGGGGGCAGCGGGGGCAGCACGACTCCCTCGCACGTCTGCCTGGACGATGCCATGCGCACACCGGCTACCGCCGGAAGCGCCGAGGGAGGAATGACGTGGGAACCCGAACGACACGACGCATTGCCGCACCGGTGGCGATCGCTACCGGCCTCGCCCTCGTCCTGACCGCGTGCAGCGGTGGCGGCGGTTCCGGTGACCCTTCGGACGGCCCCTCCTCCACCGACGACTACACGCCCGGGCCGCTCGAGAACATGTGGAACGAGGTGTACGGCGACTTCAACGTCGACGACTCCAACGCACAGCAGGCCCGCATGGAGCAGCTGGTCGCCGAGTGCATGGCCGAGGAGGGCTGGGAGTACACGCCGGTCGACTACTCGCAGATGGACCCCGGCATCGGGATGCCGATCGAGGGCGACAGCGACGGGCCGCAGTACGGCACCGAGGAGTTCGCCAAGGAGCTCGGCTACGGCATCTCCACCTGGCAGGACCAGGGTACCGAGACGGCTGAGCCGCTGCCGGAGGGCGAGGTCGAGGGCGACGGGTCGGGGTGGCAGGACCCGAATCAGGACTACGTCGAGTCCCTCTCGGAGACCGCGCAGCAGGCCTACTACGAGGCGCTCAACGGCCCGCAGCCGACCGAGGAGGAGATGGAGTCCGGCGACTGGGAGTGGGACCCCGCGAACTCCGGCTGCTACGGCAAGGCCTCCGAGGAGGTCTGGAACTCGGGCGGCAACATCTGGGAGGACGAGAAGTATCAGGGCCTCATCGAGGAGATGAACCTCATCTACACCGCGATGGAGAACGACCCCAAGGTCGCCGAGGCGAAGTCGGTGTGGACCGGGTGCATGGCGGACGCCGGTTACCCGGGCCTCGCCGACACCGGGGCAGCGCAGGAGCTGATCTACTCCGAGCTCAACGCGTACTGGGAGAGCGGCGAGGAACCGGACGAGACCGTGCTGGTCCCGCTGCGCGAGAAGGAACGGGCGGTCGCCACGGCGGACTTCACGTGCACCAAGAAGGCGGACATCAACAAGGTCCAGACCGAGGTGCAGCACAAGGCCGAGCAAGAGTTCATCGACGCCCACAAGGCGGAGCTCGAAGAGCTGATGGCCGCGCTCAAGGAGCAGCAGGACGCCGCCAAGGGCTGACGCCGCACGACGCCACCGCCGCACGACCATGACCGAGGAGACCTGAGTTGGCCAGACTGTCCGGAACGCAGCGCACCATCGTCCTGATCGGGGTGACCGCCGTGGTCGCCCTCGGTGCGGGGATCGGGCTCAGCCGGTTCATCATCTCCCCCGCCGAGGCGGCGGCGGAGGCTGCCGCCCCCGAGGCGGGCCCGATCACGGTGCCCGTCGAGTTCCGGACGCTCGCCAACGACGTCGTGATCCGCGGCGACGCGACGTACGAGGGGTCGACCGAGGTCACGCTCGAGGCCGGCGACTTCGGCGGCGCGGCGATCGTGACGGGAAAGGTGCCCGACGTCGGCTCCACCCTCGCCGCGGGCGACGTGCTGCTCGAGGTCACGGGTCGCCCCGTGATCGTGCTCGAGGGCGACCTGCCGGTGTTCCGCTCGCTGCGCGCAGGTTCGGCCGGGCCCGACGTGGTGCAGCTCAAGCAGGCGCTCAAGAAGCTCGGGTTCTTCGAGGGCGGCACCAAGAACGACGTCTACGGTGCCGGCACCGCGGCCGCGGTGAAGGCGCTGTACGCCTCGGTGGGCTACGAGCCGCCGGCGGCGTCCGACGAGGCGGAGGAGAGCGTGCGCTCCGCCCGGGAGATGGTGCGCTCCGCGCGCGACCAGATCACCTCGCTCGAGCAAGAGCTCGCGAGCGCGAACGGTGGGCCGTCCGCGATGGACCTCAAGAACGCCCAGTTCGAGCTGTCCGAGGCGAAGATCGAGCTCAGGCAGGCGAAGAAGAGGGGCACGAACGCGGAGGTCCGGGCCGCGCAGCACCGCGTGGACATGGCCGAGCTGGCCCTCAAGGAGCTCAAGAAGCCGGCGGACACCTCCGGGATCCGCTCCTCGCTGACTGCCGCCCGCGAGTCGCTGCGGGACGCGCAGGACGACCTCGCGGAGGCGCAGCGCGCCGTGCTGACCCCGTTGCCCGCGAGCGAGATCGTGTTCCTCACCTCCACACCACGCCGCGTCGACGACGTGTACGTGCAGCGCGGCAACCGCGTCGAGGGCCCCGTCATGGTGGTCTCCGGCGCCGACCTGCAGATCAAGGGCAGCACCTCCGCCGTCGACGCTGCACTGCTCAGCGTGGACCAAGAGGTACTCATCGACCTGCCGGGCGGAGAGCAGGCGAAGGGCGCGATCCTCGAGATCGGCGAGGCCGACGGCTCCGGCGCGGGTTCGCGCGTGCCCGTCACGATCGTGCCCGTGGACCTCACCGATGAGCAGATCGGGGAGCTTCAGGGTGCGAACGTACGCGTCCGCATCCCCGTGAGCTCGACCGGAGGTGACGTGCTCGCCGTCCCGATCGCAGCCCTCACGGCGGGACCCGGCGGCGAGGACCGCATCGAGCTGTGGGACCCCGTCGCACAGACCTCGAAGCTCATCCAGGTCAAGACCGGGCTCGCAGCCGGTGGCTTCGCCGAGGTCGAGGGGCTCGACGGCACCTTCGAGGCGGGCGACCTCGTGGTCGTCGGCATCGAGGCGGCACGAGCCACGGCGGCCGAGTCCGAGGACGACGACGAGGCGGGCGACTCCGAGACCACCGAGGACTCGGAGACCTCGACCGAGGAGGCGACCGAGGAGGCCGAGGGGTGAGCCTGCTCGAAGAGATCTTCTCCGAGCCCGAGGCGACACCGGTCCATCCGGTCCTCGAGCTGCGCGGCGCGGCCAGGACGTTTCCCGGCCCACCCGAGGTGCACGCCCTCAAGCCCGCCGACCTGCAGGTCGAGCGCGGCGACTACGTCTCCATCGTGGGCCCCTCGGGCTCCGGCAAGTCGACCCTGCTGCACCTGCTGGGGCTGCTCGACCGACCCACGGCCGGCGAGTACCTCGTGGACGGCATCCCCACGGTCGCGGCGAGCGAGAACGAGCGCGCCGCGCTGCGGGGAGAGTCGATCGGCTTCGTGTTCCAGGCGTTCCACCTGCTCGACCGGCGCTCCGTGCTCGACAACGTGCTCCTCGCGACGCTCTACTCCGGGGTACCGCGTCACGAGCGTCATGACCGGGCGATGGCTGCCCTCGACCGGGTGGGACTCTCGCACCGCGTGGACTTCCACCCCGGCGTGCTCTCCGGCGGCGAGCGGCAGCGGGTCGCCGTGGCGCGCGCCGTCGTGGCCGACCCGCGCGTGCTCCTCGCGGACGAGCCGACGGGCAACCTCGACACCGTGAGCTCCGGCGGCGTGCTCGAGCTCTTCGACGAGCTGCACTCCGAGGGCCTCACCCTCGTGGTCATCACGCACGACATGGCCGTCGCGGACCGCGCGCAGCGGCGCGTGCGCATCACCGACGGCCGGCTGGTCGAGCTGTGAGCGCCGCCGCCCCGGCTCCCGCGCCCACGCGCACGCGCCCTCCCGTGCACGCTCGCGACCGCTTCGGTGCGCGCGACCTCGTCGCCGAGGCGGCCGCGGGCATCGGGACCCGGCCCGGCCGGCTCCTGCTCACCATCCTCGGTACCGTGCTCGGCATCTGCTCGCTCGTCGTGACGATCGGCATGGCACAGACCGCCGCGGGCCAGATCGCGCGCCAGTTCGACGCCGTGGCGGCGACCCAGGTGGTCATCCAGCCGCGGATGCAGGGCTGGGGAGACGGTCCGGCGCTCGCCACCCTCCCCTGGGACGCCGAGGAGCGGCTGATGCGGCTCAACGGCGTGGAGCACGCCGGGGCGATCGCCGACGTCTCGGTGGGCGACCTCAAGATCAGTGCGGTCTCGGTGCGGGACCCGTCCGCCGTCGCGACCGTCCAGCCGATCGTCGTCGGCACCACGGCGGGGCTCCTCGACGCGGTGCGTGGCACCGTCACCACGGGCCGCTACTTCGACGCCGGGCACGACGCGCGCGGCGACCGGGTGGTCGTCCTCGGCTCCCGTGCTGCTGCTCGCCTCGGCGTGCACCGCGTGGACCGCCAGCCCTCGATCTTCATCGGTGAACGGCCCTACGCCGTCATCGGGATCATCGACGACGTGTCGCGGCGCGGGGACCTGCTCGACGCCGTGATCCTGCCGCTCGGCACGGCGCGCGCCGACTTCGGGACCTCGACGTTGGCCCAGGTCCACGCCCGCATCGCCGTCGGCGCCGGGTCGCTCGTGGCAGAGCAGGCCGGCGTCGCGCTCGACCCCGGCACCCCCGACGGCTTCGAGGTCCAGGTGCCGCCGACGTCGTCCCTCGTGCGCGACCGGGTGCAGGGCGACGTGAACGCGATCTTCCTCGCGCTCGGCGCCGTGGCGCTCCTCGTCGGTGGGCTCGGCATCGCGAACGTCACCCTGCTGTCCGTCATGGAGCGGATCGGGGAGATCGGCCTGCGCCGGGCCCTCGGGGCGACCCGGCGGCAGATCGGGGCGCAGTTCCTGCTCGAGTCCGTGGTCATCGGCCTGCTCGGCGGGCTCATCGGTGCCGCGCTCGGCGTGGGCGCCGTCGTCGTCGTCAGCCTTGTCCGGGAGTGGACCCCGATCATCTCGACCCCCATGGTGATCGGCTCCGCCCTGCTCGGTGGCGTCATCGGCCTGCTCGCCGGTGTCTACCCGGCCCTCAAGGCCGCCACGATCGAACCGATCGCTGCCCTCCGCTCCGGCGCCTGAGCCCTGCTGCTGCTAGAGGCGGCCGGTGTCCTCGTGGAGGGCGATGAAGACGGAGAGCGGGGCGCCGTGCGGGTCCGGCTCGCGGGCGCGGAACTCCTTGAGCAGCTCCACGAGCCGGGTCTCGAACTCCTCGCGCGCGGACTCGTCGAGCCGCAGCCCGAGCCGCATGGTGTCGACCTTCTCCGGGTCGGCGAGGGCGACCTCCTCGAGGAAGGTCTGGATCAGGATCTGGTTGCCGGATGGTCCGAGCGAGGTGTTCCACGAGCGGCCCGTCGCCTGGTAGGGCACCTCGCGGGCGCCGCGCGTTCCCGAGCGCTCGGGTTCGGCGGCGAGGAAGCCGCGGCCGGCGAGCGTGCGCACGTGGTGGTACGTGTTGGCCGGTGGGAGGCCGAGGCGCTCGGCGATCTCCTTGTTGGTCAGGGCACGGTCGAGGCACAGGCGCAGGATGCGGATGCGCACGACGGAGGCGAGGGCACGCGCGTCGGCGTCACGGTCGGCGTCGACGTCCCTGTCGGTGTCGGCGGCTCCACCGGTGTCCTCACGTGCGTCTGCCATGCCATGACCCTATCTGATTGACATTTCTCAATCACTTGTTCATGCTGGGCGCGTGACGAAGACCACGACCGAGAAGCGCCGTTCCCTCATCCACCACGCCGACTTCCGCCGGCTCTGGACCGGGGACGCGCTCGGCCAGCTCGGGGCCCAGCTCACGGGCTTCGCGATCCCCGTGTTCGCCGTGCAGACGCTCCACGCGACGGAGTGGCAGATGGGGCTGCTCGGTGCCGCGGAGTTCTCGGCCTTCCTGCTGCTCGGGCTGCCGGCCGGTGCGTGGGTGGACCGGATGCGCAAGCGCGACGTGCTCATCTGGGCGGACATCCTGCGTGCGCTCGTGCTCGGCGCCGTCGTGGTCGCTGCGCTGTCCGGCAATGCCTCGATGGCGCTGCTCATCGGTGCCGCACTCGTCATCGGGGTGTGCACGCTGTTCTTCGACGTCGCGCACCAGTCCTACGTGCCCGGCCTCGTGGGGCTCGAGCACATCGTGGAGGGGAACTCGAAGCTGGCGTCGACGCAGTCCGTGGCCCAGGCCGTGGGTCCTGCGCTCGGCGGCGTCCTCCTGCGCGTCGTCACCGCGCCGTGGCTCATGGCCGTGACGGTCGTGACGTACCTGTCCAGCGCGTTCTGGGTCGGTCGCATCCGCCAGCGCGAGGAGCTGCCAGACAAGTCGCTGCGCCGCGGGCTGTGGGTCGAGGTGGGCGAGGGGCTGGGCTTCGTGGTGCGCCAGCCGCTGCTGCGGCGCATGGTCGCGTGCACCTCGCTGTCGAACCTCGCGGGGAACATCGGCTTCGCCGTCTTCACGATCTACGTGCTGCGCACCCTGGGACTGTCCGAGGCCGTGCTGGGGCTCGTCGTGTCCGCGGGGGCGATCGGCGGCATCCTTGGCGCCATCGTCGCCGAACCGGTCACGCGGTTCGTGGGTGAGGGGCGCATCATCCCGATCACCGCGTTCCTCTTCGCCCCGGCGTATGCGTTCATCCCGCTCGCCGCGAGCCTCGCCGCTCCGCCGGCGGTCGTCCTGATCGGCGCGATGGGCGTCTCGACCTTCATCATCGTGCTCTACAACGTGGCCCAGGTGAGCTTCCGGCAGCGGCTGTGCCCGCCCGCGCTGCTGGGCAGGATGAACGCGTCGGTGCGCTTCATCGTGTGGGGCGTGATTCCGATCGGCTCCCTGCTCGGGGGCTGGTTCGGCACGCAGTTCGGCGTGATCCCCACGCTCTGGATCGCCGCAGCGGGATCGGCCGTGGCCGCGCTGCCCGTGCTCGTCTCGCCGCTGCTGACCATGCGCGACCTGCCCGTGCCCGTGCACGAGTGAGCCACGCTGAGCCTCAGATGTCGTAGGTGACGACGAGCGGGGCGTGGTCGCTCCAGCGCTGGTCCCACGCGGGCGCTCTGTCGACCTCGGCCGAGACCGCGGCGTCGGCGAGCTCCTCCGTCACGATCTGGTAGTCGATGCGCCAGCCCGCGTCCGTGTCGAAGGCCTTGCCGCGCTGCGACCACCAGGTGTACGGCCCGGGGCCGTCACCACCGAGCGCACGCCCGAGGTCCGTCCAACCCAGCTCGCCGAACCAGCGGTCGAGGTAGGCGCGCTCCTCCGGCAGGAAGCCCGCCGTCTTGAGGTTGCCCTTCCAGTTCTTGATGTCGACGTTCTGGTGCGCGATGTTGAAGTCCCCCGCGACGACGACGTAGCCACCGCCCGCACCGAGCTCGGCGAGCCGCACGGTGGCGAGCTCGAGGAACGCGTACTTGTCGACCTGCTTGGGCGTGTTCACCTCACCCGAGTGGATGTAGACGGAGACCACCGTGAGCGTCCCGCCGTCGGGCAGCTCGAGGTCCGCCTCGACCCAGCGGCCCGTGTTGGTGGGTTCGCCCGCACTGAGGCCGATGCGCACGGCGCTCATGGGCAGGCGCGACGCGATCGCGACGCCGGCCCGCCCCTTGAACTCGCTCGCCTGGTGCGCGAGGTCCCACGTGTCGGGGTCGAAGAAGCTCGACATCAGCTCGTCGGGCGCGCGCCCCTCCTGGAGCAGCACCACGTCGGGCGCGCGGGTGGCGAGCCACTCCGGCATGCCCTTGCGCCACGCGGCGCGGATCCCGTTGACGTTGACTGTCGCGATTCTGAGCACTCCCCTATCCAACCATCTGTCACCGACACCGGGGTCAGGATGTCGCGTCGGCGTAGGCGGACTCCAGGGCGGCGATGTCGATCTTGCCCATCTGCAGCATGGCCTGGGCGGCCCGGGCAGCGCCCTCGTCGCCCCGCCCGAGGATCTCCTCGAGCTGGACCGGGACCACCTGCCACGAGACACCGAAACGGTCCTTGAGCCAGCCGCACCGGCTCGGCTCCCCGCCGTCGGACAGGAGCACGTCCCAGTAGTGGTCGACCTCCGCCTGCGACCGGCACGTGAGGTAGAACGAGAAGGCCTCGTCGAGCGTGAAGTGCGGCCCGGCCGAGATCGCCGTCACGGGCATGCCGTCGAGCACGAACTCGACGATGAACGGGGTGCCCGCCGCCACCCCGGGCATGTCGACGGGGGCCTCGACCACGGACGTGACGGACGAGCTCGGGATGACGGAGACGTAGAACTCTGCGGCCTCGATGGCCTGCGAGTGGTACCACAGGTGCGGTCGGACGATGCCCATGACGATTCCCTCCGATGAGTTGCTGTCACAGGTCCAGACCCGCACGGACCGCGGAACTCATCGGCTCGCGACGCGCCCGGCCCCGAACCCGCGTCGATCGGTCCAGCTCGCCTATGCTAGTTTTCAATATATTGATTGGAGAAGAATGCACATCCCCCTGTACCAGCGCGTGTACGAGGACCTCCGAGCCGACATCGTCGCGGGAGCGTTCCCCGTCGGCGAGCGGCTCCCCAGCGAGTCGAGCCTCTCGGAACGGTTCTCCGTCAGCGCCATCACCACCAAGCGCGCGCTCGACCTGCTCAGGGGCGACGGTCTCATCGTCCGCCGTCCGCGCCTGGGGACGTTCGTCGTGAGCTCCACGCCGACTCCTGCGGTCGCGCCGCGGCCCGCCACACGCGCCCCCCTCCTCGGCTTCGTCGTCACGAACTTCGACGACACGTTCGGGACCAGGGTCATCGAGGGTGCGCTCGACACCTCGGGGACCACGGCCAACATCGTGCTCAAGCGGACCCAGGGCGACCTCGAGTCCGAGGACGAGCACCTGCGCGCGCTCGTGGCCTCGGGAGTGGACGGCCTGCTCCTGCTGCCGAGCTCGTCGCAGTTCATCCCGCCCGCCGTCCTTGAGCTCGTGGCCCGGCAGTTTCCCGTCGTCATCCTCGACCGGACCTTCGACGAGATCCCCGTCTCCTCGGTGTGCTCCGACAACCTCGAGGGTGCGAAGGCGGCGGTGGAGCACCTCTTCGGTCTCGGTCACCAACGTGTCGGCATGGTGAGCTCGTCCAGCATGGTGTCGACGGCCAGCCAGCGGCGCCAGGGATTCGTCCGCGCGCACGCGGAGGCTCGGGTACCGCTGGCCGACGACGCCGAGCTGCACGAGCTTGCCGCCACGGTGCCGGGGAGCGACGTCGACGTGGACACCGACGTCGAGACGCTCGAGGCGTTCGTCGCGGCTCACCCCGAGATCACCGCCTACGTCGCGACGGAGTACAACCTCGCCGTGCTGCTGCGCGAGGCGTGCCACCGCCTCGACCTCGACGTCCCCCAGGACATCTCGATCGTCTGCTTCGACCATCCGTCCGCCTTCGCCGACCGTGAGCTCTTCCGTTTCACCCACGTCAGCCAGGACCAGGGGGCCATCGGCGCTCGCGCCGTCGAGCAGCTCCTCGACCAGATCCAGCACCCGGGCCGGATCGAGCGCATCGTGGTGCCGTCCCGGCTGATCACCGGGCAGTCCACCGCCCCGCGCTGACCCGGCGGCGGCGAGGTGGGGTCGCGACGCCGCGCGCCGGCGCCCCACCTCGGGACCGCGGAGAGGCCCTCAGCCCACCAGGAGGTTCGGCGTGCGGCCCTCGACGACGGCCGCGTCGAGCTCGAGCGCCATGATCGCGCTGAGCTGGGTCGAGTAGGCGACCGCACCGGTCGCGGGCCGGCGCCAGTCGTTGCCCGCCCGTAGCCAGGCACCGTCGAAGCTCGACTCCCACACGGCGGCGCACGCCGCGCGGACAAAGCTCTGGACGCGCGCACCGCGCTCGGGACCGATCACGGCGAGCAGCTGCCCGACGTAGCGGAAGTAGACGCCCTTGAACAAGCCCTCGTCGCCACCGTCGCCCTCGTCGACGAAGACCGCACCGTCGCTGAGCTCGTCGATCGCCGTGTGGGCGGTGCGGAGCGCGACCTCGAGGAACCTGTCCTCGCCGGTGACGCGGAACAGCTCGACGTTCGCCCCGACGTACAGGCCCTGGTTGTAGGTGAACCGCCACTGGGTGTCGATCTTCTGGTCGCCGTGCCGGTTGATCCCGTCCTCGACGAAGCCCGTGACCGGGTCGACGAGCGCCTCGGTCAGCCAGGCGTACGCCCGCTCGGCGATCTCGCGGTACCGCGCCTCCCCCGTCTCGCGGGCGAGGCGGAGCGAGAGGATGATCAGCGGTCCGTTGGCGGGAGCGTTCTTGTAGTAGAGCTGCTGCTTGCGCCACGCGAGGCTCAGGCCCAGCTCGTCGTTCCAGCCGTGCTCGACGACGTGCTCCCAGAGCGCGATCGCCGCCGCGAGGTGCCGGCCTCCCGCTCCCGCCTTCGCGAGACGGTGGGACGCGAGCGCGAGCCACAGCATGTCGTCGAAGTAGTCGTTGAACAGCGAGCCGCCGTTGCGCTCGACGAGGTTCGCCACGACCGCCTCGGCCTGGTCGCGCCAGCGCGCGTCACCCGTGCGCTCGTAGGCGTCGAGCCGGCAGTCCACGACGTGGGCGAGCCACCAGTAGTTGAAGGTCGCGTTGTCGCCGGGTCCCGCGGGGTCGGCGTTGTCGAAGAGCTGAGGGCTCGGTGCACCCCAGAAGTGGTCGAGGCTCCGTTGGGCGACCTCGGCGCGCTGCCCTGCAGCGACGGTTCCAGACATGACGAAGTTCCATTTCACCTGAGGAAGGTGGCGGGCCGGACGGAGCTGTCCCCGTCCGGCCCACCGTCGGGAGTGTGGCTCAGCGGTTCTCGGCGAGGATCTGGTTGCCGAGACGCTCCGCCTCGTCGAGCGCGGCCTGCGCGCTCACCTCACCGGCGAGGAACTTCTCGAGGGCGGGGATGAGCGCCTTGCCCTCGACGTCGGAGTACCCGACGACCTGCGGGCGGGTCTGCGCGAAGTTCAGTGTCTCGATGAACGCGGCGTACTGCTCGTTCTCGACGAAGTACGGGTCGTTGGCCGACTCGATGTTCGCGGGGATCCAGCCCGCGATCTCCGCGAAGCCGACGCCGTTCTCGGGCTGCGTCGTCCACCAGGTGATGAACTCCCAGGCGCCCTCGACGTTCTTCGCGCCCTCGGGGATCACGAGACCGAAGCCGCCCATGCCGGCACCCTTGCCCCCGTTGGGCCCGCTGACCGGGGGGACGATCCCGAAGTCGACGTCCGTCTGGTTCAGGCCGGACAGCGCCCACGGGCCGTCGTACTTCATCGCGACCGTGCCCTCGGCGAACGCGTCGACACCCTCGCCGAAGCCGAGCTCGTAGATCCCCGCGTCGAGGATCGACTGCCAGAAGTCGAGCACCTTCAGGCCCTCGGGGCTGTTGAACGCGACGGTGGTCTGGTCGGCAGCGAGCATCTCCCCGCCCGCCTGGCGCAGCCACGCTGCGAAGAGACCCGGGTCGTTGAGCGCGAAGCCCGACTGCACGAGCTTGCCCGCGTCTCGCGTCGTCAGCGCGGTCGCGGTCTCGAGCAGCTCGTCCCACGTGGTCGGCGCCTGCAGGCCCGCGTCGGTGAACAGCGTCTTGTTGTAGAACAACGACCGGTTGTCGACCAGGAGCGGCAGGCCGTAGACGACGTCGTCGACGACGAGCTCGCGCATCGCCTGGTCGTAGAACTGGGCGAGGTCCACGCCGTCGGCCGCGATCAGGTCGTCGAGCGGGGCGAGCGCGCCCTTGGACGCGTAGAGCGCCGTCGCGGGACGGTCCCACAGCACGACGTCGGGCACCTGGCCGCCGACGAGCGCCGTCAGCAGCTTCTCCTCGACGAGCTCTTGCGGGACGTACGTCACCTCGTAGGTGTCTTGCGACGCGTTGAACGCCGCGGCGTGCTCGTCGAGCTGGCCCACCTGGTCACCTGACCACGAGCCCCAGAACACCACGGGCGTGCGCTCGCCCGAGGGCTCCGCGGGCTCGCTGGCTCCGGTGGTGGACGGCGTGCTGCCCGTCGGTTCGGCGGCGGAGGTGCAACCGACCAGGACGAGGGCCAGCGCCGCGCTCATGGCGACTCCGGCTAGGACACGGTGCTTCTTCATCGAATGCTCCTGACGTGTGGGGAACGACCGGACGGCCGACCCGGACCAATGGTTGTGACGGGATGCGAGGAACTACTTGATCCCGGACGAGGCGACGCCCTGGATGATGTAGCGCTGCGCGAACAGGAAGACGACGAGAACCGGGATGCTCGCGATGACGGTTCCTGCCATCAGTGGCCCGAACGCGGTCTCGTAGTTGTTGACGAAACCGGCGAGGCCGACCTGGACGGTCATCATGTTCGGGTCGTTGAGCACGATGAGCGGCCAGAGGAAGGTGTTCCACCCGGCCTGGAAGGTCAGGATCCCGAGGACTGCGAGACCCGGCGCCGCCAGGGGCAGGTAGATGCGCGCGAAGATCTGGAACTCGCCCGCACCGTCGATGCGGGCGGCCTCCCCCAGCTCGTCGGGCAGGGTGGCGAAGAACTGCCGCATGAAGAAGATCGCGAACGGTCCCGCCGCGTAGGGCACGAGGACGGCGGCGTAGGAGTTGATCAACCCGATGCCGCCCTGCCCGAAGATGTCGTTCCCGCCGGCGAGCGGGATCGACCGCAGCACGATGAACGTGGGGATCAGGGTGACGATCGTGGGGATCATCATCGAGCCGAGGAACACCCCGAACACGGCGGCGCGACCCGGGAACCGCAGCTTGGCGAGGGCGTACCCGGCGAGCGCGCCGAAGAACACGTTCGTGATCGCCCCACCCACGGCGATGACCGTCGAGTTGACGAAGTACCGTCCGAACGGCACGGTCGCGAAGACGTCGATGTAGTTCTGCAGCGTCGGCTCGTCCGGAAGCAGCTGCAGCGTGGAGCTGAGGACCTCGCCCGCGGGCTTGAAGGACGTGGCGAGGGTCCAGACGAGCGGGGCGATCGTCGAGATGCTGAGGATCGCGGTCGCGAGGAGCCACACGCCGTTCTTGACGCGGAGCCTCACGGTCGGGCGCCGCTGCGGCACTCGCGTGCTGGTCGCGGTCATGCGCGCCTCCCTGCCGGGTCGGAGAGTCTCGCGTTGACGAGCGAGACGAGCAGGATGATGACGAAGAGCACGAGCGACATCGCCGAGGCGTAGCCCATCTCGAGGCGGTCGAAGCCCTTGTTGTAGATGTAGTAGACGATCGTCAGCGTCGAGTTCCCCGGTCCGCCCTTCGTCAGCACGTACGCCTGGTCGAACACCTGGAACGCGGCGATCACCAGGAGCGTCGAGACGAGGAACGTCGTCTTGGACAGCGCGGGGATCGTGATGTGCCGGAACCGTTGCCACATGTTCGCCCCGTCGACGTGCGCGGCGTCGACGAGCTCGCGAGGCACTCCCTGCAGCCCGCCGAGGAAGATGAGCATGTTCGCGCCGAAGCCCGCCCAGACGCTCATCAGGACGATCGCGAACATTGCCCACCGCGAGTCGTAGAGCCACGCCGGACCGTCGATGCCGAACCAGCCGAGGGCGATGTTGAAGAGCCCGTGCTGAGGGTTGAGCAACCAGTACCAGATCGTGGCGGTCGCGACGGTCGACGAGACGACCGGGATGTAGAAGAAGGTGCGGAAGAGTCGCACGGTCCGTGCCTGGCGGTTGAGCAGCAGTGCGGCCCCGAGCGCGGTGATCAGCCCGAGCGGGACGAACATCACCGTGTACACGACCGTGTTGCGCATCGCGATCCAGAAGAACGGGTCGGCGAGCATCCGGCGGTAGTTGTCGATCCCGAGCCACGCGGTGTCGCCGATGATCGAGTAGTCGGTCAGGCTCATGACGCCCGCGGCACCGATCGGGACGAGCAGGAAGACGACGAAGAGGATCACGGGCACGGCGATGAAGAGCCAGCCGCTCACCGCTTGCTGCCGGGCGCCGGGCCGGCTCATGCGCGACCCGCCTCGACCACGAGCCGACGACGGTACCGGCGCAGACCAGCCAGATCGAGGACGAGCTCGCAGAACATCGCGTTCGCCCACGAGAACCACGGGCGGGTGAACCGCGAGGGGTCGTCGGGGTCGAACGACTCGTGCATGAGTTCCGTCCCCGCCTCCGTGCTCACGAGCGTCTCGAGCAGCTCGGCGCGCTCGACCGGGTCCCTGCTCGTCAGGCCCTGCACCGCGAGGGCGATCGGCCATACCCACCCGGACGGGGTGTGCGGGCTCCCGATGCCGGCCCCGCGCGCGCCCCGGGAGAAGTAGGGATTGCGCTCCGAGAGCAGGAAGCGCCGGGTCGACTGGTACAGCGGGTCGTCGTCGTCGCACCACCCGAGCCACGGCAGCGAGAGCAGGCTCGGGGCGTTGGCGTCGTCCATGAGCAGGTGCGCGCCCGCGCCGTCGACCTCGTACGCGAGAACCCTTCCGAACCCCTCGACCTCGATCACGGCGTGCCGCCGGATCGCGTCGTCGAGCTCGGCGGCGAGCGCCCGGGCGTCGGCCGCGAGCGCGGGATCACCGAGCACCTCCTCGGCCACCTGCGCGACGGCCCGGCACGCGACGACGGCGAACGCGTTGCCCGGGATGTTGAAGCCCAGCTCGGTCGCGTCGTCGCTCGGCCGGAACCCGCTCCACGTGAGACCGACCGGCGTGGTGGACGCCCCGAGGCCGGCACGCTGCAGGGTGTCGCTCGACGGTCCCTCGAGGCGCTGGAAGCGGTACGGCGAGCGGGCGTCGTGGTCCTGCTCGACCCGCCAGAGGCGCAGTGCCGAGCGCGCCGCGCCGGCGAACTGCTCGTCGAGGTGGTCGGTCCGCCCGGTCGCGGCCCACAGGTCGTAGGCGAGCACGAGCGGGTAGCACAGCGAGTCGACCTCGTACTTGCGCTCCCACACCCAGGGCGAGAGGTCCGTGACGTCGGTCGAGTGGCCCGCGCCGTCGGGCGCGCGGTTGAAGGCGTTGGCGTAGGGGTCGATCGCGATGAAGGCGAGCTGCCGGCGCACCACGGCCGCGATCGTGTCGGCGAGCTCGGGGAGCCGGTCGGCGAGCTGCAGGTACGGCGTGAGCTGGGCGGCGGAGTCACGCAGCCACATCGCCGGGATGTCGCCGGTGACCATGAACGCGGTGCCGTCGTCCATCGTGGAGATCGTGGTGTCGAGCGTGTTGCGCAGGCACGCCTCGAACACGCTCCCGACGCGCGGACCCAGCTGCCCGCGGACTTCCTCGACCGTTGCCGCGAGGACGCCGTCGGCCTCCGAATAGCTCACCATGCCACCTCTCCATCGAGCAGGACATAGCAAGT
Organism: uncultured Cellulomonadaceae bacterium; assembly: GCA_964510785.1. Lineage (GTDB taxonomy): Bacteria > Actinomycetota > Actinomycetes > Actinomycetales > Cellulomonadaceae > JAAYZM01. The sequence goes on along the minus strand of CAZECM010000033.1, from coordinate 1,511 downwards.
ATATTCAAGAATGTTATCGAGTCAAATAGTTCTATCAAGTATACTTATATGAGGCACCAAGCGAGGCGGCCACGCCCCCCGGCTCAGCCGCGCTCCGCCGTCTCCACGACGTTGCTCAGCAGCATCGCGCGCGTCATCGGCCCGACGCCGCCGGGGTTGGGCGACACCCAGCCGGCGACCTCGAGCACCGCGGGGTCCACGTCTCCCACGACGCGGGACCTGCCCGTCGCGGGATCCGTCGCGCGGGACACCCCGACGTCGACGACGACGGCCCCCGGCTTGACCATGTCCGCCGTGATGATCGACGGCACGCCGGCCGCTGCGACCACGACGTCGGCGTGACGCGTGTGGGCCGCGAGGTCCGCCGTGCCCGTGTGGGTCAGGGTCACGGTCGCGTTGAGCGCGCGGCGGGTGAGGAGCAGCCCGATCGAGCGCCCCACGGTCACACCGCGGCCGACGACGACGACCTCCTTGCCGGCCAGCGAGATCCCGTGCCGTTCGATGAGCTCGATGATCCCGCGCGGCGTGCACGGCAACGGGCTCGTCACGGGCTCGTTGACGCGCAGCACGAGCCGCCCGAGGTTGGTCGGGTGCAGCCCGTCGGCGTCCTTGGCCGGGTCCACGAGCTCGAGGAGCGCGTTCGTGTCGACGCCCTTCGGGAGCGGGAGCTGGACGATGAAGCCCGTGCACGCCGGGTCATCGTTGAGGCGACGGATCGCGGCGGCGATCTCCTCGGCCGAGGCGTCGGCGGGCAGGTCCTCGCGGATCGAGGCGATCCCCACCTCGGCGCAGTCCTTGTGCTTGCCCGCGACGTACCACTGCGAGCCCGGGTCGTCCCCGACGAGCAGGGTCCCGAGCCCGGGCACGATCCCGCGGGCGGCGAGCGCCGCGACGCGCGCCGTGAGCTCGGTCTTGATCGCGGCGGCCGTGGCCTTGCCGTCGAGCAGCTGGGCGGTCATGTGCTCTCCCCCGTTCAGTGCTGCTTGAGGCCGGGGTAGAGCGGGAACTCCTCGGTGAGCCTGGCCACGCGGGCTCGCAGCGTCTCGACGTCGGCGTCCGCGCCGCCCACGAGGGCCGTGGCGATGATCTCGGCGACCTCCGTGAACTCCTCGTCGCCGAAGCCGCGCGTCGCGAGGGCGGGCGTGCCGATGCGCAGGCCCGACGTGACCATGGGCGGGCGCGGGTCGTTGGGGACCGCGTTGCGGTTCACGGTGATGCCGCACTCGTGCAGGAGGTCCTCGGCCTGCTTGCCGTCGATCGCGGCGTCGCGCAGGTCGACGAGGACGAGGTGCACGTCCGTGCCGCCCGAGCGGATCGAGATGCCGGCCGCGACGACGTCGGGCCGTGTGAGGCGCTCGGCGATGATCGCTGCGCCGCTCACGGTGCGCGCCTGGCGGTCGCGGAACTCGGGCGTCGCGGCGACCTTGAACGCGACGGCCTTGGCCGCGATGACGTGCATGAGCGGGCCGCCCTGCTGGCCGGGGAACACCGCGGAGTTGATCTTCTTCGCG
>CAZECM010000032.1:16652-32118 GCA_964510785.1 uncultured Cellulomonadaceae bacterium | reverse complement strand
GCACTACATCCTCGGCATCACCAAGGCCTACACCACGCGCGTGGGCGAGGGGCCGTTCCCGACCGAGCTGAACGACGACATGGGCGAGTACCTGCGCAAGACGGGCGGCGAGTTCGGTGTCACGACGGGCCGCCCGCGCCGCTGCGGCTGGTACGACGCCGTCATCGCCCGCTACTCCTCGCGCGTCAACGGGCTCACCGACCTCGTGCTCACCAAGCTCGACGTGCTCACCGGGCTCGAGAAGGTGCCCGTGTGCGTCGCGTACGAGGTGGGCGGTCGACGCTTCGACGAGATGCCGCTCGACCAGAGCGACTTCCACCACGCCGTGCCGGTGTACGAGGAGCTCGACGGCTGGTGGGAGGACATCACCGAGGTGCGGCGTTTCGAGGACCTGCCGGTCAACGCGCAGCGCTACGTCGAGCGGCTCGAGGAGCTCAGCGGGACGCGCATCAGTGCCGTGGGCGTAGGCCCCGACCGCGAGGCCACGATCACCCGCCACGACCTCCTCCCGAGCTGAGGCCCGCACCACTCGCTCACCGGGCCGAAGTTCCACCTGCACCACCCGCTCCACCCGTTCATCGGGGCGAGGCTCCACCCGCTCCCCGGGTCACGGCCCACCCGCTCCTTGACCCACTCGCGCCCCTTGGTGCGAAACGCTGTGCACGCATAACGTTCCGCAGAGCGCGTTTGGCGCGCATGGCGTTCCGCACGGTGGGAGATCGTTCCGCACACGGTGCCGCATGGCGAGGGCGAGGGCTCGTGACAGGGATCTTGGCTGGCGGGGATAGAAAAGTTCGGATAGCCGAACTATAGTGTTGAGCATGACTTATCGACGACGGCGACGGCATGGTGTGGTGGGTGCGTTCTTCGCACTGGGGGTGGCCATGGCTGCCGGCTGCGGGGCACCGTCGGATACTGCGACCCCTGGCAGCGCCGCGAGCAACGCGGACGACCCGCGGCCCGTCGTGCTCACGACGTTCACCGTGCTCGCCGACATCGCCCAGCGTGTCGCGGGCGACCGGCTCCGTGTCGAGTCGATCACCAAGGTCGGGGCCGAGATCCACGGTTACGAGCCGACCCCGGGGGACCTGCGCCGGGCCGTGGAGGCGGACCTCATCCTTGACAACGGGATGGGACTCGAAGCATGGTTCGCGCAGTTCGTCGAGGGCCTCGAGGTGCCGCACGTGGTGGTGAGCGAAGGCGTCGAGGCCATCCCCATCGCGCAGGACGCCTACGCCGGTCAGGACAACCCTCACGCCTGGATGTCTCCGGCCGGGGGCGAGAGCTACGCGCGCGTGATGGCCGAAGCCTTCGCCGCGCTCGACCCCGCCGGTGCCGAGAGCTACCGCGCCAACGCTGAGGCGTTCGCCGCCGAGGTGCGGGCACTGCACGATGAGCTCCTCGCGGCGATCGACACGCTGCCACCGCAGCACCGCGTGCTCGTGACGTGTGAGGGGGCCTTCTCCTACCTCGCGCGGGACTCGGGTCTCGAGGAGGCCTACATCTGGCCCGTCAACGCCGAGCAGCAAGCGACACCGCAGCGGGTGGCCGCCGTCATCGACCTCGTGCGGGAACGGGAGGTGCCCGCCGTGTTCTGCGAGTCCACCGTCTCCGACTCCTCGATGCGCGAAGTCGCATCCGCCACGGGGGCGAGGTTCGGTGGGACCCTGTACGTCGACTCGCTCTCGGAACCGGACGGTCCTGTCCCGACCTACATCGAGCTGTTGCGCCACGACGTGACCACGATCGTGGCCGGCCTTACGGGGGAGGGGAAATGACGGCGGCGGTGCAGGTCACGAACGTCACGGTGCGCTACGGCGAGGTGCTCGCGCTCTCGGACGCCTCGTTGACCGTCGCCTGGGGTCGGGTGTGCGGGCTCGTAGGCATGAACGGTGCGGGCAAGACGACCTTGCTCACCTCGGTGCTCGGCCTGGTGCGGCCCCACGCGGGCGAGGTGGTGCTCGACGGCGGGACACCCGCCGAGGCCCGCCGCGCGGGTCTGCTCGCCTATGTCCCGCAGAGCGAGGACGTCGACTGGGACTTTCCGCTGAGCGTGCGCGACGTCGTCGCCATGGGCCGCTACGGCCGGCAGGGCCCGACGCGCCGGGCACGCGACGCAGACCGGACCGCTGTCGAGGAGGCTCTGGAGCGCGTCGGGCTCGCCGAGCTGGCCGACCGGCAGATCGGCGCGTTGTCGGGCGGCCAGCGCAAGCGCGCCTTCCTCGCCCGCGCGATCGCCCAGGACGCCCGTCTCCTGCTGCTCGACGAGCCCTTCTCCGGTGTGGACCAGCAGTCACAGGCCACCATCTCCGTGCTGCTGCGCGAGCTCGCGGCCCAGGGACGCACCGTGCTCGTCTCGACCCACGATCTTGCCGCCGCCCGGGACCTGTGCGACGAGATCGCGCTCCTGCTGCGCACCGTGCTCCTCCACGACACCCCCGACGTGGCCCTGCGCCCCGAGAACCTCGGACGAGCCTTCGGGCTGGAGTCCCCCGTACAGGAGTCCCGATGATCGAGTGGCTGTTGGACCCGCTGAGCTACGACTTCATGCAGCGGGCGCTTGCTGTGACGACCGTCGCGGCCGTCGTGTGTGCCGTGCTCTCCTGCTGGCTCGTGCTCGTGGGCTGGTCGCTCATGGGTGATGCCGTGTCGCACGCCGTCCTGCCTGGCGTCGTGCTCGCCTACGTCGTCGGAGCACCGTTCGCGATCGGGGCGCTCATCTTCGCGCTACTCGCCGTCACGCTCATCGGTGGCCTGCGCGACACGAGCAGGATCAAGGAGGACACCGCGATCGGCATCATCTTCACGTCCTTGTTCGCGCTCGGCCTCGTGCTCATCTCCGTGACACCGAGCCAGACCGACCTCACCCACATCTTGTTCGGCAACCTGCTCGGCGTCTCGACGGCGGACCTCGTCCAGGTGCTCGTGCTCGCGGCGGCCGCCGTGGGCGTCCTCGTGGCGAAGCGCCGCGACCTGACGCTCTTCGCGTTCGACCCGACGCACGCCTTCGCGATCGGTCTGTCGCCGCGACGGCTCAGCGCGCTCCTGCTCGGGCTGCTCGCCGTCACGACCGTCATGGCGCTGCAGGCCGTCGGCGTGATCCTCGTGGTCGCGCTGCTCATCATCCCGGGCGCGACGGCATACCTGCTGACCGACCGCTTCTCGCGCATGCTGCTCATCGCCCCGGCCGTCGCGGGGGTGTGCGCCGTCGTCGGCATCTACGCGAGCTTCTACCTCGACGCCTCCCCGGGCGGCGTGGTGGTGCTCACGATGGGTAGCGTGTTCGCGCTGGTGTACCTGTTCAGCCCGCGCCACGGGGTGCTCGCACGACGCCTCGCTCGTGCGACTCGCAAGCCCGCCGCCCGCCCCGCCCGCCCCGAAGGGACCCGCGCATGACCACGCTCACCCCCGCCACGCAGGACTACCTCAAGGTCGTGTGGGCCGCGCGCGAGTGGGACGACGACGGTCCGTCGACCACCGCGATCGCGGCGCGGCTCGGGCTCTCGGTGTCCTCGGTGTCCGACGGCGTGAAGCGGCTGACCGCGCAAGGCCTGCTCGAGCACGCGCCCTACGGCTCGATCGCGCTCACGGAGGCCGGTCGCGCGGCGGCGGTCGCGATGGTGCGCAAGCACCGGCTCATCGAGACCTTTCTCGTGGAGTACCTCGGCTACGGCTGGGACGAGGTGCACGACGAGGCCGAGGTGCTCGAGCACGCCGTCTCCGAGGAGTTCATCGAGCGGCTCGCGGCGCGGCTCGGCCACCCCGAGCGTGACCCGCACGGTGACCCGATCCCCGCACGCGACGGCACCGTCCCGGCGCTCCCCGCGGTGCGGCTCTCCGCACTCGAGGAGGGTGCCGCCGGGGTGGTCGCGCGTGTGTCCGACGCCGAACCCGCGCTGCTGCGCTACTTCGCGGAGGTGGGGCTCGTGCTCGATGCGCCGGTGCGCGTGGTCGCGCGGCGCGAGGTGGTGGGCACCCTCGACGTCGAGGTCGCCGGTGCCGTCGTCTCGCTCGGCCTCGCCGCCGCGGACGCCGTCTGGCTCGTCCCCGCCTGATCGGTAGGCTCGGCGCCGTGAGGATCCTCGTCATCGGAACCGGTGCCCGCGAGCACGCCATCATCCGTGCACTCGCCCTCGACGACGCCGACGGCGGTCACGACCTGCACGCCGCCCCGGGCAACCCGGGCATCGGCGGGCTCGCCACGCTGCACGCCGTCGACCCCCTCGACGGGGACGTAGTGGCAGGGCTCGCGAGCGAGCTCGCTGCGGATCTCGTCGTCGTCGGCCCCGAGGCCCCCCTCGTCGCGGGGGTCGCGGACGCCGTGCGCGCGGTGGGCATCCCCGTGTTCGGGCCTTCCGCCGAGGCGGCCCGGCTCGAGGGCTCGAAGTCCTTCGCCAAGGAGGTCATGGCCGCCGCGGGCGTGCCGACCGCGATGGCGCACGTGTGCACGAACCTCGACGAGGTCGCCGCGGCGCTCGACGCCTTCGGTGCCCCCCACGTCGTCAAGGACGACGGTCTCGCGGCGGGCAAGGGCGTCGTCGTGACGTCCGACCGCGAGGCCGCGCTCGCCCACGCTGCGCAGTGCCTCGACAAGCCGGACGGTCGCCTCGTCGTCGAGGAGTTCCTCGACGGCCCCGAGGTCTCGCTCTTCTGCATCGCGGACGGCACCGACGTCGTCGCGCTCGCCCCCGCCCAGGACTTCAAGCGCGTCGGGGACGACGACGCCGGCCCCAACACCGGTGGCATGGGCGCCTACAGCCCGCTGCCGTGGGCGCCGACGGGTCTCGTCGAGGAGGTGCTCGAGCGCATCGCCCGCCCCACGGTCGCGGAGATGGCCCGGCGCGGCACCCCCTTTGCCGGCGTGCTCTACGTGGGTCTCGCCCTCACGAGCCGCGGCACACGCGTCGTGGAGTTCAACGCGCGCTTCGGCGACCCGGAGACGCAGGTCGTGCTGCCGCGCCTCAAGTCATCGCTCGGTGTCCTCCTGTACGCCGCGGCGACGGGGACGCTCGCCGAGCTGCCCCCGCTGCACTGGCACGAGGAGTCGGCCGTGACGGTCGTCGTCGCCTCCGAGGGCTACCCGGGCGCCGTGCGTCAGGGCGACCCGATCGGTGGCATCGAGGACGCCGAGGCGCTCGACGGGGTCCACGTGGTCCACGCCGGGACCGCGCTCGTGCCGCGACCGGCCGGGGATGACGACGACGCCCCGGCGCGGGCACAGCTCGTCTCGCACGGAGGGCGCGTCCTGTCCGTCGTCGGCGTCGGCCCCGATCTCGCCGCCGCGCGCGAGGCCGCCTACGCGGGCGTGGTGCAGATCGAGCTCGCTGGCTCCCACCACCGCAGCGACATCGCGCTCGCCGCGGTCGAGGGGCGCGTCGCCGCTCGCTCCGGCCAGTAGGCCCGCTGCTGCTCGCGCTGGTTCCGCTGCAGTCGAGGCTCTACCCGAGCCCGTCGTCCGCGAAGCCCTGCCCGAAGTCGTCGAAGGCGTAGGGATCGTCGCCGTCGGCCGCTCCGCCTCCCAGCAGTGAGCGCGTGATCCCGGCGCTGTCTTCCGTGAGCTCGGAGACGGCCGCCTCGAGGTCCGCGTCGCCGACGGCGTGGCCTGCCTCCGCGGCGATCAGCACGGCACGCCGGACGACCTCCTTGACGAACGACGCCGTGACGCCGTCGGTGCGCTCGCCCGCCGCGTCGAGCGCCTCGGGACTGAACGCGATCCCCGCCCGGTACAGCTCGAACAGGGCGCGACGCGCGGGTTCGTCGGGGAGCGGCACCTCGGCGGCGAGGTCGACCCGCCCGGGACGCTGCGCGAGGCCGCGCTCGAGCAGGTCCGCACGGTTGGTCGTGAGCAGGAAGGCGATGTCGGTGTCGGGGCCGAGCCCGTCCATCGCGTCGAGCACCTCGAACAGCAGCGGCTGAGGGCCGTCGTGGAAGGAGCGATCCTCGGCGATGAGGTCACAGTCCTCGAGGACCACGATCGCGGGCTCGAGCACGCGCGCGATCTCGGTGGCCATGCGCACGAGGGCGAGGGTCGTGCCGGTCAGGACGATCACGGTCGTCTCGGGGCGGGCGCCGGCGAGGTAGCGCACCGTATGGGTCTTGCCCGTCCCGGGCGGGCCGTAGAGCAGGACGCCGCGCTTGAGGTGCTGGCCCGCTGCGCGCAGCGTCTCGCGGTGCGCCGCGACCCCGAGCACCTGACGGGTCACACGGTCGAGAACACCGGGCGGCAGGATCACGTCCTGCTCCGTGAGCGTGGGGCGATCGAGGAACGTGATGCCGCCCATGCTCGGGTCGAACTCGCTCGCGACGAAGGTCACCATCTGCCCGCGCAGCACCGAGTGCTCGTTCATCGCGGCGCGCAGCTCGGCGACCAGGCCGGAGGCGATCTCCTCGTCCGGGGCGAGGATCTCGAGTGAGCCCTGCATGCCGAAGCGCGGGTTCGCGGAGCGCTGCAGGACGGCGACGGGGACACCAGGGGTCGTCCCGCCTGCCGCGAAGTGGAACAGGTGCAGGCCGAAGGCGATGACGCGGCGGGTCGTGTCCGGTCCCACGGGGGAGCGCAGATAGTCGACGGCGCCGACGGGGTAGTGGTGCCACTGGGCGTCCTGCTCGACCATCTCCGGCAGCGAGGTGTGCATCCGCTGCTCGCCGCCGCCGATCCCCACGGTGCGGCTACCGGCCGAGCGCCCCATGACGGTCTCGATCGCGATGTCGGCGTCGGCCGTGCGGATCCCGGGCACCTGCTCGGAGACGACGGCGAGCCCTACGGGACTGCGCCCGAGGTGCTCGGTCAGGACGTCGTCGAGGTGGGGCTTGTCGTCGGTGCGTCCGCGCGAGGTGCGCTCGTTGACCGACTCCATGAACGTGGCGAACGTCCGGATGAAGGCCTCGGCCGCGGGAGGCAGCTCTGGCTGCTCGGTGCTGGTCACAACGCACACCCTATGGCGCTCGGCGAGCGCGAGTGTGGCTGCCTCGGCGCGGCTGTGGACGAGCTGGGTGCCGGGTGCAGGCGGGGCAACCGGGTGGAGCCGCGCGGGGTCAGCGGTGCGCCCCGGCCGTGAGCCCACCCACGAGCCAGCGCTGGAAGAGCACCGCGAGGGCGAACACCGGCACGACGCCGATGATCGAGGCGGCCGCGATCTTCCCGAAGTGCGGCGTGCGGTCCCCGTAGAAGAGCGAGAGCGCGACGGGGACGGTCTGGGAGTCCGCGGACTGCGTGAGGAACGTCGCGAGCAGGAACTCGTTGTAGTTGAGGATCGCGACGATGATGCCGACGGCGACGAGCGCGGGCGCGAGCAACGGGGTGACGACCGCCGTGAGCGTGCGCAGCGTCCCGGCCCCGTCGAGCCGGGCGGCCTCCTCGATCTCGACGGGGAGCCCGCGCACGAACCCTTCGAGCAGCCACACCGCGACGGGCACGTTGACGAGGGCGTACACGAGGGCGAGCCCTGCGAGGGTGTTGTTGAGCTGCAGCACCCGCAGCAGGCTCAGCAGCGGCACGACGGCCACGATCGGCGGCAGCAGCCAGGGACTGAGCAGCGTCGCGCCCAGCGTGCGCCCCCCGGTGCGGAACCGCGCGACGGTCCACGCCCCGGGCAGTGCGAGCGCGAGGCTCACGAGCGCTCCCGCGGTGGCAGCGGCGACGGAGTTCACCACGGCGCGCGGCAGCGTCGAGTCGGTCAAGGTCTGCGTCCAGTTGCTCCACTGCGGGTCGGACGTGATGAGCACCCCGGCGACCGTCTCGCCGCGTCCCATGAAGGAGACGGACAGCAGGTACAGCAGCGGCACGACGGTGGCCGCGAGGAGCGCGAGGACGAAGCCCTCGGCGAGGATCGAGCGTCGCGGGGACGCGGCGCGCCTAGCCATCGCGCTGCACCCGGCGGGTCAGGGCGACGACGGGCAGGGTCACGAGAGTGACGACGACGGCGAGCACGAGGGTGATCGCCGCGGCCCGGCCCACGTCGAACTCCTTGAGGGCGACCTGATAGATGACGTAGGAGGTCAGGGTCGAGGACTGCCCCGGCCCGCCGGAGGTCATCATGAACACGAGGTCGAAGGCCTTGAGCGCGATGATGAGCCGGATCAGGAACGCGGCGACCACCACGCCCGCGACCGAGGGCAGCGTGATCGAGCGGAACAGGGTCCACCCGTGGGCACCGTCGAGCTGCGCGGCCTCGCGCACCTCCTCGTCCTGGGAGAGCAGCGCGGCGAAGACGAGCAGCGTGACGAGAGGTGTCCACTCCCAGACGTCGGCGAGGCCGATCGCGGGCAGCGCCCACGTCGTCGACGACAGTGGCGCGACGCCGGACGCATCGATCCCGACGGCGCCCAGGGCGGTCGCGAGGAGCCCACCGCCGGGGTTGAAGACGAGCTTCCACAGCGTGCCCACGACGACGGGCGGCAGGATCAGCGGGAGCAGCAGGACGGTGCGCACCAACGAGCCGGACCGCGTGCTGCGGTGCAGCGCGAGCGCGCTCGCGACGCCGAGGAAGACGCTCGCGACGCTGACGGCCACGGCGTAGCCCGCCGTGCGCCACAGCGACGCTACGACATCGGCGTCGGCGAGCACCGTCGCGAAGTTGTCCGTGCCCACCCATGACTGGAACGGCGCGCCGAGCGAGGACTTCGAGATCGAGGCGGCCAGGAGGAAGGCGAGCGGGTAGGCCCCCAGCACGAGCACGGCGAGCGCGCTGGGGGCCACGAGGGCGCGGTGCGCCCACGCCTGGTGCCGCGAGGAGATGCGCAGCGAACGGCGTGGGCGCACCGCAGTGGCCGAGCTAGGAGCCAAGGAGCTTCTCCCACTCGGCCTGCACGCGGTCGAGGGTCTCCTGAGCGGTGCCGCCCTCGCCGGCGATGAGCTTCGCGAGCTCGTCGGTGAGGACCTGCGCCGCGGCCGAGGCGTTCTCGCCGGTGGGCCAGGCGAGCGCGCCGTCGAGCGTGGCACGGTTGACCCGCTGCAGGTCCGGGTACTGCGTGCCGTACGCGTCGCTCTCGAGGGCCGAGACGCGGTTGGGGTCGATCCCCGTCTGCGGGTCGGCCACGATGAGCCCCGAGTTCACCTCCGAGGACGAGGCGAAGGCGATGAACTCCTTCGCGAGCTCGTCCTTGGTGGTGTTGGCGGCGATCACCCACGTGAACCCGGCGACGAGCGAGGCGCGCGACGTCGGCTGGTCCCCACCCACGGGGAGCGTCGTGACGCCCCACGAGCCCGCGACCTTGGAGTCGGGGTTCGTCTCGGAGCCGACACCCAGGTCGGTCCAGTTCTCGATGAACCCGACGCGGGCGTCGTACCAGGCGCCGTTGCCGACGCCGAAGTCGGTCTCCGCCGGCGTCGGGAAGGCGTGGGCGATGACGTCGACGAGCGACTGCGCCGCGGCGACCGCCTGCGGCGAGTTGATCGTCGGGCGACCCTGCGCGTCGACGAACTCCCCGCCGAAGCCGGCGAGCCGGTTGGCGTACGCCGCACCGAGGATGAGCGGCGACTTCTGGCCGAAGATCGCCGCGCCGTAGACACCGTCGCCGGACTGCTCGGCGGTGATCTTCTCGACCTGCTCGAGGTACTCGTCCCACGTGGCCGGGGGCTCGGTGATCCCGCTCTTGGCGAGGACCTCGGTGTTGTAGAAGAGCACGTGGGTGTCCCCGTCGAACGGCAGGCCATAGCGGCGGCCGTCGACGAGCGTGTACGGGTCGTAGATCGCCGGGATGAAGTCGTCGATGTCGAGCGACTCCGCCTCGGCGTCGATCCAGTCCGTGAGGTCCTGGATCGAGCCGCCTGCCGCGAGGTCTCCGATCGAGACGTACCAGGGTGCGGCGACGTCGATCGTGTTCGCGCCGGACTGCTGGTCGAGGGCGAGGGTCGCCCCGATCTCGTCGTAGGGCACGATCGTGAGCTTCACGGTGGCGCCTGTCTGCTCCTCGAACTCGGCCTTGAGCCAGTTCGCCGCCCCCTCGTGCGAGGTGATGAGCAGGGCGGAGAGCTCCTGCCCCTCGAAGGGGCGCTCGTCGGAGCTCGCGGCCGTGTCGCTCGGCGACGCGCCGTTCGACTCGGAGCCACCGGGAGTCGAACCTCCGGTGTCGCTGGCGCAGGCCGTCAGCGCGAGCGAGGCGCACAGGGCGAGGCTCACCGAGGTGAGGACGTGCCGGGAACGACGGTGGCCGGGTGCGGCAACCATGGGGTTCTCCTTTCGGGTGGTTCAGCTGCGGATCGTCCGGGGGCGGGTGTCGCGTCCCGGAGCGGCGCTGATCTTGTGCGCCGAGGCGGCCGCCGTCCACGATTCTTCGCAATGTCTCGAATAGTGAGATTCCTGGGACAAGGGAGTGCGGTGCGCCGAATGCCCACTACGGTCTGCCCGACCTCGACGGCACGAACAGTGGAGAAGCGGTGGCTTCGCGAATCATCCTCAACGCCTTCGACATGAGCTGCGTGACGCACCAGGCCCCGGGTCTGTGGCGCCATCCGGAGAACCGCGCGGTCGAGTACAACTCCCTCGACTACTGGATCTCGCTCGCCCGGCTGCTCGAGGAGGGGACCTTCGACGCGCTGTTCCTCGCGGACGTCGTGGGCATCTACGACGTCTACCGGCACTCCGCCGCGCCCGCGCTGATCGACTCGGCGCAGGTGCCCGTCGGCGATCCCCTGCTCCAGATCCCCGCCATGGCCGCGGCGACCGAGCACCTGGGCTTCGGTGTCACCGTCGCGCTCACCTACGAGCTGCCCTACTCGCTCGCCCGCACCTTCACGACCCTCGACCACTTCACGCGCGGGCGGATCGGCTGGAACGTCGTGACCGCGTACCTCGACAGCGCGGCCCGCAACCTCGGCCTGGACCGCCAGATCGCCCACGACGACCGCTACGAGATCGCCGAGGAGTTCATGGACGTCACCTATCGGCTCTGGGAGGGGTCCTGGGAGGACGGCGCCGTGCTGCGCGACCGCGAGCGAGGGGTCTTCACCGACCCGCGCAAGGTCCACCCCATCGAGCACGACGGCGAGCACTTCACGGTGCCCGGCATCCACCTGTCCGAACCCAGCCCCCAGCGCACCCCGGTGATCTTCCAGGCGGGTGCCTCACCCCGCGGGCGTGCCTTCGCGGCCCGGCACGGCGAGGCCGTGTTCATCAACGGGCTCGTCCCCGAGCTCACGCGCAAGGTCACCGATGACATCCGCGACCGCGCCGAGGCCGGAGGCCGCCCGCGGGAGTCCGTCAAGATCCTCACGCTCGCGACCGTGATCGTCGCCGAGACGGACGAGGAGGCGCAGGCCAGGTACGCCGAGTACCGCCAGTACGTGAGCCTCGAGGGGGCCCTCGCGCTCTACGGCGGCTGGTCGGGTCTCGACCTGTCGCAGTTCGACCCGGACACGCCGCTCAAGTACGTCGACACCGACGCCGCCCGCTCGGCGCTGTCGATCTTCACCTTCGCGGACCCCGACCGCGAGTGGACGCCTCGGGACATCGCGCACTACGTGGGGATCGGGGGCATCGGCCCGGTCATCGTGGGGAGCCCGACGACGGTCGCGGACGAGCTCGAGCGGTGGGTCGACGTCGGTGGCATCGACGGCTTCAACCTCGCCTACGTCGTGACACCGGGCACCTTCGAGGACTTCGTGCGGCTCGCCGTGCCCGAGCTGCGCCGGCGCGGTCGGGTGTGGGACGAGTACCCCGCCGGGACCTTGCGCGGCCGGCTCAACGCCACCGGCTCGCCCGTCGTCCCCGACTGGCACCCCGCGCACGCCTACCGCGGCGCCTATGCGGGCAAGACCTCCGCTGCGGACAACACCGCGCCCTCCGCTTTCGCCGCGGCCGGCGATCCCGACGCTCCCCCGGACCTGACCGCCCTCACCTCAGGAGAGAACGCATGAGCACGAGCACCGAAGCAGCCACCCAGCGCAGCCCCTGGTCGGGTCACGCCGACCAGGCTGAGCTCGACTCGTGGTCCGCCGTCGCCGAGACGGTGGCCACGCAGCTCGCCGTCGACGCCCTCGAGCGCGACCGCGCGAACCAGGACCCGAGCGCCGAGCTCGATCTCCTGCGCGACCACGGGCTCGTCAACCTCCTCGACCCGGCGGAGTCCGGGGGCGGGGGCGCGCACTGGGAGACGGCGTTCCTCGCGGTGCGCATCCTCGCGCGGGCCGACGCCTCGGTCGCGCAGGTCCTCGCGTACCACTACATCAACTCCGCGAACATCGGCTTCGCCGCGGCGCGAGAGGCTCAAGCCGGGTGGTACGAGCGCACGGTCGCCGGGCGTTGGGTGTGGGGCGACGCCGTCAACCCCGTCGATCCCGACCTCGTCCTCGCCCCGGACGGCGAGGGCTACCGTCTCGACGGCCTCAAGCGGTTCTCGACCGGGGCGTCCGCGGGCGACATCGTGCTCGCCGCGGGGCTCGTGCGCGGCGGTGAGCGCGACGGCCAGGTGCTCTTCGTGGCACTCGACCACGACCGCGCGGGGGTCGCCTACCTCGGCGACTGGGACAACCTGGGCCAGCGGCTCTCCGCGAGCGGCTCGGTCCGTTTCGAAGGCGTCCGCGTCGAGCCGGACGACGTGCTCGGCGCGCTCTCGGACGAGCCCTTCGCGACGCTCATCACCCCGGGCATCCAGCTCGCGTTCGGCAATCTCTACCTCGGCATCGCACAAGGCGCCCTCGCGCGCGGCATCGAGATCGTCCGTGACCGCAAGAACTCGTGGTTCTTGTCGAACGCCGAGCGCTACCGCGACGACCCCTTCGTGCAGCGCACGGTGGGAGAGCTCGCCTCGCGGATCGCCGCGGTCGAGGCGCTCGCGGATCGGGCAGGCCGCGCGTTCGACGCCGTCGTCTCCCAGGGTGAGGCCGTGACTGCGGAAGCCCGCGGTGCGCTCGAGATCGAGATCGCGCGGCTCAAGGTGGTCTCGAGCGACGTGGGCCTCGACGTGGCCAACCGGGTCTTCGAGGTCACCGGGTCGAGCTCGACGAAGTCCTCGGTGGGCCTCGACCTGTTCTGGCGCAACATCCGCACGCACTCGCTGCACGACCCGGTCGACTTCAAGAAGCTCGAGGTCGGCGCGTGGGAGCTCAACGGTGAGCTGCAGCCGATCTCGCTGTACACCTGATGGGCCGCGACTCGGCGCGCCTTGCGAAGGTGCGTGAACGGCTGGATCCCGTCATGGCCCAGGTCGCCGAGGGGGTGAGCGAGCGCGAGCGTGACCACGTGCTGCCCCGCGAGCAGGTGCGGGCGCTCGCCCAGGCTGGTCTCGGCCGGCTGCGGGTTCCCGAGGAGCACGGTGGTGACGGGCTCACGATCCCCGAGCTCACCGAGGTGCTCGTGGACCTCGCCGCGGCGGACCCGAACCTGCCTCAGATCTTCCGGGGGCACCTCGCCTACGTCGAGGACCGTCTCGTGGCGCCGCACGGAGCGGGACGTGATGCGTGGCTGAGCCGGTTCAGCGCGGGCGAGATCGTCGGCAACGCCTGGAGCGAGGTGGGTTCGGGTGCGCTGGGGGTCTCCGGCACCCAGGTGCTCGACCGTGACGGGTTCTGGGTGGTCGAGGGTCGCAAGTTCTACACGACGGGTTCTATCTACGCCGACTGGGTCGACGCGACCGCGCGCCGCGGCGAGGAGGACGTCACCGTGCTCGTGCGGACCGACCAGCCCGGGGTGCGGATCAGCGACGACTGGGACGGGTTCGGACAGCAGCTCACGGGCACGGGGACGATCGTGTTCGACGGCGCCGCCGTGGCCGGGGACGACATCGCCGGGTTCCGGGACCGCTTCCGCTACCAGACGGCGTTCTACCAGCTCGTCCTCCTCTCGGTACTCGCGGGGATCGCCGCCGCAGCCGAGCGCGACCTCGCCGCACAGCTGCGTGACCGGGCCCGGGTCTACAGCCACGGCAACGCGCCCCTCGCACGCAACGACCCGCAGAACCTCGCGGTCGCTGGGGAGGTCTCCTCGATCGCGTACGCCGCGCGCGCGGCGGTGCGGGACGTGGCCACGGCGGTCCAGGCCGCCCACGAGACCGCAGCCGACCGCGACTCGGCGGCCGACCGTGAGGCGAACGCGCTCGCGGAGCTGCGGGCGTCCCAGGCTCAGGTGGTGCTCTCCACGCTCGTGCCGCACGCGGCGACGGTGCTGTTCGACGCTCTCGGTGCCTCGGCGACGAGCCGCTCGCGCGGGCTCGACGCGCACTGGCGCAACGCGCGCACGGTCGCGTCGCACAACCCCGTGATCTACAAGGCGCGCCTCGTCGGCGACTGGTCCGTCAACGGCGTCGTGCCCGACCCGGTGTGGGCCATCGGCGTCGACCCGCGCTCCACCGCGGGCGAGCAGACCGGTGAGGCGTCCGGCGGGTAGCCCGCCCGGGGTCCGACGGCGCGGTGTGAGGAGGGTGTGGTGCCGGGCTGCGCGGTGAGGGGCTGCCCTGTGGGGACCCTGCGGTGAGGGACTCGCGCAGCGGGAGACGGCGCAGCGAAACGGCGCAGTGAAAGAATGTCCCGCGTGAACAGCATCCCGCCCACTCCGGCTCCCGCGCTGCCAGGCTGGCGCCACGTCTACTCGGGCAAGGTCCGCGACCTGTACGAGCCGGACGGTGAGCACCCGGCGGGCGACGTCGTCCTCGTCGTCGCGAGCGACCGGATCAGCGCCTACGACTTCGTGCTCGAGACGCCCATCCCCGACAAGGGGGTCGTGCTCACGCAGCTCAGCCTGTGGTGGTTCGACCAGCTCGCCGACGTCATCGCGAACCACGTGGTCTCGCTCGACGTGCCGGCCGATGTCGCGGGACGGGCGATGGTGTGTCGGCGCCTCGACATGTTCGGAGTCGAGTGCGTCGCACGTGGCTACCTCGCGGGGTCGGGGCTCGCGGAGTACCGAGCCGACGGCGCGGTGTGCGGCGTCGCACTGCCACCGAGGCTCGTCGACGGCTCGCGGTTGCCCGAGCCGATCTTCACGCCCGCGACGAAGGCCGAGCTCGGCGACCACGACGAGAACGTCGACTTCGCGACCGTCGCGGCAACGATCGGGGCCGACGACGCCGAGCGCCTGCGGTCCCTCACCCTCGAGGTGTACGGGCGAGCCGAGGGACTCGCGCGGGAGCGGGGCGTCATCCTCGCCGACACCAAGCTCGAGTTCGGCCGCGATCCGGGCACGGGCGAGATCGTGCTCGGCGACGAGGTGCTCACGCCGGACTCCTCGCGCTTCTGGCCCGCCGACACGTGGGCACCGGGCGGGCCGCAGCCGAGCTTCGACAAGCAGTTCGTCCGCGACTGGCTCACCTCGCCCGCATCCGGCTGGGACCGCGCGGGCAACACCCCGCCACCGCCCTTGCCAGACGACGTCGTCGCCCGCACCCGCGCCCGCTACCTCGAGGCCTTCGAGCGCCTCACGGGCGCCCCGCTCGACCACGGTTAGCCCGCCTTCTCGGCGAGGGTCGGCTCACCGCGCTCACCGCGCTCACCGCGCTCACCGCGCTCACCGCGCTCACCGCGCTCACCGCG
>CAZECM010000032.1:0-16552 GCA_964510785.1 uncultured Cellulomonadaceae bacterium | reverse complement strand
CTCGCTGCGACGCCGGGACTTGCGCGCGGCGGAGTCGGCGCGAACCTCGGAGAGCAGTCGGGCGTGTCTGGCTTCCTCGCGTTGGACCCGAGTCTGCGAGCGAGGGACGACCTTGTACCGGGGTGGTCGGTGTTCAGGGTCGCCGGGCAGGGTTGTGCCTTGGACGCCGCGTGGAGCTGAGCCGCCGCCGGGCAGGGCTGTGCTGTGGGCGCTACCTGGGGGTGGAGCCTCGCCGGCGCACGGGACGAGATCGAGGTCGTGGCGGTGGAGCTCGTGGTGGTGGAAGGTGCACACGAGGACGCCGCGACTGGTGTCGGTGTGGCCGTGGTCGTCGTCCCACCAGTCGAGGTGGTGGACCTCGCAGTAGCGGGCGGGCATCGCGCAGTCTTGCCATGCGCACCCGCCGTCGCGGGCGATGACCGCGCGGCGCTGGGCGGGGGTGAACACTCGCTGACTGCGTCCCAGGTCCAGTGGTTCGGAGTCCGCACCGATGACCAGGCGGGCGATCTGCGAGTCGCACAGCGTGCGCCCCAGCTCCGACAGGGGCATCAGGGGTCCGTCCTGGAAACGCACGACGGGGGCAGGTCCGGGCTCTGCGGGCGCCGCCTCGGTGCCTGCGGCGTCCGTGCCGGCGTTGAGGTGGGCGCGGGCGGCGGTGAACGTCTCGGCGGTCATGGTGACGAGGATGTGGGGCCGGGCGTTGCCGGGCCCCTTGGCCTCGGCGAGCATCGTCGCGGCCATGGTGTGCAGGGCGTCGGCCTGGCGCTGACCCCTCGTGCGCTGGTCGTCGGCGGCGGGGCGGGGGCAAGCGGCGTCGAGCGCGACCTGCAGGGTGTGCCCGGCCAGAGGGTCGAGGAGTCCACTGATGCGTGTCATCCCGTCCGCGGTCTGTGACACCTCGAGGTGGCGGCTGGCTCGCGCGGCCTGGTGGTTGTCCTCGACCTGCTCGGCAGACAGCGCGGCTGCCATGTCCTCGACCTTCGAAGCGAACTTCGGGGCGTCCAACCGCTGGGCGAGGTCCTTGATCTTCGCCGCGCCCCGGCCGGTGAGCAGCGCGGCCTTCTGCGCCTCGGGGAGCTTGTCGGTGATCGTGGCGAGGCGTTCGGCGTGCACGGGGGTCAACGTCCCGGCGGCCAGGGCGTCCAGTCCACCGTCGAGCTCTCGAAGGGTGCGTGCGGTGTTGACTTCCTTGCGGGCGTTACCCGTGCCGACCCGCGTGGTCCTGGCCCGATGGTCGGCGAAGTCGCGCACCCCGGGGGCTCGCCACGAACCGGAGGCCTCCTGCGCGGCGAGCACGGGTGGCTTGGCCACCGCGGCCATGCGGGTGACCTCGTCCAGCGCGAGAGCGACCTGGGTCTGGGTGGCTTGGGGCCATGAGTCCGCGTCACGGGCCGCGGTCGCGAGCTCTCGGAGCGCGACGGCCGCCACCTGCGCCCATCCCTGCGCGTCCTGGGCGGCGTCGGGCTCGGCCGGGAAGCTGGCCGCCTCGCGCAGCGTTTCGGGAACCCGCACACCGCCCGCGCCGGGGATGCCCGGCACGCCGGGGTCCGTCGTCGTCGGCGAAACCTCCACCAGGCACCTCCCTTCACACGGCTTGATACATTTGTATGAGTATGACAGATTCTGAACAGGAACACCAGCCCCAAACCATGCGAATGGGGATGAAACGATCATGGCACGAGCCACTGACAACGCCCTGAGGGCGGCACCCCGCCCCGCCCGAACCGCCCCGGCTAGCCCGCGTGCCGAGCGAGCCGGTGCTCGAGGTGGCGCCGCACATCAGGCCACTCGGCGGCGAGGATCGAGAACATCACGGTGTCGCGCACCGAACCGTCCCGTCGCGCGCTGTGATGGCGCAGCACGCCGTCGCGCTGCGCCCCGAGCGCCGCGATCGCCCGCTGCGAGGCGTGGTTGAACGCGTCGGTGCGCAGCCCGACCACCCCGCACCCGAGCTCGTCGAACGCGTGCGAGAGCAGCAGCAGCTTGCACGTCGTGTTGACGTGCGTGCGCTGGACGGACGCGGCGTACCAGGTGTAGCCGATCTCCACACGCCCGATCGCGGCCACGACATCGTGAAACCGCGTGGAGCCGACGACGGCCCCCGAGTCGAGGTCGCGCACCGCCCACGCGAGCTGTTGGCCGGCGGCCTGGGCGGCGAGCGCGGCGTCGAGCCACGCGGGGACCTCCTCGGGACGCGGCACGCTCGTGAACCACAGCCGCCACAGCTCGCCGTCGGGCACGGCCTCCGCGATCCCTTCGACGTGCTGCGGGCCGAGCGGTTCGAGGCGCACGGCGCCTCGTTCGAGCGTGACGGGAGCGAGGGCGATGGGGGTGGGGACGGCAGGCACGGAACCATCGTGTCCGACGGCGGCAACCGGGGCGAGGTCATTCCACGCACGGCTCTGGTGGGCCGGATACCGTGGACGGATGCTGCTCGCCGAGGACGTCCTGCTGCTCCTGACCGACGACGCGACGGGCAAGGCGATCGTGGACTCCACGACGCTCGACCTCGCGCTCGCCGGCGCCGTGCTGCTCGAGCTCGCCGCCCAGGGACGCGTCGAGGTCGCCGGGCCGGGGGAGCCGGTGAAGGCCGGTCGGCTCGTGATCCGCGACCCGAACGCGACGGGCGACCCCGTGCTCGATGCCGCGCTCGGCAGCATCGCCGCGAGCCAGCCCCGCAAGCCAGACTCGATGCTGGGCCAGCTCAAGAAGGGGCTCGTGGACGAGCTGCGAAGGAGGCTCGCGGCGCGCGGCATCCTGCGGTTCGAGGAGGGGCGCATCCTCGGCATCTTCCCGACGAACCGGTGGCCCGCGGCGGACTCGAGCCACGAGAACCTCGTGCGCCGCGCCTTGCACGACGTGCTCGTCACGGGCCGCACCGCGACGGGCACCGAGGCGGGCCTCGTCGCGATCCTGCTCGCGGTGGACAAGGTGCACGTCGTCGTCGGGGAGACGGGACTGACGCGCCGGGACCTGAAGGCTCGCGCGAAGGCGGTGGCCGCGGGCGGGTTCGCGAGCGAGGCCGTTCGCAAGGCGATCGAGGCCGTCAACGCGGCCGTCACGGCGTCGATCATGGCCGCGGCCGTCGCGGGCGGGGCCGCCACGTCGTCCTGACCGGGTGACGGGGGTCACCACGACCCGGGGTGTCGGAGTTAGGTAAGGCTATGCTCTACTTGGTGACGACAGGGATCTGACCGAGGGGCGGATCCCCGCCACATCCCCGCATCCCAGCCCTGCGAAGGACCAGCATGCCGCCCAGCGTCGCCGAGGCTCCGGCCCGCGCCAAGTACACCTCGCGAGGCTTCGCCGTCCGCCTCGAGCGCACCGAGCGGCTCTCCGAGACTTTCCTGCGGCTCACGTTCACGGGTGACGACCTTGACGAGTTCGGCGCCACGACGCTCGACCAGCGCATCAAGCTCGTCCTGCCCGCCTCGTGCGACACCCCCGTCGATCCCGCGCTCTTCGCCGACGCCGAGTGGTACCAGACGTGGCTCGCCCTGCCCGACGGCGAACGCCCGGTCATGCGCACCTACACCGTCCGTGCGGTGCGCACCGAGGCCAAGGAGATCGACGTCGACGTCGTCCTGCACGGCGTCGAGCCCGGGTCGGCACAGGCCCCGGACTGCGAGGTGACGGAGGCGCACGCGTGCGTCCACGCCGGTGAGGTGGGCCCGGCGGTGCGCTGGTCCGCCACGGCGCGCCGAGGCGACTCGATCGTCGTCATCGGCCCGAACGGGCTCTTCCCTGGCGCGCAGGCCGGCATCGAGTGGCGCCCGCCGGCCACCGCGGGCTCGTTCCTCGTGGCGGGCGACGAGACGGCCGTCCCCGCGATCAGCTCGATCGTCGCGGCGCTGCCCGCAGATGCCCGGGGCCATGTGTTCTGCGAGGTCCCGACGTCGGACGACGTCCTGTCGTTCGACGCGCCCCCGGGCGTCTCGGTCACGTGGCTCGCCCGCCGCGGCGAGGGGGTCACCGCCCAGCACGGTGAGCTCCTCGACCTGGCAGTGCGCGCGGGCGCCCCGCGCCTCCTCTACGAAGGCACGGTGCGCGAGGAGTTCGAGGACGTCGACCTCGACGCGGGAATCCTCTGGGACGTCCCCGAGCAGTCGAGCGCCCCCGAGGGCGTGTACGCCTGGATCGCGGGGGAGGCGACGGCGGTCAAGGAGCTGCGCCGTTTCCTCGTGCGCGACCTGGGGATGGACCGTAAGGCGGTGGCCTTCATGGGCTACTGGCGAGCCGGTCGGTCGGAAGGCTCCTAGACCGACCGTTCCTAGACCGACCGTTCTTCGACCGACCACGCGGGCTGCGGCCCGCAGCGGGGCCGGACGCCGTCCGCCTCGTCACCGACGACACCACACACCGACGACAACACGGAGTAGTCATGTCCGCACGAATCCGCCGCGGCTGGGCGACCCTCGCCGCCGGCCTCGCCGCCGCCTCGCTCCTCGCCTCGTGCGCCGCCGGGAGCGACCCCGCCGCGCCGAGCGAGAGCGGCACCGCGAGCGACCCGCAGCCCACCGAGTCCGAGACCACCACGGAGCCCGCGTCGGCCTTCCCGATCACCGTGACCACCGCGCTGGGGGACGCCGTCCTCGAGGCGAAGCCCGAGCGCGTCGTGACGCTGGGCTGGGGCGCGGACGACATCGCCATCTCCCTCGGCACGGTGCCCGTGGGCGTCGAGGCGGACACGTGGGCGGGTGACGAGGCCGGCCTGCGCCCGTGGTTCCGCGACGCCGTCGAGGCAGAGGGCGCCGAGCTTCCCGCCGCGATCGCGATGTACCCGGAGCTCGACGTCGACGCGATCGTCGCGCTCGACCCCGACCTCGTCCTCGCCCCGCAGTCCGGCCTCGACCAGGCTGTCTTCGACCAGCTCTCCGCCTTCGTGCCGGTCGTCGCCTACCCCGGCGCGCCGTGGGCGACCTCGGTCGAGGACCAGGTGCGCGTGGCTGCGCAGGCCCTCGGCGTGCCCGAGCGCGGCGAGGAGATCCTCACCGAACGGCAGGCGGCGCTCGACGCGGTCAA
Organism: uncultured Cellulomonadaceae bacterium; assembly: GCA_964510785.1. Taxonomy (GTDB): domain Bacteria; phylum Actinomycetota; class Actinomycetes; order Actinomycetales; family Cellulomonadaceae; genus JAAYZM01. The sequence goes on along the minus strand of CAZECM010000032.1, from coordinate 11,530 downwards.
GGCCGAGCACCCCGAGTTCGCGGACGTGACGTTCGCGTACGTCTACGTGGGCGGGGACGCGGGCACGCTCGCCGTCTACATGCCCGGTGACACGCGGGTCACCCTGCTGACCTCTTTCGGCCTGCAGCTCGACCCGGCCGTCGCCGACCTCGAGCCGGACCCCGGCACCTTCGTCGCCAACCTCGGCCTCGAGAACGCGGACATCCTCGACGACGTCGACGTGCTGTTCACGTGGTTCAACGACACCGACGAGCAGGCCGCCGCCGAGTCGCAGGAGCTCTTCTCCCGCATCCCGGCCTTCCAGGCGGGCGCCTACGCCCCGATGCTGGACCGCGCGCTCGGCATGGCCGTCTCGGTCGCGACCCCGCTGAGCATCCCGTGGGCGATCGACGAGTACCTGCCCGTCATCACCGAGGCCGTCGCCAAGGCCTCCTAGGCGCCGTAGTGTCCCGACGGTGACGACCGCGACCATCGCGACGCGAGCCCCGCAGCCCCCCGGGTTGCGGGGCTCGCGCTCGCGCACGGCGACGCTCGCCCTGGGGTTGCTCGCGGCCGTCGGGCTGCTCGTGCTCGTGGCCGCACTGGGGATCGCCGTCGGCTCCAAGGCCGTCCCGCTCGGGGACGTCTGGCGCGGCCTCGTCAACCCGGACGACTCCTACAACGCCGCCGTCATCGCCTCGCGCATCCCGCGCACCCAGCTCGGCCTCCTCGTCGGAGCGGCGCTCGCCGTGGCGGGCGCCGTCATCCAGGGGCTGACGCGCAACCCGCTCGGTGACCCGGGACTGCTCGGTGTCAACGCGGGCGCCTCGATGTCCGTCGTGCTCGTCACGGCGTTCGTGGGCGTGGGCGCCGGTCGCACGGTGTGGGCGGCGGTCCCGGGGGCGGTGCTCGCGGCCGTGGTCGTCTACGTGGTGGGCACGGGCCGGGCGGGGTCGACGCCGGTGCGACTCATCCTCGCCGGGGCGGCCGTCTCCGCCGTGCTCGTCGCCGTCGTGCAGGCCGTGTCGCTCGCGAGGCCCGACGTGTTCGACTCCTACCGCTTCTGGGCGATCGGCTCGCTCTCGGGGCGCACCAGCGAGACGGTGGGGCAGGTCGCGTGGTTCGTCGTCGTCGGCCTCGTGGTGTGCCTCGCGATGGCCCGCGCGCTGAACGCCGTCGAGCTCGGTGACCAGGCGGCGACCTCGCTGGGCCTCGCGCCCGGGCGCACCAAGGCGTTCGCGGCGGTCGGGGCCACGGTGCTGTGCGCGGCGGCCGTCGCGGCGGCCGGCCCCATCGGCTTCGTGGGCCTCGCCGTGCCGCACGTCGTGCGCTCGTTCACGGGGGCAGACCACCGCTGGCTGCTGCCGTACTGCGCCGTGCTCGGGCCCGTGCTCGTCATCGGCTCGGACGTGCTGGGTCGCGTGATCGCCCGGCCGGGCGAGCTCATGGTCGGGGCGATCACGGCCTTCGTGGGGGCGCCGTTCCTCATCGCCGCCGTGCGGGGCGGGAGGGTCGGGTTGTGAGGGGGCCGACGGCGGGGAACGCGACGGGGGCGACGGCATCCGGGCTGACGACGGCGTCCGGCGCGGTGACCCCGTCCGTGGGGACCCAGCGGGTCGTCCAGCTCGGTGGCGGGCGTGCGCGGGGGCCGTGGCTCGCCGTCGTCGTGCACCCCCGGCCCGTCCTCGTGTGTCTTGTCTTCCTCGTCGTCGCGGCCGTCGCGACCGTCGTGACCCTCGCCGTGGGCGAGCTCGGCATCCCGCTCGCCGAGCTGCCGGGCGTGTTCGCCGGCCAGGGCACGCGCGCCCAGGAGTGGGCGCTCTTCACGAGCCGGCTGCCGCGGCTCGGCGTCGCGGTGCTGGCTGGTGCGGCGTTCGCCGTGGCGGGCGCGATCTTCCAGTCGGTGACGCGCAACCCGCTCGGCAGCCCCGACGTGATCGGGCTCGGGGCGGGGGCGGCCGCCGGTGCCGCGGCGGCGGCGCTCGTGTGGCCCGGGCTCGTCTCGACGCCCGTCGGTGCGCTCCTCGGTGCGTTCCTCGCGATCACCGTGGTGTACCTCGGGACGGGCCGGGGCTTCGGGGCGCCGCACCGGATGGTGGTCGTGGGCATCGCTGTCGGCGCGATGTCGCTCGCCTTCGTGCAGCTCGCGCTCGTGCGGGCCTCGCGGGAGTCCGCCCAGGAGGTCGCGGTGTGGCTCACGGGCTCGCTCGCGGCGCGCGCCACGGGGCACGTCGTCGTCATCGGGGTGGCGCTCGCCGTCCTGCTGCCGGCCGCCCTCGCACTGACCCGCACGATGCAGCTCGCGGAGATGGGCGACGACCTCGCGACCGGGGTCGGTGTACCGGTGCGGGCCAGCCGGACGCTCGCCGTCGTCGTCGCCGTGCTGCTCACCGGGGCCGCCGTGTCCGTGTGCGGACCCATCGCGTTCGTCGCGCTCACGGCCCCGCAGATCGCGCGACGCCTGACGCGCTCGAGCGGCCCGGGGATGGTCGCGGCGGCGTGCTGCGGGGCGGTGCTGCTCGTCGTGGCGGACCTCGTGGCGCAGTACGCGCTGCCCGGGATCATCTTCCCCGTGGGCGTCGTCACGGCCGCGCTCGGCGGGATCTACCTGGCATTCTTGTTGGTCCGCGAATGGAAGCGGGTGGCGGTATGAATGTGACTGAGCTGACTGGCGCGGGGGAGGTCGCGGTGGACGTCGCACCGTTGGCGGTCGAGGGGCTCGTGATGGCCTACGACGACGCCCCCGTGATCGACGGCCTCGACCTCGCGGTGCCCGCGGGCTCGTTCACCGTCGTCGTCGGGCCTAACGGATGCGGCAAGTCGACGCTGCTGCGGGCCCTTGCACGCACCATGCGCCCGCGGGCGGGACGCGTCCTGCTCGACGGCGAGCCCATCACGGCGCTGCGCGGCAAGGAGGTCGCGCGGCGCATCGCCCTGCTGCCCCAGTCCCCGATCGCGCCGGAGGCCATCACGGTCGGTGACCTGGTGGCGCGCGGGCGCTACCCGCACCAGGGGCTGCTGCGGCAATGGTCGGCCCAGGACGCGCGAGCCGTCGAGGCGGCGCTCGCCGCGACGGAGACGGCGGAGCTGCGTGACCGGCTCGTGAGCTCGCTGTCCGGGGGCCAGCGCCAACGGGTGTGGCTCGCGATGGCGCTCGCGCAGGACACCGAGCTGCTGCTGCTCGACGAGCCCACCACCTTCCTCGACATCGCCCACCAGTACGAGATGCTCGGGTTGTGCTCGCGGCTCCACACGCAGGGGCGCACCCTCGTGGCCGTGCTGCACGACCTCAACCAGGCCGCGCGGTTCGCGACGCACCTCGTGGTGATGGCCGACGGCGCAGTCGTGGCGCAGGGGCCGCCGTCGGACATCATCACCGTGGAGCTCGTCGAGGACGTGTTCGGGCTGCCGGCGCGGATCATTCCGGATCCCGTGACGGGCACGCCGTTGGTGGTTCCTGCCGCTGAGTGATGTTCGCGCCGGAGGTGCCGCCTCCGACTCGTGCCGTCCGGAAGTGAAAATCGGACGGAACGGCATGATTCGCAGGGGCTCGGGAAACTCGTGTCGGAAGTCCTGGGTGGAAACACCTCGGATGGTCCATGATCTGGCTCAAGTGATCGCCGTTCTGGGGTAGAGGGGGCGCGAGATGCGTTCAGGTTCGGTTGCTGGTCTTCGCCGGTTGACGCGAAGCGCTCGAGGTGTCGCGGGGCTGACGGCAGTGGCTCTCGTGGCGTCGATGGGACCGATCGTGCCGGTGTCGGCCGCCGCGCGGGTAGGCCCGGGGGTCGTGGCAGCGACGGGTGTGCCGGGTGAGACTTCTGCGGGGGCGGTGGATGCCGATGTGGACGCACTTGAGCGCCCGGATGGTTTCTCTGCGTCGGCGCAGGCGCGGATCCTGGGCGAGCCGGTGGAGGACTTGTCGCAGCGCACGGAGTCGTCGCGGACATTGGCGAATCCGGATGGTTCGTGGACCACGGAGGAGCTGGGCGGTCCGGCCTGGGTCGAGCGGGATGGTCAGTGGCTGGGTGTTGACCTGGATCTTGTGGCGCGCGGCGATGGGTCGTGGGCGCCGAGGGTGGGCCCGGTGGACGTGGTGGTGGGTGCCGGCGACGAGGTCGCGCGGGTGACGTTCGAGGACGGCACGTGGGTCGCGGTGACGTGGCCGCTGGGGGATCTGCCTGAACCGGTGGTTTGACGGCGGGGTGGCGGTGTTCGAGGTGTCGGACGCTGTGGATGTGATGGTGGTGATGGCCGGGGCGGGCGCGAAAGTGTGGTTGCGGGTCAACGAGCCGCTCGCGCAGGGCCAGAATCTGCCTGCTCTGGGGTTGCGTTCGCAGGGGATCGAGGCGCGTGAACGCCTGGGGGGTTTGGAGTTCCGCGACGGCGAGGGTGAGCCGGTGGGGTCGGTGGCGCGCATGGTGGCGTGGGACTCGTCAGTGGATGCGGCGGGTGACCCGGTGCGGGTGGTTGACGTCGAGGCGGACCTGGGGGCGGGGTCGGCGCGCCGTGGAGTGAGCGACCGGCGCCTCGAGTTGAGTCTGGTGGAGGATCTGCTGACGGATCCGGGCACGGAGTTCCCTGTGTTCGTGGATCCGGACATCTCGGCGGTGACGAAGCACCGTGACACGTGGGTGCGTGATGGGCTCAGTGCGGTCCAGGGCACGGACTACCGGTTGATGGTGGGGGTTACGGACACCAACGCGAGTGAGATGCGTTCGTTCGTGTCGTGGGCGAACGGGGAGTTGTCGGGCAAGACGATCGTGTCGGCGACGTTGTCGTTGTATCAGTACTTCGCGCAGAGCTGTACGACGCCGGCGCGCACGTTCGTGCATGCGTTGACGAGCTCGTTCAACGAGACGAGCACGAACTGGGCGTCTCAGCCGTCGGCGTCGGGGGATGCGGGCTATACCTCGAGCTTCCTTGGCAACCGGGGGTCGGGGTGTGGGAGCCCGAACGGGCCGGGTGTGGTGACGGCGGATGTGACGGGTGCGGTGGCCGCGTGGGCCAACGGGTCGTTGACGAGCTATGGGTTGCGGTTGCGTGCCCCGGCGGCGGAGGCGACGAACCCTGCGTTCGGGCGGCGGTTCTGCTCGTTCGACACGGTGGCCGCTGAGACGCACTGCAATGCGGCCTCGCGTCGTCCGAAGCTGTCGGTGACCTACACGATGGTCCCGAATACGGCGTCGACGCCGAATTACTCGCCCTTCGGGCCGGTGGCGAACTGGACGAGTGCGGCGCGTCCGACATTCACCTCGACGGTCTCGGATCCGGGTAAGGACCAGGTCAGGGCTCGGTTCGAGGTGCACACGACGACCGCGGGTACCTCGCAGGTGGCCACGTGCACCACGGTTCCGGTGGCTTTCGAGTTGCCGGCGTCGTGCCAGATAGGGACGAACCTGACGAATGGGTCGACGTACTACGTGCGTGCTCGGGCGATCAACGTCCATGGCACACAGTCGGCCGCGTGGTCCCCGTGGCGCACCGTGGGTATCGACACCACCGCGCCGGCGCAGCCGACGATCACTGCGACGGGATATACCAACGGGCAGTGGCGTGAGACGGCGCCGTCGTCGAACACGTTCACCTTCTCCACGGGCAGTGGGGACGTGGCGAAGTTCGAGTACAAGGCGGACAACGGCGCCTGGGTGTCCACCCCGGTGTCGTTGGGCACGGTTTCTCGAACGTTCGCGTGGAACCCCGGTGCGGGTGCGCACTCGTTGTCGGTGCGCGCGGTGGACCGGGCGGGCAACTACTCGGCCGAGCGGGTGTTCACCTTCGGGTGGGGCAAGTCCAGTCTGCAAACGCCGACACCGGCGGGGGCGAAGGTCACTGACCGGGTCCAGGTGCGTGCCTCGGCGCCGCCGCCGACTGCCGGTGCGGTGAGCGCGAAGACCCAGTTCCGGTTGCGTGGGGGTGTGTGGAAGGACGGCACCGCGCTTGCCGTGACGACGTCGAGCGGCGCGGCGGTGGTCAACGCGCCCGCTGACGTGGCGGGGTTCGTCAAGGACGAGGGCCGTGAGCGCAGGTACACGGTCGTCGAGGTGCAGGTGTGCTTCACCTACACCTCGCCCGCACAGACCCGCTGCACGTGGACGGACGGCGGTGCCACGAGCCACGGACAGCTCGTCTACGTCCCGCACGCGTTCGGTTCGGGGTTCCCGGTCGCCGACGCCGGTCCGGGCCAGGTGGCGTTGTGGACGGGGGAGTTCCAGACCTCGGCCACCGACGTGTCGGTACCGGGCTACGTGGGTGACCTGTCGGTCTCGCGCCACTACAAGACCTACACCCACGGTGCAGTCAAGGGCCCGTTCGGGTACGGGTGGCAGGCATCGTTCGACGGCACCGACATCGGGGTGGCCGGGTTCGAGGTGATCGACGACACGGATGAGGACGGCACGATCCTGCTCGTCGACGAGGAAGGCTCCGCCCTGGCCTACGCCCAACCCGACTACGGGCACGCTGCCCAGGGGGTGGGTGTGTATGAGCCGTTGGACTCCGAGACCGACACCGTTGGTGCCCGCCTGGAGATCAAGCTCGCCTCAGGGGTCAAGAAGCTGGTGTTCACCCAGGACGACGGCACCGTGACGACCTGGTCGTACGAGAACAAGAGCGGGTGGTCGTGGCGCGCGGAGTCGGTCACCGAACCCGGCTCGTCGCTGGCGACCACCTTCACCCACGACTCCCTGGGTCGGATCACCCGCATCCTGGCCCCCGTGCCCCCGGCGGGTGACGGTACGCCGGTGACGTGCGCCGTGGGGGCTGAGCAGCCTGGGTGCCGGGTGCTGACCATCACCTATGGCACGTCGAACACGGCGACGTCGTCTACTCCTGGCGACCGGGTCGGTTTGGTCAAGTCTGTCTCTTACACCGCGTTCGACCCTGACAAGGCCGGGGGCGCGGGGATGGTGACCGTGCCGGTGGCCACCTACGCCTACGACACGACGGACCGGCTCGTGGCGGTCACCGACCCTCGCGTCGGGCTGACCACCACCTACGCGTGGACTGCACCGCTGGTGACCGAGAACGTGCCGCTGCTGACGGGGATCACCCCGCCTGGCCTGGCTGCTTTCACCTTGGTGTATGACTCGCACACGACCGAGTTCGAGTCCGCGCTGCGCAGCGTACACCGTGCCCCCGCCACCACCGGGGGAAGTCCCGCGGTGCTGTCGACCTACCGCTACGACCTTCCCCTGGGCACGCCCGGGCTGCCGGACCTGTCCGGGCCGGTCGTGACCGGGTGGGGGCAGAACACGGCGCCCACCCGGGTGTTCGCCGTGTTCTCCCAGGACAAGGCCGCCGCGATCCCGCCCGTCCCGGCCATCCCCTCAGCCGCGGACATGCTGTTCGCGGACCTGTCGTTCACCGACGACGAGGGCTACACCATCAACACTGCGACCCACGGCGCCGGTGACTGGCAGCTCACCTCCACCACCTACGACACCGGCGGGCGCGTGGTGCGCACCCTGGACGAGTGGGCCATCGCCCAGATCCGTGAGAAGGTCGCAGCCGACGAGCCGGTGAACCCGGACTCCTACGCCACGATCACCCGCTACAACACCGACATCACCGCCACGAGTGCGATCACCCACGACGGCGGGACTATCCCCGCCGGGGAGGTGCTGACCCCGGCCGGGACGCTGGTCACGGACGTGTGGGAGCCCGCGTTCGAGGCCAGGCGACCTGATGGGTCGAGCGAGCTGGTGCGCAAGCACACCCACACCGACTACGACCAGGGCGCCCCCAACGACGGGGTGAACCCCCGCACCGGGCTCGCGTTCCGCCTACCCACCACCGTCACAGTCACCGAAGCCGACCCGGGCAGCGGGTCGTGGGACCCCACCGTGCCGGTCGCTACCGGGGAGACGGTCGTCACGACCCAGACCTCCGGGTACACCCCCATCGACACCGCCGGTGACCTGGACGCGACCTCCGGGTGGTTGCTGGGGGCGGCGACCGTGGCCACCACGGTGGTCCCCGGCGGGGACGACATCGTGACCCGGACCCGGTTCGACGAGCTGGGACGCACGGTCGAGTCCCGCCAACCGGCATCCGACGGCACGGACGCCGGCACGACGGTGACCGACTACTACACCGTCGGCACCCAGACCGGCGCCGCGGCAGTATGCGGGGGCAAGCCGGCCTGGGCCGGGTCGACGTGCCAGACACGCACCGCGGAGACCACACCCACCGTGCCGGTCGAGCGCACGACCTCGTACTCGCTGTATCTGTCACCCACGGTGGTGACCGAGACGCTGGGCGGTGTGGTGCGGACGGCGACGACCACCTACGACGGCGCAGGCCGGGTGCTCACCTCCGCTACGGCGGTCGCGGGGTTGTCCACCTCGCAGCCGGTGCCCACAACCAAGACCGAGTACGACCAGGACACGGGCCTGGAGACCGCGACGGTGTCGCTGGACGGGTCGAACGCCGAGACGGGGCGCATCACCACCGCGTACGACCTGTGGGGGCGCCAGGTGTCCTACACCGACGCCGCCGCCCAGACGACCACCACGACCTACGACACCGCCGGACGCGTGGCCACGATCATCGACCCGACTGGGACGACGTCGTTGACCTACGACGGTGCGGGCGAGCACCGTGGGGTGGTGACCTCCCAGACCACCACCGGTTTGGGCACGATGACGGCCACCTATGGTCCTGGGGGGCAGATGCTCACCCAGGAGCTGCCCGGTGACCTGACCCAGCAGGTCATGCTGGACCGGGCGGGCAACGAGACCGCCGTGACCTACACCCTGCCGTCGGGACCGCTTGCCGCGTGGTACACCGGGCTCGACGTCCTGGGTCGCACCGTGGCCACCACGGGCATGTCCGCCACCGGGGGACCCCGCCACCAGGCCTACACCTTCGACGGCGCCGCACGTTTGGTAGGCGTGGCCGACACCGTCGACGGGGTGTGCACGCAGCGGGAGTACACCTTCGACGTCAACGGCAACCGCACCGGTTTGGACACCACCACCCGCGTGGCGGGCTGCGACTCACCGGTGGATGCCACCACCACCAAACAATGGCAGTACGACACCGCCGACCGGGTCCTCGAAGACGGACTCGGGGACGCGGCGTACGTCTACGACGCGCTGGGGCGTCAGACCCAGTTGCCCGAGGCCGACACCCCGGCCGGGCCAGGCTCAGGGGATGTGGGGGTGGTGTACTTCGACACCGACGCCGCCTACTCGCTCTCCCAGGACGGGGTCACGACCCTCTACGAGCTCGACCCCGCCGGGCGCCGGGCCACCTCCACCACCACCGCAGACGAGGTCGCCATCACCGAGAGGTTCTACACCGACACCTCCGACAACCCCACCTGGGCCACCACCACGACCACCGGAAACGTGATCGAGACCTCCAGGTATGCCTCCTCGATCGGTGGTGACCTGGGTGCGGTCATCACCCCCGACGACGTCCAGGTCACCATCCCCGACCCGCTCGGCTCGGTCGCCACCACGATCACCCTCGCCCACGGCGGCACCATGATCGGTGCGCTCGGGTCCTATGACGAGTACGGCAACACCCTCACCGAAGGCCCCGACACCGGGACCCTGGACTACGGGTGGCTCGGGACCAAGGAACGCGCCACCGACCCCACCGGCCTACTGCTCATGGGAGCACGCCTCTACAACACCCACACCGGCCTGTTCACCTCCGTGGACCCCGTCACCGGCGGCAACACCACCGCCTACACCTACCCACAAGACCCCATCAACCAATACGACCTCGACGGCAACTTCAGCATCAACTGGAAGAAGGTCGGAAACTGGGCCAAGAACAATTGGGTCGACATCGCACTGACCGCAGCCATGTTCGTCCCCGGCCTTGGCGCGGCCGCGGCGGTGGTTAGGGTAGTGAGGGTAGCTCAACTGGCCACGCGAGCTGCGAAGGTGACTCGCACTCTTCGTACCGCGTCGCACTCTGGCTATCGGTCGGGCGGAACGTTCTCCCGGAGTGCGGATCGTGCTGTGCGTACAAGTGGCGTTGGGAAGAGTTGTCCTCAATGTGGAACGAAGATGACCAAGAGTCAGCGATCGGTCACGGGGAGAAAAAAGGACATGCGACAAGCTGAACTGGACCACATCATTCCTAAATCGCGAGGCGGTAACAATTCGCCAGCCAACCGACAGACGATCTGCGCGCGCTGCAACAACAAGAAGGGTGTTTCCTAGGATGCCCCGACGTCAGCCATACCACCCGAGCTCTTCTGTCACCACGAGTAGTGAGATCCTGGACGATAGAATTGAGCCTACGCGAGTCTTCTGCTTCGAGAACGGCGACTGGATGATCACTTCTGGCTTCGAGTCAGAAGAGTCGCAACCGATCCTCGTCCACTTCAGCCACCTCATTGACATCTATGAATCTTTGGGGGCCCTGCGGCTCGCAAAAGGTGAATATGCACTGCGGGCACGGACGCGACCCGAATGGCACGTATTCGGACCCATTGATGACGCGACTCTGGATCAACTGCTCTCTTCTGGACAGATTGACGAGCAACAGGAGGCCTTACCGCATTAACTGTCCAGTGAATACCCGCAAGAAGACGGCTCGTGGATGGATCCGAGCTGTTGCAGGAGGTGCAGCGTCTGGCGCAGCTCAAGGTGCGTTGGGCGCCCTCAGGGCGGCTCATGTGACGCGTCTGCATACGAAGTACAACTACACTGGAGTTAGTATGAGGACTGCCAGAGTAGGTGGTAGACACGCCGCGGTTAAGCCAAAGTCGTACAGGGGTAATGTGAGCTACGCTAGCAGGGCAGCGCAGCACGTTCGTGGATATGGGTGGAAGTGATGGTAGAAGACGGACGCAATGCGAGTATCTCGAGAAGGCGTTCACTTTCGACCGTATACAAAGTGGTTATTATTCTCTCCCTTGTCGCCCCCGGAATCGTCATCGGCGTGTTTGCTGAATGGTTAGTGGAGCAATCACTTCTTTTCATTATTCCAATAGTCGCTTGGATTGTCGTAATCGTTCTGACGGCCCGACGGTGGTCCCGTACGAAAGATCATGACGAGGAGTGAGAAGCAGTGCACGAAGCAGTCCCACCACCACTGGGGATGACACCGCCATTACCGAGCGGTTCTACACCGACTCCTCCGACAACCCAGCGTGGGCGACCACCACGACCACCGGCAACGTGGTCGAGACTTCCAGGTATGCCTCCTCGATCGGTGGTGACCTGGGGGCGGTCATTACCCCCGACGACGTCCAGCTCACGATTCCCGACCCGTTGGGCTCGGTCGCCACCACGATCACCCTCACCCACGGCGGCACCACCATCGGGGCACTGGGGTCCTATGACGAGTACGGCAACACCATCACTGAAGGCCCTGACACCGGGACCCTGGACTACGGGTGGCTCGGGGCCAAGGAACGCGCCACCGACCCCACCGGGCTCCTGCTCATGGGAGCACGCCTCTACAACAGTGTCACCGGCCTGTTCACCAGCGTCGACCCCGTCACCGGCGGCAACACCACCGCCTACGCCTATCCCCAGGGCGCCGGAAAGGTCGGCTGAGGGCTTGTGACCTGCGGAAACCCGGACTG
>CAZECM010000031.1:13052-32849 GCA_964510785.1 uncultured Cellulomonadaceae bacterium | reverse complement strand
CTCGGCCAGATCGGCGAGGACGACGCGCCGATCGTGCGCTTCGTCAACCTGCTCGTGACGCAGGCCATCTCCGACCGGGCCTCGGACATCCACGTCGAGCCGGGGGAGAAGGAGCTCCTCGTGCGGTACCGCATCGACGGCGTGCTCCACGAGGTGCAGCGCTCGCCCAAGCAGATCCAGTCCGGCGTGATCTCGCGCATCAAGATCATGAGCGACATCGACATCGCCGAGCGCCGCAAGCCGCAGGACGGCCGCATGTCCGTGGTGCACAACGGCCGCAAGATCGACCTTCGTGTGGCGACCCTCCCCACCGTGTGGGGCGAGAAGGTCGTCATGCGAATCCTCGACAACTCCACCGCGAGCCTCGACCTGCGCGACCTGTCCTTCCTCGACGAGAACTTCGCCGTGTTCCAGGAGAGCTACACCAAGCCCTACGGCATGATCCTCGTCACGGGCCCCACGGGCTCGGGCAAGTCGACCACGCTGTACGCGACGCTCAACGCCGTCTCGCGGCCCGAGATCAACGTCATCACGGTCGAGGACCCGGTCGAGTACCGGCTCGCCGGCATCAACCAGGTCCAGGTCAACCCCAAGGCGGGGCTCACGTTCGCGAGCGCGCTGCGGTCCATCCTGCGATCGGACCCCGACGTCGTGCTCCTCGGTGAGATCCGTGACCACGAGACCGCGCAGATCGCGATCGAGGCGGCGCTCACCGGCCACCTCGTGCTCTCCACGCTCCACACCAACGACGCGCCCTCGGCGATCACGCGACTCATCGAGATGGGCATCGAGCCGTTCCTCGTGGGGTCCGCGCTCGACGCCGTCGTGGCACAGCGCCTCGCGCGCAAGCTGTGCGACAAGTGCAAGGTGCCCTACGAGCCCACGCCCACCGAGCTGAAGGCGGCGCGGTTCCCGTGGCTCGACGGCGAGCAGATCCCGGAGCTCTTCCGACCCGGTGGCTGCCCCACGTGCTCCAAGACGGGGTACCGGGGGCGCATCGCGCTCCACGAGGTCATGGGCATCACGGAGGACATCGAGCGTCACGCCGTCGCGCACTCCTCCTCTGCGGACATCGGTGCGACCGCCGTGAAGCAGGGCATGGTGACGCTGCGCGAGGACGGCTGGCGCAAGGTGGCGATGGGCTGGACGTCGATCGAGGAGATCCTGCGCGTGGTCGTGTGACGGCGGGCTTCGCGAATCCGACGCTTCGACCTCAAGGGCAGCTCCCACTAGGCCGATAGGGCTACTACGGACGCACCACGCTGCGCGTTCGCTGTCCAGACCTGGAGGCCATGCCGTGAGTGAGTCCTATTCGTCCGGGCCCGTGTTCGACCCGGTGCCCTCGAAGAGCGCCGGCGCGCGGCCTCCGGCACCCCCGGCGCAGCAGGTGCCCCCGACGCAGCCGCCCGCGCAGGGTGGGTTCCCTACGGCGTCGCAGTACTCCTCGGCGCCGACGCCGGCCGGGTACGGCCAGACGCCGCCTCCCGGCTACGCGGCGTCTTCCGCCTCACCCGCGGGCTACGGTCCGCCGTCGTCTGCGTCGCCCGGGGGTTACGGTCCGCCGTCGTCCGGCTCGCCCGCGGGACCGCCTGTCGCACAGCAAGCACCGCAGCCCCCGCAGCAGCAGGCTCCGCAGCCCTTGCCGCAGTCGCGTCCCGCCGGCCCGCAGCCGCCGAGCGCCTCCGCCGGCGCCGCCAAGGCACGCATCGGCCTGAGCCAGGAGACCCAGGAGGGTGACGTCCAGCTCGACGAGCTGCTCATGAAGCAGGTCTCGATGGGGGCCTCGGACCTGCACCTCACGTCCGGTGCGGCACCCATGGTGCGGCTCGACGGCAGCCTGCGGGCGCTCGAGGGATACCCACCCCTCAACGCCGAGGGGCTGCAGCGGTCCCTCTACTCGATCCTCACCCAGCGTCAGCGCGAGAAGTTCGAGGCGGACCTCGAGCTCGACTTCGCCTACGCGGTGCGCGGCCAGGCGCGGTTCCGCGTCAACATGTACTTCCAGCGCGACTCGGTGGGTGCGGCCTTCCGCGTGATCCCCTACGAGATCAAGCCGCTCGACACGCTCGGCCTGCCTCCCGTGGTCGGGAACTTCGCCGGACTGCCGCGTGGGCTCGTGCTCGTCACGGGGCCCACGGGCTCGGGCAAGTCGACCACGCTCGCCTCGATCATCGACCTCGCGAACCGCACGCGTGCCGAGCACATCATGACGGTCGAGGACCCGATCGAGTTCCTGCACCGCCACAAGATGGCGCTCGTGAACCAGCGCGAGGTGGGGGAGGACACGCACTCGTTCGGCAACGCGCTCAAGCACGTGCTGCGCCAGGACCCCGACATCATCCTCGTGGGTGAGATGCGTGACCTCGAGACCATCTCCGTGGCGCTCACCGCGGCAGAGACCGGCCACCTCGTGTTCGCCACCCTGCACACGCAGGACGCGGCGCAGACGATCGACCGCATCATCGACGTGTTCCCCGCCAACCAGCAGTCCCAGATCCGTACGCAGCTCGCCTCCGCGCTGCAGGGCGTGGTGTCGCAGACGCTGTGCAAGCGGGCGAGCGGGCGCGGGCGCATCATCGCGACCGAGGTGCTGCTCGCGACCCCCGCGGTGCGCAACCTGATCCGCGAAGGCAACACGCACCAGATCTACTCGGCCATGCAGGCGGGCGCCACGCACGGCATGCACACGATGGACCAGCACCTCGGTGACCTCGTCAAGAGCGGCGCCATCACGTACGAGGTGGGTATGGAGAAGGCGCACCACATCGAGGACTTCAACCGGATCGTGGGGCGCAACGCGCAGATGGCCCAGGGTGCCGGCGGGATGGCCGACTCGATGATGGGCGGCTCGATGATGGGTGGCGGCATGGCAGCCGCCACACCGAGGTAGGCGGACATGAGCTCAGCGAGCAAGACCTTCGAGTACACCGTCCGCGCGAAGGACGGCAAGATCGTCAAGGGCAAGATCGAGGCCCCGAGCGAGAGCGCCGTCGCCCAGCGGCTGCGCGTCATGGGCAGCGCGCCGCTGTCGATCAACGAGGTGTCGACCACCGGCCTGAATGCGGAGCTCTCGATCCCGGGTCTCACCGACAAGGTGGGCCTCAAGGATCTTGCACTTATGGCGCGCCAGCTCTCGACCATGATCAACGCGGGCCTGAGCCTGCTGCGCGCCCTGCAGATCCTCGCGGAGCAGACGGAGAGCAAGCCGCTCTCGAAGGTGCTGTTCCAGGTGCGTGGCGAGGTCGAGACCGGCGTCGCGCTCTCCGTGGCGATGAGCAAGCACGACTCGGTGTTCCCGCCCCTCATGGTCAACATGATCAAGGCCGGCGAGGTGGGCGGCTTCCTGGACCAGGTGCTCGTCTCCCTCGCGGAGAACTACGAGGGCGAGGTCAAGCTCCGCGCCAAGGTGAAGTCGGCCATGACGTACCCGGTGGTCGTGTTCATCATGGCGATCCTCGCGACGGCCGGCATGCTGCTGTTCATCGTGCCCGTGTTCGCCGGCATGTTCGCGAGCCTCGGCGGGGCGCTGCCCGCGCCCACGCAGTTCCTCGTGTTCCTGAGCGACATCATGAAGGTCGCTGCTCCCATCCTGCTCGTGGCAGGCATCATCTTCGCGGCGTGGTGGGGCAAGAACAAGAACAAGCTCTCGGTGCGCCAGAAGGTGGACCCCTGGAAGCTCAAGGTGCCGATCTTCGGCAACCTCTTCCGCAAGGTCGCGATCGCGCGGTTCACCCGGAACTTCGGCACCATGATCCACGCGGGCGTGCCCATCCTGCAGGCGCTCGACGTCGTGGGAGAGACCTCCGGCAACTACGTGATCGAGCAGGCGGCACAGGACGTGCGGGACTCGGTGCGCCAGGGCCAGTCCCTCGCCCAACCGCTCTACTCCCACCCCGTGTTCCCCGCCATGGTGGTGCAGATGATCACGGTGGGTGAGGACACGGGTGCGCTCGACGAGATGCTGCACAAGATCTCGGAGTTCTACGACCAGGAGGTCGAGGCCACCACCGAGCAGCTCACGAGCCTCATCGAGCCGCTCATGATCGCGGTGCTCGGCACCATCGTGGGTGGCATGATCATCGCCCTCTATATGCCGATCTTCACCATCTTCGACCTCATCGAGTAGGGCCGTCCGGCCCGACAGATTTGGCAAACCGGACAAACGGCAAGGACCAGAGGGTGAATCAATCCAATCTTGCCGATTCCGCTCAAGTCCGCGCAGGTCAGGCCCGATGTTCTGACTGTATGGCTGAAGCCGGCGCAGGCCGGCAACTGAAGTAGCAGACAACCAAGAGACCGACCGAACGGGAGCACTCAGTGATTACTCGTATGCGCAAGGCCATGGCGGAGGACAAGGACCAGGGCTTCACCCTGATCGAGCTCCTCGTCGTCATCATCATCATCGGCATCCTCGCCGCGATCGCGATCCCGCTGTTCCTCAACCAGCGCAAGAAGGCCGAGGACTCCGCGGCCAAGGCCGACGTCTCGACCATCGGCAAGGAGATCGCGACGTGGTACGTCGACACGACCGATGCGCCGACCCTCGCGGGCGGGAGCGGCTCCGACTACACGATCGGTGGCGAGTCGATCGGCAACAGCAGCGCGAACGTTGTGCTCGACGCGTCGACGGACGTCAGCGGCCAGCTCACCTGGTGTGTCGCGGTGACGAACCCCAATGGAGACAAGGCGGTCGCCGGTTTCAAGTACTCCGCCGAGGGTGGGCTCGAAGAGGGCCTCTGCTAGTTCTGACTGCGGTCTAGAGCAATAGACCCAGACCCGACGTTGGGGCGGGGGACCACCGCGTCCCCCGCCCCTTCGCCGGTACTTCGACCAGACGATTGGCACGACCGAGACCGAGGGAGACTCATCGATGAGCGCATCGCGAGCCGGTACTCCGCGCCAGGACGACGCGGGCCTGACGCTCGTCGAGATCGTTGTCGCACTCGTCGTGCTCGGCATACTCGCGATGGCGACTCTCGGGATCCTGCTCTCCTCCCAGCGCACCTCAGTCGACGCCCGCAACCGTGTCGCCGCTGCCAACCTCGCGGCGCGCGAGATCGACATCGTGCGCGAGCAGTTCCTCGCCACGGACGAAGGCCCGCTCACCGTCGCCAATCAGGGTCTAGTCGTCAACGGCAACCCGCTCGCAGGCGGCGCCTCGGGCAATCCCCTCCAGGTGGACGGCACGGCCTACATGGTGCGCCGTTCGAGCACCTGGAACATCACGGGCTCCGGCACGTCTGCCTGCGAGGGCGGTTCCGCCGTCGAGCACCCCACACTTCTGATCCAGGTCGAGGTGACCTGGCCCAACATGCGCTCCACCAATCCGGTGACGAACCAGACGGTGCTCGCCCCCGAGCGGGGCCAGGGCCTACCGTCCACGTCCTCGTTCGTGGCCGTCGCGGTCAAGGACTCGAAGGGCGAGCCGAGCGGCGGTCGCACCGTGGTGGTGTCCTCCAACACCGAGTCGCGCTCGGCGTTCACGGACTCCTCGGGCTGCGCGGTGGTCTCCGTCAACCCGCCGGCGGGCGGTGCGGACTACACGGCACGCTTCCCCGACACCGGGTACGTCGACATCTCGGGCACAACGAACCCCGAGCGCCTCATCGGCACCGTCACCCCCGGTCAACTCGTCTCGAACGTCCAGATCGCGATCGACCGTGCGGGTCGGGCCATCCTGCGTGCCACGGGTGCCGGCCTCACCGACGCGGACGCCGCGGGCAGCACCGTCTCGCTCTTCCAGTCAGAGGCCTCGGGCGCCACGACCATCACGCCGCACACGCTCACCGGCCTCGAGACCACCATCTCGGGCCTGTGGCCCACCAACTACGGGGCCTTCTTCGGCACCGACCTGCCCACCGAGATCGCCAACATGGTCACGCTCGAGCCCGGTGGTACCGAGGTGATCGAGGTCGAGTTCCACTACGCGCAGTTCCAGGTGACGGGCATGCCAGCGAGTGGCGACGTCATCGCGGCCCCTGTCGGTGAGAGCTGCACCGCGAACTCCGCCCGCACGGTGAACCCTTCGGCCGCCGAGCTACCTCCGGGCATCTGGGACTTCTTCCTCGAGAACGACGACTTCGGTTGCGCCGTCGGCCCCACCGCGGTCTCGCTCATCCCAGGCCCCAACAGCCCGGTCGTGTGGGCCTCCTCGACGCTGCGCATCCTCAACGCTCCCAACGAGGGCATGCCCGTCTGGGCGGTCTCAGGCGGCGTCACGAGCGCGAGCTGCACCGACGCGGGTGGCAAGGCGGTCCAGCTCTCCACCGGGGGCGGGACGATCGGTCCCGTCGAGCTCCCTGCCGGCAACTGGTACGTCTTCGCCATGCCGGAGTCGGGCGGCCAGCCCGACGGCTCGCCGTGTCTCGACGCCGGTCTGGTAGCGGTGCCCTATGGCCAGAACACGAGCTTCACCTGGCCCGCACACATGGCGGCGTTCGAGGTGACCAACATCCCTGCGATCAGCGGGAACCAGAACACCTGGCGCATCATTGCCAGCCCGTCCGCGATCACCGCGAGCTGCGGCACGTCCGTTCCGAACTCCCCTGCGGGTATCCGCACTATCGGGCCGTCGTCGCACAGGGACTCGTCGGTGACGGGGAACCTACCGCAGGGCACATGGTTCGTCTATCGCCAACAGGCCGCCAACGGCTCCGGCAACCGCTGTACGAACATGCAGCAGGTGACGATCTCGTGGCAGTCGTCCGTACGCCTGAACCTCTTGACTGGTGCGGTGACGACCTCATGACGAGCACAGAACGGCTGGCCGGTCGCGAGGCGGGCATCACGCTTGTCGAGCTTCTGATCACGATGATGATCATGAGCTTCATCGTCACGGCCACGGTCGCACTCGTGATCGGCACCCAGGAGACCTCGCAGCAGAACAGCAATCGCCTCGACCAGATCCAGGAGGCGCGCTCCGGCTCGGAGCGGATGAGTGAGACCCTGCGCACGGCCGTCATGCCGAGCCAGCTTCTCGCAAACTGCGCCGGGTGCACGGAGGACGCCTTCGTCCAAGGGCGCCGCTTCGAGGTGCAGTTCTACGGCAACATCGACAACCCAGGGAACTCCGTGGGGCCGAGCCGAGTCACGTACGTCCTCGAGGACGACGACGCGGACGGAGTGGGCAACCTCGTCCAGACGATCCAGGTCCCCGACTCGTCAACGCCCTCGACGTCGGGCTACCAGTACTGCAGTTCGACGGCGCAGAGCTGCCAGCAGCGCATCAGGACTTCCACGGTCGCACGTGACGTGCTCGTGGAACCTAGCAAGCCGCTCTTCCGCTACTTCGGTCCGGCCGGGGAAGAGTACAACCCGGGCAACGGTTCCCTCGCGGCCAACCAACTCTCGCGCGTGATCGCAGTCGAGATCTACGTGCGGGTCCAGGGCCAGGGCCAGGGTAGCTCGCAGGCGCGTGAGACCTCGTACATCCAGCGCATCATGCTGCCCAACACTCAAGCCGTCATTCGGCAGGGAGAGGACGAGAACTAGGCGATGACCAGATCACCTGCACGCCGCCCCGTGGGCCTGCTGCGACGCATCTACGCGCCCGAGGAGGGCATGGCGATGGTGCTCGTGGTGGGTTCGATGATGCTGCTCATGTCCTTCCTGCTCGTGGGCCTCACCTACGCGATGTCCTCGACCAAGTTCTCGCGCTACAACCAGGACTACACGGCAGCGATCAGTGCCGCACAGTCCGGTGTGGACGACTTCATCTCCCAGCTGAACCGGGACGACAACTACGGCCGCACCATCGACTGCTCGAATGCCGCGATGGCGACACCTGCGCAGTGTGCGGTGAGCGACTACGGCTGGCAGCCCGTCGAGCCCGGGGCCACGGGAAACGACGCCCCAGCCTTTCACTACTCGGCAGACACCTCGCGCGCATACACCGACGGCACGATCATGGTGAAGTCGACGGGACGGGCGAATGGTGTCTATCGCTCGATCGAGGTGGCCGTCGGCAAGGGTGGTTCCACCGACTACGTCTACTACACGGACTACGAGAACCTCGACCCAGAGAACGCCTACTACTCGAGCCCACCGGGAGTGCAGTGCGGCTCGGCCGGCACCTCACAGGCTCGCTACTTCTGGCAGGGCCGTTCTGGGTGCACGGAGATCCAGTTCGGTGTGAACGACGTGCTCGACGGGCGCGTGTTCTCCAACGACGCGATCCTCTCCGTGGGTGGCCGCTTCCTGCAGAGCGTCGAGTCCGCGTTCCCCGACTGCAAGGATGTCGTGCCCGGGACGCGGTCCACCTGGAACCGTTGCCTGCGCACGGGCAGCTCCTTCACGTCGACGGGCTCGAGCGCGACGTTCGCCGTCGCCCCGGAGTACTCGACGAGCCTGCTGCTGCCCGACAACTCGGCGGAGTTCGCCAACTACCCGGGCTGCCACTACGTGGGCGCCACGCGCATCGTCTTCAACTCGAACGGCACGATGACGGTCTGGAGCAAGGATTCGGCGGCGACGGGCACGGTGCTCATCAAGGCCGACGACGAGGGCAACGCACCGACTACGTGCGGCACTGCGACCGCGCTCTCGAGCGCGACCGGCGCCACGGTGCCCGTCCCGACGGACATGGTGATCTACGCCGGCCCCGCGCCGGTGACCGGTTCGAACGCGGTGGCGCGTTCCCTCATCGAGCCGGGCTGGATCGACGGCACGCTCCCGCTGGGTACCTACAGTCGTACCGTCAACTCCGGCACCGGCGGTTCGTCGACGGGTCACCAGACCACGGGCAACCCGAACCCGGGTACGTGCACCGCGCAGTATCGCTGCTACACGATGGACCGTTCCATGACGGACGCCCGCAAGTACCGCGGCGAGGGGAACGTCTACGTCGAGGGTGTGCTCAACGGGCGCGTGACCGTCGCGGCTGCACAGTCCGTGGTCGTCACTGGAGACCTGCTGCTCGCCGAGGGTCTCAACGGGGACGACCTGCTCGGGCTCGTCGCGACCAACACGGTCGAGATCATGCACCCGCGTCTCCACCGTTTCGAGTGGACGAACTGCGTGGCCAAGCACGCGACCCCCACCAACCACACCTGCGCGGGCAGCGGTACGAACGGCACTCGCGGAACGTGGATGTACCGCGACCTGTACGGCGACCTGGCGGCGACCTATCCTTCCGGCACGTGGCCGCGACGTATCCCGGACCCGACCACCAACACCCTGCAGCCGCCCACGGGCATCCAGATCCAGGGCTCCATCCAGACCCTCCAGCACTCGTTCGCCGTGCAGTACTTCAACACGGGTCGGTCACGGGCGAGCAACGGCTCGATCTGGGTGCGCGGCTCGATCGCCCAGCGTTACCGCGGCGCTGTGGGTACCGCGGGCAGCCCGGGCACGGGCTACGACAAGGACTACCGGTACGACGTGCGGCTGCGCTACACGGCACCGCCGTACTTCCCGCACTGGGTGAACGCCCAGTGGTCGTTGCGCTACTCGGGCGAGTACACGACGCCGAGCGATCTCAAGGGCTAGATGACTCTCGCCATCGGGATCTTCGTCGGGGTCCTCGGTCTGCTGATCGGTTCCTTCCTGAACGTCGTCATCTACCGCGTACCCCTCGGACGATCGCTCGTTCGCCCTGGGAGCGCGTGTCCCTCGTGCGGCAAGCCCGTGCGCCCCTTCGACAACGTGCCGGTGCTCTCGTGGCTCGTGCTGCGGGGGAGATGTCGCGACTGCAAGGCGCCGATCTCCGGTCGCTACCCGCTCGTCGAGCTGGGGACGGGCGCACTCTTCGTGGCGACCTACCTCCTCCTCGGTGTTTCGCGCGAGCTGCCGTGGGCCGTCCCCGCCTACCTCTATCTCGCCGCCGTCTCGATGGCGTTGGCGCTCATCGACCTCGACACGCGTCGGCTGCCCAACGCCATCGTGCTGCCGTCCTACCCCGTTCTCATCGCGCTGCTGCTTCTTGCGAGCTGGCAAGGCGGTGACTGGGGGGCTGCGGTGCGCGCGCTGATCGGCGGCGTGGTGCTGTGGACGCTCTACTTCCTGGTCATGCTCGTGCGTCCCGGGGGGATGGGCTTCGGTGACGTCAAACTCGCGGGCCTCCTTGGCGGTGCGCTCGCGTGGCTCGGCTGGGGGTCGTTCGTGACCGGAGCGTTCGGCGCCTTCCTCGTTGGCGGGCTGTTCTCGATCGCCCTGCTCCTCTTGGGGCGGGCGAAGCGAAAGAGCGCCATCCCTTTCGGTCCGTGGATGCTGCTCGGCGCCTGGCTCGGCGTGTTCGCCGGGGAACCGGTATGGAACGCCTATCTGGGCTTATTCACCTGAACTACCTCACTCGGTCGGCTCAAGGAACGGAGCCACCCGGTCGATACCTGAACGGACAAGGTAGGACCGGTCGTTGCGGTAAGGGAGTGGACGCGTGGCCAAGAGTGTGATCGGCCTCGACATCGGGACCTCAAAGGTCCGCGCCGTCGAGGTCACCCGCGGGCGAGGGCGCCCGACGGTGCAACGCTATGCCGAGGCACCCCTCCCCGTAGGCGCGGTGCGCGACGGCGAGGTGGTCGAGCACGACATCGTGGTCGCGGCTCTGCGCCAGGTGCGCTCGGCCGGCAAGTTCACGAACCGCGAAGTGGTACTCGGTGTGGGCAACCAGCGGGTGCTCGTGCGAAGTCTCGAGCTGCCGTGGATGCCGATGGCACAGCTACGGTCCACGCTGGCCTTCCAGGTGCAGGACATGCTGCCGGTCGCCGTCGAAGACGCTGTGCTCGATTACTACCCGACCGCGGGCTTCCAGGCCGAGAACGGTCAACGCACGGTGCAGGGGCTGCTCGTCGCCGCGACGCGTGACACGCTCGCCCCCAACATCGCGGCGGCCGAGACCGCGGGCTGGCAGCCAGAGCAGGTGGACCTCAACGCGTTCGCGCTCACGCGCTCGCTTAGGATGCTCGGCATCGACGATCGGTGCGTGGCACTCGTCGACGTCGGCGCCAAGACCACCAACATCGTCATCCTCGACCACGGCACCCCCCAGCTCGTGCGCATCCTCGCCTCGGGCGGCCAGGATGCGACCGACGCCGTGGCTGCCGAGCTCAAGATCGCCGTGGGCGATGCCGAGGTGCTCAAGCGCCAGGTGGGCGTCGGCTTCCAGGTTCCCGAGGAGCTGCGCCAGGCCGCAGATGTCGTGAGTCACGTGGTGGGTGGGCTTGTCGAGTCCATCCGTTCCACCTTTGTCTACTACGGGCAGAACAACCCGGGCGCGGCGCCCGAGCTCGTGCTCCTCACCGGTGGCGGGACCTACCTCCACGGACTGGGGCAGTACATCTCGAGTGCGAGCCGATTGCCCGTGACCCTCGTCGACTTCGGGAGTGCGGTGTCCATCTCCAAGAGTGCCAACCTCTCATCGCTGCAAGGCGTGGAGACCACCCTCGCCGTCCCGCTCGGTCTCGCGCTGGCGGTGGAGAAGTGAGCAAGAAGAACCAGGGTCCCCAGACGCCCGACGGTTACACGGGCTACATCGACGTCTCCGGCATCGGCGCGCCACCGATGCCGCAGGTCAACCTGCTGCCTCCAGACGTGCGGTCGCGTCGGGCAATGGGCGGAGTGCGGATCCGCGCGCTCCTCGTCGTCGTCGCTGTCGTCGCAGTACTCGCCGTGATCATCGTCAGCTCGCTCTTCTCGCTCACCAACGCCGAGGCGGATGTGGCCGAGAAGGAGGCGCGAGTCGTTGCGCTACAGAGCGAGATGACGCAGTACGCCGAAGTTCCCAAGGTCAAGAGTCAGCTCGCCGGCACGCTCACCGCACGTGAGTTCGGAATGTCGAACGAGTTCATGTGGGCGGAGTACTTCCAGGCGATTCAGTCCGTCGCCCCGGAGGGCTGGACGCTGACCGACTTCTCGGCCGTGCTCCCTACGCCCATGGAGGATGCGCAGGGGAACGCAAACCCGCTTGCGCAACCGTCCGTCGCCGTCATCAGCTTCACGGGTCGAGCGGCCACGGTGCCTGACGTCGCCGAGTGGCTCGAAGGCATGGCGACCATCACTGGGTTCTCGGACCCACTCGTCTCCACCTCGGAGATCGCTGAGGAAGAGGGCGTTGTGTACTACGAGACGATGGCGACGGTGCAGGTCAACATCGCCGCGTTCCACAACCGCTTCACCGCGGTCGAGGGGGAGGAGAGCTGATGCGTAACCCGGCAGCGCTGCGCTGGATGGGCGCAGCAGTCTTTGTCTCGATCGTGATCGCCGCGATCGCCTACTTCCTCATGATCTCGCCCACCATGGACGCGACGGCCGAGGCACGCGAACGCGCTGAGCAGGAGCAGGCGCGGATCGACCAGCTCGAGATCCAGCTCGCGGGCCTGCGGGCCGATTTTGCGAAGCTCGACGAGTACAAGGCCGAGCTGGCCGAACTCCAAGTACAGCTTCCGACCGAGCTGCTGCTCAACGAACTGACTCGACAGATTGACGGAATCGCGGTCCAGACTGACGTCTTCGTGGTCGGGATGGCACCCGGGTTCCCCTACGAGGTGTTCGCTCCGACGGTCACCCAGCCGGCTCCGGCGCCCGATGACGACGCGGACGCGGACGAGGCCACGGATGACGAGACATCGGCGCCCCCGGCTCCGACCGGACCGACCCTGCCTGCGGGCTTCTACGCGGTGCCCGTAGCGATCACGCTGCTCGCGGAGTACGAGCCAACGCTCGAGTTCCTCGAGACCCTTCAGCTCGACAACCCCCGCCTCGTGCTCGTCAACGCCGTTTCCACCACCGTCCAGGACGAGCAAGGCGCTCAGGGCGGTCGTCCTGCGACTACGCCCGAGTTCCTCGAGACACAGGTGGGCTTCCTCGCCTACGTGCTACTTGACTCCGAAGGCGCCGTGGTGCCCCCCGTGGAGGGTGCGGAGCTGCCGCCGTTGCCGAGCGGGAGCGGCAACCCCTTCGCACCTCTGCAATAGCGACTCGCCCGTCGGACGCCGGGCCGCTCACGCGGCCCGGCGTGGGAGGATACGGCCCATGCTTCGTTGGCTGACTTCCGGTGAATCGCACGGCCAGGCACTCGTCGGGATCCTCGAGGGGCTCCCAGCTGGCGTCGAGGTGACGACGGCAGACGTGCAGGCCGCTCTCGCCCGCAGACGCCTCGGCTATGGCCGCGGGGCGCGCATGAAGTTCGAGCAGGACGAGGTGCGCATCCTTGCCGGGCTGCGTCATGGCGTGACGCAGGGTGGCCCTCTGACCATCGAGATCGGAAACACCGAATGGCCCAAGTGGGTCGACGTCATGTCGGCCGACCCGGTGCCGCCGGAGTCCCTGCTCATCGATGCGGGTACGGGGGACGAGCGCGAGATCGCGCGCAACCGCCCCCTCACGCGTCCCCGACCCGGCCACGCGGATCTCGTGGGCATGCGCAAGTACGGTTTCGACGACGCGCGCCCGGTGCTCGAACGGGCATCCGCTCGCGAGACCGCCACCCGTGTCGCGCTCGGCCTCGTCGCAGCGCTCCTCCTCGAGCAGGCCGCAGGCATCCGCCTCGTCTCGCACGTGGTCCAGATCGGCCCCGTCGCCGTTCCTGAGGGCGCCGAGTTGCCCGAGCCGGACGACGCCGCCTTCCTCGACGCCGATCCCGTGCGCTGCTTCCACGCCGAGACCTCGGCCGCGATGGTGGCCGAGATCGACGAGTGCCAGAAGGACGGCGACACGCTCGGCGGCGTGGTCGAGGTACTCGCGTACGACGTGCCCACGGGGCTCGGCTCTTACGTGCACGCCGACCGGCGCCTCGACGCACGCCTCGCCGCGGCGCTCATGAGTATCCAGGCGATCAAGGGCGTCGAGGTGGGCGACGGCTTCCGTACGGCGGCGCGCCGAGGCTCAGCCGCGCACGACGAGATGGAACGCGGTGCGGACGGACGCATCGTGCGTCGCTCCAACCGGGCCGGCGGGCTCGAGGGCGGCATGACCAACGGTGAGATCCTGCGTGTGCGCGCCGCGATGAAGCCGATCTCCACGGTTCCGCGCGCGCTCGACACCATCGACACGGCCGGCGCTGACGCCGCCAAGGCACAGCACCAGCGCTCGGACGTCTGTGCCGTCCCGCCTGCCGCCGTCGTTGCCGAGGCGATGGTCGCCCTGACACTTGCTCAGGCGCTCCTCGAGAAGACCGGAGGCGACTCCGTGGCAGAGGTGCGACGCAACCTGGACGCCTACCTCGACGCGATCCCCGAGCTGCAGCGCTGAGGAACGCGAAGCGCCGGTCGAGACGAACTCGACCGGCGCTTCGCAGTGCCGCTACTTCTTGGTGATGGTGATGACCGCGCTCGGCGTGCCCTTGCCGATCTTGTTCTTCGCGATGACGCGGAAGTAGACCTTCTTGCCCTTCTTGCCGACCTTCGTGGTCAGCTTGCGGACGCTCGCCTTGACCGCCTTGGCCTGCTTCCACTTCTTGCCATTGGTCGAGTACTGCACGATGTAGCCCGTGATCTTGGAGCCGTTCGCCGGGGCGGCCTTCCAGGTGACGGTTGACTTGCCCTTCTGGGCTTTGACCTTGACGGACTTCGGTGCCCCGGGCTTGCTTGCCGGCGTGCGCTGGATCAAGGTCGACGTGGGACCGTCCCCAACCTTGGTTCGTGCCGACACCCGGACCTGATACTTGGACCCGTTGGTGAGGCCCGTGATGTCAAGCTTCGTGGTCGACGCCGAGGTGTTCCGCGACGACCACGAGCCCCAGCCCTTCGCGTAGGCGCGGTACTCCACGACGTAGCCCGTGATGGGGTTGCCTCCGTTGTTCGCCGGCGCCTTCCAGGTCACGGCGAGCTTGGCGTCGCCGGCCTTGACGGCAACGGATCGTGGCACAGAAGGCAGCGCGAGGGCTTGGCCGGAGACCGTCGCCGCGGGGCCGGTTCCGACCGCGTTGCGCGCCGAGAGCTCGATCTCGTACTGCGAACCCGCGCTGAGGCCTGCGAGGTCGATGGACGTCACCAGGGCGAGCGACCGCTGGGTCCACGCCGACGTCCCGGACTTTCGGTACTTGAGCGTGTATCCCGTGAGAGGAGTGCCGCCGGTCGCTGCGCCGCTCGGTGCCCGCCACTTGAGCGAAAGTCCGCCCAGGGTTCCGCTCGCCTGCACGTTGGTCGGTGCGCCGGGCAGAGCCGCTGCCGCACCCTTGCGCGACGGAGACCAGGGACCGGGGCCCTCGCCGCTGGCGGCGCTGACCTGGAACTCGTACGACGTGCCCCTCACGAGCCCGGTGACGAGCTTGCTCGTCGCCGCTCCCGTGGTCGGCGCGAGCGTGGTCCAGTCTGCGGCGGGGACGAGGTCTGCCGCGCGGTACCTCACGATGTACTGGAGTGCGCCGTCAGTTCCGGCCTCGGCCATGGACAGCGCTGGCCACGACACCGAGAGGTCCTTGCCCGAGACCGCGAGCGAAGGTGCCTTCGGTGCCTTGGGCGGGGTCCGGAAGTAGACCTCGTGGATGCTCGACGTGCCGAGTCGCACGAGGGAACCGGCACGCTCCGCGACCGCCGTGACACGCCAGTACATCGGCGTGCCGAACGTGACGTCAGTGGGGACCGCGTACGAGGTAGCCAGAGTCTCGACGCCGGTGCTCGCCTCGGCGCCGGCACGCGTGGACGCGGTCGTCACCAGGTAGCGCGAGGCGCCGGGGACGGAGTTCCACTGGAGGACTCGGTGCGCGGACGACAGAACTGCCTTGTCGTTGGTCGTGAGCGGAACAGTGGGGGAGCTGATGGTGAAGCCTGCGGGTGAGCTCCAGCTCGACTCGTCGTTCCACGCCCCACGAGTCTTGACCCGGAACTGGTACTGACCTGCAGGAAGGTTGTCGACGGAGTATGCCGTCTGTCCGAGCCACGCGGAGGTCGTCACGGTGCCGGGCGTCCCCGTGTTCCACCACTGCACCTGGTAGGCCGTCGCGGCGTTGACCGCGTCCCAACGCAGGACAGCACCGGCTGAACGCGCGGATGCAGTGATGTTCTGCGGGGTCGGGCGTGCGACCGTGACGTCGAGCGCGGGTGCGTACGTACCCGCCTTGCCGTCCGCATCGAGCGGCGCGACGTACACCTTGTAGCTGCCGTCGGTGAGGGGGCGGTCGTTCGAGGGGTTACGCAGCACCCAGTACGGGTACTCGGTGGCGCCCTGCGCAAGCAAGGACCCGCTGCTGTTGAACACCTGGACGTGGTAGCCGCGGCTGCCGCCCGCCGTGGCGGAGCTGGAGAACTGGGGTGTCCAGTGCAGTACGGTGGCACCGTCCTCGTAGGCCACTGCCGTTGCCGCATCGATAGCGGTGGGGGCGGTGGACTTCTGCCAGGACAACGGGACCGTCGCGTCGTCCATGTAGTTGACGGCGCTGCTCCAGTTCGTGTCTGCGAGTGGCCGGACGTCCCAGTAGTAAGGCAGGCCCGTGCTGTTGTTCGCGAAGACACCGATGGTGCGCAGCTTCGCGACCGGAGTGATGACGCGGGACACGCCTGTCGTGAATCCGGCGTCGAGCGCGAACCGGACCTCGTAGCCCACGGCGTCGTACTCTTCCGGCTCGCCGTCAACGACGGTGACCCCCTTGACGGGTGTCCAGCTCAGGAGCGGCGAGGACTCGAGCTGGATCTGCCCGAGGTGGGTAGCGTCGTTCCAAGACGCCCCGTCGACCTGAATGTTGTAGACCCGATCGGTGTCTTCCGTCACGTAGACGTAGCGCTCACGGCCCGGGTACGCCGCGGTCTGTGGGTCGGACCACTGCGAGACCACGGGGTTCGTGTGACTCCCGGTGAATGACGTGTTGTTGGTGGCATCGAGGTCAACCCCTCGCACCCGCCACCGGTAGAGAGCGTTCGGCTGAATGCGCCTCGCCACCGTGGGCGTCCAGAGGCACTGCCCACGCGTCGTCACGGCACTCGGAGACCCCGAGGCCGTCCCGTCGTAGGCGACGATCGTGGCACTCGTGCCAGCCGTCCTGCACGTAAGCACAGGCGCCTCATTTTGAGTAATGGGGTACACCTCCACCTCGTAGTACGTCGCCCGGGGGAGTGGTTCCCACGTGAGCTCGAAGTCGCTGAACTCCATCTCCGTCGGGCTGAGGGGATTGTTGGTGCCCACGGTCGTCACCGGCGCGGCCTCGGTGATCCCGCCCGGCAGAGTGGGCTCAGCTTGCATGCCCCAGAGTCGGTTGAACTCTCGGACTTCGGAGGCGACCCCGAGGTTGCCTGACGCGTCGACCGCCGTCACCTGCCAGAAGTAGTTACGGTTGGTGAGAGCCCTGGGCGGCGCGAAGAAGGTCGCTGACGTGGTGAAGGGGCTTCCGGTGATCGGCGTGGTGACGAGTCCGTTGGTCGTGAACTGTCCGATCGCGACCTGGTACTCCTTGGCGCCCGCGACGGGCTCCCACGAGAAGAACGGGTCGGAGATCGCCGCGTCCCCTTCTTCCCAGTGCTCAGGGGTCAGAAGGGTGGGCCGCGAGACGCTCGCCCCCCAGTTGAGGGTGAAGGTCCGGGTCGAGGCCTGGAACGGCCCCGAGACCGCACCGCTCGCGCCAGCGAAGTTCGCACGCACGCGCCAGTACCAGGTGATCTGGCTCCCGCCGGAAGACCTCGCGAGCGGGTTGGTCGGCGTCGCGCTCGTACCCGTGGTGGTCACCGAGGTGGTGACTCCCGAGAGGAAGAGGGAGTCCGAGGAGTACTCGAGCGTGTAGCTCACCGCGCCCCGCACCGGCGACCAGGTGAACGTCACGGGAGTCGGGTAGTTGACCTGCGTGCCGTCGGCCGGAGACTGCAGCGTCGGGGTGGAGAGCGCGTCCAGGTTGATGGGCTGCGGGTCGGAGAAACTGCCCCGCGTGCTGTCCGAAGCCGTTTCCTGCCCGGCGACCGACCAGTACAACGTGCGCGGCTCGGCGGTCCGCAGAGTAGCCGTCGGTGTGTACGACCGCGCAAACGTCGTCGCCCCGACCACGAGAGGTGAGCTCGGGTCGGAGCCGGTGCGGATCTCGATGCGATATCGCGAGGCACCGCTCACTGCGCCCCACGAGAGATGGACGTCGCCGCTGAGCTCAGTCGACGCGCCCGGTGTCGGCGCGTCGAGGCTTGCAGCCTGGGCGGACGTCGGCAGTGCGACAAGTAGCGCTGCGACGAGTGCGAGGCTCGAAGTGATGGCGGTCAGACGACGTGCGGGCACGGGTTCCTCCATGGACGGGACAGGTGTCGCTCCTTGGCCATCGGCACGATCCGTCCGGTTCTCAAGGGGCCATGCGCATGAACCTGCACAAACTTCCGATGCCGACGAAGGGAACCGGGGCCGTGTTCCGGGGCGTGACGTCGCGACAGGTCGCGCACGGGCGCACAAACCGGGATAATCTACCCATGACAGTCCCGCAGCGGACCGTCGTGGTGGTGCACGGGATCGGTCAGCAGTCCGCCGGTGCCACGGCCACGGCGTGGATCGAGTCCTTTCTGCGCTTCCTCGACGCGCAGGGTCGCCGCGCGGAAGTGATCGAGAACCGCCTCGACGCCGACGACGGCGAGAACTGCGCCACCCTCGTCGTCGGCGGGCCAGGGACGGCGCAGGAACCCGTGGTCCTCGAGCCCGTGCTGCGGCTGCGGGTGGTCGAGGCGCGGTGGGCCGACGCGTTCGTGCCGCCCGGAGCCATGAGCGTGCTGCGTTGGCTGCTCTGGTATGGACCGAGCCTCGCGCACGCCCAGGTGTTCCTGTCCCGGCGCGCCCACCGGTACCTGGAGAAGGCGGCGAAAGAGACGATGGGGGAGCAGGGTGCCGAGGCCAAGATGACCATGGCGGACACCGCGGCGCACCGGGCGACGTCGTCGGCGGACGTCGTCGGCCCCGTGCTCTACCTGCTGGGCGGGCTCGTGCTGCTCGGCGTCGCCGGTCCCCTCGTGGTCGTCCTCGCCGTGCTCTCCCTGATCGTGGGCCTGATCCCGATCGACGCGGTGCGCAACGCGGTGATTCGCGTGCTCTCTGTGGTGAGTGCCCAGGTCGGGGACGTCTCGACGTTCCTGACGAGCCCGGTGGCCCGCGGTGCGATGGAGGAGCGCATCGATCAGCGCATCCGGCTCGAGGTCGCACGTGCCGGGGTCGAGGACGTGCACGTGCTCGCGCACTCACAGGGTGCCGCGCTGACCCACGCCGTGCTGCTACGGATGCCGTCCGCGCTGCGGCCGCGGCGGCTCACGACGCTCGGCGGCGCCCACGGCCGGCTGCACGACATGCGGCTGCTCGAGTTCCCGCGCTGGACCCTGATCCCCGTGCTCGCCACGGCGCTCTCGTGGCTGCTCGCGTTCCCCATCCACGGGCGGTTCGGGTGGACGGGGCTCCTGATCGCACCGGGCGCAGTGAACGTCGCGACGCTCGTGCTGCTCCTGA
The DNA here is from genome assembly GCA_964510785.1 of uncultured Cellulomonadaceae bacterium. Lineage (GTDB taxonomy): Bacteria > Actinomycetota > Actinomycetes > Actinomycetales > Cellulomonadaceae > JAAYZM01. Next base: position 13,523 of record CAZECM010000031.1, on the reverse strand, counting down.
TCGCGGGCTCGGCGAGCGTGAAGCGTCTCGGCAGGACGCCGACCCCCGGGACCGTGCCTGACGTGAGCTGGCTCGACGTGTGGGCGCCGTTCGACCCCGTCCACAACGGGCGGCCCGTCGCGACGCCGGGACGCTCCTACCTGGGCCAGACCGTGCCGGGGCGGATGGCGTTCGTGCTCGACCACGTCTACTACGAGAAGGACTGGAACGAGTCCGTGCCCCGCGTGCTCGCCCACGTGACGTCCGGGCTCGACGCGCCGTCGAGGCTCGGGGCCACGCGCGGGGTGCGCGCACGCAAGACGTTGCACGACCCGGCCGGGGAGGGGCCCAACTGGACGCCGTGGTCGCGGCGGGACTGGGTGTCGTTCGCATGCCGGGGGCTCGCCACGGTGAGCGGGGTGGTGCTCGTGGCCGCGTGCGGCGCACAGGTCATGGCGCTCGGCGACGACGTGCCGACGCGCGAGCCGGCCT
>CAZECM010000031.1:0-13042 GCA_964510785.1 uncultured Cellulomonadaceae bacterium | reverse complement strand
TGGCGCTCGGCGCGTGGCTGCGTGGCGTGGGCGACTGGGCAGAGACCGCCGCCACGTGGGCCGGCGAGCAGTGGACCCGGTGGTGGGAGCTGCTCGGCGGCCAGGCCGGCGACGCGGTCGGAGGCACGAACCGCGCGATCGGCGGCGTGGTCGTGCTCGTGGCCGCCGTCGTGATCGCGAACCTCGTCAAGAGCTTGTACTGGGGCGCCGTGGCCGCCGAGGCGCGCGACTGGGCGCTCAGCATCGGCTCCGGCGGGCCCACGCGTCGGTGGAGCACCGCCCGGTGGGTCCGACGTGGTGGCGTGATCGCGCTCGTCTGGGCGGGACTCGTGGGCGGGCTGATCGTGGCCGTCGTCGTCGCGCCCTGGGCGTGACCGAGTACTCGACCTCTACGCCGACACCGCGGTGCTGGTCTACGCCTTTGGTGGTGCCCATCCCATGCGGGAGCCGGCGCGTGCTCTGCTCGGTCTCGTCGGGGCGCAAGAAGTCCGGCTCCACGTGAGCATCGAGATGGTCCTGGAGTTCCTGCACCATCGTCTCGCCCGACCGGGCGTTCGACGGCGTGCCCGGACTGCGGCGGGTTTCGATCGAGGGGCTGCTGGACGGGTAGCGTTCAGGCGTGCCACACCATGACAGCTCGGTAGGGAGCGCGGCCCCGGGCGACGCGCCGTCGTCGTCGGGCCCCGTCGTCGTTCTTGTCGGCCCGCCGGGGGCGGGGAAGTCCACCGTGGGACGACACCTCGCTAACGCGCTCGGGCTCGCGCTGCGGGACACGGACACCGACGTCGAGCAGGTCGCGGGCAAGTCCGTCGCGGAGGTCTTCGTGGACGACGGCGAGCCCCGGTTCCGTGAGCTCGAACGCGAAGCGGTGGTCCGGGCGCTCGAGGAGCATCTCGGGGTGCTCGCGCTCGGTGGGGGCGCCGTCATGGACCCGCTCACCGAGGATGCGCTCGGGCGGTACCGGGCGCGCGGCGGTGTGGTCGTCTTCCTCGACGTGACGCTCTCCGCCGCCGCGCCTCGCGTGGGGCTCAACCAGTCGCGGCCGCTGCTGCTGGGCAACCCGCGCAAGCAGTGGCTCGAGCTCATGGAGGCCCGACGCGCGGTGTACGAGCGGGTCGCGGACCACGTGGTGCTGACGGACGACCGCGGGCCGCGGGGCGTCGCGCGCGAGATCGAGGAGAGGCTGGGCCGGTGAACACGCGGATCAAGGTCGAGGGGGAGCGGCCGTACGACGTGGTGGTCGGGCGGCACCTGCTGGGAGAGCTGCCCGGGCTGCTCGGGGACAAGGTGCGCCAGGTGCTGCTCGTGCACCCCGGGGCGCTGGCCACGAGTGCCGAGGCGATGCGGGAGGACCTTCTCACCCACGGCTACGAGGTGGTGCTCGCCGAGGTGCCGGAGGCAGAGGAGTCGAAGACCGCCCAGGTCGCCGCGTTCCTCTGGCAGGTGCTGGGGCAGTCGGACTTCACCCGCTCGGACGCCGTGGTGTCGCTCGGTGGTGGGGCCACGACGGACCTTGCTGGCTTCGTCGCTGCGACGTGGCTGCGGGGGATCGCCGTCGTGCACGTGCCTACGACCCTGCTCGCGATGGTCGACGCCGCCGTGGGAGGCAAGACGGGCATCAACACGGCCGAGGGCAAGAACCTGGTCGGGGCGTTCTACCCGCCGGCTGGCGTGCTGTGCGACCTCGCGACCCTCGAGACGCTGCCGCGCTGGGACTTCGTGGCCGGGCTCGCCGAGGTGGTCAAGGCCGGGTTCATCTCGGACGTGCGCATCCTCGAGCTCGTCGAGGAGTTCGCGGGGGAGCTCGGCGCGGAGGGGGCGGCGTCGTCGGCGTCCCTGGCGCCCGTGATCCGCGAGCTCGTGGAGCGGGCCGTCCAGGTCAAGGCCGACGTGGTGGGCCAGGACCTGCGCGAGTCGCACCTGCGCGAGATCCTCAACTACGGGCACACCCTGGCCCACGCGATCGAGCACGTGGAGCGGTTCTCGTGGCGGCACGGGGCCGCGGTGTCCGTCGGGATGGTGTACGCGGCGGAGCTGTCGCGGCTCGCCGGGCGGCTCTCCGAGGCCGAGGTGGACCGGCAGCGCGACGTGCTGCGCGCGCTCGGGCTGCCCGTGACGTACCGGTCCGACCGCTGGGAGCAGCTGCTCGCCGCGATGCGCCGGGACAAGAAGTCGCGCGGGGACCTGCTGCGGTTCGTGGTGCTCGACTCGATCGGCTCGCCGACGCGGCTCGAGGGGCCTGACGGGTCCTTGCTGGTTGCCGCCTACGGGGAGATCGCCGACGAGACGCCGTCGTCGGGCATCGTCTCGCTGTAGCTCAACCGCCCCGGCCCGGCCGGCCGTGCCCGATCCGCACGGAGCCGGTGCTCTAGGGTTTGGGCATGGCAAACGTGCTGGTGCTGAACGGACCCAACCTCGGGCGGCTCGGGATACGCGAGCCCGAGGTGTACGGGTCGGCGAGCTTCGACGAGCTGGCCGCCCGGGTCGAGACCTGGGGGAGCGAGCTCGGCTTCGACGTCGACGTGCGACAGTCCGACGACGAGTCGGAGCTCGTGGGCTGGCTCCACGAGGCGGTCGACGCGCGCGCCGACGTGATCCTCAACCCCGCCGCGTTCACGCACTACTCCTACGCGTTGCGCGACGCCGCGGCCCAGGTGACGAAGGGCGGGCTGCGGCTCGTCGAGGTGCACCTGTCCAACCCGGCCGCGCGCGAGGAGTTCCGCCACAACTCGGTGATCGGGGGCGTTGCGACGGGGACGGTGGCGGGCTTCGGCGTGGACTCCTACCGGCTCGCGCTCGCCGCACTCGCGGGCGCGCGGGATTGATCAGCGACAATCAAGCCCTTTGCCTTGATTAGTAGGTATCAAGCGTCTACCCTTGAATCATGTTCGTGATGACGGTGGACCAGCAGGACAGCACGGGGCGGGGCGACCAGGTCGTCGAGCTGCTCGGACGCCTCGACGCGCTCGGGTACGCCGCACCGGCCGCGGGGTTCGTGCTCGGCTTCGAGCGCACCGTGGGGGACGAGGTCCAGGCCGTGCTCGACGAACCGACCCGGGTGGTCGAGGTGGCGCTCGCGCTGCTGCGGATCGGTGGCTGGAGCGTCGGCGTCGGCGTCGGCCCCGTCCACGAACCCCTGCCCACCTCGTCCCGCGAAGCCGGCGGCCCCGCCTTCGTGCACGCCCGCGCCGCCGTCGAGCGCGCGAAGTCCAAGGGCACGGCCGTGCCGCTCGCCGTCGAGGGGGAGCACGTCGGGCGGGCCGCGGAGGCCGAGTCCGTGCTGCGGCTCCTGGGCGCCGTCGTCGCGCGGCGCACCGACGCGGGGTGGGTCGCCGTCGACCGGCTCGCGGCCGGCGCCGATACCCAGAAGGATGTGGCGAGGTCGCTCGGCATCACCGAGCAGGCGGTGAGCCAACGGCTGCGCGCCGCCATGTGGGCCGAGGAGTCCGCGGTGCACCCCCTGGCCGCGCGACTGCTCGCCGAGGCAGAAGGGAACAACCCGTGACGGTCTTCTTGCAGGTGCTGATCTGGGTGGCCGCGCTCGCCCTGTCCGTCTGGGTGGGGCGCTGGGTGACCGGACGGCTGCTCGCGCACATCGACACGGCGGACCGCAAGGCGAGGAAGACCGCCGACGACGGCGGGCCCCGGGCGACCGTGCCCGACGACGGAGACGGCGTGGACAGCCCCCGGGTGAGGGCCGTGCTGCGCGGCGGGATGTGGATCGGCATCCTCGAGCGGATCGCCGTGACGGGGTGCATCCTCGTGGGGTTCACCCCGGGGATCGCCGTCGTCGTCGCCGTCAAGGGCCTCGGCCGGTTCCCCCAGCTGCGCGACAACCCGGCCGCCTCCGAACGGTTCGTGATCGGCTCGCTCGCCTCGCTGCTGTGGTCCGCCGCGGTCGGGTTTGTCGCGCTCGCACTGCTCGGTGTGGTGACCGGCGGGTAGCCGCGAACGGCCCGGCGCCGGACCGGATAGACTTTCCGGCGGTCTAGCGCCCTGCGGGGCGGTTCCCCGCACCCCCACAGGAAGCGAACACTATGGCGACCTCGAACGACATCAAGAACGGCACCGTGCTGCGCATCGACGGCCAGCTCTGGGCCGTCACCGAGTTCCAGCACGTCAAGCCCGGCAAGGGTGGCGCCTTCGTGCGCACCAAGATGAAGAACGTCGTCACGGGAAAGATCGTCGACAAGACGTACAACGCCGGCGCGAAGATCGAGACGGCGAGCGTCGACCGCCGCGAGATGCAGTACCTGTACCGCGACGGCACGGACTTCGTGTTCATGGACACGGACACCTACGACCAGATCACCGTGAGCGAGACCGTGGTGGGCGACGCCGCGAACTTCATGCTCGAGTCCCTCAACGCGCTCGTCGCGACGAACGACGGCATCCCGCTGTACGTCGAGCTGCCGCCCTCGGTGGTGCTCGAGATCACGCACACCGACCCGGGCCTGCAGGGCGACCGCTCCACGGGTGGCACGAAGCCCGCGACGGTCGAGACCGGCTACCAGATCCAGGTGCCCCTGTTCCTCGAGACCGGCACGAAGGTCAAGGTCGACACGCGTGACGGCTCATACCTCGGCCGTGTGAACGACTGACGGTGGCCTCCCGTACCAAGGCACGCAAACGCGCCGTCGACGTCCTCTTCGAGGCGGGCCAGCGCGGCCTCGATCCCATCACGCTGCTCGCGGACCGGCTCGTGGAGTCCGGCACGCAGACGGCGCTGCCCCAGTACGCCGTCGACCTCGTCGAAGGCGTGTGCGCCGAGCGCGAGCGCATCGACGAGGCGCTCGTGACGTACGCGCAGGGCTGGACCCTCGAACGGATGCCCGCCGTGGACCTCGCCGTGCTGCGCATCGGCGCGTGGGAGATCCTCTTCAACGACGAGGTCGACGACCCGGTCGCGATCGACGAGGCCGTCGAGATGGCGCGGTCGCTGTCCACCGACGACTCGCCCGCGTTCGTCAACGGGCTGCTCGGTCGCATCTCGCGCCTGAAGACCACCCTCTAGCCAGGGCTCCGAGGCGTCGGCTGCGTTAGGCTCGACAAAATCTACTGTTCGCCCGGTTTCCGGGCTTGGTCCTGCGTGGCCGCATTCTGGGGAGGACGCGCACATGGCGCGATGGCTGAAGGCTGCTGACGGCGGCTCGACGACGTACTCGACGGGTACCCGAGTCGCGGCGGTGACGGCCGGGGGCGCGATGGTCCTGGCCTCGCTCGTGGTCGCTTCGACCGGGGCGGTGGCCGACGAGGCGCCCTTGCAGTCGCGGACGGCGACGGCGCCGGCGGCCGGGCCGGAAGAGACGGTCGTGGCGGGTCTGATCGTCGACTACGCGGGCTCGTCCTCCCGGTTGGGACAGGCAGCAGGAGCCGCGAGCAGCCTCGGCCTCGGCGGGACCGTCACCTCGGAAGGCGACGGCTCCGGCGTCGTCACCTTCGACGAGCCCACGGACCTCGCGACCGCCGAGCGGGCGGCCGAGCGGCTCGAGCGGCTCCCCGGGGTCAGCTCCGTCGACCTGAACGTCATTCACACCGCCGCGGCCGCACCCCCGGGTGGAACGCCGAAGGACTTCTACTTCGGGTACCTGCACGGACTCTGGGACACCCGCACCAGCATCAACGCCCCGGGATGGGCGGGCGGCGCGTCCTACAAGCTGCCCAACGGTGGCTACAGCACGAAGGCACCTTCGCTGTGGCGCCTCACCAAGGGCTCGAAGAAGACCGTGGTCGCCGTCATCGACACGGGCCGCACGCCCCACGCCGACCTCGACGCGAACACGGTGGCGGGCTATGACCTCATCACCGGGAACCTCGGGATCGACCCGCGTGACGGCGACGGCCGCGACTCGGACCCGACCGACCAGGGTGACTGGACGACGTCCTACAACGAGTGCTGGCTCGGAAGCGAGCCGGGCATCTCGAGCTGGCACGGCACCCACGTCGCGGGCACTGTCGCCGCGGTCAACGACGTCGAGGGCGTGGTGGGGAACGCCCCCGGCGTGCGCGTCCAGCACGTTCGCGTGCTCGGCAAGTGCGGTGGCACCACGCAGGACATCGCCGACGGCATCACGTGGGCCTCGGGCGGCAAGGTCAAGGGCACGTCGAAGAACAAGACGCCCGCCAAGGTCCTCAACCTCTCGCTCGGCGGCAAGATCGCCTGCCAGCCGGTGATGCAGAAGGCCATCAACGCCGCCCGTAAGCGCGGCTCCGTGGTCATCGTCGCCGCAGGCAACAACAACGAGGATGCGAAGAACTTCCAGCCCGCGAACTGCAAGAACGTCATCACGGTCGGGGCCTCCAACTCCCTCGGCGCCCGGGCCCAGTACTCGAACTACGGCAAGGTGGTCGACCTCTCGGCCCCGGGTGGCGACCTCGCCTGGGGTGAGGACATCAACGGCTTCCCGCTCGACGGGATCCTCTCGACGCTGAACGACGGAACGACGACGCCGAACCAGCCGTACTGGGTCTGGTACCAGGGCACCTCGATGGCAACTCCGGGTGTGGCAGGTGTGGCGGCTCTGATCGTCTCGCTGCGTCCCAAGGCGAGCACCGCACAGCTCGAGAAGGCCATCCGCGGCTCGGTCACCAAGTTCCCGAACCAGACGGCGTTCGGCTCGTTCAACTGCGCGAAGGCGAAGAACTGCGGCAAGGGCATCATCGACGCGACGAAGGCTCCCACCGCGTGGCTCGCCACTCCCAAGGTGTCTGGTGCCCAGGTCGGCAAGACCGCCACGGTCAGCCCGAAGGCGGTAGCACCGAAGGCGAAGTTCACGTACCAGTGGCTGCGCAACGGCAAGAAGATCAAGGGCGCGACCAAGAAGACCTACAAGGTCAAGAAGGCCGACCTCGGCAAGAAGCTCTCCGTCAAGGTCACCGCGTCGCTCTCCGGCTTCCCGAGCCGCTCTGCCACCACCGCGAAGGTCAAGGTCGGCAAGCAGTCGCCGTCCGTGGCGGCGAAGCTCAGCGCCAAGTCGATCAAGGCGTCCAAGAAGGCCAAGGTCACGATCACGGTCAAGACCGGGTCGCTCACCAAGAAGCCGGCGGGCACGCTCAAGCTCTCCTACGGCAACAAGTCCAAGACGTACAACCTCAAGTCGTCGAAGAAGGGCAAGCTGACCGTCACGCTGCCCAAGCTCAAGAAGGGCACGTACAAGATCAAGGTCAAGTACACGCCTGCCAAGTCGCTCAAGAAGTACGTGAAGGCGAAGACCTCCAAGACGGTCAAGCTCAAGGTGACGTAGCACCAGCACACACCACGACGGCCGGCCGGGATCCCCTTCCCGAGCCGGCCGTCGTCGTAGGCCCCGACGAGGCGCGCAGTGCTCGCACGCAATCACCCGCCCGGGTACTGATGGCGAGCCGCTGGCGTCACTAGCCTTGTCGCACCCGCGTGTGCGGGCACACGCGTGGCCGGCGGCCCGCGTCGTCAAGAGGGGAACACCGATGGAGACACACGCTTCACGCTCGCGCGGTTCCGCGAGCGCTGCTCGAGCACGCATCATCGCCGTCGCTGCGAGCCTCGCGCTCGTGGCCGTGCCCCTGGCCGGGGCGTCCGCCTCGGACCCGGGGGACCGACCCGTCAAGTGGCTCGGGGAAGGCCCGGCACCAGCCCAGATCACGCCGCAGCCTGCCCTCGCCGCGGGGCTCATCGTCACCTACGTGGGCGGTAGGGCCACTGCGGCGATGGCAGACGTCGCCGCCGGTGCTCGCGCCGCAGGCGTACCCACGAGCGCACGTGCGGTCGCGGTCAGTACCACCGCCAGCGCACTGGCTTTCGAGGAGCCCTTGGCCTACGCCGAGGCCGAGGCCCTCGCCAGCGAGCTCGCCTCGCTGCCAGGCGTGGAGTCAGTGACCCCGAACGGCATCCGCTATCCCGCGGCCGCAGCACCCGTCAGGCCCAACGACCAGTACTTCGACTACCTGCACAACATCTGGGACGGTCGCGAAGCGGTGCAGGTCCCCGAGACCTACCGAACCGGCTGGCCAGCGGGAGGCTACTCGGTCAAGGCGCCCGTGCTCTGGCAGGCGACGAGGGGATCGGCCGGCATCGTCGTCGCCGTCCTCGACACCGGTCGCACGGCACACCAGGACCTGGATGCCAACACCGTCGCCGGCTACGACTTCGTCAGCGAGGCGGGCAACGCCAGGGACTCCGACGGGCGGGACGCCAACCCGCAGGACGAGGGCGACTGGTCTGCCGCCGGTGAGTGCTACTCCGGCTCGCCGCAACGTGCCAGCTCGTGGCACGGCACCCACGTCGCCGGGACCATCGCCGCCCGCATGAACGACGGCTATGGCGTCGTCGGTGTCGCCCCGAACGTGAAGATCCAGCACGTACGCGTCCTGGCCAAGTGTGGTGGCTCGGACGCCGACATCGCTGCGGCGATCACGTGGGCCTCGGGCGGTTCGGTACCTGGCGTCCCAGCGAACAAGACGCCCGCCAAGGTGCTCAACCTCTCGCTCGGGGGCCAGAGCGCGTGCGCGCCGGCGATGCAGACAGCGATCGACGGGGCGCGCAACCGCGGCTCGGTCGTGATCGTGGCGGCAGGCAACGACGGCCAGGACGCGGGCTACTACTCCCCGGCGAGCTGCAGGGACGTCATCACCGTCGGGGCCACGGACTACTACGGCATGTGGGCGTCCTACACCAACTGGGGTACCACCCTCGACGTCTCCGCCCCCGGCGGCGACCTCGGCTGGGAAACCGCAGCCGGCATCCTCTCGACGATCAACACCGGTACGACCGTGCCCGGCAGCCCGGACTGGACCTACTACCAGGGCACGAGCATGGCCACACCGGCGGTCGCAGGGGCGGCTGCCCTGATCGCGAGCCTCGGCCGCTTCACGGCGCCGCAGCTCGAGCAGGCGATCAGGTCCGCCGTGCGTCCGTTCCCACAGCACGGCCAGGCCTGGGACTGTGACCGGACCTGCGGTCTCGGCATCACCGACCTTTCGCTGGTGCCCGCCCCGCGCTCGGCCACGACGCTCGCCGGCACGGCAAAGCTCGGCGCCAAGCTCACCGCGACGCCTGCGGCGTCCTGGCTCGGCGGCCCGACGTCGTTCAGCTACCAGTGGCTGCGTGGTGGTGTCGTGATCCCGGGTGCGACCAAGACCTCGTACACCGTGACGAAGGCGGACATCGGTAGGTCGCTGCAGTTCCGGGTGCTCGCCAACAAGGCGGGCTTCCCCCCGATCCCGAGCACGTCCGCTGCCACGAAGACTGTGCCGAAGGTCGCTTCCAAGATCACCGCGAAGCTCAAGAAGAAGAGCATCAAGCGGACCGCTAAGGCCAAGGTGGCGATCAAGGTCACGACCACGGGCATCGCGAAGCCCACCGGCAAGCTCAAGGTCTCCTACGGCAAGAAGTCCAAGACCGTGACGCTCAAGGCCAAGCACAAGGGCAAGATCACGGTCACGCTGCCCAAGCTCAAGAAGGGCACGTACAAGATCAAGGTCACCTACAAGCCTTCGGGCCCCTTCAAGACCTACACGAAGGCGAAGGCCTCCAAGACGGTCAAGCTCAAGGTCAAGTAGCACCAGCACGCACACGACGGCCGGCCGGGACCCCCTTCCCGAGCCGGCCGTCGTCGTGAAAGGCGAAGGCTGTCAGCGGGGGAGGGAGACCTCGGCGGGCGCCTGCATCGAGGGGCGGCCCAGGAGGTAGCCCTGAACCCGGTCGGCGCCGAGCTCGGTCACGGTCTCGAGCTGCTCGACCGTCTCCACGCCCTCGACCACCACCACGAGCCCGCTCGCGTGGGCGATCTCCACGATCCCCCGGAGCACGGCCCTGCCGCGAGGCGTCGTCGCGTCCTCGGCGAACTGCCGGTCCACCTTGAGCACGTCGACGGGCAGGTGGGCGAGCCGGGCGAGCGAGGAGTAGCCGGTGCCGAAGTCGTCGAGGGCGACACGTACCCCCTGGTCGCGCAGGGCGGCGAGCGTCTCGATGCCGAGCGGCAGGTCGTCGAGCAGCGCGGACTCGGTGATCTCGAGCGTGAGGTCCTTGCGGTCGTCGGGGCCCCACGCGTCGAGCAGCTGGGCGGCGAGGTCCGGCTCGGCGAGCTGACGGGGAGAGACGTTGACGCCCACGGGCAGCCCGAACTGCAGCGAGGCTGCCCGTGCGGCACGGATCGCCATCAGACCGATGGCGATGATCTGGCCGCTCTCCTCCGCCGCAGGCACCCACTCCTCGGAGTCGCGAGGACGGTCCGAGACGGGCCACCGGGAGAGCGCCTCGACGGCCACGACCTTCAGCGTCTTGACGTCCACGATCGGCTGGAAGTGCACCTCGAACTCGTCGTCGTCCACGGCGCGGGCGATACGCCTCCCGAGATCGATCTCGCGCAGCAGCCGCTCGCGGAGCCACTGGTCGAACACGCGCACACCGAGCCGCTTGTGCTTCGCGTCGAACATCGCCGAGTCCGCGTCCCGGACGAGGGTGTGCGGCTCTCGCATCTCGTCACCGGCCGCGGAGACGACGCCGATCGACACCGAACGGATCTTGCCCGGGTTCGCCTCGACGACGGCGCGCTGCAGGCCGTGGGCCAGCTCGACCACCGCGGCATCCGGCGGGGCGTCCGGGACGACCACCACGAACTCGTCGCCACCGTAGCGGGCCACCGTGGCTCCCGGCGGGACGGCACCGGCCAGGGCGCGCGCCGTGCTCTGCAGCACCGAGTCGCCCATGGGGTGCCCGAACTCCTCGTTGACCCGCTTGAACGCGTCGAGGTCGCAGAAGAGCACGGCGACCCGGCGCTTCCCGGCGGTCTCCCAGGCCTCGCTGATCACCTCGTCGAGCCGGCGACGGTTGGGAAGTCCCGTCAGTGCGTCCGTGTGAGCGGCCACCTTGAGCCGCTCCGTCAGCTCGAAACGTTCCGCTGCCGCGGAGACGACGTGCCCCAGGTCGTCGAGGAACGTCGCCGCCTGGGGATCGTCCGCGAGCGCCGGGGGCATGGCGAACGACGTGAAGTAGGACTCGTTGGGGAGCCGACGCACGCTGCCGCGGATGTCCGCGCTGCCGAGCAGCGTGCGGGCCGAGCTCTCGGCACGGGCGAGGATCTGCGACGGGTCCCGGTCGAACCACGCGGCGTTGGTGAGTGCCGCGAGCGCGTCGCGCATGTGTCGTTGCCGCACGCTCGACGTCAGGTCCGCGCGCAGCCTCCGGACGCCGACGACGACGACGATCCCGATCACCGGTAGCGCCCACAGCGACGTGAGCAGCTCCGCGAGCACCCCGCTGACCAGGACGAAGGCGAGCGTGAGCGTGGCGAACCCGATGAGCGTGAGCGCGATCACCACCGCGCGGCCCGCGGTGGAAGGCAAGCGAGAGATGGCGCACATCCCGTAGACGGCGACGATCAGCGCCGGGACCGCGAAGCTCCAGGTGATGAGCGGACCGTACCGCGGCACACCGTCGAGGTACTCGTGGGCGTACACGAGGTCGGTGGTCGCGAAGAGCACCCCACGCAGCGCGAAGAGGCCGCCCGCCGTCACCATCCACCACCGCACGGCGGGACCACCCGTGACCGAGCGCAGCGCCGGCATCGCGAGCAGGATTGTCGCGGCCAGCACCTGCGACCGTCCCCACAGGACGATGGTGTCCGCCATCGACCCGGGCTCGACGAGCGTGACCCCCGCATTGAGCACGAACAGGGCGGCGAACGGGACGAGCCACATCGTGACCCAGAACACGAACGAGTCGCGCCGGTTGAGGTGCCACCAGACGTAGAGGAGTACGGCGACGCCGGCGACGACTCCACCCGCGAACGCCTGGAAGACCAACCATCCCCCGGAGGAGGAGCTCATGCGAACCATCATGGCGGTCGGAGGCGCCATTTGTCCCTCTGCCGACCGGGGGAATTCGCACGGGGCGCGTGCACTAGGCTGGCCCCGCACCACACCATCCTTTAAGGCCCGTCCCGTGAGGCGGGGAAGGAGTCCACACGATGTCTGAGACAGACACGCCCGGCGAGGGACGCGAAGTCCTCGGCCCGGACGACATCTCCCGGGCGCTGACCCGGATCGCCCACGAGATCGTCGAGCACAACAAGGGTGCCGACGGGCTCGTCGTGCTCGGGATCCCGACCCGCGGCCTCCCGCTCGCGCACCGGCTCGCGGAGCGCCTCGCGAGCGTGGACCCGGGCTTCGACCCGCAGACCCAGCTCGGCTCGCTCGACATCACGATGCACCGCGACGACCTGCACCGCGCGCCCGTGCGCCCCATCGGGGCGACCCGGCTGCCGGCGTCGGGCATCGACGATCGCACCGTCGTCCTGGTCGACGACGTCCTGTACTCGGGTCGCACGATCCGCGCTGCCCTCGACGCCCTGAGCGACCTCGGCCGACCTCGGGCGGTGCGCCTCGCCGTCCTCGTCGACCGCGGCCACCGTGAGCTGCCCATCCGGGCGGACCACGTGGGCAAGAACCTCCCCACCGCGTCGACCGAGCGTGTGCGCGTGATGCTCGAGGAGACGGACGGCCGTGACGCCGTGCTGATCTCCGACGCCGGCCCGGTCCCGGGCGGTGAGGGCTGACATGGAGCACCTGCTGTCCGCTGCCGATCTCGACCGGGACGCCGCCGTGCGCATCCTCGACACCGCGGCCGAGCTCGCCGCGACGCAGGGGCGCGAGATCAAGAAGCTGCCCACCCTGCGCGGCCGCACCGTGGTGAACCTCTTCTTCGAGGACTCCACGCGCACGCGCATCTCGTTCGAGACGGCGGCCAAGCGGCTCTCGGCCGATGTCATCAACTTCGCCGCGAAGGGCTCGAGCGTCTCGAAGGGGGAGTCCCTCAAGGACACGGCGCTCACGCTCCAGGCGATGGGGGCCGACGCCGTCGTCATCCGCCACCAGGCCTCCGGCGCACCTCATCTGCTCGCCAACTCCGGCTGGGTCCAGGCCGCGGTCGTCAACGCGGGCGACGGCACGCACCAGCACCCCACCCAGGCGCTGCTCGACGCCTATACGTTGCGCCGCCACCTCGTGGGCCCGCAGCCGACGGGGCAGGACCTCGCGGGCCTGCGGGTCGCCGTCGTCGGCGACG
>CAZECM010000030.1:30645-34061 GCA_964510785.1 uncultured Cellulomonadaceae bacterium | reverse complement strand
GATGGAGGCGCTCGCCGCGTTCTTCGTCGAGTCGACGTTCCTCGGCCTGTGGATCTTCGGCTGGGACAAGCTGCCCAAGAAGATCCACCTCGCGTGCATCTGGGCCGTCGCGATCGCCACGAACCTGTCCGCCTACTTCATCCTCGCGGCCAACTCGTGGATGCAGCACCCCGTCGGCACGATCTTCAACGTCGAGACGGGCCGCGCCGAGATGGTCGACATCGTGGCCGTGCTGACGAACAACACGCTGCTCGCCGCCTTCCCCCACACCATCTCCGCCGCGTTCCTCACCGCGGGCACCTTCGTCGCGGGCATCGCCGCGTGGTGGATGGTCCGGCTCGTGCGCGCCGGCAATCTCGACAAGGCGCGCATCTACCGGCCCGCCGTCGTGCTCGGCATGGTGACGATGCTCGTGTCCGGCGTCGGCGTCATCGCGAGCGGCGACTGGCAGGCCAAGCTCATGTTCGAGCAGCAGCCCATGAAGATGGCCTCGGCCGAGGCGCTGTGCGAGACGCAGGACGGCGCGGCGTTCTCGATCCTCACGATCGGCGACCTGTCCAACTCGTGCGAGGGCGTGATCCACGTCATCGAGATGCCCGGCTTCACGTCCTTCCTCGCGACGGGCGACTTCTCCGCCACGATCCGCGGGGTCAACGACCTGCAGGCCGAGTTCGAGGAGAAGTTCGGCTACACCGACGAGAACGGCGAGCCGATCTCCTACCAGCCCAACCTCGCCGTGACGTACTGGAGCTTCCGGCTCATGATCGGGCTCGGCATCGGCTCCGCGGCGCTCGCGCTCGCCGCGCTGTGGCTCACGCGCCGCGGCCGGATCACCGACAACCCGTGGTTCGCGCGCCTCGCCCTCGTCGCGATCCCGATGCCGTTCCTCGCGTCGAGCTTCGGCTGGATCTTCACCGAGATGGGCCGCCAGCCGTGGGTCGTGGCCCCCAACCCCACCGGGGTGGACGGCGTGTGGCTGCTCACGGCGCGCGGTGTCTCCGAGGTCGTGAGCGCCGGTCACGTGATCGGCTCGCTCGTCACCTTCACGGCCCTCTACGGGGTGCTCGCCGTCGTCTGGTACCGCCTCATGCACCGCTACGCGGTCGAGGGCATCGCCGAGGTGGAGCACGACCCCAGCCCGGACAACCCCGATCAGGACGCGGCCGGCCCGCTGTCCTTCGCGTACTGAGGAGGCCGCCGTGGAGCTCGCCACCGTCTGGTTCCTGCTGATCGCCGTCCTGTGGACGGGCTACCTCGTGCTCGAAGGATTCGACTTCGGCGTCGGGATGCTGCTCGGCATCTTCGGCCGACGGCGCAAGGCGTCCGGGGCCGACGGCGAGAGCGAGAAGAACCGCCGCGTCATCATCAACACGATCGGCCCCGTGTGGGACGGCAACGAGGTGTGGCTGCTCACCGCGGGCGGTGCCACGTTCGCGGCGTTCCCCGAGTGGTACGCAACCTTGTTCTCCGGCTTCTACATCCCGCTGCTCCTCATCCTGCTCGCACTCATCGTGCGGGTCGTCGCGTTCGAGTGGCGCGGCAAGATCGAGTCCGAGCAGTGGCGCGCGTGGGCCGACCGCGCGATCGTGTTCGGCTCGTGGACCCCGGCCGTGCTGTGGGGCGTGGCGTTCGCCAACCTCGTGCGCGGCGTCGAGCTCGACGCGAACCACCAGTTCGTGGGGGGGTTCTGGGCGCTGCTGAGCCCGTTCGCGCTGCTCGGCGGCGCCGTGACCACGCTGCTCTTCCTCACGCACGGTGCGGTGTTCCTCGCGCTCAAGTCCGACGGCGAGATCCGTGAGCGTGCGGGCCGCCTCGCCGAGCGCCTCGCGCCCGTGACGCTCCTGGTGGCCGGCGGGTGGGCCGTGTGGGCGCAGCTCGCGCACTCCGTGGCGTGGACCTGGCTCGCCGTGGTGCTCGCGGCCGGGGCGCTCGTGGTGGTCGTCATCGCGACCCGGGCTCGGCGCGAGGGCTGGGCCTTCCTCGGGACGGCCGTGACGATCGTGGCCGCCGTCGTGCTCATCTTCGGCTCGATGTACCCCGACGTCATGCCCGCGCTCGACCCCGCGAACTCCCTCACGGTGACGAACGCCTCCTCGACGCACTACACGCTCACGATCATGACGTGGGTCGCCGTCGCGCTGACGCCGCTCGTGCTGCTGTACCAGGGCTGGACGTACTGGGTGTTCCGCAAGCGGATCTCCGCCGCGCACATCCCCGACGGGATCGGGCTGACGCTGCGCAAGGCCGAAGAGCCGGTCCGCCCGGGCGGCGAGTGAGCCTCACGGTGAGCGGGCCCCGCCCGTGAGTGAGACCGTGGCCGCGTGAAGCCCCTCGACCCACGGCTCTTGCGGTACGCGCGCTCGGCCCGGGGTTACCTCGCGCTGACGGTTGCGCTCGGTGTGCTGACGGCGGCGTGCGCCGTCGCGCAGGCGCTGCTCCTCGGGCACGCGCTCGGGCGTGCGATCGCGCACGGTGCCTCGCTCGCCGAGGTGGCCCCGCTCGTGGGTTGGCTCGCCGTCGTCGTCGCCGTGCGCACCGCCGTGGTCGCGGTGCAGGAGCGGTTCGCGCACCGGGCCGCGACCCGCGCGGTCGCCGAGCTGCGCCTCCAGGTCGTGACCGCGGCCTCGCGACCGGGCCGGCACGCCTCCGCGGCCCGGGGTGCCGAGGTCGTCACTCTCGCTACGCGCGGCCTCGACAACCTCGAGCCGTACTTCGTGCGCTACCTCCCCCAGCTCGTGCTCGCCGCGACCCTCACGCCCGCGACGCTGCTCGTGGTGCTCGACCTCGACTGGATCTCCGCGGCGCTCATCGCGGGGACGGTGCCGCTCGTCCCGCTGTTCATGTGGCTCGTGGGGGTCATGACGCAGGGCCGCTCGCAGCGCGGGCTCGCCGCGATGGAGCGCCTGGGTGCGCAGGTGCTCGACCTGGTGGCCGGCCTGCCGACGCTGCGGGCGTTCGGGCGCGAGATCGGGCCTGCCGCGCGCGTGCGCTCGCTCGGAGACGCCCACCGCCGCGCGACGATGGGCACGCTGCGCATCGCGTTCCTCTCGGGGATGGTGCTCGAGCTCCTCACGACGCTGTGCGTGGCGCTCGTGGCCGTGGGGGTGGGGCTGCGGCTGGTGTACGGGGACGTCGGGCTCGTGGTGGGGCTCGCCGTGCTCGTGCTCGCCCCCGAGGTGTTCCAACCGCTGCGGCAGGTGGGGCTGCACTTCCACGCCTCGACCGACGGGGTCGCGGCCGCCGAGCAGGCGTTCGCGGTGCTCGACGAGCCCGCACCGGTGGCCGGTTCCCTGCCCGTGCCGGACCTCTCCGCCGCGTCGATCCGGGTCGAGGGCGTCAGCGTGGCGACCGCGCACGGGGAGTTCCCGCGGCGGCTGAGCTTCGAGCTGCGCCCCGGGCGCGTGCTCGCGCTCGCC
>CAZECM010000030.1:0-30635 GCA_964510785.1 uncultured Cellulomonadaceae bacterium | reverse complement strand
CTCGGCCCGGCGAGCGCGAGCACGCGCCCGGGGCGAGCGGCGGCGGGAAGTCGACGGCGGTCGAGGTGCTGCTCGGGCTCGTCGCGCCCGACGCGGGGCGTGTCGTGCTCGTGTCCGGCGGGGAAGAGCTCGACCTCGCCGACGTCGACCTCTCGACCCTGTGGTCCCAGGTCGCGTGGCTGCCGCAGCGGCCCGTGCTCGAACCGGGGACGCTCGCCGAGGCGGCCGGAGCCGGTGGGGGCGCCGGCGTCGGCCAGCCCGCGGTGGCCAGCGCCGTGCCCGACGCCGAGCGTGACCGGGCCGCGGCCCGCACGGGACTCTCCGAGGTGGTCGCGGCACTCCCCCTCGGCTGGGACACCCCGCTGGGTCGGGGCGGGGTCGGGCTGAGCGTGGGCCAGCGCCAGCGCGTCGCGCTCACCCGCGTGCTGCTGCGACCCGCGCCGCTCGTGGTGCTCGACGAGCCCACGGCGCACCTCGACACGGCCGCGGAGCACGTCGTGCTCGAGACGGTGCGCGCCCTGCGCGATGCCGGGAGCACGGTGCTCCTCGTGACGCACCGCCCCGCCGTGCTCGCCGCCGCGGACGAGGTCGTGGAGGTCGGCGGCTCTCCCACCGACGACGCGCCACGCGCGCCCGCCCTCGGGACGCCCGGGGCAGCTTCCGAGGGGGCGACGACGTGAGCCACGAGCTGCGCCGCGCCGTCCGGCTGCTCGACGTCGACCCGCGACGCTTCGCCGCGGCCGTCGCGCTCGGCACGGGAGCGCTCGCCAGCGCGATCGCCCTCGCCGCCGTGGCCGCGTGGCTCATCGCGCGGGCCTCGCAGATGCCACCCGTGCTCGAGCTGTCCGTCGCGACCGTGGCCGTGCGCGCGTTCGGCGTGGGCCGCGGCGTGCTGCGCTACCTAGAGCGGATCGCGTCCCACGAGGTCGCCCTGCGCGGCATGACGGCGCTGCGCACCACCCTCTACTCCCGGCTCGCCGAGGGGCGCCCGGAGGCCACGCTGCGCGTGCGCCGCGGGGACCTGCTCGCCCGGATGGGCGCCGACGTCGACGCCGTGGGCGACATGGTGGTCCGGGGGCTGCTGCCCGCCGCGGTCGCGGCCGTGCTCGGCGTCGGGACATCGGTCGTGATGGGGCTGTTCCTGCCCGCCGCCGGGCTCGTGCTCGCCGCGTGCCTCGTGCTCGCGGGCGTCGTGGCGCCGCTGCTCGCAGCCCGGGCGGCGCGGGCAACGGAGCTGCGGGCCGCCGAGGCACGCGCGGACATGACTGCCACGGCGCTCGGGCTGCTCGACGACGCCGGGCCGCTCACCGTCGCCGGCCGGGCGCGCGGGGAGCTCGCGACGCTCGCCGCGGCGGACCGGCGCATCGCCGCAGCCGTGGACGCCGGGGCCACGCCGTCCGCCCTCGCCACGGCCGTGGGCACCCTCGCCCAAGGGATCGCCGTGCTCGGGGCGCTCGCGCTCGGCATCCCCGCCGTCGGCGCCGGGGTGCTGAGTCCCGTCGAGCTCGCCGTCATCGTGCTCACACCGCTCGCCGCGTTCGAGGCCGCGAGCGCGCTGCCAGCCGCGGCCGTGCAGGTCGAGCGCTCGCGCGCCGCAGCCGCCCGCATCCTCGCGCTGCTCGACGATGCGGGTGAGCCGGCGGCGACGCCCTCCGTCGCACCCACCCGGGACCCGGTCCCCGTGCTGCGCGCCGAGGGCCTCGACGGCGGCTGGACGGGCCGGCCGGTCGCGGTCGCGGGGCTCGACCTCGAGGCACGGCCGGGTCGGTCGGTCGCGCTCGTGGGGGCGAGCGGAGCGGGCAAGACGACGGCGCTCCTGACCCTCGCCGGACTGCTCGCGCCGCGGGGCGGGCACGTGACGGTCGACGGCGTCCCGATCGAACGGCTCGGGCGCGCCGAGCGGGTGGGCGCCGTCGTCGTCACGACCGAGGACGCCCACGTGTTCGGCACCACCGTGCTCGAGAACCTGCGCGTCGCCCGCGGCGACCTCGACGCGGCGGCGGCCCGGGAAGCGCTCGACCGCGTCGGCCTCGGCGCCTGGCTCGCGGCGCTGCCCGACGGCCTCGACACCGTCCTCGCGAGCGACGGTCGCACCGTCTCGGGCGGGGAACGACGCCGGTTGCTGCTCGCGCGGGCGCTCGTGGGACCGGCTCGGATCCTCCTCGTGGACGAGCCCGCCGAGCACCTCGACCCCGCGACGGCCGACGAGCTCGTGACCGCGCTGCTGGCCGACCCACGGGACCTCGCCGGCGAGCCGCGCGGCGTCGTCGTCGCAACCCACCGCCTCGCTCCCCTCGCCGCCGCCGACGAGGTGATCCTGCTGCGCGACAGACGGGTCGCGGCGCGCGGCACGCACGCCCGGCTCCTCGCCGAGAGCGACTACCGTGAGGCTCTGGAGCGCGAGCTCGCGCGCGGCCAGGACGCGTGAGCGCTTGGACGACGGAGCCACCATGAGCACGGCAGATCGCACGGACCGTGCGGGCACGTTCGAGCTGCTGCGCGCCGTCCTCTCGCTCGGCGCGGACCTCGACCTGTCCGCCGTGCTGCAGCGCTTCGTCCAGGTCTCGGCACAGCTCACGAACGCGACGTACGCCGCGATCAACGTGCTCGACGCGCGCGGGGCATCGACCACCTTCGTGCAGTACGGCGTTCCCGAGACCGCCGCGGCGCGGCTCGCCAACTCACCGCACGCCGTGGGCGTCCTCGGCGCGATCCCCGACTACGGCGTGCTCCGGCTCGACGACCTGCGCGAGCACCCGGCGTTCCGGGGTTACCCCTCCGGGCACCCCGACATGGGCTCGTTCCTCGGCACGGCGGTGCGGGTCCACGAGGAGATCTTCGGGTACCTCTACCTGTCCAACAAGGAACCGGTCTTCGAGGACGCCGACGTCGACGTCGTGCTCGCGCTCGCCGCAGCGGCGGCCGTGGCGATCCAGAACGCCCAGCTCTATGCGGACGCCCGGGCGCGCGAGGACTGGTTGCGCGCGGGCCAGGAGATCACGACGCTCTTGCTGTCCGGGGCGGACGAGGACGAGGCGCTCGAACGCCTCGCGGGGCACGCCCGGGAGATCGCCGAGGCCGACACGGCGGTGCTGATCCTGCCCGGGCTGGGCGGCGAGCTCGTCATGGAGATCGTGGACGGGGACGGCAAGGACGGCCTGCTCGGGACCGTCATGCCACGCGACGGGCGGGCGTGGCGCACGATGCGCGGCGGCGCCGGCGAGCTCGTCGAGTCGCTCTACGCCCACCGGCAGGTGCGGCTCGAGCCCATGCGCCAGTTCGGGCCGGCCCTCTACGCGCCCATGACGGCCGAAGGGCACGCGATGGGGGTGCTCGTGCTGCTGCGCAACATCGGGCGCATCCCCTTCGGCCCGCACGACCTGCTCACCGCCCGGTCCTTCGCCGCGCAGGCCGCCGTCGCGCTGCGGCTCGCCGAGGCCCGGCACGTCGCCGACGCGAACGCCCTGCTCGACGAGCGCGAACGCATCGCGCGCGACCTGCACGACCTCGCCGTCCAGCAGCTCTTCGCCACCGGGATGCAGCTCGAGTCGCTGCGCCGCAAGGCCGAGCGCGGGGAGTCGCCCGACGCGCTCGAGGAGGTGCTGCACGATGCCCTCGACAACGTGGACGCCTCGGTGCGCCAGATCCGCTCGATCGTGCACGCCCTCAAGGACCCCGACGCGGCCTCCGGGCTCGTCGAGCGGCTGCGGCGCGAGGTCTCGCTCTCGCGGGCCGGGCTGGGCTTCGCACCCACGTTCGTGGTGACGCTCGACGGCGAGGTGGTGGGCGCGGAGGTCACCGACGACGACGGGATCGACGCGCGGGTGCGCGGTGGGCTCGCGGACGACGTCGTCGCCGTGGTCCGGGAGGGACTCGCCAACGCGGCCCGGCACGCCCGCGCCTCGTCCGTGGCCGTGCGCGTCACCGTGGAGGGTGTCTGGTCCGACAGCCTCGTCGAGGACGAACGGTGGGGCGGCACCGTGCTCGTCGAGGTGGAGGACGACGGCGGCGGCCTCGACCCGATGCGCACCCGCAGCTCGGGGTCGGCGAACCTCGCCGAGCGGGCACGCCAGCACCGCGGGACGTTCTCGCTCGTGGACGCCCCCTCGGGCCGGGGCACGCTCCTCCGCTGGCACTGCCCTCTCGGCTAGTCCCCTGCCCCCGCCCTCCCCCGACCCTCCGGGCGAGAGGTGACACTGAACGATCGCGTGCGCCACACGCACGCAATCGATCAGCGTCATGGTGAGAACGCGTGGGCGGATGCCGGCGGCGGCAGGGTGGGCAGGTGCGGCAGGTGGACCGGTCATCCACAGGCGGCGGACGGGCCTCAGCGAGCCGTCCAGCGCAAGCGGCAGCATGCGCGCATGGTCCTACTGACACGCAATCACGAGCAACAGCTCCAGAAGCAGGACGGCGTCGCCTCCGTAGGACAGCTCCTCGAGTGGGGCTTCGATCACGCGACGCTCAGCCGGCGCGCGCGCTCGGGCGACTGGCAGCGACTCCACCGCGGTGTCTACGCTCTCCACTCCGGACCGCTGACCTGGCGCGCCCGCGCACGGGCCGCTCTGCTGCTCGCCGGCCCCGATGCGGCGCTGTCGCACCTGAGTGCCGGCTACGCGCAGCAGATCGTGCGGACGCCGCCACAGCGGATCGAGGTGTCGGTCCCGAGCACGCTCTCTCCGGCCGCCGCACCTGGCGTCAGGTTCTACCGACGCCAGCCCATGCCGTTCGTGCTGCGCAGCGGGCTCGCGCGGACCCACCCCGCCGAGATGGCGCTCGACCTGCTCGGTCTGGCCCGCGACACCGACAACGCCGTCTCGTGGCTCACCGAGGCCGTGCGCTCCGGCGCCACCCCGCACGAGATCTTCGAGGCGGCGAAGGGCCGACCGCGGCTACGACACCGAGGCCTCCTCGAAGAGATCTTCGGGGCGACCGACGGCGCAGCCGAGTCGGCGCTCGAGCACCGATACCGCCGCGACGTCGAGCGCAAGCACGGACTGCCGCGCGCACAGTTCCAGGTCCGCCAGGTGCTCGACGGCAAGCTGATCCGGGCGGACGGGATCTACGTCGGCTTCGCCACCCGCGTGGAGCTCGACGGGCAGCTCGCACACCCGGGCGGGCGAACCGACCAGGACACCTGGCGGGACAACGCGGTGCTCCTGGCGTTCGACGAGCGCACCCTGCGCTACCGCTGGGTGCACGTCACGGTCACCCCGTGCGACACCGCCGCCCAGGTCCTCCGCGCCCTCCGCAAGGGCGGCTACCGCGGCCCGGCCCACCCCTGCGGCCCCGACTGCGCCATCACGCTGGTCGATGACTGACGCCACACGCACGCAATCGATCAGCGTGACGGGCCAGGTCCGCGCGAGTGGGTGGGCGGGCGAGGGTGGCAGAGCGCCGGAGTCCGGGGTGCCGGGGTCAGCGGGAGGTCAGGAGTTGCGCCAGCCGCTGTTCTTGCGGGCGGCCACCCATGCGGCGACCTGCGTGCGGCGCTGGAGACCCATCTTCGCGAGCAGCGACGTGATGTGGTTCTTGACGGTCTTCTCCGCGACGCCGAGCCGCTCGCCGATCTCGCGGTTGGACAGGCCCTCGCCGATGAGCTCGAGGACCTTGTTCTCGCTCGGGGTCAGGTGCTCGGTCGGGTCGTCGCTCGCGGCCTTGTGACGGGTGACGGTGCGCTCGTCGAGCAGGGTGCGACCCGCCGCGACCGCCCGGACCACGTCCGCGATCTCGGCGCCACGCACGCTCTTGAGGAGGTACGCGGCCGCGCCGGCCTCGAGGGCGGCGGCGAGGGCGTCGTCGTCGTCGAAGCTCGTCAGGACGATCGCCCGCGCATCCGGGAGCGACTCCTTGAGCGCGGACAGGATGTCGATCCCCGTGCCGTCGGGGAGCTGGAGGTCCACGAGCAGCACCTGGGGCCGGACGAGGGCCGCGCGGCGAAGGCCCTCGGCCACGGAGGCGGCCTCGGCGACGACGGTCATGCCGTCCGAGCGCTCGACCACCTCGGCGATGCCACGGCGGACCACCTCGTGGTCGTCGATGATCATGACGGAGATCGGCGCGCGGGCTCCCGGCGCAGCAGGTGTGGACACGCCGCCATGGTATCTATCCCGTGCGGCTCGCGGGTGCAGCAGGGGCCAGAATGACCCGATGGTCCTCAAGCTCCTGCTCCCGAACACGTTCCCCGGCGCGCTCCCAGGCGCCCGGCCCGACGTCAAGTACGCGCGCTACCCCTCGCGCGGGCCCGTCCCCGAGGAGCACGCCGACGCCGAGGGGCTCGTCGTGTGGGGGTCCGGGACCGAGTCGATGCGGGAGCTCGCGAAGACGCTCCCCCGGCTGCGCTGGGTGCAGACGCTCGCCGCCGGGCCCGACGCCGTGCTCGAGGCCGGCTTCGCGCCCGACGTGCTCGTGACGTCGGGGCGCGGCCTCCACGACGGCCCCGTGGCCGAGCACGCTCTCGCGCTCACCCTTGCCGCCGTGCGCCGCTTCGACCGGATGCTCGAGTCGCAGCGCGAGGGGATGTGGCGCACCTCGCTCGACCGGGAGGGCGACGCGCCGGGCGGTCGACCCGACCCGCACACGCTGCGCGGGGCGAACGTGCTGATCTGGGGCTTCGGCTCGATCGCGACGCGGCTCGCGCCGATGTACTCGGCGCTCGGGGCGCACGTGACCGGGGTGGCGACGACGGCGGGCGAACGGTCCGGGTACCGCGTCGTGGCGACCGAGGACATCGAGGCCGAGCTCGCGTCGACCGACGTGCTCGTGATGATCCTGCCGACCCTGCCCAGCACGCACCACGCCCTGAACGCCCGGCTGCTCGCGGCGCTGCCCGCCTACGCGTGGCTCGTCAACGTGGGGCGGGGATCGACCGTCGACGAGGAAGCACTCGACACGGCGCTCCGCTCCGGTCGGCTCGCCGGCGCGGCCCTCGACGTATTCGCCACCGAGCCGCTCCCGACCGACTCACCCCTCTGGTCGGCCCCGAACGTCATCGTCTCTCCCCACATCGCGGGCAACCGCCCGCTCGGCGCCGGCGCGCTCGTCGAGGAGAACGCGGCCCGGCTCCTGGCCGGCCAGCCCCTGCGCAACCTCGTGGACCGCTCAGTGCACGACGGCGGGTAAGCGCGGTCTCGCGAACCCGCACGCGCGCTCAGAGATGCCGTGTGGGGTCCATGCGCTGGTGCAGGATCCGGATCACATCCACGCCGCCGGTGCTTTCGACGTAGAAGAGCACGTGACTGCCGATGCTGTAGCGCCGGTAGCCTCCGCGAATCTCGTCGCAGACACGCCCGCGTCCGGGGTTGTCGGCGATGCGCTCGATCGCAGACCTGATCTCGACCACGGAGGTCTCGGCCTGGCGAGCATCCCAGTGCTCCTGGGTGAAGTCCCAGATCGAGGAGAGGTCGCGCTGTGCGGCGGGTGTGAGGCGGTATCCGCTCACGACTTCTTCGCCGCGATGAAGGCGTCGAAGTCGAACGCCTCTGGAGCCCCACTCTCCTCGCCGGCGACGAGCGCGGCGCGGAGGATAGCCATCTGCGTCTCCTGGTCCTCCAGCAGCCTCAGACCAGCGCGGACGACCTCGCTGGCGGACCGAAAGCGCCCCGACGCGACCTCTCGGGAGAGAAAGTCCGAGAAGTGGTCGTCAAGGCTGATCGAGGTGTTCTGAGCCATGCGGCGACGATACCAAAGATTGGTAACGCCCCACGCACCACTGTCGTCTCACGCCGTGCGGCGCCCGACTAGAGATGCTCGCGGAGGGCGGCGGCCACGCGGTGTCGATGCGCCCGGTGTCGCGGAAGTCGAGCGCGGCCGTGCGCCAGTCCTCGGGCCAGTCCTCGGGGATGGGATCCGTGCCCGACGGTGGGACAGCACCACCGAGCGCGACGAACAAGTCCTCCCACGCCTCATCCTCGCGAGCCCAACGCTCGATCACCGGAAGGACCGCCGCACGCTCCTGCAGTCCCCATGCCGCGATCTCACCCAGGAAGCGCGCCTTGAGCGCCTCGTCCCCGTTGATCACGGCGAGCGCGCCCTCGATGCTGACGTGGTCACCACGTTGCGCGAGCCACCTGGGCAGGACCTCGACGGCGGCGGCGATCAGCACGTCCGGCGCGAGCGGCTTCGCTCGTGCGCGCGCCGCCGTCCTCGCGCATCGCGTCGAGCAGCTCGACATAGCGGCCGACGTCGGCCAGCTGGCGAGCCTCGTCCGCCTCGCTCAGCGGTTCGTCCTCGTCCTGGTGGATGGCGCCACCGAGCCGCACGAGCTCTTCGAGACGCTCATCGCTCCACTGGATCATGCGCGGGCTCCCCTGCGTGGCTTGGGCTGGCAGCTCGGGCAGGAGTACGACGAGCGGTTGGTGAAGCGTTCCCGGATGATCGGGGTGCCGCAGCGCGAGCACGGCTCCCCCTCGCGCCCGTAGACGGCGAGCGAGCGCGAGAAGTACCCGGACGCGCCGTTGACGTTGACGTAGAGCGCGTCGAAGCTCGTGCCGCCCACCGCGAGGGCCTCGGCCATGACCTCCGCCGCGGCGTCGAGCACCACGCGCGCCTCGTCCGCTCGCAGGGCCGCGGTCGGGCTCTCACCGTGGAGCCTCGCGCGCCACAGCGCCTCGTCGGCGTAGATGTTGCCCACCCCGGAGACGAGCGTCTGGTCGAGCAGGGCACGCTTCACGACGGTCCGACGACGGCGCATCGCGGCGGCGATGGCGTCCCGGTCCGCCGCCGGGTCGAGCAGGTCGCGCGCGACGTGCGCCACGGGGACCGGGAGCAGGGGTGCGGTCGAACCGAGGCCACCGGGCAGCGCGTCCGAGGTAGGGACCAGCTCGGCCACCGTGAGATAGCCGAAGGTCCGCTGGTCCACGAAGTCGAGCACGCCGCCGTCGTCGAGCTCGAGCCGCACGCGCAGGTGGGGGTGGACGCCGTCGTCGGACACCGTCCCCGAGCCCACGAGGAGCTGGCCGGACATGCCGAGGTGGGCCAGCAGTGCCTCGGCGGGCGGGCCGTCCGGCTCCGCGAGCTCGAGCCACAAGTACTTGCCGCGTCGTGCGGCGGCGGTGAACCGGCGTCCGCGCAGCCGTGCCGCGAAGTCCGTGGGGCCGGCCTCGTGACGGCGCACGGAGTAGGGGCGGAACACGTGCACGCCGGCGACCGTACGGCCGAGGAGGTGGCGGGCGAGCCCGTCGCGGACGGTCTCGACCTCGGGAAGCTCGGGCAACGCTAGGACTCGTCGCGCGCGGAGAGTGCCTCGAAGGCTGCCGCGGCCGCGATCTGCTCGGCGATCTTCTTCGCGTGTCCCGTGCCGGAACCGAAGACCTCGCCCTCGATGACGATGCGCGCCGTGAAGACGCGGTCGTGGTCGGGACCGGTGCCCTCGACCTCGTAGCCGGGTGTGCCGAGCCCGAGGCGGGACGTGAGCTCTTGCAGCGAGGTCTTCCAGTCGAGGCCGGCACCGAGCTCTGCCGCCGCGTCGAGCGTGGGACCCACGAGCCGCTCCACGAGGACGCGCGCGACCTCGAGGCCGTGGGAGAGGTACACCACGCCGAAGAGCGCCTCGAGGGTGTCGGAGAGGATCGAGTCCTTGTCCGCGCCGCCCGTGGTCTGCTCCCCCTTGCCGAGCAGCACGAAACCACCGAGCCCGAGCTCCCGGGCCACGGCGGCGAGCGCCCGCTGCGAGACCGTCGCGGCGCGCATCTTGGCGAGCTCGCCCTCGGCCACGCCCGGATGGCGTCGGTAGAGCGCTTCCGTGACGACGAGGCCGAGCACGGTGTCGCCGAGGAACTCGAGCCGCTCGTTGGTGGGCAGCCCGCCGTTCTCGTGCGCGAAGGACCGGTGCGTCAGGGCAAGCACGAGGAACTCGGGGTCCAGCTGGACACCGAGCTTCTCGAGGAGCCGCTCAGCCGGATCGGCCAAGGCCTCGGCCAAGGTCGCGGGTCAGTCCGAGAGCTCGGACCGGATGGCCTCGGCGTACAGGCGACCCTTGTAGGCGCCGCAGCTCGCGCACGCCTGGTGGGGCCGCGTGGGGGCGTTGCAACGGGGGCAGGTCGACAGTGCGGTGGCAGTGGTCTTCCACTGCGACCGACGCGCACGGGTGTTGCTGCGCGACATCTTGCGCTTCGGAACAGCCACGGCTAGCTCTCTTTCGTTTCGTCGATCGTCTCGGCGAGGGTGCGGAGCGCACCCCAGCGCGGGTCAATATTCTCGTGCCCGTGGTCCGGGTCGTCCGCGAGTCGCGCTCCGCACTCGGAGCACAGACCCGGGCAGTCCGGCTGGCACAACGGTCCAAACGGTAGCGCAGGCACCACCGTGTCACGCAGCACGGGCTCGAGGTCGATCAGGTCGTCATCGAGCTCGCGCACGTCGTCCTCGTCCACGCCGTCCTCGCGAGCGACCTTGGCACGCTCGGGATAGGCGTACAGCTCCGTGAACGGGACCTCGACATCCTCGAGGACCTCGTCCAGGCAGCGCACGCACTCCCCGACCGCCCGACCGCTCACGGTTCCGGACACGAGCACCCCCTCCATGACCGCCTCGAGCCGGACCTCCAGCTCGAGCTCGGTCCCTTCGGGGAAGCCGATCACGGCGGTGCCGAGGTCTCCCGGAGCGGGGACCGTGGTGCTCGAGCTCCGCATCGAGCCCGGACGTCGACCGAGCTCGCGGGTATCGAGCACGAACGGCGACCGAGGGTCGAGGTGGGTCTGCTCCACGGATTCGCTTCACTACTAGGGGGGACGACGGCCCGTGCCAGATCGGCTGGACCAGCCTGCGATCTTACGCCATGGCTGGCTGCAGCCCCAAACCTAGCCGTCGAGACGTTCGGCGAGCTTCGCGCGGCCGGCCTGCACCTGGGCGAGCACGCGGCCGAGGTCGATCTCGAAGTCGCCGAGCCGCCGGTCGCAGTAGTCGTCGGCCTCACGCCGCATGCGCTCGGCGTCGGTACGGGCCTCGTCGAGGATCCGCTCGGCCTCCTCGCGGGCCGCGAGCACGACCTGGTCGGTGGAGACGAGCTCCTCGGCACGCTGCTGCGCCTCGGCGAGCACCCGCTCGGCCCGCGCGGCGACCTCGGCACGCTGTGCGTCCGCCGAGGCGAGCACGTCGTCTGCCTCGAGGAGCTGGGTCGGCAGCACGTCCCGCGCCTGGGCGACGAGGTCGAGCAGCTCGGCGCGCGAGACGAGCACGGAGGACGACATCGGCATCGCCCGCGCACGGGAGACGGCTCCGGCGAGCGCGTCGAGGATGCCGGTCAGTCCGTGCGCGTCGGGGGCAGGGTTGTCCGACGACGGCTCACCGGCCACCGTGGCGCCGGTACCGGGACCGTCCGGCGTCGGCCGGTCCTCGTTCGGGAACTCGCTCATGCGCGCCCCCGGAAGGCCGCCGCGAGCGCCTCCGCCACCCCGTCCGGCACGAGGTCGCGGACGTCCCCGCCGTGGCGCGCGACGTCCTTGACGAGCGAGGACGCGATGTGCGCGAGTGCCGGGTCGCCCGTCACGAAGACGGTCTCGACGCCCGTGAGGTGCCGGTTCATGAGAGCCATCGGCACCTCGGCGTCGTAGTCGGCACCGCCGCGCAGGCCCTTGACGACGGCGACCGCCCCGACCTCGCGGCAGAAGTCCACGAGGAGGCCCGGTACGACGGCGACCTCGACCCCGTCGATGTCCGCGAGCGCGGCCTTCGCGAGGTGCACCCGCTCGTCGAGGTCGAGCAGCGGGGACTTGCCGACGTTCTGGGCGATGCCCACGACCACGTGGTCGAACATGGAGCGCGCACGGCGCACGACGTCGAGGTGGCCGAGGGTCACCGGGTCGAAGGAGCCCGGGCACACGGCGGTCGTCATGGCATCCACCGTACCCGCGCGGCGTTCACCACGTCCCGGCGGGCGATCTCAGTCGTCGGCGGGCAGGCGCGTGCGGGCGAACCACACGGCCGTGTCCCCGTACGTGCGACCACCGAGCTCGACGAGCCCCGCGGGCCACTCGGGCTCGGGACTGCGGGCGGAGCGTTCGACGACGACGACGGCCTGCGGGGCGAGCGAGGGCACGACGCCGGTCAGCACCGCGGCGAGCTCGCCGTCGTCCAGGTCGTAGGGCGGGTCGAGGAGCACGAGGTCCCACGGCTCGGGCGAGATGTCCTGCACGAAACGCTCGGCCTTCGCGGCGACGACCAGGACCTGCTCGGCGAAGCCCAGGTTGGCTGCGTTGCGGCGGCACACCTCGACGGCGTCCTTGCTCGACTCGACGAGAGTCACCCGCTCCGCGCCGCGGCTCGCGGCCTCGAGGCCCACGGCGCCGGACCCCGCGTAGAGGTCGAGGACGTTGGCGCCGACGACGATTCCCTGGTGCTCGAGCCGCGAGAAGAGGGCCTCGCGCACGCGGTCGCTCGTCGGGCGCGTGCCCGAGCCCGGGACCTGAAGGGTCCTGCCACCTGCGCTGCCTGCCACGATCCGGGTCACGGCGCCAGGGTAGCCGTTCGCCCGCGTCACGTGCGCTCGAGGTACTGCTCCCGGGACGGCGTGAGGTCCTCGATCGCCTCTCTCAGGTGGGGGAACTCGGCGAGCGCCGGCCCGGTCGCCACGACGCGCTCCGCCTCGTCCCGCGCCTTGACGAGGATCTCGACGTCGCGCGTGACCCGCAGCAGCCGCAACGACGAGCGGGCGCCGGACTGCGCGGCGCCGAGCACGTCTCCCTCGCGGCGCAGCTCGAGGTCGGTGTTGGCGAGCTCGAAGCCGTCACGCGTGGCCGCGAGCGCCTCGAGCCGGGTCGCCGCGTCGCTGTCCGGCGGCGCGTGGGACACGAGCAGGCACACCCCGGGACGGTCGCCACGGCCGATGCGCCCGCGCAGCTGGTGGAGCTGGGAGATGCCGAAGCGGTCGGCGTCGAGCACGACCATCGCGGTGGCCTGCGCGACGTCGACCCCGACCTCGACGACGGTGGTGCTCACGAGCACCGGCGCCTCTCCCGAAGCGAAGCGCGCCATCGCACGCTCCTTCTCCGCGGCGGACAGCCGCCCGTGGAGGATCTCGATCTCGGTGCCCGCGAGGGCCGGCATCGCCCGGAGCTCGGCGGCCACGTCGTGCACAGCCCGCAACGGGGGCCGGGGAGTCGCGAACGCGAGCTCGCCCTCGTCCTCGGTCAGGAGCTCGCCGTCGTCGGGTGCGTCGTCACCGTCGATGCGCGCGCACACGACGTACGCCCGGCCCCCGCCGCGAACCTCCTCGGCGACGCGCTGCCACGTGCGCGCGATCCACGCCTCGTTGCCGGCGGGCACGACGTGGGTGACGACGTCGGGGCGGCCCGCGGGCAGCTCGGCTAGCGTCGAGACGGCGAGGTCCCCGAACACCGTCATCGCGACGGTGCGCGGGATGGGCGTGGCCGTCATGACGAGCAGGTGAGGCACGCGCTCGGCCCGCGAGCGCAGGGCGTCACGCTGCTCGACGCCGAAGCGGTGCTGCTCGTCGACCACGACGAGCCCGAGGTCTGCGAGCTCGACCGACTCCGAGAGCAGGGCGTGCGTGCCGACCACGATCCCTGCCGAGCCGTCGGCGATCGCGGCGAGCGCCTCTCGTCGGGCCGGGGCACCCTGCGATCCGGTGAGGAGCACGACCCGCGTCGCGTGCTCGGGGGCGTCGAGCTCTCCCCCGCGCGCGAGCGGACCGAGGAGCGCCTCGAGGGACCGCAGGTGCTGGGCCGCGAGCACCTCCGTGGGCGCGAGCAGCACGGCCTGCGCCCCGGCGTCGACCACTTGCGCCATGGCGCGCAGCGCGACCACGGTCTTGCCCGAGCCCACCTCGCCCTGCAGCAAGCGCTGCATGGGTCGCGAGCGCGCGAGGTCGGCCCGGATCTCCTCGCCGACAACGTGCTGGCCCGCGGTGAGCGTGAACGGCAGGGCCACGTCGAAGTCCGCGAGCAGCCCGTCCGCCCGCTCGGGGCGCGGTGTGGCCTGCCACTCGTAGGCGATCGCGCGCCGCCGGGCGAGGGCCGCCTGCAGCACGAACGCCTCCTCGAAGCGGAAGCGGTGCGTCGCGGCGTCGATCTCGCTCATCGTGAAGGGCTGATGGATCGCCTGCAGCGCCTCGCGCACGCCGAGCAGCCCGTGGCGCTCGCGCACGTCGTCGGGCAGCGGCTCGAACAGCTCCGCCTCGCTCAGGGACGTCAGGAGCAGGTCGATCGCCTTGGCGATCTTCCAGCTCGGGGCCTTCGCGCTCGCCGCGTAGATGGGGATGGGGCGGGAGGACTCGACGAGCGCGTCCGCGCCGTCCTGCAGGTCCTCACCGAAGAACTTCGCGTCCGGGTGCGCGAGCTGCAACCGGTCGCGATAGCGGTTGACGGTGCCCTGGAAAAGGCCGGAACGGCCCGCCGCGAAGCGCTCCTCGTAGTAGCGCGCGAGGTTCTTGCCGCGCCCGCCGCCCTGGGTGAAGAAGGTCAGGTCGAGCCGGTGGCGCCCGTCGGTGATGACGGCGTTGACGATGTGGCCGCCGGTCCGCGTCGAGCGCACCGTCGTGGACTCGATGCGCGCGAGCACCGTGACGTGCTCGCCGAGGCGCAGGCCGTCGAGCTGCGTGAGGCGACCCGGCTCGGCATAGCGGCGCGGGTAGTGGCGCAGCAGGTCGTGGACCGTGCGGACGCCGAGCGTCGCGAAGGCCTTGGCCGATGCGGGGCCGATGCGGCGCGAGAGCTCGACGGTGCGCGGGTCCGGCCCGACGTCGCTCACGCCGCCCCCAGCACGAGCCGCGCGTCGTCGTCGCCCGAGTCGAGCGTGAGGAACTCCGCCGCCCCGGCTGCGATCGCGGTCGCCTCGAGCTCTGCGAGGAGGGACGCGGGCACGAGGGTGCCGCAGAGCACCGCGACCACCTCCGCGTGCGCCGCGACGGCCCGCACGAACGCGGTCGCCTCGGGCGCCGCCTCGGTCAGGATGCCGCCGTCGGCCACGACCCAGGTCCCCGAGGTGCGCACGGTCGACGCCGCGCCCCGCAGGGCGAGCTCGGCCTCGGCGGGTCCCTCGAACCCTCCCGCGACGAGCGCGCTGAGCGCGAGCATGGTGTGGAGCCCGTCGCGCACCTCGAGCACCCTGACCCGCTCGTCCTTCGCGGCGAGGCGGTGCGCGGCGTCGAGCGTCCCAGGGTCTGCAGCGAGGATGACGACGCGCCCCGCGCCCGTGTCCGTGACGGCCCGCGCGAGCTCGGCGGGAGTGGCCGGCGGCGTGGAGGGGACGTGGACGACGGCGCCCGTGCGGGCAGCCTGGGCGAGGAGCCCCGGCTCGGTCACGGCGGCGACGACGCCGAGCCCTCCGGGCACCGCGTCCCCCGCGTGCAGGGCCAGGTGGCGCACCACGACCTGTCGCCGTGGTCCGAGCTCCGCCCCCGCGAGGGCGAGGGCCGGGACGTCCGTGTGCACGTGCGCCTGCCACACCCCGCCGGCGCCGACGACGGCGACCGACTCGCCGTACCGGGTGAGCACGGACCGCAGCTCGGGCCCCGCGTCGCCGGTCACCTCGAGGAGGAACATGAGCTCGAACTCGCCGTCGGACCCTGCCTGCGCGGCGCACGCGAGATCCGGTGCGGCGATCGCTGCGCGCTCCGGCTCGACGAGACCACCGGCGAGGGCACCCGAGCGCGCCGGGCGGTCGCCCGTCACGGCCTCGACGAGGGCCTCGAGCAGGACGACGAGGACGCTCGCCCCCGCGTCGACGACGCCGGCCTCCGCGAGGACGGGGAGCTTCTCGGGGCTGCGCCGGGTCTCCTCGCGGGCGGCGTCGAGGGCCGCCCGGCACACGTCCGCGAGCTCGCCCCCGCCCTTGGCCGCGCGGCGCGCGTGCCTGGACGAGCTCTTCGTCGCGGAGAGCACGGTGCCCCGCACGGGCACGGCGACGGCCCCCCGGGCGGCCCGGTGCCCGGCCCGCAGGGCACGAGAGAGCTTTCCCGGGCCCACGTCGTCGGACCCGACCTCCCCGAGGAACTCGGCCATGCCGCCCACGAACTGGCTGATGATCACCCCGGAGTTGCCCCGGGCCGAGACGAGTGCGCCGCGCGCGAAGGCCGCGAGCACCTCGGCGACCCCGCGCCCTGCGTCGAGCTCGGCGACCGCGTCGAGACCGCCCGAGACCGTCAGGAGCGAGTTCGTCCCCGTGTCGGAGTCCGCGACCGGGAAGACGTTGATCGAGTTGATCCAGGCGTGCTGCTCCTCGAGTCGTTCGGCCGAGAGCC
The DNA here is from genome assembly GCA_964510785.1 of uncultured Cellulomonadaceae bacterium. Taxonomy (GTDB): domain Bacteria; phylum Actinomycetota; class Actinomycetes; order Actinomycetales; family Cellulomonadaceae; genus JAAYZM01. Next base: position 14,440 of record CAZECM010000030.1, on the reverse strand, counting down.
GTGCCCACCGCGTCGCCGCAGCACCGTCGAACCGCTCCACGCACCCTCCCGTCCGTTCGTCGTAGGATTCCTAGCCTGCCCCACGGGGGTGACAACCAGACCCGCATTTGGGTCCGGGCCCTGAGATCCGCTAGTCTGTCCAGGTTGCCCGGCACGCGCCGGGCGCCGTCGCGTGGACATGAAGGCCCGCGACACACCCCAGACGATGACAGCGCCGCTCCGCGGCGTGCCAAGCACCAGGAGAGTTGACGTGGCTGCGAACTGCGAGATCTGCGGCAAGGGTCCCGGCTTCGGGCACACCATCTCGCACTCCCACATCCGCACCAAGCGGCGCTTCAACCCCAACATCCAGCGCGTGCGCGCCGTGGTGTCCGGGACGCCCAAGCGGGTCTACGTGTGCACCTCCTGCCTCAAGGCCGGCAAGGTCCAGCGCACCGTCTGACCTCGTCGTTCCGCGTCACGCGGACGACTGATCCGCCCGAGCGGCTGCGCCCCGGGCAAAGTTTTGGCATGGTGGCTGTCATGGCCGAACACGAGGGCGACCTCACCATCCGCCCAGCACTCGTCGAGGACGCACCCGCGATCGCGCGCGTCCACATCGCGAGCTGGCAAGAGGCGTACGCCGGGATCGTCCCTGCCGAGATCCTGGCGAACCTCGACGTCGCACGCCGCGAGGAGCAGTGGCGAGGCAACCTCGAACGGGGCCCCCAGGAGAGCGAGCGGACGTGGCTCGCCGAGGTGGGCACCGATGTCGTCGGCTTCAGCTCGTTCGGCCCGAGCCGGGACGAGGACGCCGACCGCCGCACCTCCGAGATCTACACGATCTACCTCCTGCCCACCGCGTGGGGGCACGGCGTCGCGCGCGAGCTGATGCGCACGATGCTCGCCGAGCCCGAGGCCGGTGACCCCATCACGTTGTGGGTGCTCTCGGAGAACGAGCGCGCCCGCCACTTCTACCGCCGCCACGGCTTCGCGCCCGACGGGACGGAGCGCATGGAGACCTTCGGCCCCGCCCAGCTCCTCGAGGTGCGCTACCGCCGCGGCTGAGGCCTACTCCCCCGCGAAGTGGTCGAAGCCGGGCGACCCGGCGTGCTCACGGCCGTCGACGAGCACCCGCGGATCCCCCGCCGCCTCAAGGACGTGCCCGACGACGGCGAACCCCGACGGCACCGCCCGCTCGGGGAAGGTCGCGAGCAGCCCGTGGTCCTCGCCCCCCGTGAGCACCCAGGTCAGCGGGTCGGTCTCGAGTGCGCGCGCAGCCGCGGCGAGCGCTGCGACGTGCCGCTCGAGCGCCTCGGTGTCGATGTCGATGCGCACCCCGGAGGCCCGGGCGACCCGGCCGGCGTCGCGCAGCAGCCCGTCGGAGACGTCGATCATGGCGCACGCACCGGCCTCGGCCGCGAGCGGGCCGAGCTCGACGGGCGGCGTGGGGCGGAGGTAGGCGTCGACGAGCTCACGTCCCGCGGTGCCGATGCCGGCCGTGAGCAGAGCGAGCCCCGCCGCGGCGCGTCCGAGCGTCCCCGCGAGGGCGAGCACGTCCCCCGGGCGGGCGCCGTCGCGCCGGACGGGTTCGCGTCCCGCGAGGTCACCGTGCACCGTCACGGCCACGACCACCGCGTCGCCCCCGGTCAGGTCACCGCCCACGACGCCCACGCCGTACGGTTCGCACGCCGCCGCGAGGCCCCGGGCGAGGTCGAGCACCCAGTCGACCTCGACGTCGCCGGGCAGCACGAGACCGACGACGATCGCCGTGGGCCTCGCACCCATCGCCGCGATGTCCGCGAGGTTCTGGGCGGCGGCCCGCCACCCGAGGTCGGCTCCCGTACCCCAGCCCCGGCGGAAGTGGCGCCCCTCCACGAGGACGTCGGTCGACACGACCACGCGCCCGTCCGGCGCGGCGAGCACCGCCGCGTCGTCGCCCGGGCCGAGCAGCGTGGCCGTGCCCCTCGGGAGGAGGGGGAACACCCGGGACAGCAGGGACTCCTCACCGACGTCGGCCACGCGCTCGGTCTCGATCACCCCGCGAGACTAGTCCGGGATACCGTGCTGGGGTGGTCACGTCCCGCCCGTTCGCGCTCGCCGCCCTCGCGGCCGCCGTCCTCGCCCTCTCCGGTTGTGCGAGCCCCGTCGTGTCCGTCCCGGTCGCCCCCGAGGCCCACCACCCCGACTGCGCGCGCATCGTCCTCGCACTGCCAGACGAGCTCGACGGCCAGCCCCGGCACACGACGTCCTCGCAGGCCACGCGCGCGTGGGGCGATCCCCGGGAGGCCGTCACGCTACGTTGCGGCGTGCCGGTCCCGGCGCCGACCACGGAGACCTGCACGACGGCGGACGACCTGCAGGGTCACGCCGTCGACTGGGTCTCGGTCGAGGACGAGGCGGGCTGGACGTTCACGACCTACGGCCGCCACCCGGCCGTCGAGGTGTTCGTCCCCGCCGCCGTGGCCGCCGAGCGCTCGACGTCGTTCCTGCTCGACCTCGGCCCCGCCGTCTCGCTCGTCCCCGCGACCCGCGCGTGCCTCGGCCTCACCGACTTCTGACCGGTGCAGGATGGGGGTCAGCGGAGGCCGGTGGGGCGTTCCAGGGCGAGCTGGACGAGCTCGTGGACGAGGTGCGGGTAGTCGAGGCCCGAGCGCTCCCACATGCGCGGATACATCGAGACGGGCGTGAAGCCCGGCATCGTGTTGATCTCGTTGACGATCACGTCGCCCTCGTCGGTGACGAAGACGTCGACGCGCGCCAGACCCTCGCACCCGACGGCCTCGAACGTGCGCCGGGCGAGGTCCTGGACACGGTCGATGACGACCTCGGGCAGGTCGGCGGGGCAGATGAGGTCGACGTTGCTCTCGTCGAGGTACTTCGCCTCGAAGTCGTAGAACGTGTGGCCGCCGCCGTGCACCCGGATCTCGCCGGGGAGCGAGACGCGGGGCAGCTCGCCGCGGCGCCCGCCGAGCACCGCGCACTCGATCTCGCGGCCGCTGATCGCGGCCTCGACGAGCACCTTCGGGTCGTGCTCGCGCGCCGCGGCGATCGCGTCGCCCAGCTCGTCGAGGGACGTGACCCGCGTGATGCCGAGGCTCGATCCGGCGCGCGCGGGCTTGACGAACACGGGCAGGCCGAGCTTCGCGACCGTCTCGACCCACGTGGCGCGGTGCCGCTCCCACTCCCCCGGCGGGATCACGGTGTACGGGCCCACGGGGATGCCCTGCCCGGAGAGCACGAGCTTCATGTACTGCTTGTCCATGCTCACGGCGCTCGCGAGCACGCCCGCGCCCACGTAGCGCACCCCGGCGAGCTCGAGCATGCCCTGCAGGGTGCCGTCCTCGCCGTAGGGGCCGTGCAGGAGCGGGAGGACCACGTCGATGCGTCCCAGCTCGCGCAGCTCCCCGTCGAGGGACCGGGCCGCGAGCGCACCGTCGTCGGGTACGTCGCCGTCGGGCACGTCGCCGTCGGACGCGTCGTCGGCGGGCACCTCCGGGATGACATGCGCGATCGCGGGGTCGCCGGCCTGCGGGAGGATGACGCGGCCGGCGATGTCCTCGACCTCGGGCAGCACGCCGTCGACGATCGCCCAGCGGTCGGGGTCGTCGGACACCTCGACCCAGCGTCCGGTGCGCGTGATGCCGACGGCGAGCACGTCGTACCTGTCGCGGTCGAGTGCGCGCAGCACGCCCCCGGCGGTGACGCAGGAGATGGAGTGTTCGCCCGAGACGCCCCCGAAGAGGACGAGGACGCGGGGCCGGTGCGGTTGCGCGTTCATCGCCCGAAACCCTACCTGGGACGGGCCGCCGCGACGGGCGCGCCGGGCAGTAGTCTTCGCACGTGCACGCCGAGAACCTGGACCCCGCCTCGTTCGTCGTCGCGGCCGGGCGGCCCGACCGGACCCAGGGGAACCCGGTCAACCCACCCGTGACGTTCACGTCGACCTACGTCTCCACGGGGGTGCCGGTCCCCGGGGAGCCGCTCTACGCCCGGATCGACAACGAGACGTGGCACCCCTTCGAGGAGGCGCTCGGTGCGCTCGAACGGGCCGACGGCGCGGCGCTGCTGTTCTCCTCCGGCATGGCGGCGATCGCCGCGGCGATGAGCGTCGTGCCCGCGGGCGGGCGGCTCGTGATCGCCCGGCACGCCTACCAGGTGGCCCTCGCCTTCGCGCACGACCTGGGCGAGCGGTACGGCGTCGACGTCGCGCTCGTCGACATCGACGACACCCCGGCCGTCGAGGCGGCGCTCGCGCCCGGAGCGGACCTGCTGTGGATCGAGTCGCCCACCAACCCGATGCTCGAGGTCGCGGACCTCGGCGCGCTCGTCGCCGCTGCCCACGCGGTCGGGGCCCTCGTAGGGGTCGACAACACGTTCGCCACGCCGCTCGTGCAGCGCCCCCTCGAGCTCGGTGCGGACGTGGTGGTGCACTCGGTCACCAAGGCGCTCGCCGGCCACAGCGACGTCGTCCTCGGCGCCCTCGCGTGCCGCACGGCCGAGCTGCGCGAGCGCATGCACGCCTACCGCACGCTGCACGGCAACATCGCCGGTCCCCTCGAGGCGTGGCTCGCGCTGCGCGGGCTGCGCACGCTCGCCCTGCGCGTCGAGCGGTCCCAGGCGAACGCCGTCGAGCTCGCGACCCGCCTCGCCGCCCACCCCGACGTCGTCGAGGTCCGGTTCCCGGGGCTCCCGGGCGATCCTGGCCACGAGCGGGCCGCAGCGCAGATGACGGGCTTCGGTTCGCTCCTGGGTATCCGCCCGCGCGGCGGTGTCGCGGCGGCCGACGCCGTGACCCGGGCGGTACGGCTGTGGGTGCCGGCCACGAGCCTCGGTGGGGTCGAGTCGACCCTCGAGCGCCGACGCCGGTTCACCACGGAGTCGCTCACCGTGCCCGAGGACCTCATCCGCCTGAGCGTGGGCATCGAGCACGTCGAGGACCTGTGGGAGGACCTCTATCAGGCGTTGCGCGCCGCCCGCTCGTGACACAGGTCCTGCTCGCGTTCGTCGGCGCGACCCTCGTCATCGTCATCTCCCCCGGCCCGGACACGCTGCTCGTGCTGCGCAACGCGGCCGCGGGCGGGCGCCGGGCTGCGGTGTGGACCACGGTGGGCATCCTCGTGGGCGGTCTCGCGTGGATGGTCGCCGTCGTCGCCGGGCTCGCCGCCCTCGTCCGCTCGAGCGAGGCCGTCTACGACTCGCTGCGCTATCTCGGCGCGGCGTACCTCGCGTACCTCGGGGCGCGCTCGCTCGTCGACTGGTGGCGCACGCGCGACGTGCGGGTGCCGAGCTTCGAGGAGCGGGGCGGCGGGGAGCTCGGGGCCGACGACGGCGGGGGTAGAGCCGACGACGGCGGGAGCGGGCGGCTCGCCCTCCCGGGGGAAGCCTCGGGCGTCGCCGCCGAGAGCCCCTCCCCGGAGCAGGTCTCGTGGTGGGTGTGGTCGCGCCAGGGGCTCGTGACGAACCTGCTCAACGCGAAGCTCGGGGCGTTCCTCGTCGCGTTCTTCCCCCAGTTCGTGCTGCCGGGGATGAGTCGCGTGCTCGGCAACGTGGTGCTCGCCGCCGTCTTCTGGGTGATCGCTCTCGCGTGGTACGCGGTGATGCTCGTCGCGATCGCCCGGCTCGGGCCCTGGCTCGCCCGCCCGCGGGTGCGCCGTGGCATCGGCGGTGTCAGCGGGGCGATCCTCGTGGCGATGGCCGTAGTGGTCGCCGTCGGCCACTAACCACCCCACCCCCGCCCGCCCGCACCCCCACCCTCCCCCCAGCTTTGCGGGACGCTACGGTCGAAAATCGCACTCTGCGGGACGCTGCGCGCCCACCACGTCCCGCAAGCGTGGGTGGCGGAGCGGGCGGGGCGAGCGGGCGGTGGCGGAGCGGGCGGGGCGAGCGGGCGGTGGCGGAGCGGGCGGGTTGGGTGGATGGGCGAGCGGGGTGGGCCGGCTGTGGTTAGCGGCGCTCGTCCTTGCGGGGGCGGGCGAGCAGGCGCGGGGCAAGGTCCTCGACGTCGATGAACCCGCCGAGCACCTCGTAGACGGCATCCGTGATGGGCATCTCGACCCCGGCCGACGCGGCGAGCTCGCGCACTGACTCGGCGGACTTGACGCCCTCCGCCGTGCCGCCCGTCGCCGCGATCGCCTCGTCGAGCGTGAGGCCGCGGCCGATGTGCACGCCGAGCGTGTGGTTGCGCGAGAGCGGCGAGGCGCACGTGGCCATGAGGTCCCCCATGCCGGCCAGTCCCGGGAAGGTGCCGGCGTCGGCCCCGAGCGCGAGCCCCAGGCGGGTGATCTCGGCGAGGCCGCGCGTGATGACCGTGGCCATCGTGTTGTAGCCGAGGCCCCGCCCCTGCGAGATGCCGACCGCGAGCGCGATGACGTTCTTGACCGCGCCGCACAGCTCGACGCCCGTGACGTCGGAGTTCGTGTAGGGCCGGAAGTAGGAGTTGGCGCACGCGCGCGCGACGAGCTCCGCGGTGGTGGTCGACGTCGAGGCGACCACGGTGGCGGTGGGCTGGTGCACGGCGATCTCGCGCGCGAGGTTCGGCCCGGAGACGACGGCGATCCGCTCGTCGGGCAGGTTCAGCGCCTCGGCGAGCACCTGGCTCATCCGGCGGTCCGTCTCGAGCTCGACACCCTTCATGAGGGAGACGACGACGGCGTGCGGCTCGAGCAGCTCCGCGAACGGGGAGAGGGTCGCTCGCGCGCGCTGGGACGGCACGGCGACGAACACGAGGTCCGCGCCACGGAGAGCCACGGCGGCGTCCGTGGTCGCCCGGACCTGCTCCGGGAGGTTGACGCCGGGCAGGTAGGCGGAGTTGCGGTGCTCGCGCTCGATCTGGGCACACACCTGCTCGCTGCGGCCCCACAGCACGACCTCGCTGCCGGCGTCGGCCAGCACCGCCGCGAACGTGGTGCCCCACGCGCCGGAACCGAGGACGGCCGTGCGCAACGCGGCCTGGTCGCTCATGGCAGCTCCGGCTTCGTCGCGTGATCGCCGCCGATCTCCTTCGCGATGTCCGGCGAGCGGCGCGAGTCGAAGCGGTGGGCGGGGGGCTGGGTGCCGCGGATCTCGGCGAGGAGGGCCGTGATGGCGGCCATGACGCGTTCGGTCGCCTCTCGCAGGACGGCGGCGTCGAGCGGCTTGCCGTAGAGGTCCTCGAGGTCGACCGGCGGGCCCGCCACGACCGTCTGGAGCTTGCGGGGGAACGGGCGCGGCAGCTTGCCGTAGCGCGGCATGAGGGCGTCGGCACCCCACTGGGCGATCGGGATCACGGGCGCCTCGCTCTGCAGCGCGAGCCGCGCCACACCGGTCTTGCCGACCATGGGCCACAGGTCCGGGTCACGCGTGAGCGTGCCCTCGGGGAAGACGGCGACGCACTCGCCGTCACGCAGCGCGTCGAGGGCGGCATCGAGCGACTCCCCGGCGCGCGAGGTGTTCCGGTACACGGGGATCTGGCCCGAGGAACGCAGCACGGCGCCCACGAAGAACACCTTGAACAGCGGCGCCTTCGCGAGGATGCGCGGCGCGAAGCCGTGGTTGTACAGGTAGTGCGCCGTCGTGAGCGGGTCCACGTACGACATGTGGTTGGCCGCCGCGATGAAGCCGCGGTCCCGGGGCAGGTGCTCCGCACCCGACCAGGCACGACGGGTCACCGCGAACAGCACCGGTCGGATGATGTTCGCGATGACACGGTAGGCGCGGTTGGCGCGGGCGGGGTGGGACACGGGAGTCGATCCTAGCGGCCGGGCCCGCTCTCCCGGCGTCGAACCATCCGGGCGGGGACGTCTAGATCCAGCCGTTGCTGCGGGCCAGCCGCGCGGCCTCGTGCCGGTTGGCGACGCCGAGCTTCGCAGCCGCGGACGAGAGGTAGTTGCGGACGGTACCCGGGGCGAGCGAGGCCCGCGCGGCGATCTCCTCGACGGGCGCGCCGTCGGCGGCGAGCTCGAGGACGTCGGCCTCGCGCGCGGTCAGGGGGCTCGCCCCGGCCGCGATCGCGCTCGCAGCGAGCTCGGGGTCGACGTAACGGCCCCCGGCATGGACCTGGCGCACGACGTCGGCGAGCACGCGAGCCGAGACGGTCTTCGGCAAGAAGGCGCGCACACCCGTCTCGAGGGCGCGCTTGAGGTACCCGGGTCGACCGTGGCTCGTGACGATGACGACGGCGCACGTGGGTAGGGACTGCGCAAGCTCGGCCGCGACCTCGATCCCGTCGAGGCCGGGCATCTGCAGGTCGAGCACGGCGACGTCGGGGGCGTGCTCGACGGCCGCGGCCAGCGCCTCGGTGCCGCTCGCGGCGACGGCGACGACGTCGAGGTCGTCCTCGAGACCCAGCAGCGCGGCGACGGCGTCGCGGATGAGGGTCTCGTCGTCGGCGAGCAGGATGCGGATCACGGTGTCACCGCGCTCGTGAGCGGCACGCGGGCCACGAGGCGGAACTCCTCGTCGTCGCGTCGCGCGTCGAGGTCGCCACCGACCCGTTCGAGCCGCTCCGCGAGGCCCCGCAGCCCAGCCCCCGACCCGCTGGTCTCGCGCGCGCCGTCGTTCACCACCTCGAGGACGGCGCTCACCGGCGACGGCGCGTCGTCGGTCTCGACGTGCAGCACGATCTCGCAGCGCGCCGCGTCCGAGTGGCGCACGACGTTCGTCACCGCCTCGCGGACCACCCAGGCGAGCGCTTCCTGCGTGGCCGGGGGCAGCTCGCCGTCGTCGGCGGTCACGGAGACGGCGATACCGGCTGAACCGAGGAGCGCACGGGCGCCGGCGAGCTCGGCCCCGAGGTCGGGTGCGCGGAAGCCCGCGACGAGCTCACGCATCTCGCGCAGCGCGACCTCGGCGACCTGGCGCACCTCGAGCATCTCCTCGGCGGCTCCGGGCCGGCCCCGCCTCGCGAGCTCTGCGGCGAGCTCGCTCTTGACCGCGACCGTCGCGAGCGTGCGCCCGAAGGTGTCGTGCAGGTCGCGGGAGAAGCTCAGTCGCTCCTCCGCGACGGCGAGTCGAGCGTCGATCTCGCGGCGCCGCTCCTGCTCCCAGAACACGCTGATCATCCACACGGAGCTGCGCATGCTCAACGCCACGACGAGCAGCACCGTGGCGCTCGCGACGACCGCACCCATGACGTCGCGGTCGCTGCCACCCAACGCCGCGACGACGGCCCCCCAGACGATCGCTCCAGCCAGCCCCACCCCAGCGAGTGCCCGCCACGACAGCAACGGCGCGATCGCCGCGAGTGCGGCTGCGACCACGACGACCGCCGTGAGCACGAGGTCGGGCGGCCTCGACTCCGCTGTGCCCGGGAACCAGAGCAGGGCGACGGCGACAGCGGCGGCCGTCGTCGTACCGAGCGCGACGAGCCAGCCGGACCGCACACGGCCGCGCCCGAGGCTCGCGTCGAGCGTGGTCCGCAGCGTCCCTACCGCGGCGACGAACTGGACCCCCACCGCGCCGAAGAACACGGGCCCGCCCGCACCGCGCCAGTCGCGCGCGTCCACCACGACCGACCCGGCCAGCAAGGGTGCGAGCGCCAGGAGGACGTACGCCGAGACCCGGACGAACGCCTCGAGCCGCTCGGGGTCGCTCAACCGCGACCAACCGAGCAGCCCGGGCGTCGATGGGAGGCGTCTCACGGTGCCCACGCTAGCGGCCGTGCTCGATGTCACCGGCGCGGGTCCCACCGCATCCAGCGGCGGGTGGCCCAGGCTCCGACGACGACCCAGGCGACGAGCACCGCGAGCGGCATGAGCGCCTGGGAGAACGACTCGGCGAGCGTGACGGTCGCGCCGTCGGCGGCGATCCCGGTGACCGACAGGTGCAGGAGGTGGACCACGGGTGCGAGCGGGGTGAGCTGCGCGGCGCGCTCTGCCGCTGCAGGGAGCGCGTCGAGCGGGAACAGCAGCCCGCCGAAGGCGATCGCGGCCATGAGCACGGGCATCGTCGTGAGCTGCGCGGACTCCACGGACCGGGTGAAGCCCGTGCTCGCGAAGCCGAGCAGCGCGAACACCGCGGTCCCCAGCACGATCGTCACGAGAGCGAGCAGCGGGTTGACGAGCGCGGGCGGCTCGAACCACACCGCGAGGACGGCGAACGTCAGGGTCGACTGGGCGAGCACGAGCGCGAGCCCCGGCACCGCCATGCCCACGAGAACCTCGCCCCGCGAGGTCTCGCTCGACACGGACCGCTTGAGCATGAGCTCCTCGCGCCGCGCCACGGTCGCCGTCGTGAGGTTGTAGTACGGGATGAAGAGCAAGGCGAACGCGACGAGCGCGATCAGCAGGCTCGCGCTGAACCGGGCGCCGTCGGCATCGTCGAAGAGCCCCATCAGGAAGAACACCATGAGCGGGGCAAAGCCCACGGCCGTGACGAGAGCCGTCTTGTTGCGCACCAGCAGGCGCAGCTCCATCGCGGCCAGCGCCACGACACGGCGCAGCACGGGCGAACCGGTGGTGGGTGCCTCGGTGAACGTCGTCGTGGTCATGCCGTGACCTCCTGGGTCTCGTGCGTCGTTGAAGCGTCCGTCGCACCACGTGCGACGGCGAGGAAGATCTGCTCGAGACTTGCCGAGCGGGCGTCGAGGGCGCCGAGCGTGACTCGGGTCTCGCGTGCCCAGCTCAGGAGCACGTGCAAGTCCTCCTCGAGGGCGCGCGTCTCGATCGTGTGGCGCGTGGCGTCGCGGGACCGGACGGCCGCGTGGTCGCCCGCGAGCGCGGGCAGTCGGACGTCGGCGTCGAGGGTGAAGCTGATCCGTGCGGGCTCCTCGGCGACGAGCTCGGCGGGTGTCCCCTCGCGCACGATCGCGCCCTCGTGCATCACGGCGATCCGGTCCGCGAGCTGCTCGGCCTCCTCGAGGTAGTGCGTCGTGAGCATGACGGTGGTGCCGTCGGCGACGAGGCTGCGCACGAGGTCCCACGCGCCGCGTCTGGACTCCGGGTCGAGGCCCGTGGTCGGCTCGTCGAGGAAGAGCAGCTCGGGACGACCCATGACGGCGAGCGCGAGGTCGAGCCTGCGGCGCTCGCCGCCCGAGAGCGACGAGATGGCGACGTCGGCCCGGTGGGACAGTCCGACGACGTCGAGCACGTCGGCGGGCGGCCGCGGCCGCGAGAGCGTCCTGGCCCACGTGCGGGCCATCTCGCCGACCTTGAGGTCGCCGGGGAAGCCCGACTCCTGCAGGACGACGCCGGTGCGGGGCCGCACGTGGCGCCGGTCGACGACGGGGTCGTGCCCGAGCACGCGCACGCGCCCTTCGTTCGGGTTGGCCAAGCCTTCGAGCACCTCCATGAGGGAGGTCTTGCCGGCGCCGTTCGTGCCGAGCAGCGCGAACAGCTCGCCGCGTGCGACGTGCAGGTCGACGCCGCGCACGGCTTCGAAGCGGGAGCGCCCCGAGCGGCCGGTGTAGCTGCGCCGCACGCCCGAGGCTTCGATGACGGGGGTCTCGGTCTGGTTCATGCCTCCAGCCTGGGCGCGGCCGGGCGCGTGCGGCAGTGCGGGGCGTCACGAGCTTGCGGGCGTCCTGCACGGCGCGGGCATGACGGATGTCATGCCCGCCGGCCGTGCCCCCGTTCGAGCGGTGCTTCAGCCCCGCTCGAACTCGGCGCCGAGCGCCGCGAGCTTGTCCGTGAAGTGCTCGTAGCCGCGGTCGATGATGCCGATGCCGCGCACGGCCGAGCGTCCCTTCGCCGCGAGCGCCGCGATGAGGTAGCTGAACCCGCCACGCAGGTCCGGCACCTCGACGTCCGCGGCCGCGAGCGGTGTGGGGCCGGAGACGACGGCCGAGTGGTAGAAGTTGCGCTGCCCGAACCGGCACGGGCGCCCGCCGAGGCACTCCTTGTAGACCTGGATCGTCGCGCCCATGCCGCGCAGCGCCTCGGTGAAGCCGAAGCGGTTCTCGTAGACCGTCTCGTGCACGATCGACAGCCCCTTGGCCTGCGTGAGCGCGACGACGAGCGGCTGCTGCCAGTCGGTCATGAACCCGGGGTGGACGTCCGTCTCGAGCACGATGGGCTTGAGGTCGCCGCCGGGGTGGAAGAACCGGATGCCGTCGTCGTCGATCTCGAAGCCGCCGCCCACCTTGCGGAACGTGTTGAGGAACGCCGTCATCTCCGGTTGGACCGCGCCGCGCACGTACACGTCGCCTCGCGTCGCGAGTGCCGCTGAGGCCCAGGACGCGGCCTCGATGCGATCGGGCAGGGCCGTGTGCGTGAAGCCGGTGAGCCGGTCGACACCTTCGATGCGGATGACCCGGTCCGTGTCGACGGAGATGATCGCGCCCATCTTCTGCAGCACGTTGATGAGGTCCATGATCTCTGGCTCGATCGCGGCACCGGCCAGCTCGGTGACACCCTCGGCGCGCACCGCGGTGAGCAGGAGCTGCTCCGTCGCGCCGACGGACGGGTACGGCAGCGCGATCTTCGTGCCGTGCAGGCCGCGCGGGGCGCGCAGGGCAAGGCCGTCCGCGCGCTTGTCCACGACCGCACCGAACTGGCGCAGGATGTCGAGGTGGTAGTTGATGGGCCGGTCGCCGATGCGACAGCCGCCGAGGTCGGGGATGAACGCTTCGCCGAGCCGGTGCAGCAGCGGCCCGCAGAACAGGATCGGGATGCGGCTCGATCCCGCGTGCGCGTCGATGTCCGCGACGTGCGCCTGCTCGACGGCGGACGAGTCGAGGTGCAGCGTCCCGCCGTCGGCGTCCGCCCCCACGGCCACACCGTGCAGCTCGAGCAGCCCCGTGACGACGGCGACGTCGCGGATCTGCGGCACGTTGCGCAGCTCGCTCGGCGTCTCTCCGAGGAGGGACGCCACCATCGCCTTGGACACGAAGTTCTTGGCACCGCGCACGGTGATCTCGCCGTGCAGGGGGTTGCCGCCGTCGACGTAGAGGAGGTCGCTCATGGTCCCATCGTCGCGCACGTGGGGCCGGGTGCGCTCACGCGACTCACGGCCGGCGTCGGTGGGCCGTCCTAGGGTGGAGGACATGCAACTCGGATTCGTGGGCAGCTACGGCAGCGCGGCGCAGATGGTCGAGATCGGTCGCGCGACGGAGGAGCACGGCTGGGACGGCTTCTTCTCGTGGGACGGCATCTCGCTGACCAGCACCTCGGAGTGGAGCGGTCCGCCGCTGTCCCAGGTCGACACGTGGGACCCGTTCACGCTCCTCGGCGCCGTGGCGTCGCACACGTCGCGCGTGCGGCTCGGCGCGATCGTGTTCGCCGTGCCGCGCCGCGAACCGTGGAAGCTCGCTCGGGAGGCGCTCACCGTCGAGCACCTCTCGCAGGGCCGGCTCGTGCTCCCCGTAGGGATCGGCGTGTCCGACGACGCCGCGGTCACGGGTGTGCGCGGCGGCCTCGCGACCGTGCGCGACCGCGCCCGGGCGATGGACGAGAGCCTCGACTTCCTCACCGAGGCCTGGACCGGCGAGGTGTTCGCGCACGACGGCGAGTACTTCGGCATCTCCGACGTGCAGTTCGTCCCCCGGCCCGTACAGCGCCCCCGCATCCCCGTGTGGCCCGTCGGGATATGGCCCGCGCCGCGTTCGATGCGCCGCGCGGCGCGCTGGGACGGCGTCATGCTGCAGCGCGGGGCAGGGTCCGACGGCGAGGGCACGCTGCGTCCCGACGAGGTCGCCGAGGCCGTGGCGTGGTTGCGCGCCGAGCGTGAGCGGCTGCGCGGTGAGGGTGCCGAGCTGCCCGAGGAGTTCGACGTCGTCGTCGAGGGCGAGCTGCCGGCAGACCGCGACGAAGCGGGCGAGCTGGTCCGGGCGTACTCGGAGGCCGGTGCCACGTGGTTCGTCGAGGCGTACTGGCGCCCCGAGAAGGCGACGCCGGAGTTCCAGCTCGAGCGCGTGCGCTCCGGTCCCCCCGCGACTGGGCTGACTAGCCCTTGACAGGGACCTCGGGCGAGCCGAGCGGGACCACGGGCCGGGCGGCCTTGATCTCGACGGGCGGCAGGTGCTTCGCGGGCAACGTCTTGGGGCGCCACGGCTCGCGACGCGCCTCGAAGGCGGTGATGTCGGGCTCGTGCTGGAGGGTCAGCCCGATGTCGTCGAGGCCCTCCATGAGGCGCCAGCGCGTGTAGTCGTCCACCTGGAACGGCGCGACGATGTCCGCGCACGTCACGGTGCGCGCGCCGAGGTCGACGGTCACCTCTGTGCCGGGGTGGTTCTCGAGGACCTTCCAGATGAGCTCGATGTCCTCGGGGCTCACGACGGCGGCGAGCAGCCCCTGCTTGCCCGAGTTGCCGCGGAAGATGTCCGCGAAACGGGTCGAGATGACGACGCGGAAGCCGTAGTCCTTGAGTGCCCACACGGCATGCTCGCGCGAGGAGCCGGTGCCGAAGTCGGGGCCGGCCACGAGGACCGAGCCGGCCGCGTAGGCGTCCTTGTTGAGCACGAACTCGGGGTCGCCGCGCCACGCCGCGAAGAGCGCGTCCTCGAAGCCGGTGCGCGTGACGCGCTTGAGGTAGACGGCGGGGATGA